>JAKFDK010000054.1:0-5526 GCA_036676195.1 Clostridia bacterium | reverse complement strand
GGGGGCGCCATAGGCTGCCGGGGCTGCAAAGGCAGCGGGAGCGCCATAGGCTGCCGGGGCTGCAAAGGCGGCGGGAGCGCCAAAGGCTGCCGGGGCTGCAAAGGCGGCGGGAGCGCCAAAGGCCAGGGGCGAACCAAACGCGGCGGGAGCGCCCAAGGCCAGGGGCGAACCAAAGGCCAGAGGCGAACCCAAGGCCAGAGGCGAACCCAAGGCCAGAGGCGAACCCAAGGCCGGGGGGGCGACAAACGCTACCGGTGAGCCAAAAGTCGGCGGGGCGCCAAACGCGATCGGTGCGCCAAAGGCGGCAGGTGAGCGGACGGCCGCAGGTGCCGGGAGGGCCGCCAGGTAACCTGGACTATAGAACACACTGTCTACCTCCCATGCTTTCGCCATGTTATGTGTGGCGTTGGCACCTGCTCCTCTGGTTGGTGGGGGATGTGCTGGGGCGTGCGCCCTGACGGACCCCGCACAAACGGCACGGCCCAGCTCGACCGGCGGTCGAACTGGGCCTGGCGCTGGGCTGGCAACCTGACCGGACTTGGTCAGCGGATCGTTACCTTGAATGGGCTGCCGGCAAATTTGGCCTGCTCAGCCGCAAACAGGTCGTGGCACTCCGGACAGGGCTCCGGCTGCGCCGAGCACCGGCGGTCAGGATGGAAGTCCGGGTCCTGGCCCCCGCCCCGTAACCGGCCGCCCGGTTCGGTGCGCCACCGTCCCTGGCTGTCCAGCCAGTTATCGCACCGGTACGGATGCAGGATGACCTCGGCCACATCAGCCTCGTCAAAGACCAGGGTGCACTCGTGGTCAAACGCTGTGTAGAAGGCCCAGGCCTGATGCACCTGGGGCGGCATGCCGGGGAAAAAACCGGCGGGGTCTCCGGGCCGGATCACTTTCATGATGACAATCTCGGTGCGGGCGGAGAACTCGGCGGGGTAAATTTGACTTAAAGCCTGTTTCATCACTTTGCGGCTGAGTTTGATGGTCATGCTCATGTCGGTTCCTCCTCTGGCCCGTTCACTTCCCCATTGTCACGGAACCACGTGCTGGCTGTCCAGTACACGGCCGCGGTGTCGGCCTTTTTTCCGGTGGCGCCTGCCGCTACGGGTTGGCAAGATCGCTGTCCGGCCGTTACATAGCTTGCCGGGGTCGGGTAAGATAAGGAAGGGGCTCGGGAAATGGGATAGCAAGTTTCCATCTTAAGGTGGACGGATGACGCGGGAAGCGCTGGGTAGGCCGAATGGGCAGGTCGTGGGGGCTGTCGGCGGCGGTCCATTCGTAGAGATGGCGGCCGTAGAACCAGCAGTCCCGGTAACTGTCCCAGCCCCGGGAGGCGTCGGGGTCGGAGTAGGCCCGGAGGCACTGGCAGGATTTGTTTCCTTGTACCTTGCACTTGCAGACCCGCTTCCCGTACGGGCTGGCGCCTGCAGAGCCAGCAGCGGAGCAGGTCGCCGGGATCCGTGGGGGGGCGCCGCACATGGACTTGGAGTGCACCGGGAGTTTTGGAGGAAACAGCAAAGGGACCGGGTCTTTACAACCTAGTCCCAAAGCAGCGTCCAGATTTCCCGAGTGTCTACGATAAGGAATGAGGGGGAGCTGCTGCGGCAGCCCGTATCAATGGTACGGGACGCTTGGTCCGGTTTGGCTAAGAACAGCGTGGATAAGGAACCGGGTCACCTCGGTGAGAAGCACGGTCAGAATGACCTTGCGAACCCAACGTGGCAGCACGGTAACTCACCTCCGCACAGAGGCCGAGTCTCCCATCGCCCAAATAATGACAGAACCTGCGTTCCCCTGGAACCGCTCGACAAAAACCGAGCGGTTTTATCATATCCTTCCTGATGAAGCGCACGCTGTTTGGGTAAGATAATGGGTGCAGGGAGGGACAGGGGCTACAGAACAAGAGCAAATATCTGGGCGACTCCTGGTCCGGTTAACCCAGCACCCTGTCGATGAGGGTGCGGGCCACCTCTGTGACGACGGCGACAATAATTGCGGTTACGAGTCAGCGACGGAGTAGCATTGAGCCTCCACCCCCTTGTCGGGTTCGGAGTCCCCTGCCCCCCTGCACCCATACTCTACCAAAACACACGTTTGCCCGTGTGTCGAACCGTGTTGTCGTATAGGCAGATTCAATCGACACCTCAGCCTGCGGGCAGAGGTGTGATCAAGCTACCGCCCAGGGGGTGCCGTCAGCCCCCTGGGCGGTAGCCAGCGCCAACTATACCGCAGGCGGCCGGAAGATCCAGGTCATCACCGAAGATGAGGAGCAGACCGCCGAAGCGGCCATGCGCAAGGCCCGCAAGCTCATTGAGAGTGACAAAGTACACCTGCTGACGGGTGTGGTCAATACCAGTGCGGCCTATGCCCTCCGGGACCTGGTGCATGAAGCCAAGGTGTCCTTCGTCTGTGCCCTCGCCGGTGGCAACGACCTGACCCGCAAGAAGCGCAGTCCCTACGTGAGGCGGTCGTCCTTTACCTCCTGGCAGCTCAGTTACCCTCTGGGCCAGTGGGCGGCCGAGAACGTGGGAAAAAAGGCGTATATTATCGCCGCCGACTACGCCTTTGGGCACGAGAGCGCCGATGCGTTCAGCGAGAACTTTACTAAACACGGCGGCCAGATCGTCGGGGACCGGCAGGCTGTTCGTGAAGCGCCTGCAGACCTTTGAGGCCTTCAAGGATCAGGGCTAGCCAACTGCCGGGGGCAAGCCCCGGCCCAAACATGCACAAGGGGAGATCATACCATGCCTGAATTGATCGCAGCCAGCGTCAAAGAAAAAGCCCGGGCATTGGGGGCCGACCTGGTCGGCGTTGCCTCTGCTGCACACATGAACGAGCACCCGCCAGACCCGCAGTGGCCTCAGACCCCGGGCCGCCTGTGGCCGGACTGCCGGTCGGTGATTGTGGTGGCCAAGCGCATGCCCTGGGGGGCCTACCGCAGCCTGGACCAACTGGTGAAGCGGGCGACCCCGCATCATGTCATGAACCGGCTGGACGATATCGCCTATGACCTGACCTGTTTCATTGAGGACAACGGCGGCCATGCCACCCCGGTGCCCCAGCAGGTTACAGACAGCCGCCTCAAGCGGGGTACCTATGGTTCGCTGTCCCTGCGTCACGCCGCCGTGGAGGCCGGCCTGGGCACCCTGGGCCTGAACATGGTGCTGATTACCCCGCGGTTCGGGCCGCGGGTCTATGTGGCGGCGGTGCTGACTGACCTGGAACTGGAGGTTGACGGCCCCATGGCCGAGGCCCTCTGCCTGGGGCCGCAGTGCGGGCGCTGCCTGCTCGCCGTCCCCCGGACGCTGTCAAACACTGGGGCCTGAATAAATCCGCCTGCTCCACCTGTGCCCAGCAGGCCGGCACCGCCGCCTGGATGGCCCACACCAGCAAGCTGTTGAATGCGGCGCCGGAGGAGCGACACGCCGTGATTCACTCCATGGAATCGGTGGATGTGTGGCAGGCGCTGCGCACAGGGGTGGGCGCGTATGCCGCCTGCCCGCGCTGCTTTGAGAGCTGCCCGGTGGAGGAGGACTACCCGGAGCACCTGCACGCCAGCCACAACCGTACTCCTGAAGCCACGCCCCAGAAGCGCCAGCGCCTGCGGGCCATGGTGGCGGCTGAACGCCAGAGCGACCAGGGGTTGCTGGAGCATTCCCGCCGCTGGGTGGGGCGTACCCGCCTGGACGGCGCCTGCCCGGAGGGGGAAGAGGGGTAGGTCCACCGCGCCGGCGCCCCGCCAGAGCTCTGGCGGGGCGCTTGCCATGGCTGTCTCTTCCGGGACGGCGGCCGAATTACTGGTTCATCTCGATCAGGTTTTGGTTGTCGATATCCTCGGCCACGCCGGTGCGGTTGCCCATGGCCTCCTGGGCGGCGATGCCATTGGTTTCCGTGCCCAGGGTTTCATTCACTGCCTGGACCGGGTTGGTGCCGGCCTTGACCTGCTGTCGGATCTGTTCGGCCTTTTGCTGCAGGCCACCCTGCCGATTCTCCGCCATGTTCATCACCTCCGGGTGATGCATAGCATTTACCGCCGCCACGCTCGCACATACGCGCCCGCTGATCGGTATCGGAAAAGCCACTCAGGGCGCCACGCGGAACCAGGCCCGGCCGACGACCTGGTCGCCCATGTACACGTCCACCGCCAGCGAGCGGCCGGGGGTCAGGTTGTACTCGGCCGAACGGAAGTCCACGCGGTATTCGGCGGCCGCCTCGTCAATGGCAATATCCACGGCATAGGCCCAGCCCGTAATCGGCTGATCTGGTTGTTGCGGGTCGCGGATCACGATCCGCACCGATTCGTCGCGGATGAAGTCAGTGCAGGTGCCCCACCGGAAGCGGACCGGCAGGGTGGCGCCCGGCGGCAGGTCATACGGGGCCGCCGGGTCCAGGGGCGCCAGCCAGGTCAGCTCCGGTTCGGCGCGGGCGCAGGCCGGGATGACCACGGTGATACGGGCCGTGTCACCGGTGGTGGCCACCGCTACGCCGCTCACCAGCACGGTGGCGTTGTTGAAGTAATCCCCCGGCGTTGTCGCCACCTGCACGCCGAAGTGCAGGGAGAGGCTGCCGCCGGCCGGCACAGTGAACGGCCCGGCCCAGGTCAGGGTATGCCCGGCCACGGCTGGTTCTGCGGCTGTGGCGCCTGACGTTGACCCCGGCTGGTAGGTGAAGCCGGCGGGCAGCGTGTCCGAAATGGCGTCAACCGTGACCGGTGCCGGAGCGGTGTTGCCCACACTGATGGTGTAGCCGCCGGCGGTGCCGGCATCGGCGGTGGCGCTGTCTGCCGTTTTGTGCACTGTCAGGCCGGTAGGCAGCAGGGCCGGCGTGATGTTAAACACGAGATCATCAAAGTCCCGGTCGCCGCCGCCGGTCAGATCTTCAAAGCCGAACTGGAAGTACCGCTGCGCCGCATGGGTAAAGGCGGTGAAGTGGTCGGTCCGGTCGGGGTTTAGCCGGTCCAGAGAGAAAAAGACCAGCGGTGTGCGGCCGGGCCGGTTTTTCGGATTGTGGACCCGTACTGCGGCCAGGTTGCTGTTCTGGACCAGGAAGAACACCAGGTAGTCGCCGCCGTTCAGGTGCAGGGTGACGTCCGGGTAGAACGGCTCAGACCCGCTGTGGAAGATGACCTGGGCCCTGCCCCAGACGGCCGCCGGATAACCGCGGTCACCGGGATGCAGCGCCCCGATGGCGCCCGTGGGGTCATCGACGGCAAACACGCCGAGTTCGTTGTTATAGAGGGCCTCGCGGTAGACAAAGTCGAACCGGACATCGACCGGTCCGGCGCCGGGGACCCGGAAGACCTGGAGATCATGCACATGGCTCAGATCGGCGCATTGGCTTACCAGCGGCGCCTCAGAGCCGTCCTGGTCGCCGCAGTGCCCCCACTGATGGTGCAGACCTCTAATCACCCCGACGGCGTGCCCATCTCGGTCTTCGACGGCTTCCGCGACGCGCTCTCCTCGAACCGAGCGGAGTTCTTCCACGCGGTGGCCTCCGGCCCGTTCTACGGCTTCAACCGCGACGGCGTCA
>JAKFDK010000053.1:0-74414 GCA_036676195.1 Clostridia bacterium | reverse complement strand
CGGCTGTCCATGACCACCCATCGGAGACTATGCGGCTGTCCATGACCACCCATCGGAGACTATGCGGCTGTCCATGACCACCCATCGGAGACTATGCGGCTGTCCATGACCTGTTCTCGGGGACTATTCGGCTGTCAACAGGTCGGTCAGGGTCGCCGGGGTCAGTCGGCGGTGGCGACCGAAGCGATCGGTTCCTCGTCCGGTGTCTGTTCGGCGGAGCCGGCCGCATTCCGCTGATTGACTCTGGCGGCCCGGGCTTTCGTCCATTTGGCCACCACACACAGGCCATATTCCTCGTCTTCGGCCCGGTCGCACAACATGCTGTAGACATACTCCGAATTCATGTCCAGCCGGGCGTCGGCAAACACCTGGTCCAGCCCCTTGATCAGGATGGCCTGCTGTATCCTGGCCCACTGAAACTCGACCCGCCGGCTTTCGTCCAAGACCCTGACCGCCACGCCGATGAAACGGGTGCCATCTTCCAGTTCACGCACAAAGACTTCGCCATGGGTCGGGCGGGGCCCCAGATTGTTGGACTCGGCGGTCCACTGAAGCAGGGAACAGGCACCGGAACTGAGCCAGAGGCTGCCGGGAAGCCATGCCTTCAGGAACGGATCGCTGGCCTGGGGGGCCAGGGTGGGGCGGTTCGGATCCATGCGGTGCACCTTTCCGCCGGACAGTTTCTCCATGCGACCGACTCCTTCGGATGAAGAGGTTGATGTAAAGAACCGCCGGGGTTCCCCGGCGGCCACTGGGTATTCCCAATGTTATACACGCAAAAGTGAGTCGATAGGTTCGATATAGACATACATATTTTTGCAATCTCAGTCCCGGTGGGTCAGCCACCAGGAACAAGGCCCGGCCTTGAGGGGCGTGTGGCAGCCAGGCACTTGGCTGGGGGGCTCATTTCCCTGACCCGAGTTTCATGACACGGAATCCCGCCGCCCGCCACCGGGCCGCATCCAGGTGGCCCCGGGTGTCCAGAAGGAACCGGTTTGACATCAGGCCGGCGGCCAGGCTGGGATCGAGCCGCCTGTACTCGGTGTGATCCGTCAGCAGGATCATGGCATCGGCCCCGCTGAGAACATCCGGAAGGGGACGGCTAAACCGCCGGACATGGGGATCATGAATGACCACCGTATAGCCGGCGTTGGCCAGGAGTCCGGCGACCTGTAGAGCCGGGCTTTCCCGCTCATCGGCCACATCTGCCTTATAGGCGGCGCCGAGGACGGCGACCTTGCCGACGGATTCCCCGGTGGTGAGCGCCTGAAAAAGCTCAACCACATGCATGGGCATCTGCCGGTTGATTTGCCGGGCAGTTTGGATGAGCGGAGTCAGGCCAGGAGCGGCGGCGATGATGAAATAGGGGTCAACGGCGATGCAGTGGCCACCCACACCGGGCCCGGGGTGCATGAATTGAACGCGCGGATGGCGGTTGGCCAGCGCAATGGCCTCCCAGACGTCCACTTCGAGGTGTTCACAGACACGGGCAAACTCGTTGGCCAAAGCAATGTTGGTGTCCCGGAAGGTGTTTTCCATGAGTTTGACCAGTTCAGCCGTTGTGGCGTCGGTGGCCACCACCTCGCCCTGGACAAAGGTGCGGTAAAAGTCGCCGGCTCGCTGACTCGCCTGCGGGGTGAGCCCGCCCACAATCCGGCTGTTATGTACCAGTTCATACAGGATGTTGCCCGGAAGGACCCGCTCGGGAGCATGGGCAAAATCGACGGCTGATACGTCGACTCCCGCCTGGGCCAGGGCCGAGCGAACCACCTTTTCGGTGGTGCGGGGCGGCACGGTTGATTCCAGAATGACCAGGTTTCCCGGCCGGACATGGGGGCTGATGCCCCGGCAGGCCACTTCAACGTAGGAAAGATCGGCGGTGTGGGGATCACTTACCACCCCGTGGCCGGCAGGTTGTCCCAGGTGACGCACCGGTGTGGGCACGGCAATGATGAAGACATCGGCCGCCTCCGCCCTGGTGCCGAGTCGCAACCGGCCCGACTCCAGTACGCCCTGAGCCAGTGCGGTGAGACCCTGCTCATTGACCATGGGCAGGTCGCCCCGACTGAGCCGCTCCACAATGGATGGATCGATGTCCACACCCACCGCTTCGTGCCCGGCGTGGCCAATCAGGCAAGCGGTTGGAAAGCCGATATAACCGAGCCCGATGATACAGACTTTCATTTCTCATGCCCTCATTGCGTGCTCGTGTGTATGCCAGGATGAGGTTCGTTCATGTTGTTCGGTGCAGATCTGGCTTTTCCTCCATCAGGGCGGGCGGGCTGGACAGCATGGGAACGGGTTGCCGTAGCTGGGGCCAGGCACATGCAAAAACGCCCCTCGGCTGAGGGGCGTTTTCGGTGATGGCCTGTCTGAAGGGGATGTTGCCACTGCCGTGCGTCGGGGTGTTCAGGATGCGGCAGGCCGGCCGGCCCGGCGGTGGCCCACGGCCGAATCACGGTCGGTGCAATTTGGAGTTCCTGACCTGCGACACGATAGACGGCGACAAACGGACTCACTCGCAAGAGTCCGACCAGTCCCCAGGTGCGGGTCCGCCGGAGGCGATGCATCTCTGGATATGCTGCAAGCAAGCGCGCACCGTTACGCAGCAGCTGTCGCTTCTCCCGCTTCTGAATTTCGCGCAGGCTATCGAGCGCCTGGGGCGCCCAGACGAGCTTCAGCCTATTTTTCCTTGCCATTGAAGAAATCGTCCAAGTCTTTGTCCGGAATACCCAAACCGGCGTCCACCTGGGCTACCGCCTTCTCGAGCCTCGCCTTCACCACAGGATGGCTGAGCATGCCTTCATACTCATCGTCGGTCAGGTCATCCGTTGGGTCCAATGGGAGCAGGAGGACTTTCCGCCCGCCAACGTTCAGGATCGTCCTACCTTCACGTTCCAGGTCGGCCAGAGCCTTTTTCAGGTCGGCCATCGTGCGCACAATCCGTTCAGGCTGCATGGGACTCGGCATCTCTGGCTTGAGTATATCATGTAGTCCGGGTTGTGCCAGAGCCTGGGCGGCAGAGCGCAACCTTATCTCAGGCGAGACCCATCATGTCCAGCGTGGCGGCCCTGACGTCTGCCATCCGGCCCCGGGCATCCGTCTCGTCAGTACCGCTAACGGAGAAGTACAGCGTTGGGTAATCTTTCCAAGCCAGGGCGTCGCTCGGCCCTGATGGCGCGAGAACCAGTGGGACTTGAACCCACCTGCCATGGAGGCTGCCAGGCACTCACTGGCAGTCGCACGTGGCTTGGCCTCGGGCTTCCTCCAGATTCCGCCTCGCAGCGGACGCCCTTGCCTCTGGCTAATGGGCCGGACTGCCTGGCCCATATCGGACTCTCACCGACAAGTTGACGCACATGCCGGGCGTACCACATGCGAAAACGCCCCTCGGCTGAGGGGCGTTTTCGGTGATGGCCTGTCTGACGGGGATGTTGCCGCTGCCGTGCACAGGGGTGTTCAGGATGCGGCAGGCTGGCCGGCCCGGCGGTGGCTCACGGCCGGGTCTCGGTCGCTGTTATTGCTGGCCGTGCAGGTAGGCGTGGATGGCCCGGGCCGCCTGGTGGCCGGCGCCGATGGCCAGGGTCATTCCGACGGAATCAGTGGCCGCCCCGCCGGCGGCAAAGACCCCGGGCCGGGTGGCGGCAACGTCGCCGCTGTAGACGGCGTCGTAGCCCCGGGTGTCTAGCAGGTGGTCAGCGGTCAGGTGCGTGCCCGCCACGTTGCCGCAGAACTCCACGCCCATGGACTCCAGCCGGGCCTGGACGGCGGCGCTGATGTCCGCAGGCAGGGGGGCCGGCGTGGCCGGGAAGACGGTGACCCGATGGCCGCGGGCTGCCAGGTAGGCGGCACAGGCCAGGCCGGCGGGACCGGAGCCGACTACGGCCACCCGCTGCCCGGTAGGCGGCGCCACGCCCAGGCTGACCCAGTCGTTGTCTGGCTTCCACTGGGGCAGACAGTCCTGCGGGCCGGATGCGGTAAACAATTCGGTTCCGACCTGCCAGGCGGCAGCCAGGAACGGCGTCTCCTGCGTGCTGTGGATGGTCGTGAGCATGGCCGTTTTCCCCTTTGTGCCACCGGGGCCGGCGCCCCGAGATTGGCCTTTGTTGAGGATGATTATACCGGCCGGTCCCACTTTCGACTGGCACCTGGCTGCCAAGCGCATGGTTTTAGCGTTCACTTGCAGTTCGCCGCCCGAATCAGGTGCCGCGGGGCGGCGGCCGCGCCGTTCATCTGCCCGTGGCTGCCATTCAGGGCGGGTGAGCGGCAGTTTGCCGCCGGTGGGGCGTTTTCTGACGCCTTGCTTATGCCAGGCCCATGATGTCGAGCATGGCGGCCTTTACGGCGCGCAGCCGCTGCTCGGCCTGTGCCGGGTCGGTGCCGGTGACGGAGAAGTAGATTTTGAGCTTGGGCTCGGTGCCGGACGGGCGGACCATGACGAAGCCGCCGTCGGCGAAGCGGTAGTGCAGTACGTTGGCCCGGCTGAGGGCCAGGGTGTAGGTGGCGCCGGTGGCGGCGTCCATGCCCTCGCCGGTCTTGTAGTCGTCCCGGAAGGCCACCGGCAGCCCGGCCAGGCTGGCAGGCGGTTCGCGGCGGAGCCGGTCGATCATGTCGGCGATTTGGGCCTGGCCTTCCTGCCCGGGGAGGTTGACGTTGTGCAGGTCTTCCCGGAAGTGGCCGCATTGCTGCCAGATTTGCTCCAGGGCCGTGTACAGGGTGTGGCCCCGGGCCTGGTGCCAGGCGGCGGCCTCGGCGACCAGCAGCGCGGCCATGACGGCGTCCTTGTCGCGGACGAAGGTGGCGCCCAGGAAGCCGTAGCTTTCTTCGAACCCGAACAGGAAGGTGTGGGCGCCGGTCTGCTCAAATTCGTGGATTTTGTCGCCGATGAACTTGAAGCCCGTATGCGTGTCTATGAGTCGGACCCCGTGGGCCCGGCAGAGCGGGGCGATCATGTTCGAGGTGGCGATGGTCTTGATGACGGCGCCGTTGGCGGGCAGGGTGCCCCCTGCTTTCTGGCTCCGAAGGATGTGGTGCACCATTAGCGCGCCGATCTGGTTGCCGGTGAGCAGGCGGTATTCGCCGCTGCTGTCGCGGGCCATGACGCCCAGGCGGTCGGCGTCCGGGTCGGTGGCCATGATGACGTCTGGGGTTTCCTGCCTGGCCTGCTGCAGGGCGAGGGTGAAGACGGCCGGCTCTTCCGGGTTCGGGTAGCCGACGGTGGAGAAGTTGGGGTCTGGCTGTTCCTGCTGCGGGACCACGCTGACCTGGAAGCCGGCGGCGGTGAGGGCCTGCCGGACGGGGATGTTGCCGCTGCCGTGCAGGGGGGTGTACAGGATCCGGCAGGCTTGCCGTTGCTCTGTTGGGGTGGTGAGCAGGCTGAGCAGGCGGTTCTGGTAGGCCTGGTCCACTTCCCGGGGGACCGGTTTTAGCAGGCCCCTGGCCTGCGCTTCCGCTTCGGGCAGGGGGTGGATGGTGGTGATGTCGGTGATGGCCCGGATTTGGGCCTGGATCTGTTCGGCTCGCTCGGGGGGGACCTGGCCGCCGTCTTCCCAGTATGCCTTGTAGCCGTTGTATTCCGGGGGGTTGTGGCTGGCGGTGATGACGATGCCGGCGATGGCCTGCAGTTCCCTTACTGCGAAGGAGAGTATGGGGGTTGGGCGCAGGCTCTCCCACAGGTAGGCGGTGATGCCGTTCGCGGCCAGTGTGAGGGCGGCTTCTTTGGCGAAGTCGGGCGAGTAGTGGCGGGAGTCGTGTGCGATGACGACGCCCTTTTGTTTGGCTGCGTTGCCGCAGGTCGCGATGTAGTCCGCCAGGCCCTGCGTGGCGTGGCGGACGGTGTAGCGGTTCATGCGGTTGGTTCCGGCGCCGATCAGGCCGCGCAGGCCGCCAGTGCCGAATTCGAGATGGCGGTAGAAGCGGTCAGCGATTTCGGTCGGGTTGTCGGCCAGGGCCGCCAGCTCCTGTCGGGTGGCTGCGCTGAAGTACGGGTGTTCGAGCCACCGGTGGTACGCGGTCATGGTTTCGGGCACTGCTTGACACCTCCGGGCATCCCCTTCTCCACGCGGGCGCCCAACTCCTCCCCCACCCGGGCCCGCTGGCGGCATGGGTGGGGAAGCCCATGTTCATGTGGCCCGGGCCATCGAAGAAGGGGCTGCGTATCTCTACGGATCTCGACGAGATTCGGGTCGTAGGAGAGACGTGCCGTGATCCCGGCCGAAGGCTCCGGGGCAATGCTGCCGCCAAGTACTTGAAGGCAAAGTTAAGAGAATATGGCATTGGTTGACTGGACGGAGGCAGCCCTTATGATCTCGCCAACTGCGACATGTGGAGTCAACAAGAACTGGGCCTGTATCGCCCTGGAGATCAACGGCAAGGTACAACGGGCCGGGCACTGCGGCGCTTCCTGAGGTTCCAGCCTCCGGCTACCGGCTGGCCGCCTTGCAGCAGCAGATTGTCAGCCCCGAATAGCATCCAGGCGATGTGGCGGTGCACTTTAGGAATCACCGGAGCGTCAATCGGCTCCGGGTGCCCCTGCAAGTGGCCTGACAGCCGATTGAGAAAGATTGAGACCCAACGAGACCGGTGACTGATGAGGTATTCACGGCGTGGGGCGAAGAGACCCCGGTTCTCCTTCTGGGTATTTTCAGCAGAGTTATGTAATGACGGTCGAAGAAAACGTGACCACACTTAGAAACATCCACTTGGGTACCCGGACGCTGCAGGAGTAGCTAGTTGGCTAAAGCGAAATAAGACAATAAGCCTACCAAGCTGACCAAAAAAAGTATTATGTAGTATGGCCCATCGTGTCTGAAAGTAAATCGACAAGGCCGTGTCAAGCATTACTTCTTGCTTAAGCGGACTGAGGTACACATCGACTCTGTCTGTACTGGCGCCTTTCCTGCGCAGGGAGTTGCATGGAAAGGAAATAGAATTATGAGGGTGACAGAAATGCAAGGAACTATTGAGCAAAGAACGCGCACGTGGCGGCAAGAGGTGACAGAGACCTTTCGTACAGGTAAGCTTCCGTCCCGGTACAGTGAGCCTTGGCGGGCTCCGTTCGATACACGAGTCAAAACAGGGCTTCGTCCCGGAATGAGCATTCTTGATGTTGGGTCCGGGCGATCCCCCACCCTTCCATTGAGCACGAGGCCTCCGGGGTGCTCTTACGTCGGTCTGGACATTTCTCTGTCAGAGCTACAGAAGGCCGGTATTGGCGCGTATGATGAAATGGTGGTCGCTAATGTCATGGACCGGATGCCACAGCTTGAGGGGAAATTTGATCTCGTCATTAGTTGGCAAGTACTGGAGCACGTCAAGCGAGTAGATGTGGCAATTGACAACCTACGGGCTTATCTGAAGCCTGGAGGCAGATTTATCGCCCAGATGTCGGGTACTTTTTCTGCATTTGGACTGATCAATCGAATTGTCCCACAGCGCTTTGGCGTTTGGGCAATGCACCGCTTACTTAATCGTGCTCCTGATACAGTTTTTCCAGCCTATTATCATTTGTGTTGGTATAGCGCGTTGGACCAAATCCTGCGGCCGTGGAGTCAAGCAGAGATTGTGCCCCGCTATCTGGGAGCGGGTTATTTTAGGTTTCTCAGGTCTCTTCAGGGACTCTACATTGCGTACGAGGAGTGGACATACCGGCGCAGCTATCAGAACCTCGCGAGCTATTATCTAATAGACGCTATTAAGTAGATCCCGTGAAAAAGGTCGGTTTGGTATAGGCCTACTCTCTTTGCCCTCAAGGCCCCGAATAAGACAGCCGGGACGCAGTCCCCGGTTTCCCCTTTCCCATTCTGGTCTACTCATTCGGGGACAACTGAGTATCTCGTGGTTGGTAAACGGCAGTTCGCTTTGATCGAGGTCGCCGAAGATGAGTAGTGCGCCTTCTACGACATAACGGATTTCGTCAAGATTTGGGTCGGGAAAGGCGCAGCGTGATACCAACCGGTTCTTATGGAATTTGGAGCACCGGCCGTGCGCCGGTGCTTCTCCGCGAACATGTACGGGACTTCATCCCGCACAGTTTTTGCCACCGGGAGAGTGCGGCCGCTGGGAATGGGCGTCGGCGCGGGCCACCGCCCAAAGTTTATGCCTGGCACCCTTGAATAACACATCAGGGAGACACCCGGCGGTGGCTACCTGGTTGGTCACGGTCGGTGCTATTTCTGGCCTTGCAGGTCGGTGTGGGTGGCCCGGGCCGCCTGTTGGCTGTTGCCGATGGCCAGGGTTGACCCCGGCGGAATCGGTGGCCGCTCCGCCGCCCGGCAAATGCCCCGGGCCAGGTAACGGCACCGACGCCGGTAAATACGGTGTCATACCCTGGGCGTCTAACAGGTGGTTAACGGAGGGCGTGCCCACCGCGTTGTCGCAGAACTCCACGCCCATGGACTCCAGCCGGGCCAGGTCGGTGGCGCCGATTTCCCAGGGCAGGGGGCTGGTGTGGCCGGGAAGACGGTGACCCGGTTGCCCCGGGCGGCCAGGTGAGCGGCGCCACTCCCAGGCTGACCCAGTCCCCAGTCGTTATCGCATTCCCACTCGACCAGGCACCCCGCCGAGCCGTCTGCCGAAAACACGTCTGTGCCGACCTTCCTGCGACCGCCAGGAACGGCATCTCTTAATGCGTGCTGCGAATGGTCATGTCATGAGCATGGCCGCTGTTCCCCAATACGTGACTGGCGCCAGCGCCCAGGACTGGTCGGTGTTGAGGTTGATTATTACGGCCGACCGCACTTTCGGCTGGCGTTTGGCTGCCAAGCGCACAGATTCAGCGTTCATTTGCAGTTCGCTGGCGGTACCGGGTGGCGCAGGGCGGTGGCGCGCCGTTCACCCGCCCATGGCTGCCATCCAGGGCGGGCGGGCGGCGTTTTGCCGCCGGTGAAGCGGATGGAAGGTGGTGTAGCACTGTGTACTCAGGCCAAGGCTCTGAGGGTTAACTGCTCCAGGAGCAGGTTGGTGGCTGCAATGACTCCGACAAGGCCTACGGCGCTGGGGTGGCAGGGATTGGCGGAGGTAAACACTAACATATATAGCTCAGTGGGTGAAACGCCCGCGCATCAAATAAGCAGATGGTGAACAATACGTGGCACGCTACCTCCGTTACGCCGGCCTCGGTATGATTCTCGCGACAGTGGCCGCCGGCCCGTACTTCCAGGGCCTGTTCTTTCCTTACCAGCAACACGCGGCGGAAACGGCGATTGCGGCCGGGTTTCTGGTTTGGGCGCTGGGTCTGTACCGAGAAGGGCGCCATATCCCCCTGCTGGCGGGCGGGGTGGAGATTTCCGTGTTAGCCCTGCTGGGCTGCTACCTGCTGGCCTCATTTACCGCGATATTCCCCCAGGGCCACCTGAATGTGGTCCTGCAGTTGGTGGCCGGGCTCCTGGTGTTCTACGCCGTGCGGACAGAACAGGCCATCTGGCCAGGACTGGGCCAGTGGATGGCCTGGCTGCTGGTGGCGGCCAGCGTAGGGATTGTGCTGATTGGGCTGGGGCCGTACGTGGGAGTGGTGCCCTCGGACCAGAGCACCCTGCACGCCCTATCCGTGTGGGGGCTGGACAAGCGGCTGACCTCCACGTTTCAGTACTGGAACACCTACGCTGTGTATGCCGTGGCCATGTGGATGATCCTTACCGGCCTGGCGATGAGGACCCGCCGCCGCGCCGTGGCCCTGCCCCTGGCGGGCGTGCTCGGCTTTTTGTATGGGCTCACCTTCCTGCTGGCCGCCTCCCGGGGCGCCCTTCTGGCGCTGCCGGTAGCGGTGGTGCTGCTGGCGGTCGCATTGCCGCGGGGACAGCGCCTGGCCGGCGTGCTGTTTCTGGCGGCCACCTTCGCCCCGGCCCTGGCGGCGCTGAAGGGCGTGGACGGCAATTCGGCGCTCTCAGACTGGTATCGTGTATATAAGTGGCTGGCCGCCGGCAGCGTGGCGGGGGCGCTGGGCGGGGGCGCCGTGGCCGTGTGGCTCGCGCTGCTCCGCCGCTGGCAGGGCGCCCTGGCCGCCGTGGCGGCCGTGGCCGTTCTGGCTGGCGGCGGCTGGGCCGTGGGGCACTACGGCTCGTTTACCACGGCGGCCAACCGGGTGCTGCCGCCCAAGGCGCAGCGGCTGTTGGACATCAACTGGCAGACGGTGAACGTGGTGCTACGGGTGATCATGGACGAGGACGCCACCCGCATAGTGGCCGACCGCCCCCTGCTAGGCGCCGGTGGCCGCAGCTGGGACCGGTTGTATCCACAGTACCAGGAATTCCGCTACGTGGCCTCTGAGGTACACAACCACTTTTTGCAGGTGGCTGTGGAGGCAGGTATTCCCGGGCTGCTGGCGTTCCTGACCTTCTTGGGCGCCCTGGCCTGGCAGGGCCTGCGGCGACCGGGTGGCCTCGCACAGGGGCCGGTCATGACTGCTGCGGCCCTTACCATTGCCGCCCACTCCGTGGTGGATTTTAACCTGAGCTATCTGTCCGTGTGGCTGATCGTGGCGGCGGCGGCGGGTACGGCCGCCCCGGCGCTCGGGCAGGCCCGGGCCGGGCGCCCACTCTGGGCCGGCCTGGCAGCCGCACTGGTGCTGATAGTGACCGCCCCGCATGCCGCCGGCGGGTATTACCTGCAAGAGGGCTCCCGCCTGGTGGAGACGGGCGCGCTCCCGGCGGCGACGACGCTGCTGGAGCGAGCGACGTCGCTGATGCCCTTGGATCCCGAACCGTGGGCGGAGCTGGCCCGGGCTAGGGCAGGGGCGGCGGAGAAGGCGGACGCCCTGCGAAGGGCGGCAGCGCTTGACCCGAACCACCACGAGTGGTCGGCACGGCTGTATGTTGCGCTGGAGCGGCAGGCGGACTGGCCGGCGGCCTATGCCGCCGCCCGCGATGCACTGCGGCTGCAGCCGACCATGGGGGAGTACTACAAGAACGCCCTGAGTGCCGGGGTGCAGGTGGCGGTAAAAGCTGTGCTGACCGGGGACAGGGCGGACGCTCGCCGCCTGGTGGCCGAAGTGTCTGGCCTGGTGGACCAGCTGGAGGACCAGCAGCGGCGGGCCAAGCCCAGGGAAAATCTGTGGCGGCAAGCCTATCCGGCTTACACCCCGGCGATGCACCTGCGAGCTGGTCAGGCCCTGGCCCTAGCCGGTCGGTATGAGGTGGCTCTCCCCCACCTGCAGGAGGCACAAAAACAAACGGCGCTCCTGCCAGAGGCCGACATCTGGATGTATCTCATTTACGAGCGGCAGGGCGCCCTGGCTGGTCAGCAGCGGCTGGCGCGCAAGCCGTGGATCCTGTCTCTGCGAGTGAACCCGCTGGCGCCCGTGCTCGGACAGGCGGCAGAAGTGGCCGGGTGAAACAGGATTTGAAGGTCCAGTTGCCCAAATATGCTTACCATGAAGCATATTGGAGGCAACCATCATGCTTGACCTCTACCCGCTCCTCCTGGAACCGCTCTTCAAGGAGCGCCTCTGGGGCGGCCGTAGGCTGGAGCGCTTTTTTGGGGCTGGTCTACCTGCAGGCCCCATTGGGGAGGCCTGGGTGCTGGGGGACCATGGTCAGGATACGAACATAGTGGTGAACGGGTTCTTGGCCGGCCAGACCCTTGCCCAAGTGCGGCGAGACTATAGAGCCGCCCTTCTGGGCACCGGTGGTAGCACAGGACCCGGGGGTCGCCTGCCGATTTTGATCAAACTACTTGATGCGCGCCAGGATCTGAGCGTGCAGGTGCACCCGGACGACTCCTATGCGGGACTTTCTCCGGGGGAGTCGGGTAAAACGGAAATGTGGTACGTCCTGGAGGCCAACCCCGGTGCGGAGATCGTATACGGTCTCCAGGAAGGTGCGGCGCAACACACCCTTGCTGGTGCTCTCGGCACCGGGCAGGTGCGGGAATGGCTGCGACGTGTGCCGGTCTCCGCCGGCGACGTCTTTTATGTGCCGGCCGGTACTATTCACGCCCTGGGAGCAGGTATGGTGGTTGCGGAAGTGCAGCAGAGCTCCGATACCACATACAGGCTTTACGATTACGATCGGCTTGGCCTTGACGGAAGACCCCGCGAGCTGCATCTGGAGCACGCCCTGCGCGTAACACGTTATGAATCCCCCAGGAAAGCACTCCGTGTCCAACTTGCCCCCAATAATCATTGGAATTCGCTTGTACGCTGCCCCTTTTTCCACGTGGACCGCGCCCAATGTGACGGCCTTTTGCTGCAGCGCACTAACAATGTGAGCTTCGACGCCCTATTGGTGTGCAACGGACAGGGTGCAATCACCTGGAACGGGGGGCGTGCTGAGATCAGCGCGGGCCAGGCCGTACTGGTGCCGGCGAATTTAGGGGTTTTTGAAGTAGAAGGCCGCTTGGAACTTCTGCGAGTGCGGGTGCCATAGCATCTTCGTGCAGCCCCTCAGCCATGAGGGGCTGTCAAATATACGTGGGCGGCATTAGAAACGAGGGATCAGGCGGTTGGGGATCAAGGCCATTATCTTCGATGTCGGCGGCGTGTTGTTGACCCTGGGTGAAGAAGCGTATCGACAGGAAGTCACAAGTCGACTGGGTCCTCACGTCCTGCCGGAGCACTATTCAAGCAAAATCCCCGCCCTGCAGCGGGGAGAAGAGACCGAGGAGCTGCTATGGGCAAAACTGGCGGGCAGATCGGTGCCCGCCGATGCATTTGATTCTTGCTGGCTGGCCCATTTTCGCCCGATCCCTGCCATGCTGTTGCTGGCTGCGGAACTTCGAGCACTGGGACTGCGCACAGCCGTCCTGTCCAATACGCAGGCGTCTCATGTACGGCTCATGCGAAGCATGGGGGTGTTGGCAGGGTTTGATCCGATCGTGATGTCTTGCGAAGCCAGCTGTCGTAAGCCTGAGCCCCAGGCGTTTTACCATATACTTGACCGCCTTAGGCTGCCCGGGGAGGCAGTGGCCTATGTCGATGACGTGCCCGAGTACGTAGCGGCTGCCATGGCGCTGGGGATACGGGCGATCCTACACAGCGGCGACGTGCTGGCCACCCGGCGATCGATTGTAACCCTGTTGGATGAACCTGGGTAGAAGCCACTCGGTAAAGCGCCGGTTCAGGGGGCCTGGTGGCACTCGTTCCCGTTACAAGCTTACTTCAAGGCAGATCCATGCATGCCAGGGGGTGGCGGACTTAACTACCGCCAACGTGGACTCCGCTGCGGTCTTGCTCCGGCCTGCCGCCAAAAAGAAACGGCGGCTACCGGGATCCCGGCAAGTCTAGCCGGTGGCTGCCGACGCAACTGCTCCATCAACCGGGTAATCTAGGCCTGTCCTTCCTGACCGGGCAAGGTCACATATGGAGTCCCTCCAGGAAGTAGCCGCACCGCCGCCAGAACTCTCCCAGAAGCGACAGTCTGTCATAATCGCCTTTGATCAACCGCACGATTGAGGAGAGCGAGTACTAGCGCAGGGCCTGCAGATGGTCTAGGTACCACCGGTACGTCTGTTTGATACCGTCTCGCAGGGAAATACGGGCCTTCCAGCCCATAGCGGTGATGCGGCTCACGTCCATCAGCTTGCGCGGCGTCCCGTCGGGCTTGGACGTGTCGAACACCAAATCGCCCTCGTATCCGACCAAGTCCTGGACGAGTTCGGCCAGTTCCCGGATAGTCTGGTCCTCGCCGACCCCAATGTTGACGATCTCATGGCCTTCATAGTTGTTCATCAGGAAGGTGCAGGCATCGGCGAGATCGTCGACATGCAGGAACTCACGCCGGGGGCCGCCCGTGCCCCAGATGGTCACAGACGGAGCGCTTGCAACCTTCGCTTCGTGGAACTTCCGAATGAGCGCCGGCAGCACATGGCTGTTGACGGGATCGAAATTGTCCCCAGGGCCGTACAGGTTTGTCGGCATGACACTGATGTAGTTCGTCCCGTACTGGCGGTTGTAGGACTGGCACATCTTGATGCCGACAATTTTGGCGATGGCATACGGCTCATTCGTGGACTCCAGTTCCCCGGTCAGGAGGTATTCCTCCTTCATGGGCTGGGGGCAGAGCTTCGGGTAGATGCAGGAACTGCCCAGGAACAGTAGCTTCTTCACCCCTGTACGATAGGCGGCATCAATCACGTTTAACTGAATGGCCATGTTATCCCGGATAAAATCAGCCGGGTACGTGTTGTTGGCGAGAATCCCGCCGACCTTGGCTGCCGCCAGGAAGACATACTCGGGCCGCTCTGTCTGGAAGAACTCATCCACGGCCTTCTTATCCGTCAAATCCAGCTCCTGCCGGGTCCGCAAAAGCAGGTTCGTGTAGTCCTGCCTGCTCAAGGCCCGCACGATACCCGAGCCGACCAGACCCCGGTGTCCTGCAACAAAAATCCGTGCGTTTTTTTCCATTAGAACGTGGCTACCCCCCTGAGGGCAGCCGTGTGGCCGGCATCCACGAGGGTCTTCTCCTGGCGGGCCATCTCGAGGTCGTGATCCACCATCATGCGAACAAGGTCATTGAAGCTGACCTTGGGACGCCAGTTCAGCTTCTCGAATGCCTTGCTGGGATCGCCGAGCAGGTAGTCCACCTCGGCAGGCCGGAAGTAACGGGAATCGATCTCGACGTAATTGCGCCAGTCGAGGCCGGCGTAACCGAAGGACTCCTCCAGGAATTCACGGACGGAGTAGGCCTCACCGGTGGCGACCACGTAGTCGTCCGGCTGGTCCTGCTGAAGCATCAGCCACATCGCCTCGACGTAGTCGCCGGCGAAGCCCCAGTCACGCTTGGCGTGCAGGTTGCCGAGGTACAGCTTATCCTGCAGGCCCATCTTGATCCGGCCGAGTGCCCTGGTGATCTTACGGGTCACGAAGGTCTCGCCGCGCCGCGGGGACTCGTGGTTGAACAGGATGCCGTTGCATATGAACATATCGTAGGACTCACGGTAATTCACGGAGTACCAGTAGCCGGCAACCTTGGCCACCGCGTAGGGGCTGCGGGGGTAGAAGGCAGTTTTTTCGCTCTGGGGCGGCTTGGCAGCGCCGTACATCTCGGAGGAGCCCGCCTGGTAGAACCGTACCTGCTTGTCGCTGTGCTGCTGGTAGTCCCGGATAACCTCGAGCAGGCGCAGTGTGCCGGTGCCCACGACATCGGCCGTATACTCGGGCTGATCAAAGGACACCTTGACATGGGACTGAGCGCCCAGGTTATAGACCTCGTCCGGCTGCACCTTCTCGATGATCCGGCGCAGGCCGGTGCCATCGCTCAGGTCGCCGTAGTGCAGGAATAGCTTGGCAACCGGGTCATGGGGATCCCTGTACAGATGATCGATGCGGTCCGTGTTGAAGGTGGAGGCACGGCGGATGATGCCGTGAACCTCATACTTCTTGGTCAAAAGGAACTCAGACAAATATGAGCCGTCCTGACCGGTAATACCAGTAATGAGCGCCTTCTTCATTAAGTCAATCGACCTCCACAATGTGCTGTTCAGCAATAATCAAGACAGCCTATTGGTCTGGCAGTGAATCATCAACTGTTTCTGGATCAGGGAACCGTTGTTTAATGAGTTGAACAGGATTTCCGCCGAATATACCGTTCTCCGGTAAAGACTTGTGCACCACGCTGGCGGGGGTGACAATAGTCTTATGACCAATTGTTACTCCGGGCTTGACGATGCATCTTGTTGTTAACCACACTCCATCACCAACAATTACTGGTCTAATGACCAAATCCATTGTCTTTAGCGTGTCATGGGAACCCGTTGAGATAAAAGACTCCTGGGAAATGACCGTATTCGAACCGATGACTACTCTGCCCTGGTTATGGATCCAAACTCGCTCACCGATCCAACAGTTGTCCCCAATCTCCAGATTCCATGGAAACTTGACCTGAACACCTGGGTGCAGAAGGACATTCCGGCCGATTTTCGCCCCGAATAGTCTTAAAATGAACGCCTTGAAGCCAGAGAAGACGATAAATGGATTACGTACTAAAAGCAAGTCCACGAAATACCAGAGTGCAATGAACCACTTGGGTCGGCCAGGATTGTACCCCCTATTAGCAACTCGTGAGAGATCAATCATCCCGTCACTCCTTCGTAGACCGAGTAAGCTATAAGTCAGAAGGCTGCCTTTGGACGATCAAGAAATTCTTCTGGCTAGAGTAGCCAGGATGTGTTGAAGGTAACTCCGGTAGTTTTCACCCCCCAGGTTCCCGTGATTACCCCGTGGAGATTTGCGAGTAACAAAACGTTCAATGGCCTCACACATGGAGGAGGTACTTCTAGGGTCAAAATAGTCACCGGCAGCTCCACACACCTCATGCGCGTAAGGCAAGTCTGCCGCCAAGACGGGCACACCAACCTGAAGAGCTTCCAACAAAGGTAACCCAAGTGTTTCAACCAACGAGGGGAAAATCAGGCCATGAGCCTGACTGTATAAAGAATACATGCACTCGTACGGGACCTTCCCGACGTACTTAACGTGCTCCGTACTCTCCCCCGGGATGGTTAGCAATAGTCGCACCTTGCAGTCCGCCGTCCGGTTGTATACTTCCGTGGCTTCCGCCAAGCGAGCGAAGTTTTTGTACCTGTCGACACTAGTGGGATATAATAGGATACGACCATCAAATCGCAGGTGGCGAGAGACCTCTTCCGGCAGCCGCTCTCGGTGGCGAGTGATGTCACTCACCGCCGGGCGAATCACATGTACTCTGCCTTCACATCCAAACTTTCCGATAAAGGCTTCCTTCATCCAATTTGTTTGCACGAACACCCCGTCCCAGTACTGAGCGTAGCGTCGATACATCCAGTCCAGCATCACCTTGTATTTGACATAGTTCTTCCACTCGATCTCATGCCGCTCCAGGTCAGCGAATGGGATGGGCTGGTGGACCAGGACAAACTGGGGGACTTGCAATCGCCCTAGACCCAAGTTCTGAAGCGAGAGATAAGCATCAAACTCCTCAGTTTCGATGAGCTTAGGTAGAAAATGACGTTCAAACCACCACTTGTGCATAAGACTACGCTTTGGCAGAGCCTTAACCTCTACATCGCTATATTCGGAGCGATAAGCAACCAGCTTAGGATTGGATACCAAGACCCGAATCGAACAGCCGTGGGATGCTAAGAAATCACCGGCGTATATGTCCTCCAAGAAAGACTTAGCAACTGAGAACCCACCGCGTGCATTCAGCGCCGTGGCATTGACCAGAATCTTCATCCAGAAACTCTCCCTCCTAGGGGTCTCAAGAGGTTACTCGCTGGCCTGCCACCGCTCGCCGGACCACCCTGTCAATTTGTTCGGACATGGCCTCATCGCTCCAGTTCCTGAGGGCGTACTCTGTCATGTTCTCAACATACGAACGATAACGCTCGGGTTCTGTTAACACCTTTGTTAGTGCCTTTGCCAAGGTATCAGGAGTGTCTTCGCTATAGACAACAATCCGGTTATCTGCAAACTCGTTAATATCTGATACATTTGAAGATACGATAAGCGCACCAGCTGAGATGTACTCAAATATTTTTGACGGGAAGGACGCTCGGCTAAAAAAACTACTTTGCAATTGTGGATTCACGAGGACGTCCGCCGCTTTAAGCATCCGGTATAACTGCTGAATTTCAACATAATCGTGAATCTCGATATTCAGGCACCTCTGACGGCGAAGCTGTTCACACCGAGCATGCACCATATCTCGATCAGGCCCGTACCCTGTGATAACCACCCTGACATCAATATCAAGCCTTTCCAGGGCTTCCAGAAAGACATGTACACCGCGTTCTGCATCGAATCGCCCGCTATACATAAGAACAGGGCGATCAATCTTATCATCGCCTTTAGATAGATCCAAAAGGTCTTTATTAAGAAAACCACGACAGACAAAGTAGTTGTCCGTGAGGACACGCCTTCTTAAGAGGCTTGTTACTAGAAATGCTCCATCAAGCCATGGTGCAGTCAGCCGTTCGACCAAATTGATGAAGTACCGCATTAGCGGATTGATTTCCCGCTCAGCGAAGTAGCCGTCCTCGTACTCTAGGACTATGGGAATTCCCAGGATCCGCTTTGCATATAGGGCTGGCACCGCCAATTCGGGCCTGTAATTATAGAAAATGATCACATCAATCGGGTTCTGAGCGTGGAGTCGCCGGACGGTCTTGCACATCTCCCCTATTGCGACCAAGATGTTGAGCCCCGGCAAATCCAACGCTGCGGCGTAGACAACTTCCAAGCCTGACCGGGTAGTCTCTGATACTTTGGAAAAAAACCTACCGCTCTTCCCTCTCACCCACCCTGGCGAAACTAGTCTCACCTTGTGTCCACGTTTAGCAAGTGCTCCTGCCAGCCCCAAAACCTTATTGTTGGCGGAGGGGACGATGTAGCGCTCATTATTTCTTATGGCAGCAATCTTCTCGTCCATGTACGGAGATAAATACAAAAGGTTCAGGCACGCGTGACTGGATTTCATGTAGAGCTTTCACCCTTTATCTCCTACAAAAATGAGTCTATACCAAAGATTGACACGTTACCACCGCCTCGCACTTAGTGGCAGCTGGTTTCTGTGTGAGGTAATCCATGGCTGCGCCTTACGTAAACTAACGAGGCTGGTGGCGTTTGCATTCGAGATGCCCAGCCTAAACACAGGAAACTAGGAATGCAGTTCATTGAGGCCGTTTGGGACACTTCTATCGCCCGTTCAAGGAAGCTTTTGGATCAAAGTGACAGTGCCAGCGAGTCGCATGTTCGTCAGCCCCTATCGTGGTGGCAGTTTTCGGACTGTTATCCTGGATAAGCGGCGGAAAGTCGCGTGCCAAGCTCAGGCTCCGTTCGATCCGCTAAAACAGTCGCTTCATGTTCAACGCCAGTGCTCTCCACGGGCCTGCAGATCCAGTTTCTCCAGACCTATGTAACGTGCTTGGCGTAACCCATGGCGTTTCAACTCTGCGTTTGCTCGTTAGCCGTGTGCTGCGATTCCATGCCTTGAACTCCGCTGTCTTCTGGCCGTCCCGTGCCTGACGTAGGATAGTCTCGTGCCGGTGCAATTTGACCGGCCGACCCTTGTCTCGCTTGCCCAGGCGCTGTTCCCGCAGGGGGCACGCCTGGCAAACAGCCGGGGGCAAAGCGAAATTCGACGGCCCATCCTCGCGGTCTGTCCGGTCGTCGCGGGTTACGTGACCTGGCTGCGCGGTCCCTACGCTATGTGCTAGCCGTGGACGAAGACATGGGGTGCTGGCTTGGTGACGTACCCGCCAACCCTCACCCGTTCAGTGAGGTCCGGCGCATGATCCAGCAGTTTTGGGGACCTGGACCGGCATCTGCATGACCTGTGGTTCCCGTGTCCCACGTCGATCTGCGCTTCAACGACCAATTTTACAGAATTAACGCGTAATACTGGTACTAGTACTAGTATTAAATTGTTCAATTTGTTGATTCTTTATCTTTAGACCGGGATTCACTGACCTTTCGAGATACCCATCGGTTGTTTTCAGACCACGCACACACCACGGACGCCATTACGAGCATCAACCAAAAACCTTCCCTTGGATTCCCGGAGGCCAAGCTTGGCTCGGAAGCCGCAGTGCCCGCCAATGCAACCAGCATTGCACACATACTGGCTATCACGAGTTGTTCGGCTTTGTCAGTGGTGCGCCGGTGCAATTTGACAAGACGGATCGCTATTCCAACTAAGACTGAGATCCACACAAGGGTGCCGACTAACCCCGTATCTGTGAACTGTTGCAACAAGGAGTTGTGTGCATGTCCAGATAATGGATCCTCCAAGAAACGGAACAAGAAGGAGTATGCCTCTGCCATGCCAGACGGTCTCTGCCCATCCGCCCCATAACCGATCAGCCAACGGGCAACCGGCATGTTGGCTACGACATTCCAAACGGCCTCCCAAATGAACGTCCTTTCCTGTAGCGTTGCGAACTGGTCAGGTGAACCTCTATCTAAGTAGGGAAGTGCTTTTGCAAAAAACTCCAATATTGGCACTAGTAAAATCCGTGCCAGG
The DNA here is from genome assembly GCA_036676195.1 of Clostridia bacterium. GTDB lineage: Bacteria > Bacillota > Sulfobacillia > Symbiobacteriales > ZC4RG38 > JAKFDK01. The sequence continues at coordinate 54,480 of JAKFDK010000053.1, read as the reverse complement.
GGCCACCAAAGTGGGAGCGTCAGAAAGGTTGTCACCAACGCTGGCGTCCACTTGACCAAACGACGAGGTGCGAAATAAGCCACCCCCCCTATTAGGGCAACTATGACAAGCGCCATACGTCCGTTCGAAGCGATCAAGACTACCCCCGCCGCAACCGAACCAATCAGATACCAATACTGACCAGCACGGAGCACGGGAAAGAGGCCGGAGAAATAAATTGCGGCAAGAGCCGGTGGTGTCGTAATCCCTATGGACAGGGGAAATGTAACCCTGGATCCAAGCCAAGATAGTGAAGACGGCGGCATACCGATCCGTGATGAATCAGATGGAGACGCTATACCAAACCCATAATACAGGAGTACGCTCACCACTAAATAGAAGGCCAATGAATCCAGTACGGCAGTCAGCAATCTCCACATGTTGGTTACTGGCAAGCGAACCAAGCTGAACCCCAACATGAAAACTGCAGCCACATTGAATAGAAAGGCTACTAAGAACAGTAGACTAAGCGTACCCGTCGAGCCCCATCCTACAAGCCAAGCACCAATGCTGCAAAGTATCAGGGCCCATACGGTCCACGGCGGTTTAGTCATGACTGACCGCTGGTGGGGTTGTACCCAAAGAACTACCACAGCCATCATCATTAATAGAAGAGACGTAATCCCCTTCGTTTGAATCCAAGCAGCTGACAAGACAAGAAACCCCCGGACTGTCCAAAGGACCATCCTCTCCGATAGCGGAGACTCCTGGGTACTGTCTAATGTAAAGGCATGTCTCTGGCCCCTTCTGGCAATATAAATGGAGACAACCACTACTATACCTCCGGCGGCTCCAATCCCGACCGGCAAGAATGCAGCTAAGCTACCGATTAGCACACCGCTCACCAGCATAATTAAAATTCTCCATATCCGCCACTCATTAGGTTGGGCCATGCCCCCCCGACTCACGACTAAGATCACCAACCCTTGTACTCATTTAGATAAGTGGTTCCCTTAACTCCCTGTTTTTTCAGAGGCGCGCTGTCAAGGATCACCATCTTATTATTAGTCAGTCCCAATGCGCCCGAATTAAGCGAACCAACGTTGCCACTGGTGCGGCAGGAGCAACTGGCGAGCCAATCTCATGATGCGAGAGTCAACCCTCCTCGGAAATGCCGGGATGTACCGCGTCTCCCACTTCAGGACATCCGAGAGCCCCTACAAACGGTGACCAAACTTCCTTAAGCGGTCCAAAGGTATAGTACGGAACTTAATCCCATAGGATTGATCCAACACGGCATTCTCTCGGTCCCATAACTCGCTTAGTGTACGCACCTTGCGTTCGTCATGATCTCGGTCCACCGCCAGCACTCGATCGATCCACTTGAACTTGCCCCTTGGGTATCAAGTCGTATCCATAGCTCAAAATCCATAGTTACGTGGGAGTTCCTCGAGTAAGAAGGTACCAGATGACGAGACAGGAACTCCGACGCAGGAACACCGCTGACTGCGTAAGTGGGCTAGCGTAACTGCTATAATGCCCGTGCTCCAGCCACTGTGACACACGATGCCGCAGTATTAAACCATTTGCAGAGGTAATTACAGCATGCCCGTAAACAACGGAGATATCGGGATGTGCGTTAAACACCTTGACTACGGTCTCTACGATGTCGGTGGAAAACAGAGCACTGTTAATCCAGCCGATGATATCTCCCTCACTCATCCGTAACGCTTTGTTCAATGCGTCAGACCGCCCCCGGTGTCCGATTCACTGACCCACCGGACCTGTTCTGGAGCCGCCTTCAAAACCTGAAGGGTTTCGTCATTCGAACCACCGTCGCAAATGATGCGTTCTATTGGACGGTAGGACTGGCTTGCCACCGAGGTGATGCAGTGCCGCAAGAACCGCCCCTGGTTATAGAAAGGGGTCAATATAGACACCAGCGGTTGAGACTCCGGATTATTCGCTCTGCCTTCATTCCTCGAAGAAGCATGCTCCTCTCCTGATCTCCCTAAAACAATGTCTCGAAGTCTACCTTAGGGAAGACGTGGAGCTTACCACCCACTGTCGCATCCACAATAATACGGCCCGCTTCGTCATACTCCACTTTAGCTAGGCGATAAGCAATCTCAGACGTCTCCAGATCAGGCAATTGCCACTTGAACCCCTTGCCGAAGTAAGCGGGGTCGAAGTGATTAGGATCATCATCGGTGGACTCCACTAGCTTGTGAGCTGGACCAGACGTCGAGAAGGCATGGTCTACACCAATAAGAATCACTTTTGAGAACCCAAGGTAGTAGGCCAATTGCATAGCGACATACGTAACCGTGGCGCCCTCCCATACCCCATGAATGGTCGGCTCCTTGCTGAACCGAGGTCCACGGGCAGGGCGGATAAAGGTAATGCCGTCGGAGAGTCGCACAGCCTTACGCGCCCTCCAACTAAGGAATTTGGTGCATGACAGCGCCTGAATTTCATCTGCACACTGTTCGATAACATACTGATTCACCGATACAAAGAAAGTCGTGGAAAACCCCAGTTTTTCAAACATGAGGTAGATGCGGTTGAGCCCGAAAGTGTATTCATCGCGAAGAACTGAAAGGTCCATATCCCGCAAGCTAGGTCCATTCCCTATAATGAAGCAGCGTTTTCCCTGATAACGATCCTTAAGGTTACGTAGGCGCCTCATCGACGCCCGACCCACTGGGTTCGCCCACGTTTCCACCCTGCCAATACCCTGGTCGTACATATCGGCTAATCGTTCGGCAGCAGCTTCACCAACAGTTGAAACCAAAAGACTCTTAGCTCGTTCCTTGCCCCAACTCATTCCGTACTCAACCTCGCTGTCGCTCCACCGTCCACAACAAGCGTTTGTCCAGTCATATACGAAGACCGATTCTTGTCAGACAGAAACACTATGGTCTGCGCAATTTCTTCCGGTTCGCCGACCCGACCCATCGGAGTCTTGCTGCCCAGAATTCGGAGGCCCAGATCCTCCCCGCCCTCCCCAGGGCGGCGGCTGAGCCCTGCCCGAAGCATCCCGGTATCAACGGCTCCCGGCAGAACTGCGTTCACTCGGATGCCATCGCCGGCAAATTCGAGAGCAACTGCCCTCGTCAGCGCCATTAGGGCGCCCTTACTGGCCGCATATGCCGCAATGCTCTTGGAAGTGGCTATGGCATGGACGGAGCTGATGTTAACCACAGCGCCGCCCCGGGAACGCATCAGGGGGTAAACCACTTGCATGAGGAGGTATGCAGCCCGAACGTTCACATTCATGACCAGATCCCATTCGTCCGTGGTGGTCTCCACGAGCGGCTTAGCAACCTGCACCGCCGCGTTGTTGATAAGCGCATCGACATGCCCGTAGGGAACCAGTTCAGGGGCAATGGACTGAATCGCCCTGGCATCAGCCAGGTTTACCTCGATGAACCGGTCCACACTCTCCGGTTCATCCGGCGGCCGCCGATCGAGCCCAATTACGAACCAGCCCTCGTTGCGAAAGATTCGGGATGTGGCCAGGCCGATGCCTCCGGCCACCCCCGAAATTAGGGCTATCCGAGCCATTACTTCACACCCAGCCCTTCGAGAAGGTTCTTGAGAGCCAGTTCGTTCACCCGCAGAGTACCTTCGAGGGTGTTGGAACTGTTATGAGCACCAAAGATGCACTGCTCGAACTGCCGCAGCGGGCTGTCCGTCGGCAGGGGCTCCTCCTCGAAGACATCAAGGGCAGCCGCCTTGACCTTGCCTAAGGCGAGGGCCTTCACCAATGCTGACTCGTCAATTAGCGGCCCGCGAGCCGTGTTGATGATGGATACACCATCTTTCATCATTGCGAACTCGCGGTCGCTGAGCATGTGACGGTTAGTCTTTGTCAGTGGGCAACCGAGCGCAATAAAGTCGGCGGCCTTGATGAGTTCGGCCAGTTCCACAACCTGCGCGCCAAGCTCACGGGCGGCAGTCTGCTGAGGCCCGGCTACGTCAAAGCCGATAACATTCATCTCCATAGCAACGGCACGCTTCACGACCGCCCGACCGATGGAGCCCAGACCAACTACACCCAGTATCTTGCCGGCAAGGGAAGTGCCTTGAATCTTACCCCACTCGCCCCCGCGGACCAACTGGTCGATCCGGTGCAGTTGGCGGGCCAGCAGAATCAGATAGCCGATAGTGACGTCAGCAACCTCGTTGCCAAACGTGCCCGGGGTGTTGGTGACCTTGATGCCGCGCTCCATGGCCGCTTCAAGGTCGATGCCGTCGATACCGACGCCCCACTTGGAGATGATCTGCAGCTTGGTGCCACGGTCCATCACCTTGGCCGTGAATGGGTCGTCGCCGGCGATGACACCATCGAACCGATCAATGATGGCGCACAACTCGTCCTCGCTCATCTGTTGGAGCAGGGGCGGAGCCTCTACTTCAAGGCCATGCTCGGCAAAAATATGCAGGTAACGGTCAATACTCTTCTGCATCTGCGGACATGTGACGAGTACCCGTTTGGTCATGATAACCTACCCTCCGCGCTTATACAGGAATTCGGTGATGGCGAAGTCCAATTCCACGTCGATATCCGCAGCTTCTTCGCGGGCAATCTCATACAGGAGCGGGTGCTCGCCGATCCGGTTCCCCCGCCGCTCCAGAGTCTCCCGATTGAAGATATAGAGGCAGGAGTTCTCCTCGTACACCGGCGGCAGGTCCTGTGTACGGAGCAGCACGTTGGGATCGTGGTTAACGGCGCTGCCGTCGCTCCACCAAAGGCGGGTCTGCAACCGGGTCACCGAGAACAGCGAGTCATACTTGTCCTGGTTGCCCAGGAATTGCTCGACGGCATCAGTGATGGTCTCGGGTCGCAGCAGCGGATTGGTGCTATGGGTCTGCAGGTAGAAATCGGCAGGTACCTGCTTTACGCTGTTGAGCAGCACATCGTTCATCGGAATGTGGCCGTCCCGCAGATGCTCAGGTCGAACCAGCACACGAACCGATGGGAACACTGTCGGTGCCTCTTTAATAATGAGGTCGCTGTCGGTGTCGATAACCACCTCAGAGATGCACGAGCACTTCAGCAGTGAATCAATAATGTAGTGATACAGCGGACGGCCCGCGAAAGGACGGTAGTTCTTGCCGGGGACGCGTTCACTGTTATGGCGCATGGGAACGAATGCAGCGATTTTCGGTTCCACGTGCGATCCCTCGCTTAGTCCAGGGTTTTAAGCAAAGCCCGGGCCGGCGCTCCTTCAGCATCAGCCAGTTTGATGGGCAGGCAAATCAGTTCGTAGGAGCCCGGAACAACAGCCTCCAAATTCAGGCTTTCAAGGATAACAACGCCAGCCTGTAGCAGAATCTGGTGCGTTTCGGGTCCGTCATGGAACCGCTGTACCGAGAGATAGTCGACCCCGACCAGGCGGATGCCGCGTTCCACGACCCATCCCGCAGCGTCTGGCGCCAGGGCCACAAAATCCTCACGGAATGACTGGTCCGGATCGCTCCAAAGCCTGGAATTCCGCGTCTGGAACAAGACCCGCTCAGTTCCGGCGGGAATTCCGCTGGCCTCAAGCAGGTCCCTGGTGATCACGTCGCAGTCGGACAGGTTGACGACCAGAGCCGGACCGATTAGGGTATGGAGAGCCAGATGTTCAACAGTTCCCCCACCTTCCACAAAGTGCAGGGGCGCATCCACGTGTGTGCCGCAGTGCACATCGGTGTCCAGACGGGAGACGTTGTTCGCGGACCCATCCTCCATCCGCTGGGTGCGGCTCAGGTGAAAGCCCGAGCCGCCCGGCCACTGGGGCATTGAGGAGTGGGACGTGACGCTGATGTCGATGATGCGCGACATGGGCTCCCCCCATAGCGGCTTTAGTACTCAATGAAACGACCGCGCTGACCAGCAGCGGGCGCCCGCAGATCCTCCCGTACACCGTTCGGATAGTAAAAGCGGCGCTTGAGCGTACTGGAAACCGGACCCTGGTGGCGGAAACCGCGATACGTCCCCCAAAACTGCGCCCACCTGAACCGGAAGATGTCCAACAAGTTTCGTACGAACACGCCCTCTCGAGCGGCATGGTAGTAGTCGCTCAGCAAATTGCCTGCCAGGAGAACCAAGGTATCCCACCCCGAGAAGCGCTGGTCGCCGTAGATCACCTTGTGGGCAATGGCTTCGCGACGGTACCGGTTCTGTACCTGGCGCCAACTTTCAGCGTGAACGTGCACGATCGTAGCTTCCGCAACATAGGCCACCTGGTGGCCCTGCTGCATGGCCCGCTTTGCCCAGGCGAGGTCTTCCAGGCCGGTCAGTTCCTCGTCGTAGGGTATCCCCGCCCACACCGACCGGCGGATGGCCGCGTTAGCGTTGTTGCAGAACGGGTGATTCTGCGGGATGGCCGACTGGGCAGGGAACCATTTTCCAAAGATCTGGTTCTCTGAGTACTTGGTGTTCTCGTCCCCAATCTGTCGGCCATAGGTGAGCACAATGGCCGGATTCTCGAAGGGCGCCACCAGTTCCTCGATCCAGGTGTCATATACGGGGTACACGTGGGCGCTCGGTATGATGATAATATCGCCCGCGGCATGCTGAATGCCCAGGTTCAGGGCTCGCCCGAACGAGAACCGCTCCGGGGCAATGGTGACGATCTTCATCCCGAAACTGCGGGCAATTTCAACCGTCCGGTCCTTGGAACCCGAGTCAACCAAAATGATCTCGTCCGGCTGGACCGTCTGCTTCTTGATCCCTTTCAAGAGGCGAGCCACATGTTTCTCCTCATTCAAGCTGCGGATCACCACGGAGATCATCGGCATGTCAATCACCACCTCAGTTCCTTGCCGCTTTTCCGCATATTCCGCGGCGTACAAAGCGACTGACGCTGACCCGCTTGAGCCCCTCCCGGAACTGCCTAGAAGAGAGTTCCGGTATGAATAAAAGCAGCAGCAGACCGACCAGCCAGACACTACGCAGAAGCACTGTCGGTACCGGGGCCCCTGGCGTCGTGTAAACGGCGGCAGCATAACCGCCCGCCATCAGTACCAGCCCAAACGCTATGCGCCCCCACTCTAGATCCAGCACCACCCCGTGCCTGCGCACCATGTAGACAAGGATCGCAAGCAGCAGGACGATGTAACCAAGCGACGTATTGATGGCCGCTGCCAGGGTTCCCATGCTCGGGATCATCACGATGTTGCTCAGGACGTTGACGAGACCACCTGTTACGGTAGCCACCCACACGCACTTTGTATCGCCAACGAGCATGGAAATAATGTTCATGGGAATGAGATAAAGCCCATAAAACATTTGTCCAAGGGCAATCCAGGGTAGCAAGTCCGTAGCCCCGGCGTAGGAAGCCGGCAGCACAAGGTGCACCATCGGAGGACCGATGAGCGCCATACCAAGACCAAGAAACCCCGTGATCAGTGCCTGGTAGGTAGCGACTTTGGCCAGATTCCCCCGTAGCCCTACATCTTTGATCGCCCGACCGTACGCGGTCAATATGGCCCGATTCAGCTCGGTCAGCACCATCCCCTGAACAGCCCCCAACTGGTACCCCAGTCCGTATATACCGAGCTCCTTGAGCGTCACCCAGGCGCTAAGAATGAGGCGATCCGACACGGACAGCATCCAGTGGGCCAGTTGATGCGGCAGCAGCGGTAACCCGAACGCGAGAGCGTCCCGCAAGTACTGCCACTCCATTTGCCTGGACCACCGGTGGCCGAGAATCCGAAGACTGAACGGTAGCAAAGCAGCCGCGGTGATCAAGTTGGCAAAAATCCACCCAGTGGCACCCATCTTGAGAACCAACACTAAAAGAACCATGAGGCTCGTATTGACTACCAGATAAAGGCCGTTTATCTTGACATAATCCATGAGCCGTTCTTGTGCGCGCAGGATCGCCAGCGGGAATACCGTGGCCGATACGTAGAGCGAGGCGCCAAGCAGCCCCAGGAGCAGGTGGTTACTAGGCAGCGCAATCCAGCGGCTGAGCACCGGGCTTCCACTTAGACCCAGCAGCAATGCGCCCAGGTTGGGAACCACTAGGAGGAAAAGACCAGTCGTATTGATGTACTTTTTTTGGCTTTCGGGATGTGAGGCGTGCTGGAAATATCCACGGAAAACGGCTGTCTCCAGCCCAAACGACAACAGTACACTGGCTACCGTCGTGCAAGACCAGAGCAGTGATAGTTCGCCGTAGGCCTCAGGCCCTACCACCAGAGTATAGAACGGGAGCATAAGGAAACTGACAGCCCGCTGGACCAGGGTGGAGGCGAGATATGCCGTTCCGCCTCGCACCACGCGTCCAATTGTGTCCAGACGGGAATTCGACGGCACTGCCACCATTATTACCCCCTTTGACGGTTCGGGGGCGTCTCTCCAACGCTGATCCCTAACAGATAGATATACACTGATTTATCTTTCGACAAGTCTCCAGATCCAGTTTTCATAACGACACAAGACGGCTGAAGGCGTAAGGTAACGGTCCGCGAACTCGGTTCCGGCAGCAGCCAATCGGATCCCAAGTTGGGCATCGCCAATCACTCTGATCAGCGTTTCCAAAAGGTTTTCCGGCTCTCCGGCCGGCACCACTATCCCGGCCCCAACCTTGTTAATCTCGGCTGCCGTGGTCCCATGCAGCCCTGTAGCGGCAACGATGGGGCGTCCCGCCACAAAGTAGGAGGTGAGCTTGCTGGGTAGAGACATGTCGGCAACACTGGGCCTTTCATTCACAAGCAGTACGTCTGCCGCAGCCAGGATGTCAGGGAACTGCTCTGCGGGCTGGGGGGCCAGGAATTGAACATTGCTAAGACCGGCCGCAAGTTCCTCCAGATAGGTTCGCTGATTGCCATCGCCCATCAGGACGAACCGAAGGGAGGGATTCTGAGTTCTGGCGAGACGGGCCGTGTGGATTACATTCTCAAGCCCCTGCTTGAGGCCCATGTTGCCCGCATGCAGGACGACCGCTTCATCATCCGCCCACCCCATGACTCTCCGGACATCAGACCGCCGAGACTGCGGCTTGGCGATGTGAGACCAGTTGGGGATATGGACAATTCGCTTCTCGTCAATACCCAGATCCTCGAGGTAACCTTGGAACCTTTCCGCTATGATCGCCACTTGGGAGGCCCGGCACAACACCATACTTTCCAACCGTCTGGTCAGATCGGCGACCGCCCGCCCCCCACGAATTCCGCTTTGCTTCGCAGCCTGTCCAATCAGATCCTGAATAATCAGTCCAAAAGGAACCCGGAACCGCTTAGCCGCAGCCCAAGCCGCGTAGCCTCCGCTCAGACTGGGCATCACACCGAGCACCACGTCCGGCTTCCTAAGTCCATCTACAGTAAGGGCCTGCAGGAGATACGAAGCCTCGTACCGTGCTCGATGGAGCGCAGTCTGCTTCCTGGGCACATAGTGGGAAACACGGAGAATATCAACCCCGCGTACCTGCTCCGCCATACGGAAACAGTCACGATAACCGTCATAGACTTGCCACTGGGGATAATGGGGCATGCCAGCAACTACAGTCACTCGATTCCCGCGCTCCACCAGATATTGAGCAAGACCCGTAGTGTATGGCGCATTCCCCGTCTCCTCGGGCCAGTAATTAACCCCAAATATTAGGATCCGCTTGTTAGCGCCATACAGCGGCTCCGATGAATTGGCGATTGTAGCCATTCAAATTCATGTTCCTCCTATTCGTTGGCACGCTGATTGATACAGCAGTGATAACAGGGATGCCGTCGTCCGCCAGGGCGACCCAAACATCGAACTTCAGGAGTGTGGCTCACAAGATTGGTGCCGCGATGGAATCTGAGGCGAGGAAGGCTGGCGTATCCATCAGAACCTAACGGCCACAACCAGCGGCCTCTCGGGTGGAACTCGTGACAGCACTGCACCCAGTGTCTTACCGTGTAAGACGGCTGACATGCTGACAGTTGACTCCCGGTGAGCGCCTTCACTTTCTCCATGATAAAATCATCTGTGTTGCCCAGGTTATCGGGCCCCCAGGCATTCCCATGCCCCCATGACTTGGATAAATTCCTCCACCAGGTCATCCACATGGTAGAAGGAACCGGTCTGGGAGCCGTCGTCATACACCGTGAGCGGCTGGCCTTGTAGCGCCTGGATGATGAAGTTACTAGCACGGGTGTTAGTAAGTGGTCTGAGTCGAGCACCTTTATTCCCTTAAAGTATCAGGCCCTTGAGTGACTTCCTCATAATTACGTCATCTTAACTCGAAAACCTATAACGTTCAGGCAGTTGATCCCGGTGCAGGAGCGGCAGAACCAAAGGGACTAGTAAGCACCACGCCTACTCAGGACCACGCCTACGGTCTTCAGTAATAGCCACAGGTCCAGCCCCACCGACTGATGTCGGGCGTACCATGCTTCCAGCCGCATCCGCTGTGCGAAGGAGAGTTCGTTTCGACCGCTGACCTGCCATAGCCCTGTGATGCCAGGCTTGACGGTCAGAATTACATGCCGCCATGCGCTCATTTCATCCCATTCTCGGAGCAGGTAGGGCCGGGGACCCACAAGGCTCATCTCGCCACGAATTACGTTCCAGACTTGAGGGAGTTCATCGAGACTGAACTTGCGAAGTACCCTTCCAACCCTGGTCACCCGCGGGTCTTCGTCGCGCAACTTCTTGAACATCAACCATTCATGATGAGCCTCGGGGCGCTCCCGGAAATGCGTAGCCAGAACCTGGTCGCCATCTACATGCATGGTTCTCAACTTATAGCACTTGAATGTTTTTGCGCCGCGCCCGAGCCGCTGGTCAACAAAGAGCACAGGTCCTCTGGAGTCAAGCATGATAAACAGTGCACAAAACCCCATGATGGGCACTCCAGGCAATAGGGCGAGGAGGGCCCCGAAGAGGTCAAAAACGCGCTTCCACACAGCGTACAATCTGTGCCTGACCGGTGCCCGGCTCTCGTCTGCGGCAGGGAAGGTCTCTGTCTGCATGGCATGCCTTGTTGTCGCCACGAAACCTCCCCCAAACAACTAACGTTCATTACCGATTACTTGTTCCTTTGCCAAACCGAACCACGTGGCTTCCGTCATAACCGGCCCCCCGGTTACCAGCACACGTACAGACGTTCACCACCAGCTTTACGACTCAGTCGTTGGCAGCAGCCAGCCTGCACAGGAGAAGGCAAGTGCTGCTTCAGCCCACCTGTCTTAAGCCGGTTCATGAGATTTACACCTGCTCTCGTTCCTCAGCTGGATGAGCAACATGCCATCGCCATGCCGACTCCACGATCCCGTCCAGCGTCCGCTCGGGCTTCCAGCCCAGTTCCGCCTGTGCCCTGGTCGCCGCCGCCACCAGCACCGGCGGATCGCCCGGCCGGCGGGCACCGTAGCGCACCTCAACCGGCCTCCCCGTCACACGGCGGGCCGTTTCGATTACCTCCAGCACCGAGTATCCCTGCTGGCTCCCCAGGTTGTACGCCCCACCCGAGGCACCTCCTGCAAGCCGCTTCACCGCCGCCAGGTGGGCCGCCGCCAGGTCGACAACATGCACGTAGTCCCGAATCGCCGTGCCATCCGGAGTCGGATAGTCGGTCCCGTAGACCTCGATGAACTCCCGCTTCCGTAGCGCCGCCTGCAACACGATAGGAATCAGGTGAGTCTCCGGGTTGTGGTCCTCCCCAATGTCGCCCTTCGGGTGAGCACCCGCAGCGTTGAAGTACCGCAGGGCGATGCTGCGGAATCCATACGCCTTTTCATACCAGCCCAGGACCCGCTCCAGCGCCAGCTTCGACTCCCCGTACGGATTCGTCGGCAGCATTCTGTGCTTCTCGGGAATCGGCGTAACCTCTGGGTCGCCGTAAACGGCGGCCGTGGATGAGAGCACCAGCCAGGGCACATCCGCCGCGATCAATGCATCGGAGAGTACCAAACCACCGGCCACGTTGTTATCGAAGTACTGGGAAGGCTCCCGCATGGAGACCCCCACCAGACTAAGGGCCGCAAGGTGCACAGCACCGTCAAACCGATACTGCCGGAGCGTGGCGCTCAGTCTCTCTCGGTCCCGTACATCTCCCTCAACCAGTTCGCATTCTTTCACCGCTTCGGCATGCCCCGTCGACAAATTGTCGTATACAATAGGGACGTGCCCTGCTTCCAGCAGAGCACGTACCACGTGGCTTCCAATATAACCGGCGCCGCCGGTCACCAGCACACGCACGGACGTTCACCACCAACGGTATAAATTGGGGGCTCAGTCATCGTCAGTGAGCGCCGATATAGGGGTTCGCAGGTGCTGCTTCAGTCCCTCCGCCTCCAGCCGCCCGACGACCGCCTTCAGGTCAGTGGCCCTGGCCTTGTCTGCCACCAGGACCACGTCTGGCGTATCCACCACCACAAGGTCCGAGACACCGAACGCAACCAGCAGTCTGTGGCCCTGGTCGCTTTGAAGAATGCTGCCCGCGGTATCCACCGCCAGCACCTGACCGGTGATAATGTTTCCTTGCTGGTCTGCCGGGACTACCCGCTCCAGTGCGGCCCACGTCCCCAGGTCGTCCCAACCGAAGTCCGCCGGAATCACCAGGACGTTGTCCGCCTTCTCCATGACCCCATAGTCAATGGAGATCTTAGGCACGGTCGGGTAGATCCGAGAGAGCAGTTCGGCCTCGTGCGCCGTTCCAACGGCCTCCCCCAGGGGGGCGAGCGCCTCCATCACCCCTGGCAGATGCCGGACCAGCGCCCGCCGGATGGCCGAAACCTTCCATATAAAGATGCCGCTGTTCCACAGGTACTCGCCGCTGTTCAGGTAGGCCAACGCCCGCTCCCGGGGCGGCTTTTCTGTAAAGGCTGCCACCCGGTAGGTATCGCTACCGTCACCCCAGCGGGCGCCCACCCGGATATACCCGTACCCCGTCTCCGGACGAGTCGGGCGGATGCCCAGGGTAACCAGGCCTTCGCTTTCCCAAGCTGCATGCACGGCTCTGCGAACCGTATCCCGGAATTCTTCCTCCTGGAGAATGAGGTGGTCAGCCGGGAGCACAATCATCACCGCATCCGGATCACTGCGGCCCACGTATGCAGTGGCCAGTGCGATGCACGCCGCCGTGTCGCGCCCCTGGGGCTCGAGAATGATCTTCTCGTGCGGAATGTCAGGCAGTTGCGCCTGGACCAAGTCAGCGTAGTCCTGCCGGGTCACCACCCAGGTCGACTCCGGCCCGCACAGCCCCTGCAGCCGTCCTACCGTGCGCTGAAGAAGTGACTTCTTGCCGTTGAAGGAGAGGAACTGTTTCGGCCGGTCCTCCCGGCTGCTGGGCCAGAAACGCTCCCCGCGCCCGCCGGCCATGATGACAGCAGAAGTACGCAACCCTCTTCCCCCTTAGTCCGCCGAGAAAGATGCTGCCCGCTTCGAATAGTAGTAAGTGCAGCAAGTGGCGCAATCGTCGAACAAGCCCGGCGGTCCACCTCGGCCATATCAGGATCGGCCGTAATAATAGTAGTAATAGTATCCATCCCTGCCCTGGGACTGGACGCCGTCCACCACGGTACCCAGCATCCGAGCCTTGACTGCATCCAGCGCTTCCTTCGCCCGTTTAGCCTGCGGGTAGCTCACCTGGCCAGCTCGGACTACCAGAATCACTCCGTCTAACCTGGGTGCCAGAATGCTCGCATCCGCCACCGCTAGTACCGGAGGTGTGTCTACAATCACCAGGTCCCACTGGGCCTTCATCTTCTCCAGCAGGTCTGTCATCCGCTGGGCGCCCAGCATCTCCGCCGGGTTGGGTGGGATCGGGCCGCTGGCCAGCAGGGATAGGCCCGGAACCGGCGTCTCCTGCACCGCCTCAGCCAACTCCTGGGTGCCAGCCAGCACCGTAGTCAGGCCACCCCAGGCCCGGCGGTTCAGGCCAAACAGTTTGGCCTGGGTCGGGCGCCGCAGGTCGGCATCCACCAGCAACACCCGCTGACCGGCCTGGGCAAACGCCGCCGCCAGGTTCGCGCAGGTCAGGCTCTTGCCTTCGCTTGGGGTGGCGCTGGTTATCGCCACGGCCTGCAGGGGCTTGTCCAGGCCCATGAACTGAAGGTTGGTGCGCAATACCCGGTAAGCTTCCGCCGCCGGTTCACTTGGGGCCAGGATGGTCACCAGTTTGTTGTCCAGGGTGCCTGTGCTCACTGGCGGTCACCCCCCGCTGCCATGTCCATGCTCGCCGACATTTCCTGGCCGTGAGCCGAGCGCCGCCGGCGCGATCGGGTCGCCGGATCCGCACCAGCACCCTGCTCCGACTCCATTTCCACCGGGGCTATAAGCGGAATCATCCCCAGCACCGGCAGACCCAGATGCCGTTCGGCGTCCTCTGGCGTGCGGATGGTGACATCCAGGGATTCCAACAGGAAGGTCAGGCCCACGGCGGCCATGGCGCCCAGGACCAGGGCTATGGCTGTATTGAGCAACGGGCGGGGCTTGACCGGAGTGAGGGGCACTACGGCGGGGTCCACCACCCGAACGTTGTCCAGGCGAATAAATTTGCCGATTTCGTCTGTAAAGGTAGCGGCGACAGCATTGGCGATGTCAGCGGCCCGCTTGGCCTCGCCGTCCTGAACCGTAATTTCAATAATCTCTGTATCACGCACCGGCGTAACCTGAATGCGTTTTTGTAATTCCCCCAACGACTCCGATAGGCGGAGCTTGTTCATGACCGCCTGCATGACCGCCCGGCTCTGGGCCACTTCACCATAAGTCTTGACCAGGTTCCGGTTTAATAGGAGCGTGGTGTAGTCAAGGCTGGCGGCCTCTTGCTTTATTACCCAAAGCGTTGTGCTGGCCTCATAGACCGGTTTCATAGCGAATAAACTCAGGAGCGCTGCCGTCAGCGCCGCCACCGTGGGCACCGCCAGCAGAATCCACAAGCGCCGGCGCATAACCGCCAGGTACTCCCGCAATTCCATGTAAATAGTGCCTCCTAGCTGCGGGGCCGGTCACGGGCCGGCGGGTACTGACGCCGCCGGCCCGTAACCGCTTTACTGCTTGAACCTGGCCAAAATCCGGTCAACCAGAATGGCCAACTCGGCTCGGGTCAGGGTTTGGCCGGGCTTGAAAGTGTTGTCGGGGTAACCCTTGAACACCCCCGCCTTGTAAAGAGCAGCCAGGTAGCCCTGCACGCCGGAGTCAAGTTCCTGAGCGTCATACCACGGGGGCGCCTCAGTGATCGGCTCAATCTTCAGCGCCTTGGCGATGATCACCGCCATGTCCGCCCGGGTCATGGGCTTTTCCGCTTCTACTTCCGCAGCCTTTTCCGGCTCAGCCCCGGGCTCAGTCTCGGTCTTGGGCTCCTCTACCAGCCCGGCCTGCTTGGCCAGTTCCAGCGCCGGAGCAGCCCAGTGCTGCTGATCCTTGCCCACTTCAGGCTGGATTCCCAGCACCCGCAACATAACCGTTACCGTTTCGCCCTTGTTGAGTTTCTTCTCAGGCATGAAGTTGCCCTGGGTATCGCCCTTCATGATTCCGGACTTTACCATGTTGGCGATAGAGTGCACGGCAAAGTTATCTACCGGCACGTCCTTCGGGCGGCAGGAAGAACCCACCAGGGTTTCGCCTGCTCCGCATACGGGCGGGGGCGGACCATAAACAGAATCCGTCACCGACGCGGCCAAGACCGGCACCGCCGTAGACAAGACCAGGGAAGCTGCAACCAGAGTCGCATAGAAACGCTTCAACCTTATGTCACCTCCTGAAACTTTATCTTGCTCTACCGGACCGGAGGCCCGGAAGAAACCTTATGACGCAGAACATCCTGCTCCTCATCCTGCGAGCCTTTGCCGTAGGCACGGGCCCGTTCCAGGGCCTCCCTGAGCAGAGGTGCCCGGCGTTTTACGTCGTGCGCATCTGACACCACCATGGTGGCGGCGCCGGACTGCAGAAACTGCCCGGCCAGTTGTTCAGCTACCGGGCCAAACTGCCCGAGCAGGCTGGCAGCCGTGACCATGGCCAGCACACCCTGATCGGCGAGCCTTTCCAGTAACCCTGGCTTCTGCTGAATGCCCCGGTTTCGTTCCGGGTGGTTCAGAATCGGCCGCCAGCCAGCCAACATTAGTTCATACATTGCTCGTTCAGTATAATACGGATATTCTCGGTGTGGAAGTTCAACGCAAACATAGCGGGTGCCGGCGATTCCAAGTGCCTGTCCGGTGCGCAGCAGCGCTGCCAGGTCTGGACGCAACCGCAATTCCATGCCGGGTAAGACGGAGATGGGAATGCCGGCCTGATCAACTGCCATCTGCAAATCAGCGACTGCAGATAGAACTGCTGGCCCGAGGTTTTGGTAGCGATCATCAAAACTGTGTGGGGATGCAACCACCGTGGTAATACCCTGGCCCGCCATTGCTTGAAGCAATTCCAAAGCCGCAGGTAAATCGGCCGGACCGTCGTCTACCCCGGGTAATACATGGGCGTGTAGATCAATCACCTGCGATCAAGCCTCGCCTGGACAAGGGTTCGGTAAGTCCGAGTAACTCACAGAGATACCGGCGGAAGGGTTCGGCCAGATCGTCCCGTTGCAGTGCAAATTCCACTGTGGCTTGCAGGTACCCCAGCTTCTCACCGACATCGTAACGGTGACAGGTGGTTTCGTAGCCGTAAATGGGCCGCCGCTGCGCCAGGATCTGTAGGGCGTCGGTGAGCTGAATCTCGCCGTTCTTACCCGGCGGGAGATCGGCCAGAATCGGAAAGATCTCCGGTTCCAGCACATAGCGCCCCGCCACCGCCAGGGTGGAGGGGGCAAACTCCGGTTCCGGCTTTTCGATCAGTTCGGTCACACGGTGGCGCCGTGGACCGGCCGGGATACTTTGCACGACCCCATACCGCCGAACCTGTTCCAGCGGCACCTCGCGTACAGCAATCACACTGCCACCGTGCTGTTCATGCTGCTGGACTAACTCTCCGATACAGGGGCCGCGACCGGTGAAGACTTCGTCCCCCAGCAGCACAGCAAAGGGCTCATTACCCACATGCCGCCGGGCCTGGGCCACCGCGTGCCCCAGCCCCAGAGGTTCCTTTTGGCGAATAAAGTGGATATCGACCATGTTGGAAATGGAACGTACGGCATGCAACAGCTTTTCCTTTTGCCCCTGCTCCAAAAACGTTTCCAACTCAATGGACCGGTCGAAGTGGTCCTCGATGGCGCGCTTGTTACGGCCGGTAACGATGAGGATGTCCTCAATCCCGGCCGCAATGGCTTCGTCCACCACATATTGAATAATAGGGGTATCCACGATGGGCAGCATTTCTTTCGGCTGCGCCTTGGTCGCCGGCAGGAAGCGAGTGCCTAGCCCAGCAGCAGGTATGACGGCTTTTCGGACACGCATTCCGCTGTTCCCTCCGCCGTTCGCCCAGACATCTGCCCCTGACCAAACGGCCTTTCGGGGTCGCCTGGGTCTGTATAGATCGTTTCTACAGCATTTCCAGGGTATAACCAGTTGCTACAGCATCAACTCATCGAGTTCTTGGATAAGGAATTTGATATGGCAGAATAGAAGTCCTGCTAAATAATTGTATGTCCGCGCTGTTAACGCCAAGATAACGGCTGGGAATTGCGGCGGCAAGGCAAGGAATGCGCTCTGCCCGGGCGACCAGGGCTCGGGGTTAGATTAAGTGCTGAATCTCGATATCGGGATATGCGCGTTGAAGGTGCTCGGCCACCAGACGTCTGTGACAGTGTTGCGGTTTGTGCTCTGCACACAGCAGGCAGTTGACCCCTGGATCGAACACTGCGGTCGCACACAGCTTGATGACGTTGCGTTGTACCAACAGGTTTGTGAAGTCACGCTCGTACGCGGCCCAGTCCTTGTCTACTTTCTTATACCGTTTCAGAATGTCATCTGTAGGTGCCAGGTCAACCACATGCTCATACTTGATGCCAAAGGTTTCGCAAACGAACTGCAGATCGTCCTTCTTGGCAAAGCCCGCCAACTGCGAGGTATTGTACAATCTCGTGTCAATCAGCTTGTTTACCCCTGCTGCTTGTAAGAGTTGCACAAAATGACGCAGGCTCTTCTGAGAGAAGCCGATGGTGCACAACTTGCGAGCCATGGCACTCCTCCGTTCGGATTTGCTTCATGTACTGTTCAGCCGGGTCAGTTGTTATACCTTTTGTTCCCCTGCACATCTGCGACTCACGCAGTCCTGGCATGCTGTAGATCCTGGTTGACCAGAAAAAAGACCTCCTGGTACAAAAGGTGTTGTCCAGACACCCTTCGGTACTTCAGGAGGTCCTTTGAAAAGGTAAAGCCGAGTGTGGTAAGATAGTGGCAAGATGCGTAAAGATGTTGTTTCCGTGTGGTAAGATAGTTGTAAGTGGACGTAAAGCGCACTGAATGGCGGGGATGCTCGTGCTGACACAGTCCGAGTTTGAAGCACTCCTGGAGGACTTGCGCCTCAGGCGCAGTGAGTTTGAAGACATAGAGTGTAAAGCTGCACAAAAGGGGACTCCCGAACGCTTATTTGAAACACTCTCGTCCTTTTCAAACCGTCCCGGAGGAGGCACCATCCTCCTTGGCATCGATGACAAGACTTTAACCCCCGTAGGAGTCGGTAACCCGGACCAGCTCCAAAAGGATATCGGGGCGAAGGCCACCGACATGGAACCTCCTGTTCGGGTGCAATTTCAGCCGTTTCTTGTAGATGAAAAGGTCGTCGTAGTCGTACAGGTCCCTGAAACGGATCCTCAACATAAGCCTTGCTACTACAAACCTGCCGGCCTGAGTGGTGGGGCATACATACGTGTAGGTGACGGGGATCGCCGCATGACCGAATACGAGATCTACACCTACCTGAGTTCTCGTGGCCCTGTAGCGGATGACCGCCAGCCAGTACCTGAGGCTTCACTGGATGATCTGGACACAGACCTGATCACGTCATACATCTCCAGACTCAGGTCCCGGAAACCCGATGCCACATACCTGAGGGATAGCCAGCCACGACTACTTCGCACACTAAATATCCTGACACGAGAGACGGGAGCCAATACTCCTACCTTGGCCGGGCTGCTGACGTTCGGTCGTTACCCCCAACAGTTTTATCCGAACCTGGTGATTACCATGACAGTCCAGCTATCCTCCGAATCAGGAGTAACTGAGCGCTTTTGGGACAACTACAAGGCTGAGGGAAACCTTGTCGACATGCTGCAACAGGCCATGTCGTGGTTACACCGAAACCTTAAGACCCGCACGTTAGTGACCGGTCTCATTCACCAGGAGATTCCGGAATACCCAATTGATGCTCTCCGTGAGGCGATCGTTAACGCTGTGGTCCACAGAGATTACAGTCGTTATGCCCTGGGCACCCAGGTTCAGATCCGGCTTTATCCCGATCGAATCGAAGTTCAGAGCCCAGGTGGCCTATACGGCCCCGTCACGATCGACAGACTGGGCGAACCGGGGCTGCAGAGCGCACGCAACCCAGTACTTGCCAAGATGCTGGAGGATCTGGGTCCCATGGAGAACCGAGGCTCTGGCATTCAGACCATGTTGCAGGCAATGAGGCAAGCACATCTGGCACCTCCACGCTTTGATGACAACCGAACATCGTTTCGTGTCACCTTCATGAACCATACCCTCTTGACACAGGACGTCCTCAATTGGTTGGAGCGATTCGCCGGTATTCCCCACCTGAACGACCGTCAGCGCTATGCACTTGCCTACTTGCGACAAAAAGGCCACATGGTGAACCGAGACTACCAGATGCTTAACACGGTCGATGCTCGGGTAACCACCAGGGAACTACGCGGGTTAGTCGAATCCGGCCTGGTCGAAACAAAAGGCAACAGAGGCGGTACCTTCTACCAACTGACGCCTACAACCATGCAGTTGACGAAACCAACTGCCCGTGCGGTCCAGCCGGCACGTATCCCCGAAAAGTATCGCCCTGTGTATGAGACTGTCAGCCGCCTCGGGCCCATAAGTTCTGCAGATTTATCCAGGGAACTTGGCATGAATCGCAGAGCTGTGAATCACATTCTCAGCAAACTCATTGACATGAAGTTGATCCAAGGAACGGCACCGAATCCAAGATCTCGGAATCAAACATA
Organism: Clostridia bacterium; assembly: GCA_036676195.1. Classification (GTDB taxonomy): domain Bacteria; phylum Bacillota; class Sulfobacillia; order Symbiobacteriales; family ZC4RG38; genus JAKFDK01. The sequence goes on along the minus strand of JAKFDK010000053.1, from coordinate 34,474 downwards.
TGTTCCTGTACAATGAGCTTGGCCCGACTGTGAAAATCATGATTTATTCGGCCCGAAGCAGCCTCGCCACACACTCCACATGCGCTGTGTGCGGGAACATATCGACCGGCTGCACCTCGGTCGTGCGGTAGCCCAGACTGCCCAGCACGCCCAGGTCGCGGGCCAGGGTGGTGGGGTTGCACGACACGTAGACCATGCGCTGCGGCCGCATGGCCGCGGCCGCCTCCAGCACCGGCAGGTCGCAGCCCTTGCGCGGGGGGTCGAAGACGACCACCTGCGGCCGCACGCCCTCGCGGTACATCCTGGGCATGACCTCCTCCGCCCCGCCGAGGATGAATTCGGCGTTGGCAATGCCGTTGAGCGCGGCGTTGGCCCTGGCATCGGCGATGGCTTCGGGCACCACCTCGATGCCATAGACGTGCCCGGCCTGGCGGGCGAGGAAGAGGCTGATGGTGCCAATGCCGCAGTAGGCGTCCACCGCCACCTCGCCGCCGGTGAGGCCGGCGTAGGCCAGGGCCTGGCGGTAGAGGACTTCGGTCTGCTCGGGGTTCACCTGGTAAAACGAGACCGGGGAGATGTGAAAGAGCAGGTCGCCAATGGCATCGACCAGGGTTTCCCGCCCGGCCAGGTGCAGGCTGGTTTCCCCCAGCACCACGTTGGTGCGGCGCGGGTTCACGTTCTGCCACAGGCTGGCCAGTTCCGGCACGGCCGCCATCAGGTCGGCCGCCAGCTTGCGGGCCCGGGGCAGTTCACGGGTGGCGGTGACCAGTACGGCCATGGCCTCGCCGCTGCGGCGGGAGACCCGCACCAGTACGTGGCGGAGCACGCCGGTGTGGCTGGTTTCGTTGTAGGCGGGGATGCCGTAGCGGGGCGCCAGTTGCTTCACGGCCTGCATGACCCGGTTGGCCACCGCGTGCTGGATCAGGCAGTCGTCGACATTAATAATGCGGTGGCTGCCGCCGGCGAAGGGGCCGGCCACGAGCCGCCCGCCTTCGATGCCCACCGGGAACTGTGCCTTGTTGCGGTAGCGCCACGGCTCGGGCATGCCCAGGGTGGGGTGCACCGTAACCCCGCTTCGCTTGCCGATGCGGGTAATGGCATCGACCACCTGCTGCCGCTTGCTTTCCAGTTGGGCGGCGTAGTCCAGGTGCTGGAGCTGGCAGCCGCCGCACTGGCTGTATACCGGGCAGGGCGGGGCCACCCGGCCCGGGGCCGGTGTGAGCACCGCCAGCAGTTGGGCGCGGCCATAATTCTTTTTCACTTCGGTTACCCGTGCCCGCACCCGGTCGCCGGGCAGGCCTTCCGGCACGAACAGCGTGAAATCGGCAAACCGGCCCACGCCCTCGCCGGCGTGGCCCAGTCCGTGGATATCCAGTTCAATGGTCTGGCCCGGTCGGACCGGGATGGCGGGGTCTGCCATGGTACTCCTCCCAGATAGTGGGCACGGGTGACGGTCTCAGGGGTGCGTGGCCGGCTCCAGGACCGTGATTTGGCCGGTATCGGCGTTTAGCTCGGCCAGGCAGCCCAGGGGCAGGGTGGCCCGGTATGGGCTGTGGCCGCAGGGGAAGCCGTAGAGCAGCGGCACCCCCAGGGGGGCCAGGTGTTCACACAGCACCTCCCGCAGGGTCAGGGAGGGGCGCCCCTCCGGGGCTGTTTCACAGGTGGGGGAATGGCCGAAGACGATGCCAGCGGCGCCGTCGAGCAGCCCGGCCAGTTTCAGTTGCGTAAGGGCACGGTCTACCCGGTAGGGTTCCTCATTCACTTCTTCCAGAATCAGAATGGCGCCGGTGGTGTTCAGTTGCCACCGGCTGCCGATGGTCCGGCTCACCAGTTCCAGGTTGCCGCCCAGCAACCGGCCCCTGGCCTGGCCGCCCACCAGAGTCTGGAGCGTTGGTGCTTCCGCCGCCCCGGCCGGCGGCAGGGGGACTGCGCCGGGATAGGCGGTGCCGGACAGGGCTGCCCGCAGGCCGGCGGCGTTGTAGGGCAACAGGCCGGCGGGGTGGTGCACCTCGACCATGGGGGCATGAAAAGTCACCAGGCCGGCTTCCCGCCAGAGGGCCTGGTGCAGGGTGGTGATGTCGCTGAAGCCGGCAAATACTTTGGGGTGGGTGCGGATCAGTTCCCAGTTTAGCCGGGGCAGCAGGCGCAGGCAGCCGTATCCACCCCGGGCACAGAGGATGCCGGCGATGCTGGGGTCGGTGAACGCCCACATGAGGTCGGCTGCCCGTGCTTCGTCGGTACCGGCCAGGTAGCCATGGCTGCTGAGCAGGTGGGGTCCGGGGACTGGTTCGAGGCCCCAGCTCCGCAGTTCGGACAGCCCCCGGGCCAGGGCCTCGGGGTTGACGCGCCCGGCCGGGGCGACCACGGCCACCCGATCACCGGGTTGCAGGGCCTTTGGAAGCAGCATGGGTATGCACCTCCGCCATTGCAAGCCCTCCTATTTTAGCAGACCGGAGGTCTCCGGCGCAGGTTCTACCCCCAAATGCTGCCGCAGGTATTTGCGGCAGACTTTCCAGGTCCGCAGGGCCGCCTCGCGGTCACCCCGGGCCAGATGCGCCCGGATGAGGATCTGGTAGGCGGCTTCGGTGGCCGAATCGGCCAGCAGCGCCTTGCGGGCCATTTCAATGGCGGCGCGCGCCTCCCCCTGCTCCAGGGCATCCTGGGCCAGGTGGAGGCAGGCCCTGATGTATTGCTGGTCGACTCGCGCCCGCCGCTCGTTCAGGTAGCCGGCGAAAACTGGCCCTGGCAACAGCGGCCCATGCCACAGGTCCACGGCCTCGCGCAGGAGCACGACTTCCTCGTCGCGCCGGCCGTTGCGCCGGGCCTGGCGGCTGCGGGCGATGCGGTCTTCGAACTCCCACAGATCAAACCACACGCGGCTCCGGTCGGCCAGACTGATTTCGTCGCCGGCGGTGGCAACATAGCGGGATTCGGCGCCGGAGGCCAGTTCAGGTTCCAGGGCCCGCCGCAGACCATGCAGGGTTACGCGCAGGTTGGTCCGACCGGAGGTGGGGTCGGCCTGTGGCCAGAGCCACTCCAGCACGGCTTCGCGGGTCAGGGTCCAACCCTTGCGCACCAGCAGACCCATGAGCAGGAGCTTGACTTTGGCCCGGTTCCAGTCCGGCCCGCCCACCGGGTGGTCATGAACATACGCCTCGCACCGGCCCAGGGCATAGATGCGCAGTTCCGGCGCCGGTCGGCTGATCCCCGCTGCGGTGGGGGCGGCCATGGCCAGCAGTGCGGTGGCTGCCTTTACCATGGCCGGATCGGGGTGGCGGGTGAGGGCGCCGAGGAACCGGCCGGCCTCTGCACCCAGGGCCGCCACCCAGCGGGCGACCAGGGGCCGCTGCGGCGGGTCTTGCGCCAGAAGGGCCAGGATGGGCACCAGCGGCTCGGCGCCAAAGTGCACCACCAGGTACGGGCAGCCTTTGGCCAGGACTTCGGTGAGGACGCCGGCGACGGCAGCCGTGGCCTGGCCGGTGTCGCCGCCGGCCCAGTGTACCCTGGCGGCGGCCAGTCCCACGCTCAGGGCGGCCAGCCCGGTCACGCCCGGGGGCAGGGCCTGCCTGGCCCTGGCCAATAACAGGTGGGCCTGCGTAAGGTCGCCGCGGGCGGCGTGGTGTTCGGCCGACTGGGCGCAGGTGAGGGCGGCCAGTTCCGTGTACCCCACCATGAGCCCCAGGTTGCGCTCCAGCAGTTCACCGGCTTCGTCCGAACGGCCCTGCCGCTGGTAGATACGGGCCAGTTCCGCCCGGACCAGATAGGTGCTGTCTGCACCCAGGGTGGGGTTGAAGGCCCGCCCATCGTTGTGGTAGGGGCGCAGCCCCTCCAGCAGGCCGGCCGCCTCGGCCCACTCGCGCTTCATGATGTGCACGAGCGCCTGCCCCATTTGGGTGACAACCCCGAACAGGCGGCGGGCCGCCGGTACGACCTCCATTTCAGCGAACTGGCGCTGGTATAATTCCATCCCGACAGTGTCGCCCAGAAAACAGTAGCTGGCCCAGTTGTAAATGCCCCAGGCAAAGGAGCCGGCGGCATTGCGGGCGGCAATCTCCGCGACTCCGTGCTGCAGGCAGCGGCGGAAGTCGGCGGCCAGGAAGCTGATGAGCGCCAGGTTTTCCTGGCAGTTCCAGCGGGCGCTGCTGTTGGCCGGCGCCTGTGGCACCAGTTCCTCCAGCGCCTGGATGGCGTGCTGCCATCGCCCTTCGGCGATGAGCCCGGCGGCCAGTAACTGCTTGCCGCGTACGGCGATTTCCGGGTCAGCAGACTGACTGCATTCTCGGGCCACCCGGGCGACAAAGGGCCGCCTGACCTTGTAGTAATGGTGCTGCAGGGAGTTGAGGGTGCGGATCAGCCCTTCACGGTTCCCGGCGGCGGCGTAAAGGTCCAGGCAGCGCTCAAAGAGGTCGGGGGCCACTTCAAACTGGTTCAGCCAGTTGGCCAGTTGCAGGCGCACATAGACGATGTCGGCGTCGGTTTCCAGGAGCGGGCGCGGGATTTTCTGCAGCCAGAGGTGCACTTCTTCCTGGCGCAGGCCCCTGAGGTACGAATCGACCAGGGCCGCCATGATCGGCGCGGCACCTGCCCAGTCTTCCGCTGCCTGCAGATGATACAGGGCCCAGTCCGGTCGGTGGAGTTGCCGGGCGGCGGCAGCCGCCTGCCGGTGCAGGCCGGTCAGTACCGGTATACCGAAATGCCGCAGGGCCAGGTTGGACAGGAATCCCCGGAACAGGTGATGGTAGCGGTAGTGGCCGCTCTGGGTATCGATGACCAGAAACAGATTTCGCCCCTCCAGTTGTTCCAGCAGGTGGGCGACAGGTACGCCGGGCAGCAGCGCATGGACCAGGGCGGGGTCCAGGACCCCCAACACCGAGGTGCGCAGCAGGAAATCCTGCATTTGGGGCGGCTGGACGCGGAACACTTCCTGGGCCATATATTCGAACAGATCCCGGCTGTGTGTCAGGTTGCGGAGCAGGGCCAGGCGCTCCTGGGGACTCCGGGTCCGCCCGGCGTTGGCCACCAGTACGAGCCCCGTGGCCCAGCCTTCGGTCCGCCGCAGGATCAGTTGCAGTTCTTCGTTGCTCAGGTCCAGCCCCACCAGGTCCTGAAAATAGCCGCGGATTTCTGCCTCGGTGAAGTGGAGGTCGGCGGCCGTGATCTGCAGCAGATCACCCCGGCTGTGCAGGCGGGCCAGGGGCAGGTGCGGACGGGTGCGGGAGGCAGCCAGAATATGTACTCCGACCGGGAGCGCCGCCACCAGCGCGTCGAGGAAGCTCCAGACGGCGGGGGTGTCATCGGCAAAGTGCAGGTCGTCCAGAACGATGATCAGGTGGTCGTCGGCCTGTTCGGCGAGATCGGCCGCAAAATCAAGGGCCAGTTCCCGAATTTCGGCGTCCAGACTGCTCTCGCGGTTGAGGGCGGCAATGTGGGAGCCCTCGGGAAGATAGGGGGCCACCGCCTGGCCCAGGGCGCGCAGGAAGGCCGGCAGACTCCCCCCGCCCGGCTCCAGGCTGCACCACGCAAACGGCACCGGACTGAGGGCGTGCTCGAGTTCACGGAGCAAGGTCGTCTTGCCATATCCCCCCGGGGCCATGACCAGGGCCAGGCGCCGGTTGAGGACGCCGTTGAGTCCAGCCACCAGGCGTGCGCGCCCGGTGATCGGCAGCGGCCCGGCCGGCCGCCGCATGGCGGTTGTGATGTTCAATGGGCTGATACCCCCCGCAGCGCTCATGACTTACACGCCGTGTGAAATTTATTTGTGAAATGACTTTTCAATCCTGAATGAAAAAATCCTGCGTGGGCTGATAAGGAAACCCCGCCGGGTGGCGGGGTTCACATTGGCTCTATTCGATACTGACGCCGGTGACTTCGGTCAGCTTTTCCCGGATGAGCTTGTTGGCGATCTGGGGATTGGCCTTGCCCCTGGTGGCCTTCATCATTTGCCCCACCAGGAACTGCGCGGCCGCCGCCTTGCCGCTGCGCCAGTCTTCCTGTACCTTCGGGTGTGCCTGGACCAGTTCCAGGGCGATGGCGGCCAGTTCGCCTTCATCGGTGACCTGGATCAGGCCCTTTTCCTTGACCACCGCCTCGGGATCCTTGCCGGTTACGACCACTTCAGGGAAGACCTGCTCGGCGGCAATCTTGCGGTTAATGGTGTTCTTGTCTACCAGATCAAGAATCCCGACGAGCGTGGCTGGCAGCAACTGGGTCTGGGCCAGTTCCAGCCCCTTGTCGTTCAGGTAGGCGGCAATCTGGTTGGTCACCCAGTTGGCCACTGCTTTGGCCCCTTCAGCACCCTTGCCGTATGCCGTAACGGCTTCGTCGAAGAACTCGGCCATGGACTTGTCCCGCACGATGATGCCGGCGTCGTAGGCGCTGAGGCCATATTCACCGATGTAACGGGCACGCCGGGCATCCGGCAGTTCCGGCAGGGTGGACCTGACCCGCTCCAGGTACTCGTCGGTCAGGACGACCGGGGGCAGGTCCGGCTCGGGGAAGTAGCGGTAATCGTGGGCTTCTTCCTTGGAACGCAGGGAAACGGTAATGCCACGCTCTTCGTCAAAGGTACGCGTTTCCTGTATCACTTGCTCGCCGCGCTGGTAGACTTCCCACTGGCGGCGGGACTCGTATTCAATGCCGCGCATGACGGAGCGGAAGGAATTCAGGTTCTTCAGTTCGGTGCGGGTGCGCAGTTCGCTGCTGCCCGGCGGCCGCACGGAGATGTTCACGTCTGCCCGCATCTGGCCTTCCTGCAGCTTGGCTTCAGATACACCTGTGTAGACGATGATGCTGCGCAGCTTTTCCAGATAGGCCCGCGCCTCTTCCGCACTCCGGAGGTCGGGCTCAGAGACGATTTCGATCAGGGGCACGCCCCCGCGGTTGTAGTCGATGAACGAGGCATTGGCCTCAGCGATGTTGCCGGCATGGATATTCTTGGCGGCGTCCTCTTCCAGGTGGATGCGGGTGATGCCGATCCGCCTGGTGCCGCTCTCGCTATCGATATCCACATACCCGCCCTTACAGAAGGGCAGATCAAACTGCGAGACCTGATAGCCCTTCGGCAGGTCAGGATAGAAGTATTGTTTGCGGTCGAATTTGCTGAAGCGGTTGATTTCACTGCCGATGGCCAGGCCGGCCCTGACGGCGTATTCGAGGGCACGCTCGTTGAGTACCGGCAATACGCCTGGCATGCCCAGACAGACAGGACAGGTCTGCGTGTTCGGCTCAGCGCCAAAGGCGGTGGAGCACGAACAGAAGACCTTGGTCCTGGTGTTCAGTTCAACATGGACTTCAAGGCCGATGACAATCTCGTATTCCTGGGGCATCCATCTTCACTTCCTTCACATGGGGGCCCATCCGGCCAGGCGGGTTGGCACCCACTCGGGCGCCCGGGGGCGCTATGACAGGGAAGGTCGGGCCAGATGATGGTCGGTGGTTTTTTCGAAGGCATAGGCAGTGCGCAGCACCGTTGCCTCCTCGAAGGGGCGGCCGATGATCTGCAATCCTACCGGCAGCCCGTCGGCCAGGCCGCAGGGAATGCTGATGCCGGGCAGTCCCGCCAGGTTGACGGGAATGGTGTAGGTATCGGCCAGGTACATGCTGAGCGGGTCGTCCACCTTTTCGCCGGCACGGAAGGCCGTGGTGGGCGTGGTGGGCGCCACGATCACATCGAACTGGTTGAAGGCGTTCTGGAAATCCTGCACCACCAGGGTACGCACCTGCATGGCTTTCTTGTAATAGGCGTCGTAGTAACCGCTGGACAGGGCATAGGTGCCGATCATGATCCGGCGTTTGACCTCAGGCCCGAACCCTTCCTGGCGGGTTTTGAGGTACATGTCCATCAGCGAGTCATATTCGGACGTGCGGTAGCCGTAGCGCACGCCGTCGAAACGGGCCAGGTTGGAGCTGGCCTCGGCCGGAGCAATGACGTAATAGGCGTCAAGGGCGTATTCGGTGCTGGGCAGGCTGCATTCGCCTACCGTCGCACCGAGGCTGGCCAGGTGGGCGATGGCCTGTTCCACCGCTGTACGTACCCCGGGGTCCATGCCCTGGCTCAGGAAGAACTCCTTCGGCATACCGACCCGGAGCCCGTCCAACGATGTGTCCGGCCCCAGCTTGAAGTTTACCAGCTTGTTGGCCTCCGGCGCACTGGTGGCGTCACGCCGGTCGTTACCGGCAATAATGGAGAGCAACGCGGCGGCGTCGGTCACATCTTTGGCAATGGGGCCGATTTGGTCCAGGGAGCTGGCAAAGGCGATCAGCCCGTACCGGCTGACCGCACCGTAAGTGGGCTTCAGCCCTACCACACCGCAGAAAGCCGCCGGCTGGCGGATGGATCCGCCGGTGTCGGAACCCAGGCTGATGCCGGCCAGGTCTGCCGCCACCGCCGCCGCCGACCCGCCGGAGGAGCCGCCGGGGACCCGCTCCAGGTCCCAGGGGTTACGGGTTTGCAGCAAACCGGAATTTTCTGTGGAAGATCCCATGGCGAACTCGTCGAGGTTGGTCTTGCCCAGGATGATGGCACCGGCGCCGTGCAGCCGGTGTACCACCGTGGCGTCGTAGGGCGGAACAAAGTTATCCAGAATCCTGGACGCGGCCGTTGTCCGAATCCCCTGGGTGCACATGTTGTCCTTGATGGCAACCGGGACTGCGGCCAGCGGGCCCAGTTCGGTATCCCCTACCTTGCGCCTGGCGTCTAGCTTGCGGGCACGGTCCAGCGCGGCATCAGCGGTGGTGGTAATATAAGCCTGCACCTTCGGGTCCACCGCGGCAATGCGCTCAAGGTAGCCCTCGGCAATTTCAACGGCAGACAACTCTCCGGCCAGGAAGAGCTTGTTCAGCCGGGAGGCAGTTAGCTTGGTCGTCGCTCTCAATGACTTAGCCCTCCGTAATCTTGGGCACCTTGACCGCACCGGCTTCCGCCTGCGGTGCGTTGGCCAGGGCGGACGACTGCGGCAGCGATTCGTGCGGATCGTCTGCCCGCAGCACGTTCTGCAGGGGCAAGATATGGAAGGTCGGAGGCACATCTTTGGTATCCAACGCATTCATGGCCTGCATGTGTTCCAGGATTCGGCTGAGCTGAACGGTAAAGGAATCCTTCTCCGCTTCGGTCAGCCCCAAGCGCGCGAGCCTGGCCACATGATCGACCTGTTCGCGGTTAATCGCCACGACTGGGCCCTCCTTCCGGACTACCACGCTATTTTACCATGCAGGGAAAGACGTGGGCAACGTAAGTGATCAGTAGCAGTATCCACACTTTTGGGCATGTTGACGATTTGCTGGACAAAACTGCCCTGGTTCTCATAAATAAAGTGCAGCATTAATCGACTAAATACATATGCATACTCAAAGGAATTTATCATATATAATCGAAATCAATTAATGTTTTTTGAAACCTCGAGGATAGAGGAGGTGTTGAGGTTGTACCATGATGCCAATGATCGGGAAATGGTGCGCATTACACGCCTGATTTCTGCCATTCATCGTATGCAGGAAAATATTCTGGACAGATATGCCCACTCCCGCTGGGACTTGACCTCCGGGCAGTTACGCCTGGTGACGGCCCTGCTCCCCGGGCATCCATTGCGCACGTTGGAATTGGCGAGGCGTCTGTATACGGATCCGGGCACGGTCTCCGGCTTGCTGCGCCGGCTGATTCAAAAGGGGCTGATCGTCTGCCGTCACCTGTCCGAGGATCGGCGGGTGCAATTGGTTGCCCTCACCCCCAGGGGCGAGGAGATCCGCCGGCAGTATTTCGATGATGCTGCCCGCGATTTACCCACCAGCACCTTTGCCCGCCACCTGCCCCTGGCAGAACAGGACCATTTGTTGAACACATTGGTCAGATACGCGGCACATCTGGTGGGCGACCAGGATGTGCATGAATTTCTGGCCAAGGTTGACGAGTCGATGGAACTCCCGGCACCCGTGTGAGGCCAAATAATGACCCCCGCAAGGTTGACTTGCGGGGGTTTGAGTGCGGGGGTTCAGTGGGTCCGGAGGGGGCAGGCCACCCAGTGGCCGCCGCCAATGTCCACCAGTTGCGGTTCTTCGTGCCGGCATGCCTCGACAGCCAGACGGCAACGGGTATGAAAACGACAACCGGCGGGTGGGTCAATGGGGCTGGGTACGTCACCCTCCAGAATGATGCGCTCCCGCCGTACCGTCGGATCAGGAACAGGAATGGCACTCATCAGGGCTTCGGTATACGGATGCTTTGGATTGGCATAGATCTCGTTCTTGTCGGCCAGTTCGACCAGCTTGCCCAGGTACATGACGCCCACCCGGTCGGAGACGTGCTTGACCACCGACAGCCCATGGGCAATGAAGAGGTAGGTCAGGTTGAATTCTTTCTGCAGTTCGGCCAGCAGGTTGAGCACCTGGGACTGAATGGAAACGTCCAGTGCAGAGACCGGTTCATCGCAGATAATGAGTTTGGGGTTCAGTGCCAGTGAACGGGCAATGCCAATGCGCTGGCGCTGACCACCGGAGAATTCATGCGGATATCGCCGGGCGTGGAAGGACGCCAACCCCACCACTTCAAGCAGTTTTTGCACCCGGCGCTGCTTTTCGGCGCCTCTGGCCACGCCGTGGATCTCCAGGGGTTCACCGACAATTTCGCCGACGGTCATACGCGGGTTCAGCGAGGCGTATGGGTCCTGGAAGATGATCTGCATCTCCCGGCGCAGTTTGCGCATGTCCTCGCGGCCCAGTTTGAAGATATCCCGGCCTTCGAAGAACACGGAACCGCTGGTGGGCTCCTGCAGCCGTAACAGAACCTTACCCAGGGTGGTCTTGCCGCACCCGGACTCGCCGACCAGGCCAAGGGTCTCGCCGCGGCGGATATCGAAGCTCACGCCGTCAACCGCCTTGACGTGGCCGGTAACCCTGGAAATGAGGCCGCCGCCGGTGACCGGGAACCATCGCTTCAGGTCCCGGACTTGCATGAGTATTTCTTTTTGTGTTTTGACCGGGGTTGCCAGAGCCATCAGCGCGCGACCCCCTTTGCCAGACGATCAGCAGCCACGTGGCAGGCTACATACCGGCCCTCGCCAACCTTCTCCAGGGCAGGCTCCACCTGCTTGCACCGGTCTTCGGCATGGGGGCACCGCGGGTGAAAACGGCAGCCTTCGGGCATATTCATGGGGTTGGGCACCACGCCTTCGATGACGTGTAGCTTCTCCCGCTGTTCGTCAAGCCGGGGCACCGACTGCAACAGACCTTCGGTGTACGGATGCAGCGGGTCCTTGAAAAGCGAGACGACGTCGCTCTCTTCAACCACCTTGCCGGCGTACATGACGACGACGCGCTCGCACATTTCCGCCACTACACCCAGGTCGTGGGTAATCAGCATGATGGCCATACCCAGTTCCTTCTTCAGCTTCTTCATCAGCTCCAGGATCTGGGCCTGGATGGTGACGTCAAGTGCGGTGGTGGGTTCGTCGGCAATCAGCAGTTTGGGATTGCAGCTCAGAGCCATGGCGATCATGATGCGCTGGCGCATGCCGCCGGACATCTGGTGCGGGTAGTTATGAATTCGCTTCTGCGGCTCCGGAATACCAACCAGCCGGAGCATTTCGACGGCCTTCGCCAGAGCTGCCTTATAATGAAGACCCTGATGGAGCTGAATCGCCTCGGCAATCTGGTCACCGACAGTAAAGACCGGATTCAGCGAGGTCATGGGCTCCTGAAAGATCATGGAGACCTCGTTGCCGCGGATCTTGCGCATTTCGGCTTCTGGCTTCTTGAGCAGGTTTTCACCGTTGAACAGGATTTCTCCGCCCACGATTTTTCCAGGTGGGTTGGGGATCAGCCGCATGATGGAGAGCGAGGTGACGCTCTTGCCACAACCAGACTCGCCCACCACGCCCAGCGTTTCGCCCCTCTTGATGTAAAGGCTGACCCCATCCACCGCAGGCACAACTCCATCTTCCGTGTAGAAGTGGGTGCGGAGGTTGCGGATTTCAACCAGTTTTTCGCTCATCGGCTCACTCCTCGTATCCGTCCTTTATCTACCGGGCGGCAGCAGACCCCAGATAAAACGAGCCCGGTACCGGGAACCACCCCAACTGTGGTCACTTCACCCCGATGTTCCTGGCTCGTACTGCGTTTTAAGCTTCTTCTTGTACCCGGTTGATTCGCTGGGGATGACGAGGAATCCTGCTCGCGTTATTCGCCGTCTTTTGGGAGTACAGGCAATTTGCTCCCTTTGCTGGTTCCCCGTTCCGGTATCCACGGCAGAATTATGCAGCAGCGGCACCATTCAGAACCTGGTTGTGCAGCCGGGCCGCCTTAAAGACTAAACTTTTCCCTGAATTCCTCTTCATTCAGAACCGGCACACCCAGACTGCGGGCCTTATCCAGCTTGGAACCGGCTGCCTCTCCGGCCAGCACAAAGCTGGTTTTCTTGCTGACGCTGCCGGCGGCCTTGCCGCCCAGCCGCTCGATCAGATCTTCGGCTTCTTTGCGGCCCCAGCTCGGCAGGGTGCCGGTCACCACCACCGTCTGCCCCTCCAGGGGCCGGGCACCCGCCGGCGCCTCATCGACCGGCTCGGTGGTATTCAGGCCGGCTGCCCGCAGGCGCCGGACCAGGTCCTGGTTGCGCTCCGCCTGGAAGTAGGCGATGACGGACTCGGCCATGACCGGGCCCACCCCGCTGACGGCGGTCAGTTCCTCCGGCCCCGCCTGCATGAGGGCGTGGAGGTGGCCAAAATGCCTGGCCAGGTCTCTGGCGCCCTTTTCACCGACGTTGCGGATGCCCAGGGCAAACAGCAGGCGGTGCAGCGGGTGCTGCCTGGTTCGTTCGATGGATTCCAGCAGGTTGTCGGCCAGTTTTTCGCCCATCCGCTCCAGTTGCAGCAGCTTTGCCCGTTGCTGCGGCAACAGGTAGATGTCGGCGACGTCGCGGATCAGGCCCTCTTCAAGGAACTGGGCGATCCACTGCTCGCCCAGGCCCTCGATGTTCATGGCGTCGCGGGAGGCAAAGTGGAGGATGGCCCGGAACTGCTGGGCCGGGCAGGCGATGTTGGGGCAGCGGGTCGCCGCCTCGCCTTCGCTCCGGACCAGGGGTGTGCCGCACTGCGGGCAGTGGGCGGGCATCTGCCACGGCTCGGTGTCGGGCGGCCGCCGCTCCGTTACCACCCGTACCACCTTGGGGATGATTTCGCCGGCCTTTTCGATGATGACGGTGTCCCCGATGCGCACATCGAGTTGCCGGATCTGGTCTTCGTTATGCAGGGTGGCCCGCCGGACGACGGTGCCGGCGACCCGGACCGGCCGCAGGTCGGCCGAGGGGGTGACGGCGCCGGTCCGGCCCACCTCGACGGTGATGTCTTCCACCACTGTTTCTGCCTGCTCGGCCGGATACTTGAAGGCCACCGCCCAGCGGGGAAACCTGGCGGTGACTCCCAGCCGCGCCCGCAGGTCGAGATTGTTGACCTTGACGACCAGGCCGTCGATGTCGTATGGCAGTTCGAAGCGCTGCTGCCGCCAGGTTTCGGTCCAGGCCACGACGGCGTCGACAGTCCCCAGCCGCCGCCGCTCCGGGTTGACCTTGAAACCGAGTTCCTGCAGGTACTCCAGGCTGTCCCAGTGGGTATGGATGAAGTCCGGTACGGTGACCAGGGTATAGATGAAGGTGTCGAGCTTGCGGGACCGGGTGACCCGGGGGTCCTTGACCCGCACCGATCCGGCGGCGGCGTTGCGCGGGTTGGCCTTGGGCTCCTTCCCCTCGGCCAGCAGGGCCGCATTCATGCGGTCGAAGGAGGCCCTGGGCATGTACACTTCGCCGCGGACTACCAGCAACGGGGGAACCCGGTCTCCGCTCAGGCGCAGGGGGATGGAATCGATGGTTTTCAGGTTCTGGGTGACGTCCTCCCCCTCGGCCCCGTCGCCCCGCGTCGCCCCCTGGACAAACAGCCCGTTTTCGTAGCGCAGGGAAATGGAGAGGCCGTCGATCTTCAGTTCGCCCACGTACTCCAGGTCGTCTGTTTCCGCCAGCCCGCGGGCGCGCCGGTCAAAGTCCCGCAGTTCCTCGGCGCCAAAGGCGTTGTCCAGGGACATCATGGGCGGGTCGTGCCTGACTTTGGCGAAATCTGTCGCCGGTGCCGCACCGACCCGCTGGGTGGGTGAATCCGGCCGGGCCAGGTCCGGGAACTCGGCCTCCAGAGCCTGCAGTTCCCGGAGCAGGGCGTCCCATTCGGCGTCGGCAATGGCCGGAGCATCCTGCACGTAATACAGGTCATTGTGGTGTTGAATGATCCGGACCAGTTCATCCATCCGCCGGATTGCTGCGTCACGCATCAAGGTGAATTGCCCTCCCGATCGTCGGGACTGCGCTGCAAGTAGGAGGCCACCAGGTTCTTCTCGCCCATGCCGGGGAAAATGACCGTTACTGTGTCGCCCTTTTGTTCCTTCACCGTGCCGGTGCCGAACTTGACATGGGTGACGCTGTCGCCGGGGCCGTAGACCGACTGCGCCCCGGCGGGGGTGGCGGCGCTCGGTGCCGGGGCGGGGGCCGCCGGGGTAGGGGCCGCCGGGGTAGGGGCCGCCGGGGTAGGGGCCGCCGGGGTAGGGGCCGCCGGGGCGGGGACCGCCGGGGTGGCACTGCGGACGGCCTGCCCCCATCCCGGGCTGCCGATGGCGGGGCTGAAATCCTCTTCAGCGGGCGGGCGGGCCTGGCCCCAGGTCCGGCTGCCCCAGGTGCCGCTGTTGCTGTTGCCGTTGCCGCTGCCGCCGGCGTTGCCGCCGCGCGGTGTGCCCTCATAGCCACGGAAGCGGCCGTAGCCGGGGACATCGCCCAGCATGGCGCTGTATTTGCTGCTGAAGTCCACGCCCTGGACCTCAACCAGTTCCTCGGGGATTTCCGCCAGAAAGCGTGACGGCGCGTTGTTGCGGGTTTGTCCGTATAGGGTGCGCGAAAAAGCATGGGTCAGGTACAGCCGGCACCGGGCCCGGGTCATTCCTACATAGCATAGCCGCCGCTCTTCCTCGAGGCGTTCCTCGTCTTCGGAACGGCTGCTGGGGAAGACGCCTTCTTCCATACCCACGAGGAAGACGGTGGGGAATTCCAGGCCTTTGGCTGTGTGCAGGGTCATCATGACCACCCGGTCGGCGCTGCCGCCGTCGAGGCTGTCGGCATCGGCCACCAGGGCCACCCGCTCCAGGAAGCGGGCCAGGGGCAGGTTGTCGAAGTCGGGATCGTTGTTGACCGGACCCTCGTCCATTGCCACCGACTTCATTTCCCGCAGGTTCTCGATGCGCCCCTGGGCCTCGATGGTGTTTTCGGCCTGCAGTTCGGCCAGCAGGCCGGAGCGGGTCAGAACCTGGTCGATGAGTTCGGGCAGCGGCAGTTCAAACTCGACATACTGGCGGCGCAGGGTGTGAATGAGCTCGGCAAACTCCCCCACCTTGGCCACCGCCGCCTTGCCCAGGCCCGGCACCATGGATCCGGCCCAGGACGCCACCTCCAGGATCGGCTTGCCCAGGGCCATGGCCGCCTCTTCCACCTTGTCGAGGGTGACCGGCCCCACCCCGCGGCGCGGTACCTGAATGGCACGCTTGAAGCTGATGGTATCGGCCGGGTTCTGGATCAGGCGCAAATAAGCAATGACATCCTTTACTTCCTTGCGCTCAAAAAACTTGAGCCCGCCGACGATGGCGTACGGGATTTCCCGGCGCACAAAGATTTCTTCCAGGGCGCGCGACTGGGCATGGGTGCGGTAAAGGATGGCCATGTCGCCACAGGGCGTACCCTGCTGCCGGTTTTCTTTGATCTGGTCAGCCACATACCAGGCCTCGTCGTGCTCGTCGCGGGCCTGGTAACGGATAATGGGGGCGCCCCGGCCCTCGGTGGTGAACAGGCGCTTATCTTTGCGCCCCAGGTTATGGTGGACAACGGCATTGGCCGCATCCAGGATATTTTGGGTAGAACGGTAGTTTTGCTCCAGCTTGACCACGTGGGCGTTAGGATAGTTTTCTTCAAAGTCCAGGATGTTGCGGATAGTGGCGCCGCGCCAGGAGTAAATGCCCTGGTCGTCGTCGCCCACCACACACAGGTTACCGTGCTTGCCGGCGAGCAGGCTGACCAGGATGTACTGGGCCTGGTTGGTGTCCTGGTATTCGTCCACCAGCACTTGTTCGAATTTGTTCTGGTAATACTCCCTGACCTGCGGCCATTCCTGAAGGAGCCGGACCGTCAGCCGGATGAGGTCGTCGAAGTCCAGGGCACCGGCGGCCCGCAATCGTTGCTGGTAGAGCGCATAGACTTCGGCTTGCTTCTGGACCAGGAAGTCCCGGGCTTCGCGGGCGGCCGTGTGTTCATCTTTCAGTTCATTCTTCCAGTCCGAAATGGCACCCAACATGGCATTGGCGCTATATTGCTTGTCTGATAAATTCAAGGTTTTCAATATATCCTTGACCACCGCCTGCTGGTCGCCGGTGTCGAGAATGGCGAATTCACGGCTGTACCCCAGTTTTTCGATGTCGCGCCGCAGGATGCGGACGCAGGCGGAATGGAAGGTGCTGACCCAGATATCCCGGGCCCTGGGGCCAATCACCTGCTGCACCCGTTCCTTCATTTCCGCCGCGGCTTTATTGGTAAAGGTGATGGCAATGATGCGGTAAGGGCTGACTCCCTGCTGCAGGAGCCAGGCCATGCGCGCCACCAGCACCCGGGTCTTGCCTGATCCGGCACCGGCCAGGATGAGCAGGGGACCGGTACTATGGGTGGCGGCTTCACGTTGCGGTGGGTTCAGGGCGTCAAGCATCGTATGGAGATCCAAATAAAATTCCTCCCGGCCGGGAGCCGTCAAACCATTAAGAAGAAGCCCGGCGAAAACGCTGGGCCAGGGCGGATGGTCGCGGACTTCGCGGCGGCTGTCGCGCTTTCGTATGTTTCGACGACCGCAGGGGAGTTTCCCTGCCGCGAGCGAATGCATGTTCGCCATAACTTGTGCAGCCAATGGCAGATATGATGGCTCTGCGGGCAGGAGAGCAACCCCCCGAGGCCGAAAATTCGTTTCCTTAGCCTGTGCTATCCGGGAGGTTCCATTATGCTCAGTCTGATCTTTCATTGGCTGGACAAGCTGCCTCCGGCACTGCGGCGCCCACTGGTGCATGGAGTGGTCGATGTCCTGCTCGCCGGCTTTGCCCGCATCTCGGTCGCGGGGGCGGAACACATACCCGCCGGGCCGGTGCTGTATGTGTGCAATCATCTGTCGAATGTCGACGGACTGATCCTGAACAAGGTCCTGCACCGCAACCGACCGGTGTTCGTTGCCGGGGTGAAACTCCAGGGAACACCTATGACCCGGGTTACGGCCGACCTGCTGGACACGATCACGGTCACGCCCAACTCGCCTGATATTGACGCGATCAAGCGAGCCATTGAGCAGTTGAAGAACGGGCGGTCAGTACTGATTTTCCCGGAGGGCGGCCGCAGCCGCCCGGGTACCCTGCTGCGGGGTAAGGCCGGTGCCGTGGTGGTGGCCCGGCGGGCCGGCCTGCCCATTGTGCCGGTAGCCCTGATGGGGACGGAAAAGCTGCTGCCGATCCAGGACCGGGACATGGGCAGCGAGCGCCCCCGGCACGCCCGGGTTACGGTGCGCATCGGCCGCCCCTTTACCCTGGCTGATCTGACTGTGCCCCGGGATGCCGCCGATGAACGCCAGGCACTCACTGACGCCCTGATGATGCGCATCGCCGAACTGCTGGAGCCCCAGTACCAGGGGGAGTACCCACTGCCCGCCCCGGGACAGCAGGTGAGCTAGCATACCGCCGGTGGCAGCCAGACGCTGAAGGCAGCACCTTCGCCCGCCCCGGATGCCACTTCGATCTTGCCACCATGCGCTTCTATGATGGAGTAGCAAATCGCCAGCCCCAGGCCGGTGCCACTCTCCTTGGTGGTGAAGAAGGGCGTAAATAGTTTGGGCAAGTCGGCCGGGGCGATGCCGGCGCCTGTGTCCTGTACCCGGAACCAGACCTGATGGGTGCCTCTGCCCACTGTGACCGTGATGCAGCCACCCTGCCCGTCCATGGCCTCCGCCGCGTTGCGCAGCAGGTTGTGCACCACCTGTTTGAGCAGTTTGGCGTCTGCCAGGACGCAGGTCTGGTCCGGCCGGTAGTCGCGCACCACCTCGATCCGCTGCTGACTGAAGTCTGCCTCCAGCAGCAGCAGGACCTCGTCCAGGAGCGCCGTCAGGGAAACAGGTGCCCTCTGGGGCTCGCCGGGGCGGGCAAGTAACAACAGGTCCCGCACAATGGTCTCGATACGGCCGATCTCGGACAGGATAATGTGGGTATACTCAGCATCGGGGCTGCCCGGTGTCTGGCGGGCAGCCAGGAGCTGCATGAAGCCGCGGATCGCCGCCAGGGGGTTGCGGATTTCATGGGCGGCGCCGGCCGCCATGGTCCCCATGGCGGCCAGCCGCTCCACCCGCTGGACTTGCTGCTCCATCAGCCGCACCTGGGTCACGTCCCACCCGATGACCAGGGCCCCCAGCAGCTTGCCGTCCTCATCCTTCAAAGCCGCACAGCGCAGTTCGACCTCCAGGTCAGGTGTAGCCTGCCAGATGGACGTGGCCAAGTTTTCACCTTCCCGTAGTACCCGGACCAGTGGGCCGTCCGGCCGGTTCGGGCTGGGGTGAAACGTCTCACCTGCCTCCAGCAGCGGGTAGCCGGCGCGCACGAGAATTTCCTGGGCGACCCGGTTCACCACCGTGATTTTCCAAGTTGCATCTACCAGTAGCACCCCGGCGGGCAACTGGTCAATCAGGAGATCCAACTGACGCTTGATCGAAGTCACCCGGTCCAGTCGTTCCTCCGCCTGACCCAGCAGGCGGCTGTTGTCCACCGCCAGTGCAGCCTGGTCGGCGATCAGGGTCAGCATGCCGATCTCCCGGCTGGAAAACCAGCGCAATTCCTGCCGGCCCAAAAACAACAGCCCCAGGGTGCGACCACGGGCCACCAGGGGCAGGATCAGGCCGGAACGGATTCCCTCCCCGTCAGCCAGTTCCCTGCTGATGGGGCAGGCGATTTCATCGGCCAGATTGTAAAGTTCAACCACTTCCTGGTGCACCAGCGCCCGGGTCACTGCTCCGCCCCTGACCTCCAGCCGCCGCCCGACTGCGATCCGATGAAAACCACGGGCACCGCGCACGGCCAGCCAATGCGTTGTATCGTCGACCAGTGCCACCAGCACCGCGCCGCCCGCCAGTTCGCTCACCGCCGCCAACACCACTTCCAGAGCCCCATCCAGGCTGGTGCTGAAGTTCAGCACGTGGGAGAGGTGGGCGACGGCCGTGAATTCTTCCGGCAGGCGGACATAACCGGTGATGAAGTGGCGCAGGGGGTACAGCCAGCGGCCAACAAAGGCGGGCAGGGGTAACGGCCCCGGCCCGCCGATGCTTTGCAGACGACGGATCACGTCCGCCAGCAGATGCGGGGATCCCTGGACGGCGGCACCCTCTTCCTGCAGAACCTGCTGTCCAGCCCAGGCTACCTGCGGCGACAGCCGCCGTCCGGACTGGGTGCGCAACCACTGAATGGCCTGTTCCCGACCGCTGTCCATGAGCGCCAGTGCATTGGCCACCGCCAGTACCTGGGCACCCATGGGAATGTCTGCATTGGCCAGCCCCTCCGGCTCACCGTTGCCGTTCCACCAGGCGTACCGAAACCGGATATACCCGGCGACCTGGTAAAGAAGCCTGACCTGCTCAACCCGTTGCGCCGTCTCCCGGCTATATGCCCTGGCTGCGGTGCGCACCGACGGGTCGGGCGGATATAGGGAGGTTTCCACCGCCGGCGGCGGGGCCGGCTCAGAACCGATATCCTGCAGCAAACCGGCATAAGTGATCAGACGCAGCTCCTGCTCGGGCAAACCCAACGCCAGGCCAACCCGGCGGATATACCGCAGGATGCGCTCCTTGCCGCCGCTCCGGCTCTGCCGGGCATCATCGGCCTGTCGCAGGAGTCTGACCACCGCCCGGTCCTGGTGGCGTGCGTTCACCAGTGCCCCGGCCATCCGCTGGGCCAGCACCAGCACCAGCACCAGGGCGGGCTCCATCCAGGGAATCCGGGCCGACCAGACCACCAGTGCGGCCACCGTGAGGTGAATGGGTGCGGCCCACCATGCCCCCGGCAGCAGCAGCGCCAGCACCCCTGGCCGCACCGGCAGACGGCCGGCCACGGCCTCTTCGAGCCCCTTTCCTACCAGATCGATGAGCCAGTAAAGCAGGGCCGGCCCCACCCACTGCCACCAGCCCGCAGCCTGGGAAGGGGCCAGTGCCGTGTGCAGAAGGCCGGCCATTGTGATGGCAGCAGCTCCCGTCGCGCCTTCGGCCCAGACGGTCTTCGCCTGGCTGACACCAAAGGCCGGTACGCCGGCCTGGGCGCAGACCAGTGCCAACCACGCCGTGGGGAGGCCATACTCCCAACATACAGCCAGGAGCAGGCCACCCGCCAACGACACGGTGGCGCCACCGGTGTTGACCAGCAACGGGTTGCATAAGACCACCGCCAGTGTCAGACCATATGCCACGCCTGCGCTCCACTCGATCCGCATGCCGTTGGACCACTGGGTCAGAGCCAGGACCAGCACGGCCATACCAAAACTGAGCGGCAACAACGAAATCTTCGGCCGGTGCAAACGGATCCCCCCAGCCGGGGCCAAGTCATACGAAAAAGGAATTCTCCCCCATGGTGCAAACTCCCTTTGGGCAGCTTGAGCCTGATCCGGCAGGAATGCCGCCGTCAGGAACCGAAGAAGTCATGTTTGTATAGAAGGCGCCTCATGTCTCCCCCACCAGGTTGAGTAAAGCAGGTGACCTGAAACCCATGCTGCTGGCCGAGTGCCTTGCACGCATCACCAACGACCAACTGCAGCGGATGGCCCGGCAAGCGGGGATCGGCCTGCAGGGGCAGCGGCGGGAAATTGAAACTGCGCTGATGGCGCGGCTGGCCGAGCCAGACCGTCTGACCGCAATGGTGAACAACCTGGGGCCTGACGAGTGGCAGGCCCTGAAGGTGGTTTTCTGGGGCAACGGCGGTCAGGGGGTGACGGTGGAATTATGCCACCAGGTGGTGAACCTGATGGCTGGGCGCCGGCGGCAAGGGCCGGCCCTGGCACTGGTCCATCTGATGGACTGTGGTTTGGTTTATACGCGTAAGGCCGGCTACCGGGAAGTCTATTTCATTCCGTCCGAACTGCAGGCCAGCCTGGCGGATCTGATGGCCCGGCGGATGGCGGAACATGTGGTAGCGCTGAATGGGATCCCGCATGAGGAAGATCCGGCCATCCCTGACCTGGTGGAGGAACTGTACCGCCTGCTGGCCTATGTATTCAAACAGGAAATTCCACTCACCCAGAGCGGCGTGATCTTCAAACGACACTTGCGCATCCTGGGACAATTGCTGGGGTCCGAACCGGCGGGCGGGAATGAGGACGACCTGCTTTCCGGCCGCTACCCGTAACCGCTGGGATTCCTGATTGGGTTTGCCCTGGAGGTCCAATTGCTCAAGCGTGAGGCCGGCTTTCTGCGCCCGGGGGGCGGCTTTGCCGCCTGGCTACAGCGCCCGGAAGGTGAGCAGCGGGTGGCGCTTTTCCAGTACTGGAAAGATCGCTATCACCACCCGGACCTGCAGTCGTTTCTGCAGTTGAGCCATTCTATTGGCAGCGCGTGGATCAAGGTTGCGGCGGCGGCGGCTGAATTGGAACCTATTCTGCACCCCAGCCAGCGCGGGCAACTGCCGGCCCGGCTACACCACCACCTGGTCCATTTCCTTGCACCGCTGCACGTGTACCAGGTTGCCTTCCGGGACGGCCAGGACCTGGTCTGCCGGCTGACCGAAACTGGCCGGAACCTTCTGGCCGGCAGACCTTCCACCACGCCTGAGCCGGCCGGCCCGGCCGTATACCAGTTTATTCTTCAGCCTACGGGCGAACTGATCGCCCCCCGCCCTGTGCCCCTGACCGTGCTCTGGCACCTGGAGATGCTGGCCGGCCTGCGGCAACGGGGACCGGCCCTGGTCTATGAAGTGAACCGTGACACCATTTATCAGGCCCTGCGGGCCGGCCTGGACAATGAGAGCCTGCTCGACTTTCTGGCCCGGCACAGCCGTACCGGGGTACCACAGAACCTGGCCTTCGAGATAGCAGCCTGGGGACGCGCTTACGGGCAGGTGTACTTCCAGGAGGCATGCCTGCTGCGATGTGCTGACCCCCATTTGGCCACGCAGATCAAGACCGGGCGCCGCACCGCCCGTTATGTGCGTGGCGAAGTGAGCCCCACCGCGCTGATCATCGACCGGCAGGACTATGAGCCGCTCCTCCAGGCGCTGCTGGCCGAAGGGCTGTTGCCCCGCCCGGGCATCGCGGCGTCTGTACCGGCAACAGAGCGCCTGCCGCCTGTGTTCCCGATCGTGTAGAAGGCCACGCACACGACAACGGACCGCCGACCGGCGGTCCGTACTGGTTTGCATACTTTGGCGGGTTTACGAGCCGCCGCCGCCCCCGGCGCCTCCGCCTCCGCCACCCCCGCCGCCTTCCTGGCCACCTTCCTGGCCGCCTTTCTGGTCGCCTTTCTGGTCGCCGCCGCCGCCGCCGCCACCACCGCCCCGGCGCTGTGGCTGGGCGCCCCGGGAGAGGATCTCGTTCATGGACTGCCGGACGGATTCCTGAATGATAAACTTGACTTCCGGTTTTTCGACCATTCGGGTCATGGCATCTTCCATGGCTTCCTTGCCTTCCTGGGACTTCAAAAACACCTTAAACACTTCGCCCAGTGCCCGCTTGCCCTGGTCGGTGTCAAAACTCTTTTTCAGCATCTCCTCGCCGCCGGACACCCGGATCTGGCTGGCGATGAAATCCTTCATGTCATCGGCATGCAGCTCCCGGCGGACCTGCTTGCGCATCTGATCCTCGCCGTCCTGCCCCTGCCCTTGCCCCTGGCCCTGGCCCTGGCCCTGGCCGCCGCCATCTTCCTGGCCGCCGCCGCCACCACCACCACCACCGCCACCACCGCCGCGGCTACGCTGGGGCGATCCACCCATGCAGGCGGACAGTGACATGGCCAGAACGAGTACAAGTGCCAGATATCGCTTCAAAGCCCCCGCCTCCTGAGCGCGCTCGTTCCCTTTAAGTGTGGCCGGATCAGGTCCGCTAGTATGCAATAACGCTCGGATAACGGCGGTTAAAACCAATTCCTGTTCTGGCGCGCCCGGCCAAAATCAGAACGGCGACCCGCCCGTTTTAAAGGGTGGATCGCCGGTATGGTTGGCCGCCGTGCTTACCCGGCGAGGACGGTGCGCAGGGCAGCGGCAAATCGCCGGTTTTCGGCTTCTGTACCCACCGTGACACGAATACAGGTGGGCAGGCCAAAGGAACCGGTATCTCGCACAATAACCCCGTGGCGGAGCAGTGCCCGCTGTACCGGGCCGGCCTCACGCTGCAGGTCGACGAGGATAAAGTTGGCTTCGGTAGGATCTGCCGGCAGGCCCAGTTCCCGAAACAGCCCGTAGAGGAAGGACTTGCCGGCCTGGTTCAAGGCTTTGCTCGCCGCCAGGTGGGCCTCATCGGTCAGGGCGGCCAGGGCGGCCACCTGACCAATCATATTCACGCTGAACGGTTCACGTGCGGTCTGCAGAGGCGCCCAGACTTCCGGACGGCCCACCCCGTAACCGATGCGGAGACCGGCCAGACCATAAATTTTGGAGAAGGTGCGGGTAACCACCAGGTTGGGGTACTGATCGAGGTAGGGCCGGCAGTCAAACCCGGTACTGTCGTACTCATGGTATGCCTCATCAAGGACTACCAGCGTCTCGGGCGGCACCTGCGCCATAAACGCCGGAAAGTCGGCGGCGGCAAAAACCCCGCCGGTGGGGTTGTTGGGACGGCACAGGTAGACGAGGCGCGCCTGGTTCTGTACGGCGGCGCCGGCCATGGCCGGCAGGTCCATGGCGCCGTCGCGCACGGGAACGGTAACCGGCACCCCGCCGGTCAGTTGCGTATCGCTGGTATAGACGGAGAAGGAAGGGGCGGGAATCACCACGTGGTCGCCCGGCCGGATATAAACCAGGCTGAGGACGCGGAAAATCTCATCTGAACCGTTGCCCACCAGGACCCAGTCGGGGGCAACACCCCAGCGGTCCGCCAGGGCCGCGCGCAGGTCCGGCGAAGAGCCTTCCGGGTAGAGGTGGCTGCCGGGCAGTGCCGACCGGGCCGCCTGCAGGGCCAGCGGAGACGGGCCCAGCGGATTCTCGTTGGAAGCCAGTTTCACCACATCGTCCAGGCCCAGTTCGCGTCTGACTTCCGCCATGGGCTTGCCGGGCACGTAAGGCTTCATGTTGGCGATTTCGGGGCGCATCGGGATTGGCACTGTATTCACCTCAGTATTACCGCCCGGCACGGTTACTTGCGCCGGTGGCCGCGGCGCCCGGCCAGTTCGGTGGCGATCTCATCCAATGAAACGCCCATGGCTTCCAGCACCACCATGGAATGAAACCAGAGGTCGGCCACCTCCCAGACCAGCCCCGGGCGATCGCCGCCCTTGGCTGCCAGCAGTACTTCGCCGGCTTCCTCCGCCACTTTTTTCAGCGGGGCGTCGATCCCTTTTTGAAAGAGCCGGGAAGTATAGGACTCAGGGTCAGGCTGGCGGTGGCGTTCGGCCAGAGTGTCGGCCAGTTCCTGCAGAACGGCCCCGATCCGGGCCGTTTCGCCGGCCGGGGCGTTGGGAAAAAACGCCTCGGATCGGTCCGCCGCCGGTGCAGGCTCCAGCCGGTAGGAAAAGCAGGAGTGGGTGCCTTCGTGGCAGGCCACGCCCAGTTGTTCCACCAGAAGCAGCAGCGTATCCCCGTCACAATCCGTGCGGATTTCCCGCACATGCTGATAGTGGCCGGAGGTCTCGCCCTTGTTCCATAGCTTCTGCCGGGACCGGCTCCAATACCAGGCGGTGCCGGTTTCCAGGGTCCTGGCCAGGGCTTCGCCATTCATATAGGCTACCATCAGCACCTGTCCGGTGCGCACGTCCTGGGCCACCACCGGCAGCAGGCCGTCGGCTCCCCACTTGAGCGCATCAAGTCCCTTGCTGTTGCTCATGCGCGTACAGGCACCCCCCGGCCGGCCAGAAACGCCTTGGCGTCGGCCACGGTGTACTGACCGGAATGAAAGATACTGGCCGCCAGGGCGGCATCGGCCTGGCCGGCGGTCAGCACGTCGGCCAGGTGCTCCATTGTCCCCGCCCCGCCGGAGGCAATGACCGGAATCCGCACGGTGGCGGCCAGAGCCTGGTGCAGGTCCAGGTCGTACCCTTCCCTGGTGCCGTCGGCGTCCATGCTGGTCACCAGCAGTTCGCCTGCCCCGCGCCGCTCCGCTTCAGCGGCCCACTGGATCACGTCAGTGCCCGTGGGGGTGCGTCCGCCGTGCAGGTGTACCTCCCACCAGCCCTCCGGCCGGCGTTTGCAGTCAATGGCCACCACGATGCACTGGCTGCCGAATCCCTCGGCCCCGGTATTGATCAGGTCGGGGTTCTTCACCGCCGCCGTGTTGATGCTGACCTTGTCTGCCCCTGCCCGCAGGACATCCCGTACCTGCTCGGCGGTGCTGATGCCGCCCCCCACAGTGAGGGGAATAAACACCTGTTCCGCCGCCCGGGCGATGACATCGAGCATGGTCTTGCGGCCTTCGGCCGAAGCGGAAATGTCCAGAAAAACGACTTCGTCGGCACCCTGCTCATCGTAACGGGCAGCCAGGGCGACCGGGTCTCCGGCGTCCCAGGTATTCTGAAAGAACTTGACGTTCTTCACCACCCGCCCGTCCTTGATGTCCAGGCAGGGAATAATGCGTTTGGCCAGCGGCATCGATTTTTACCTCCGGGTAAGTGCCAGGGCAGATTGCAGGTCCAGGGCGCCGGTGTAGAGGGCCTTGCCCAAAATGGCGCCGGATACCCCCGGCGTGTCCTGGGCCCGGGTCACATCGGCGGCGGAGCTGATGCCGCCGGACGCCACCACCAGCAGGCCGGTGGCGGCCATGGCGGCGAGGCCGTCCCAGTTGGGGCCGCTGAGCATGCCGTCGCGGCTGATGTCGGTATACACGCAGTGGCGCACGCCCGCCAGCCGCAGTTGCCGGGCCAGGTCCACCGCCCGCAGTTCGGTCACGTTCACCCACCCGTCGGTGGCCACCCGGCCGTCGCGGGCGTCGATCCCGGCGACGATGCGCTCAGGCCCGAACCGGGCGATGGCCTGCTGCATGAAGTCGCCTTCCAGGGCTTTTGTACCGATGATGCAGCGGCTGACGCCCAGTTCCAGGGCGGCGGCGACCGCCTCCAGCGAGCGCAGTCCGCCGCCGAGCTGCACCGGCACGCCGGCCTGACGGGCGGCATTTACGATCGCCCGGATCGCCTCGCCGTTGGCGGGGCGGCCGGCAAAGGCGCCGTCGAGGTCCACCACGTGCAGGTAGCGGGCCCCCGCCGCCAGCCAGCGGCCGGCCGCCTGGGCCGGGTCGCCGTAGTCGGTGCTGTCTTCCATGCGGCCCTGCTTGAGCCGCACCGCCCGGCCGCCTTTGAGGTCGATGGCGGGGAAGAGGGTGTAGCCGGCCCAGGCCCTGGCCATGTCGACCCAGTTACGCAGTATGGTCAGGCCCACGGTGCTGGACTTTTCCGGGTGGAACTGGATGCCGACAATATTGCCGCGGGCGCTGACGGACGGGAAGGTCCGGCCGTAATCGGTCACGGCGGCCACGTCGGCCGGGTCGCCGCCCTCGGCGGCGTAGGTATGCACAAAGTAGGCCCAGAAGCCGGGCTCCAGGCCGGCAAAGACGGGGTGGGCATACTGGGGGTAAACCTGGTTCCAGCCGATCTGCGGCAGCTTGACACTGTCCGGCAGGCTGGTGACCCGGCCGGGCAGCAGCCCCAGGCCGGGAGTGTTCCCGAATTCTTCCCCCTGCTCGAACAGGAGCTGGTCGCCCACACAGATGCCCAGGAAGGGCTTCCCGCTACGGCCAAACTGCTGCAGCACTTCGATCAGACCGGCCTGCTGCAGGTTGGCCACCGCCGCCCGGAAGGCACCCACGCCCGGCAGGACCAGGGCGTCGGCGGCGGCGATGGCCGCCGGGTCGGCGGTGATTTCTGCCTTGGCCCCTACCTTCAGAAGTGCCTTATCACAACTGGGCAGGTTGCCGGCGCCATAATCGACCATGACAAGTTTCACTGCTGTATCGCTCCTGCTCTACTACAGTTCATCTAAAGAGCGGATCACCCGGTCAGGCGCCGGGACTCCGTCCGGTAAACCCCTACAGCAGGGAGCCCTTGCTGCTGGGCACACCCGTGACCCGGTCATCTTTGCCCTTGGCCATATCCAGGGCCCGCGCAAACGCCTTGAAAAGCGCTTCGATCATATGGTGGGTATTGGCGCCGTACTCCACCCGCAGGTGGAGGGTGAGGCCGGCGTTAAAGGCCAGCGCCCGGAAGAACTCCACCACCAGTTCGGTGTCGAAGTCCCCCACCTTTGCGGTGGGGAACTGGGCGTTAAACACGAGGAAAGGGCGGCCGCTGATGTCCACGGCAGCAAAGGCGAGGGCCTCGTCCATGGGCAGGTAGGCGTGGCCATAGCGGCGAATGCCGCGGGCCTCGCCCAGAGCCTGGCGCAGCGCCTGGCCGAGGGCGATGCCGGTATCCTCCACCGTGTGGTGCGCGTCAATGTGCAGGTCCCCTTCAGTCTGCACCGACAGGTCCACCAATCCGTGCCGGGCGATCTGCACCAGCATATGGTCAAAGAAGCCCACGCCGGTTTGAATCTGGTGCTGCCCGGTGCCGTCCAGGTTCAGAGCAATCTGCACACGGGTTTCGGCGGTGGTGCGGTTAACCTCGGCCTTGCGTGTCATTCAGCCTCACCTCCAGGGAGTTGGCATGGGCCTGCAGACCTTCACCGTGGGCCATGAGCCTGGCCTGCGGCGCCTCCTGCAGGAACGCCCGCTTGCTGTAAGCCACCACGGCGCTGCGCTTGATAAACGTTTCCACGTTCACCGGCGAGGCGTAGCGGGGCGTACCTTCGGTGGGAATCACATTCGACGGGCCGCAGATATAGTCCCCCATGGGCTCCGGGGTCCAGTGGCCCATGAAGATGCTTCCGGCATGCCGGATGGCCGGCAGCAGCCCCCAGGGTTCATGCACGGCCAGTTCCAGGTGCTCGGGCGCCACGGCGTTGCTGAGTTCGGCCGCCTCGTCCAGGTTGGCTGCCAGCAGGGCGGCGCCCAGTTCGCGGAAGCTCTGGGCAATGGTTTCCCCCCGGGGCAGCCTGGCCACCTGCCGGGTAATGGCCTGGTCGATCTCCGCCACCCGGGCCGCACCCGCCGTGGTGATCAGGATGCACATGCCGTTGGGATGCTCGGCCTGCGAGCACAGGTCTGCGGCCAGCCAGTCGGCCGGAGCCGAGCCGTCGTCGATGCAGACGACCTCCGTCGGGCCGGCGAGCATGTCGATGCCCACTGGACCGAAGACCAGCTTCTTGGCCATGGTCACGTAGTAGTTGCCCGGCCCGACGATTTTTTCGACCCGGGGAATGCTGGCCGTGCCATAGGCCATGGCCCCGACGGCCTGGGCCCCGCCGACCTTGAAGATGCGGTCCACACCGGCTACCCGGGCAGCGGCCAGCATGGCCGGGTGCAACTGCCCGTCCCGCCCCGGCGGGGTGCACAGGATGATTTCCTTGACCCCGGCCACCCGGGCGGGAATGGCGGTCATGAGCAGGCAGGAGTACAGGGGGGCGGAACCGCCGGGAATGTAGATGCCCACCCGCTCCACGGCACTGACCTGCTGGCCCAGCACCGAGCCGTCGGGCCGGGTCTGAAACCACGAGTGCGGCACCTGGGGCTCGTGAAAGGCCCGGATGTTCGCCGCCGCCTGCTCCAGCGCGGCCAGCAGATCCGCCAGGGTCCCGTCGACCCCGGCCTGCCACTCGCCTGGTGCCACGGCAAACCCGCACTCCCGCAGGTCGACCTGGTCGAACTGCCGGGTCAGGTCGTGCAGGGCGGCATCGCCGCGCGCCTGCACGTCGGCCAGGATCTCCCGCACCCGGGCCTCGATCTCCGGATAAAAAGTGGTGCGCCGCTCGGCCAGCCGGGCCAGGAACTCATTTGGTGCATATTGTTTAAGCATCCCGGGTTGCCTCCCTGAGTGCCTGGATCATCGGGCCGATGCGCTCGCCCTTCAGCCGGTAAGCCGCCCGGTTGGCGATCAGGCGGGCGGTGGAGTCGCAAATGGTGTCCAGCACCGACAGGTTGTTGGCCTGCAGGGTGCGGCCCGTTTCGGTAATATCGACGATCATGTCGGCCAGGCCGACCAGGGGCGCCACTTCCACAGATCCGCCCAGATAGATGGTTTCCACCTGCAGGCCGCGGCGGCGGAAATAGTCTTCGGCCACCTGTGTATACTTGGTGGCCACCCGCCGGTGGGTGGAACCATCGAGCAGTACGGCCGGGTCGCTGCCATTGGGGGCGGCCAGTACGAAGCGGCAGAAGATATAGCGCAGGTCGAGCAGTTCGTAGACCTGGCTGCGGCCTTCCATTAATACGTCCTTGCCGACAATGCCCAGGTCGGCGGCGCCGTGCTCCACAAAGGTCGGCACGTCGCCGGGGCGGCTGATAATATAGCGCAGGCCCAGGTCAGGGTCGGTAATGATCAGGCTGCGGGACTCCTCGGTCCGCAGCCGGGGTCCGGCCAGTCCGCACCGCTCCAGGAGCGCCACGGTCGGCCCGAACGGCCTGCCCTTGGGTAAGGCCAGGGTAATCCAATCCATATTGCTCGTATTGCTCCTTCGCTCAGTGGATCGGTGTGGTGTGGTGGCCGGGCCTGAGCCGGGCGACGCCGTGCCGGGCGTTCGTCTTCCGGCCGCCGGTTTCGGCCGGAGCCCCCGCAGGCGGGACCAGCACGGTTCGCCGGGCGCCCCGGGCCTTGGCGTAGGCCGCCACCTCTGCCTCGGCCAGTCCGGCCGGGGCCACCTCCACTGCGGCGCCCTCGGCCCGCAGGTCACGGGCCACCGCCAGGGCTGCGGCCATGGCATTCTGAGCGGGCACCACCAAGACGTCCAGGCCAGTTTCCGGGCTCAGCTTGCCCTGGCGCTCCAGGGCCTGCAGCACCCGATCGGTGTCAACGGCGAAGCCGGTGGCCGGTGCCGGTTCGGTGCCCGGCCCGCCGAAGTCGGCCAGCAGGTTGTCGTAGCGGCCGCCGCCCAGCACCGGGGCCCCCACGCCGGGGGCGTAGCCTTCGAACACCACCCCGGTGTAGTAGCCGAAGAGCCGGGCCAGCCCCAGGTCCAGGGCCACCAGGTGGGCCACGCCGTGTGCCTCCAGCAGCGCCAGCGTTTCACCGATTTCGGCCAGGGCCCGGGTGACCCGCTGGTTCTGTAGGCTGCCAAACCGGGCCTGGGCAGCTTCATAGTTACCGGTGAAGTTGGCCAGGTCCAGCAATAACTGAACGCCCTCTGGCGTTGGCGCTCCGAGGGCCGTCTTTTCAAAGGCCACCAGGTCGCGGGCGGCCAGGGATTCCTTCAGGTCGTCCGCCTGGGCCGGCGATACGCCGGCTTCGGCCAGCACGCCCTCGACAAACTCCACGTGGCCGACGCCGATCTTGAACCCTTCCAGGCCGGTGCTGGCCAGGGCGGCGCAGGCCAGGGCGATGAGTTCGGCGTCGGCCTGGGCTCCGCCGGCCCCGATGCACTCCACGCCCGCCTGCCAGATCTCGTGCAGTGCGCCGGATTTGCGGTCGCGGTGGCGGAATACCGGCCCCCAGTAGCTCAGGCGCAGGGGCAGGGATTCCCCGGATAGTTTGGTTGCCGCCAGCCGGGCGATGGGCGCGGTCATATCCGGCCGCAGGGCCAGGGTCCGCCCGCGGCGGTCAAATAGCTGGTAGTAGTCTTCCCGCCGGCCCAGGGAGCCCTGTCCGGCCAGGACGGTCTCCAGAAATTCGAATGCAGGTGTGATGACTTCGCGGTAGCTCCAGCGGCGGAATACTTCCAGCAGGGCACTGCTGAGCTGCCGGAACCGCCCCGCTTCCCGGGGCAGGCGGTCCTTTACACCTTCCGGGAGCTGGTGCCGCAGGGGCGCCGGCCATTCCATCGCCATCGCCGGTCACTCACTTTCGTTTGCTAAAGCGGTAAATTACTAAAGACTTGCTTAGGATACCAGAGGTTTGTGCGGATGTCAAGGTGATGGCTGGTAATGTGATGGGCACTCTCACCGTGGGGGAGGGTGCTGACTTTAGTGAGCGCTCTAATCCGCCGGTTTACCTGCGTTTGCTCCCACCAAAGATAGGCGCAAATTTCCGGGCCCGACTCTTTGCTATTGAACCAATTCCACATTAAGTATGTACTTTTGTACGGAAAGTTCAGGTAGAAAAACTATATAGTTTTGTAAAGGGAGGTTCACAATTGATTATTCATATTTGACTGCATAGTGTTTTGCGCCCTATAGTTGAGTCAGAAACTTGACTGTGAAGCAGAGTAACTTACGCAAGATTCCTCCACCCTCCAGTCGGCTACTTGTGGAGTGACTCGTATGCTGGCACCGGAAGTTCAGTGGCTTGAGAAACTGGTGGATCAGGAACAGTGGGACAAGATCCTACAAGTTACCGAACAGATCGTGCGTCGCGGGGGCCACACCACGGTTGAGTATGCACATATCAATTATGCGGTCTGCCGAGCGCGAGCCCACCGGCAAGAACTGATTCATGCAATTCCAGCTGGAGAGTTATGCCGAAGGTTATGCCAGGATACGAATCAATGGGACCTTTTGGGTAGGGTTTTACTGGTACTCGGTGTGGCATATGGCCGTAGCCGTTCCTATTCGGCAGCCCTCTCTGCTCTTTATGACTACTTTACATACCAGTCCAAATATAGAGCCGCCCGGCATCTTTTGGGCCATGTATGGCTGAACATTGGGAATGTACTATATAATAGCGGTGGCGTTGCAGAAGCCAGGAAGGCGTTCCAGCGGGCCCGTGAGGAATATCAATCCCTTAAAAACCCCGAAGGACATCACACGGCAACACAGCTATTACTGGAGTGCTACCTGCAGGTCGAATTAAGAGCCGTACCTGCCCTACTTGCTGAGATGCGGGCTTATGCTGCCAACTATCCATCACAACAAAATAGCCGGGCTGGCTATTACCTGGCCCGGGCCCGTTACGCATATCGAGTGGGGGCATATAAGTGGGCCGGATCCTTATGTGTCGCGGGTTTGGCTGAACCAAACAAATCCACTCTTACCGAGTTTGATTTAAGCCTTCTATTGTCTTCTTGTTTGGCGGCAGCCGGAGATCATAAGAATGCTTTGGGGTATGCTCTCTCCGCCCGCTTAAAGGCAATTCACGCAAACACGTTTGATCTAGAATTTGTTGCGATTGAAGCTATGTATGACCTTATGTCTAAGCATGGCGCTTCACTGCTCCAAGCCTTGGACCGCGAGTACCTGGAACAGGGCCTGGATATGATACCGTTTGTTGGCGGTTTCAGTCTTCCAGAAAGGAGCAATTTGTGATGGGAAAGGAGGGGTATTATGCGTACTTTGTTCGTGCTGGTCCTGGTTAGCGCCACGATCTGGCTCGTGTCCATGAGCGCCGCTGGTGCCTGCTTACCGCCTGAATGGCCCTGCTAGTTACCCCGTATTCCCCAATAAAGACTGCAACGAGACGGAGTACAAAGCACCCGTCTCGTTGCCGCGCCCGCATATTTGTGGCGAGTTCCAGCACCTAGCTCAAGTTTCACGCAAACAAGTCGACATGTGTCCATTGGAAACTGAAAAAGGGTAATCAGGCGGCCAGGTGACCACTACTCTCAGCCCGGCGAGGGTGGTACCGCGGCTAAACAAGATATGGACCTTGTCGGCTGCGTGCCTGACCGACGCCCGACACCTGGCTGCGATCCGGACCAGGAAACGAGTCTTGGCGTTGGCAATCTTGGTGGCTGTGGTTTGCAGA
The DNA here is from genome assembly GCA_036676195.1 of Clostridia bacterium. Lineage (GTDB taxonomy): Bacteria > Bacillota > Sulfobacillia > Symbiobacteriales > ZC4RG38 > JAKFDK01. The sequence continues at coordinate 1,514 of JAKFDK010000053.1, read as the reverse complement.
CAGGGCCTTACCCAGCGAATCAGATTGAAGGCAAAGAGGACCAGCTGCGTAAATGCCGCATTGGACTCGTACTTGCGGAGGCGAGGCTTACCAAAGTGAAGTGTACCCTTGCACTCCTGGAAGCCGGCCTCGATGGTCTGCCTGGCGTGGTAAAACGTGACCATCTCTTTGGTGGTCATGGTCTCGGTACCAAAGGTGGTCACAACGACGCTCCGCACTTGCCGACCATCGGCATCCGAGCGTCGGAGTGCAACCAGCCGGAGGGGGAAGGCACCCAGCAACTGGGGCGAAGGTACGGCGATCCCTTCGGCGGCATACCGGTTCTTACCGACCTCTACCCAGTCGTCAGCAGGAAGCGAGTCGAGGAGCGTCTTATAGGCCGGATTGCTGCCGGAGTAGGATTTGATCGCGAACTCATACCCCAGTTCCAACAGACGCTGAAAGACCTCAAGAGTCCCAAAGGCGCTGTCGGCACGCAGGACGATGCGCACTGGCGAAGGGTTGGTGGCGTTGTCCTGCCGGTATTGGCGGAGTCGCCGGTTCAACCCGATCAGGGCTTCCACGGCATCCTTCAGTTCCCGTTCCAGCTTGGGCCGGCGTCGGGCACTCCCGCGACCTTGAAGCGCAGTGATCTCCTGGTGAACCTGACGAATCCGGGCTTTCTGCTCGACCATGCACTGCTGAACGCATTCGGTGCGGCGCTGCGGACGGTCAAGCCGAGTCTCAACGCCCGGGAGGATCTCCAGCAAACACCCACCCGATTGGGCATGAGCTTTGCCGGACTTAAGCGTACTGGCAACGGCAAAGCGATTCTGTACCCCCGTCAGAAAAGCCGCCACGATCTGATAGCCGCGGGCAAGCTGACCCTTGATGTAGCCAAAATCCGTTCCCGTGTATTGCTTCGCCTCACCACGGACCTTCTGGCCCGAAAGATCGACATCTACGACAACCTGCCCCTGTCCGTCTGGACCGACCAGCGCCTCAACTTCCTTGTGCAGCAAGGGCCGCTGCACTTCGTCCAACGCCCTCGTCAGCTGCGTGACGTTCTCCGCCGTCAGCTTGCCAAAGGTAGCGCACATAGAGGGCCGTGGAAGAATGGGCGAAACCAGCCTGACCCCATGCCTTGGCCACAGCTACATCGGCAGTGATCGGCTCGGCCTGCGAATTCAGGTCCTTCATGTACTCGCAGTCTCCCAAAATACCGACCAGCGCCTCAATGACCTTGTCGTTCGGCTTGAACTGATAAGTCTTCTGCTTGATGTGCAGGTGTCGGTCCAACGCTTCACGCAACCCCAGCCTTTGGGCGACCCAGCCCAGGGCAACGAGAAAACCATGCTTGGTGGTGAACTTCGTGTATTGCGCACTCGTGTCCGGTGTCGTACCTTGATAATGCATCAGTTGAACCTCCGTGTGATGAGATGATCGCCGCCAAGCAGATCTCATTACACATCATTGGTCAACTGATGCTTTTTTTCAATGGGTTACCATTGCACGAAGTGCAGGTTATTCACGCG
>JAKFDK010000052.1:0-2134 GCA_036676195.1 Clostridia bacterium | reverse complement strand
CAGGTGCAGGTGCGGCCGGTGTCCCGGGGTCCGCCGCCCGGTGGTCAGTTCCACGAAGGCGACGTATTCAAAGGGGCCGTAGGTGCGGCGGATCTCCCCCACCAGCCGGGTCAGGGCGCGGCTGAGCAGCCGGGTCAGGGCGACTGCCTCGGCGCGCCGGGCGGCTCGTTGTTTCGGTGGGGCCTGGCGCCACAGCGGCAGGGCCTGGCGCAGGGTCAGGGTGATGAAGTACTGCGGCGCTCCGGCCTGACTGTCCGCCCAATTCAGCACCGCCCGCCACTGTGCGGCCAATCTCCTGGCACACGCCGGGCAGCCCCAGCGTCGGCACGGCGCCAGCCGGTACTGCCGGGTTTCCCGGTTACGCAGCAACAGGGGCGAGCGACAGGTGGTGTCCAAAGGCGATCCCCTCCCCGTCTAGCTTAGACCAGACAGAGAGGGGATAAGCGGGGGCCTTGACTGGTCCTGCCGTTACGGCGATTTTCCGCAGATACCGACGGGCCGGCTCCGGGGAAGAGTGGGTCCTCTGGCGTGGGCCGGCCCGTCGGTCATGCCAGTGTACCGCCGTCCCGCCACCCGTCAAGACCCCCGCGCTTGGGGCATTTCCCTCTGGGCACCCTCCAAAGAAGAGGTATAGCTTCCCGGACCGGAGACATCCCTGGCGGGCCGTAGGTGCCCATGGCGTGACCCCAGATACTTTAGATACCACCGCTTTGCGCACCGCTGTGCGCCGTGAGGCGCTGGAACTCGATGTTCTCCGGAAGGAGAAACGAGGGCTACCTCATGCCCTCGCGAGAAACCGCGACATGCGTCAGGTTGAGCAGCCTGGGGTGTGAAGCTCGCGGTAAAGCGCCCGTGAGGGAGAGCCATACTCCCAAGAGGCGGGGCGACTCCCGGTGACCCACTATGGTAAGGCACACGAACCTACGTCCGAAGCGTGGTGAGCATTAACACACCCACGATGGCTGACGGGTGTGATGAGGATGGCCTGGTCCGCTAGCGGTTCGGACCAGGATGGTGGTCAACCACCAGGCGGCTGCTACAGAGGTACAAGTGACCGCACGCCTCCCGCGTAGAGTAGGTACCTAAGGTGGCAAGGCGGGTTCCAGTGAACACGGGAACCAGTCCGGCCGTCCCCGGCAGGGGATGGGCAGCTGCGCTGACGTGGCCGGGCTGGGACGGAGGGACCGTAGTAGTCCGAGGTTGGGAAAGCCAGCCACATGGCGAAGGGTCCCAGTTAGGGAGACACGTCCTGGCAACGGAGCCCCATGCGCCCAGCGTAAGGGGTGTTGCAATCTGACAAGCACCTCGGCCGGTGCTGCCAGCCTCGAAGAGGCACAGCGCCGACGCGGATTCCGAGCACAGGTACGTATCGCACACCATGCCCAACAAGGAAAGCCCTTTAGCAGACTGTTCCGTACGCTAACCTGGTCGAATACTCTCGACCAGGCGGTCAGCGCAGTATTACAGAACAAGGGAGCCAAGACCCCTGGGGTCGATGGAAAAACCAGGTCCAACTATGCGTCCTGGGAGGCGCGGCAAACTCTCCGACGTGAACTCATCCAGAAGCTTCGCAACGGAGCCTACCGACCGCTACCAGTACGGCGTCACTGGATACCCAAACCGGATAAGCCTAAAGAACTCAGACCGCTTGGAATTCCCGCAATCGCGGACCGCGTGGTACAAGAGGCGGCGCGGAGCATACTGGAGCCTGTGTACGAGCAGAGATTCTGCCCACACTCATATGGCTTCCGGCTGTACCGGTGCACCCACCACGCAATCCAGCGGATTCGAGCCCTCATCAATACGGGGTATGAATGGGTCGTCGAAGGAGACATCAAGGGTTTCTTTGACCATGTCGACCACGACATTCTTCTCTCGCTCCTGGAGCGTGACATTCGGGACAAGCGAGTCTTGCGATTGATCCGGACCATGTTGAAAGCAGGGGTCATGGACAAAGACCAGTTCGTGGAATCCGAATGGGGAGCCCCCCAGGGCGGTATCCTGTCTCCACTTCTTGCCAATGTTTACCTGCACGAACTGGACATGTTCATCGCCAGGAAGTACGAACGGCTCACAGTGTACCACCGAAGGCGCCAACCCTATGGCGTATTCCTGGTGAGGTATGCCGACGACT
>JAKFDK010000051.1:0-24436 GCA_036676195.1 Clostridia bacterium | reverse complement strand
GGTGATCGGCGGCAACATGGTGAAGGTGATTGCCTGGTACGACAACGAATGGGGCTATTCGAACCGGCTGGCCGACCTGGCCGAATATATGGCAGCCCGGGGTCTGTAACATTCCGGGCGGAGGTGGCACCATGCGCATTGCGCTGATTGCCCACGACAAGAAAAAACCGGACATGATTCAACTGGTGAGCGAGTTCCGGGCCGGTTTTGCCAGGCACGAACTGTGCGCCACCGGCACCACCGGCCAACTGGTGGCAGAGCAGACGGGACTGCCGGTGCAGCGCTACCTGTCCGGCCCTCTGGGCGGCGACCAGCAGATCGGGGCCCGCATCGCCATGGGCGAGATTGACCTGGTCTTTTTCCTGCGTGACCCACTGACCGCTCACCCCCACGAGCCGGACGTGATGGCCCTGCTCCGGGTCTGCGATGTGCGCAACATTGCGGTGGCCACCAACCTGGCCACCGCCCGCGGTCTGGCCGCCCTGCTTTAGGGCGGCCAGGCTGGTAGTCAGGCGAGATGCAGGTCTGCATAGGCGGCTCCGACTGTATCTAACCGGGCGCGCAGTCGGGCAAAATCCTGACTCTGGGCATGGAAGACCACGTGAAAAGCAATGGCACCTCTTGGGTAGAAGGGGTCTTCTGGCTGTGGCTTGTTCCATTCCTTTCCTGTGTGGTTCAATATTTCGACCAGAACGCGCAACTCTGTGTCAGCCTCAACCTCCGTCTCGAACAGCCGGTGGGCGTTTGCGATGAACAATACATAAGCCTCGCTTTGGGGGAGCCATTCCAGATCGGCCAGGCACTCACCCAGGGCAGGCCAGTTGGCGCCGAAATAGTACGGAAACTGAAGAGCGGCAGCGATCTCGTTCATGAAGTCCTCGTAGGTCGTTGACTTTTGGCCCCGAATCATCCGGGCAGTGATTCGTCCCTGATGGGAGCTTTGCAGTGCCCACATTGCACTGCAAAGCTCAGACTCGTTTGCCACAGTAACGTGCAGCCATGGACCGCATGGGGTCAGCAAATCGTCCCATCTCAACCTGATGTCCCCCGCTTTATTGGAACCGCCGTCACCTGGCCCCACGCCGCTTGCCTGGGCTGCCATGCCCCAAACCATGGCTACCTTCGATCAGTAAACATCATAGAGAACCAGCGCGCGGTCTCGTTTGGGACTGAAGCAGGAGTGTCTTGCAGTACCGTGCGAGAATCGGCAACTCCTTGCGGCTGTCCTGAAAAGGTACGGCGTGTATAGCAGCAACAATATCAAGGGATTTGATTTCTTTGAGTAGCAGTGACGGAGCCATGTGCTGGTCGATCAGGGCCCGCGGTCCTGCTCCTCTGCGCCAGGCTCGTGACTACGCGGGATCCAGTAGCCTGACAATCATCAGGCGGAGTTTCTCTGTGAAGGCGAATTCTGCGTTTATGGTAGGATATTGGTTAAGATCAATCTGCTGAATGAATTTATATTGGGGATATCGATCAAAAAAGTTCTGTTGGAGCAGTGCCTGCATCCGATCTCGCCTGTCAGGGTCAGCAAGCAGTTCCGAATACCGCCGGAAGCTAGACCTTGGATCAGAGAAAAATGTTCATTAAGATCGCCGTTCATCTCATCGTTAGGATCATGCTGTCGAAAGTCAGCCGCAAATGCTCGCCTGGCGTTCGCAGTAAGCAGACCAAAACTCAGGGATCTCCTGTAAAGTCTTTGAAAGAATCGTCTCGTATCGCACAGGTCACCTCACCTTCCCTGTCGCAGGCATTGGACAGCGAGCAGTCCGTTCAAAAGGGGGGTGAAGTAATCGAAAAGATAGTTCGACTGTTAACCAATGGTGAAGTCAAGCCAGGAGTGTATGCGGTAAAGCACGTTAAAGGTAAAAGCATACGAATTCGGGAAGTGGCTGCTGGCAATCGGCTGCGGAGTTCTGGGCAGAGACGGCACCCAAACCCAAACCGTTCTTTGTGTTGCTAATTAGTCAGGCCTTGGCCCCAGACCTGCAAACCATCCACCTGACCAGGGAGTGATCGTGAACCAAACCGAACAAGCCGGGGTCTCCCCCGGCTACCGGCGCCCGCCGCATCAAGACGGCATCAGCTTCTATTCCCGCACCCGCAGCGGCACAAAGCCCAGGTAGTCGCCGGCCACCAGCCGGTACGTCACCCCGTCGAGTTCGCCCTGAAACGCCCGCTCATGGGCAGCGGCCCCGTGCAGGTGGCCGTACACGCACAGCGAAACGCCCGGCGTGGCGGCAAGCAGGCGGGAAAACTCCGTGGGCGCGCCGCCGGGGCCCACCGGCGGGTAGTGCAGCATTACCACAATCTCAGCAGCACCGGCCTTGAGGGCACTCTGCAGCGACAGTTGCAGGCGCTGCAGCTCGCGAGCATAAATTTTCTGGTTATGTTCCGGATCATCGCCCCAGCCGCGATCCCCCGGCAGCAGCCAGCCCCGGGTGCCGCACACGGCCACCTGGCCGTCGAGCCGGACATGGTCATTCTGAATAAAACGCATGCCAGGCATCGGCAACTGGCGGATCTTGCTGACCGACTGCCACCAGTAGTCATGGTTGCCCTGAATCAGCAGCTTCGTGCCCGGCAGGCTGTCCAGGTCCTGCAGGTCCGGCAGAGCCTCGGCCAGGGTCATGGCCCAGGAGATATCCCCTGGCACCAGCACCACATCGCCGGCCTGCACCACCGCCTGCCAGCCTGCGGCCAGCCGGTTGGCATGATCCGCCCAGGCCGGTCCGAAAATATCCATCGGTTTGGCCGCCACCCGTGACAGGTGGGGGTCGCCGATCGCGTAGATAGCCAAGGGGCGTTACCTCCTCTGTCAGGGGCACCCAGCCCATGGTAACCAGCTCGGGCGCACCCAGTCAAGGTTCAGGCAGAAAACCTTCCGCCCGGCCGGTGAGCCACCGGCCACCGGCGATCCGGGCGAGCGGCCATAGGGGAGCGGCCACTGGCTTGACAGGCATGGAAAGCCTGGATAAACTAGTGAAGTAATCACAGTTGTATAGCGCTGCGGCGTGGGGAGATACAGCCACCGGGTCCCAACCGGATGGAAGGCGCCTGCGGCAGGTGGGCCAACGCCACCCAAGCAAACCGCCGACGGGGCAGCCCGCTGCAGACGCAGCCGAAGGTCTGCCGGAAAGCACCGGCGGAATCAGGGTGGTTCCGCGGGTATAATTCCCCGTCCCTGGAGCGTACGACGCTCCGGCCGGACGGGGTTTTTGGTTGGACCGGCACGGGGTACGCGGGTTTCGGTCAGACCGGCCGGGATGGCGGCGGCGGAGCGGAGTGGCAACGGGCGGAGGGAACCTCCCGCCAGTGAGGAAGGGGAGACCAATGTGCTGACGGGCAACCAGATTCGCCAGATGTATATCGATTTCTTCAAGGAGAAAGGGCACACCTATGTGCCGTCCTCCAGCCTGGTGCCGGTGAACGACCCGACGCTGCTGTTTACCAATGCCGGCATGAACCAGTTCAAAGACACCTTCCTGGGGGTGGAAAAACGGGAATACCGGCGGGCCGTCACCGCCCAGAAATGCGTGCGGGCCGGTGGCAAGCACAATGACCTGGACGCCGTCGGTCGCACCGCCCGACACCAGACCTTCTTTGAAATGATGGGTAACTTCAGCTTCGGGGACTACTTCAAGACCGAAGCCCTGTCCTATGCCTGGGAACTGGTCACCAGCCCGCGGTGGTTTGGCCTCAGCCCTGACCGGCTCTGGGTGACCATTTATAAAGACGACGACCAGGCCTACGAGATCTGGCGGCAGATCGGGGTGGCCGAGGATCGGATCGTGCGCCTGGGTGAGAAGGACAACTTCTGGCGCATGGGCGACACCGGCCCCTGCGGGCCGTGTTCGGAAATCTTCATCGACATGGGCGCAGAACACGCCTGCGATGCTGAGGTCTGCCATATCTCCACCTGCGGCTGTGACCGCTGGCGCGAGTTCTGGAATAACGTGTTCATGCAGTACAACCAGAACCCGGACGGCACCCTTACGCCCCTGGAGCGGCCGGGGGTCGACACCGGCCTGGGGCTGGAGCGCATGGCCAGCATCATGCAGGGCGCCTACTCCAACTACGACACCGACCTGCTGCGGGACATCATCCGCCACACCGAGCAGTTGTCCGGGGTTACCTACGACCCGGGACCCGGCGGCATGCCCTTCCGGGTGATCGCCGACCATGCCCGCTGCTGCACCTTCCTGATTGCCGACGGCGTCCGCTTCAGCAACGAGGGCCGCGGCTACGTCATGCGCCGCATCCTGCGCCGGGCGGTGCGCTTTGGCAAGATACTGGGCTTCACCGAAACCTTCATGTACCGGGTGGTGCCGGCGGTGGTGGCCCTGATGGGCGAGGCCTATCCGGAAGTGCGTGAGCAGGAGACGGCCATTGCAGCCGAAATCCGGCGGGAAGAAGAGCGCTTTTTCACCACCCTGGAGCGCGGCATGGAGAAGCTGGAAGAAATCCTGGCCCACATGCAGCGCGACGGCCGCACTGAAGTCGATGGCGACGCGGTGTTCCTGCTCTACGACACCTTTGGCTTCCCGCTTGACATTGTCCAGGATGTAGCTCTGGAGCGGGGCCTGCGGGTGGATGAGGCCGGCTTCCAGAAGAACCTGGCCGCCCAGCGGGAACGGGCCCGGGCTGCCCGGGACGTGACCTATACCGGGGAGAAGCTGCGGGTGTTTGCCGGCGCCCTGGAAGGCGTGCCGGCCACCGACTTCATCGGTTACACTGATCTGACGGCCTCGGCCACGGTGCTGGCCGTGCTGGACGCCGACAGCGGCCAGCCCACCGGTGCCGCCGCCGGCGACCGGGTGGTGGTGGTGCTCGACACCACGCCTTTCTATGCCGAAAGCGGCGGCCAGATCGGGGACACCGGGATCATCGACGCCCCTGGCCTGGAACTGCGGGTGGAGGATACCCGCAAACTGCCCGGCGGCCACTACCTGCACTTCGTTCAGGTCGAACAGGGTTTCCTGGAAACGGGCATGACCGTGGTGGCCGCCATCGACGACATCCGGCGGCTGAATATCATCAAGAACCATACGGCCACCCACCTCCTACAGCAAGCCCTGCGCACCGTTCTGGGGCCGCATGTGCAACAGGCCGGCTCCCTGGTGGCGCCGGACCGGCTGCGGTTCGACTTTACCCACGACGGACCGCTGACCCCGGAACAGATCAAGGCAGTCGAAGACATGGTCAACCGCGAGATCGAACTGGGCAAACCGGTGCAGTGGGAATACATGCCCATCGACGACGCCCGGCAGATGGGGGCCATGGCCCTGTTCGGTGAGAAATACGGGGATATCGTCCGGGTCGTGTCCATCAGCGACTTCAGCCTGGAATTGTGCGGCGGCTGCCACTGCAGCAGCACGGCCCAGGCCGGCCTGTTCAAGATCGTCACCGAGGGCGGCGTGGCGGCCGGCGTCCGCCGGGTGGAAGCGGTGACCGGGCGCGGCGCCTACGAGTATGTGAATACCCTGGAGGCGCGGCTGGGGCAGATTGCCGCCCTGGTGAAGGCGCCTAGCCCAGAAGAGGTGCCCGTCAAGGTCGAAGCCACGGTCGGGGCCCTGCGCGGGGCAGAAAAGGAACTGGAGGCACTGCGGGCCCGGGCCGCCCGGGGCCAGGCCGAGGAACTGTTGTCGGCCGCCGACGCCCGCGCCGTGGGCGGGATCCGGCTGGTGGCGGGCCAGGTCTCGGTGGCCACCATCGACGAACTGCGCCAGATGACTGACTTCCTGCGCGACAAGCTGGGGTCCGGTCTGGTGGTGCTCGGCGCTGCCACCGAAGGAAAGGTGAACCTGGTGGCGGCAGCCACCAAGGACGTGGCTGGCAGCAAAGTGCACGCCGGGAACCTGGTCCGGGAACTGGCCAAACTGGTAGATGGTTCCGGTGGCGGCCGCCCGGATATGGCTCAGGCCGGCGGCAAGAGCCCGGAAAAGCTTCAGGCCGCCCTTGACCAGGTGCCGGCACTGGTGCAGGCCCAACTGAAGTAGGCGGCTGCCGGGGCGGAGCCGGATGCATACCGGCTTCGCTCCGGGCAGAATCTAGGCACCACATAGAGGGTTTTGGCACCGGGTGTGGAAGTATTCGTGTTAACGACAAGGCGGTCGGCTGTGAGTGTAAAGGCGGTGAATACGCACATGACCGAGGCCGGCGATCGGACAATCATGTGGCGCGGCAAGCCTGAGGAGCGGGACCCCGGGGATGTGCTGCGTAAGGTTTATGCCGCACTGAAAGAGAAGGGGTACAGCCCCATTGAGCAGATCGTGGGGTACTTGCTCTCAGGCGATCCAACCTACATCACCAGCCATAACGGTGCCCGGAATCTGATCCGGCGGTTGGAGCGGGACGAGTTGCTGGAGGAAGTAATTCAGGCTTATCTTGAAAAAAATCCAGTGGCGCGTTAGTGGACGGGGCCGGGCGAGGGAGAGGATCCCTCGCCCTTGTTATGTGCATGGCCCGCCAGGCGCGTTCAGGGAGGCAGAGTGCCGGTGGAGCGTCTTTTTCCCGTGCAGGCCGGAATGCGAATGATTTATGTGGTCAGCATGCTCGGGCGTCCGACCGGGCAACTCACACAGGCCGTGCTGGGGGTGCGCCGTAACCGCGGTGCACTGCTGGCCCGGGTACAGCGGCATCTGAGCGGCAACGATCCCGAGCATTTTGCGGTGGCCGTGGCGGCCGGCGAGGTGCGGGTCGACAACCAGGTGGTGCTGCGCAGTCCGCTGACCCCCAACCAGTCCTGGACCGGTGGTACGGCGAACGACCCGGCTGAACTGGTGGTCATCGCCACCGACGCGGTGGCCGCCGTTCCGGCCGGCCGCTATACCGACTGTGTCGCCGTCAGCACCTGCCGCGGCGGGGTGGAGGAGGCCGCCACCTGGTACGCCCCCGGCGTCGGGATGGTCATGCATCGCTTCCGGGTCCCCGGCGGTTGGGGGGAACTGGCGCTGGCCGGCCGGGAAGACGGCAACTGAGTGGACTGGCACGGCATTCACCTGCCATAAGATGATCTGACGGACTCCTCTTCGCACCTGACTGAAACATGCATAAACATTATAAATTGCGAAGAGGAGTGCGATTGTGGATCATCGAAGAGTTCAGGCGAGGTGAGTGCAAATGTCGCTGCGGTTCCGAGTGCGGCGGGCAACTCCGCGTGGATTGGTGCGGGAATGCGAAGTGGATCGGCTGGCCAAAGCGATGCGGGTGGCGCGCCAGGTGGTCCGGGAGACGGGCCGGGCCGTGCGCATTGAGCGCAAGGTGTCAGGTGGCTGGGAGATGGCAGCGGAACTCCGACCCGAGGTCAAAACCGCGGTGGAGGAGCAGATTGCCCGCGGCATCCTGCCCCGGGTGCAGAATCCGGGCGGCCGGCGGGGGCAGGTGGCCGCTTTTGCCACTCACACACGGGAGTGCTGGGTGCACTGGCTGGACGCCGATACCCGGGAAAAGGTTTCGGTGGACGGCCTGACCCTCCGCCAGGGCTAATCTGGATCTCGCGGCCGGGGCGATGGCCCCGGCCGCGGTGTGTGCGGCGCAAACGGGAAACCTATGCCTGGTGCCGTTGCCCATCAGGGCAATCTGTGGTACATTACGGAGGTCTGGGCGTGGTCATTCCCCTGCGAGACTCCATCCGTACCCGGTCCCGGGCCTATGTAAATACGGCGCTGATTCTCATCAGCATCGCCGTATTTGTTTGGGAAGTGGTGGCAGACGGTCCGGCGGTTCGGCTGCTGGCAGTGGTACCGGCACGGGTGTTTCACCTGGGTACCCCGGCAGCGACCGGACTCTGGCCACCGGTCACCCTGCTGACGGCTACGTTTCTGCACGGGGGTTGGCTGCATCTCACGGGCAACATGCTGTTTCTATGGGTATTTGGTGACAATGTAGAGGACCGCCTGGGCCACTGGCGTTACCTGGGGTTCTACCTGTTGGGCGGGTTGGTGGCCAATCTGGCCCATGTACTGGCCAACCCGTATTCCCGCATTCCCACCATTGGGGCGAGCGGGGCGGTGGCAGCCGTGCTGGGTGCCTATGCGGTGCTGTATCCGCAGGCGCGGGTGCTGGCGCTGGTTCCCCTGGGGTTGCTGGTGCCGGCGATCCGGGTCAATGCCCGCGTGCTGTTGGGCGTATGGTTTCTGCTGCAACTGTGGCAGGGCGTCAGCGCTCCGGTGGCAGGTGGCGCACCGGTGGCCTGGTGGGCCCATATCAGCGGCTTTGTGGGCGGAATCGGACTGGTACGCCTGCTGGACCCGGCTGGGCGGCAGTTACGGCCGAATCAATGACGTTGCAGGCAAGGGCATGGCCGCGGTGGCGGCGCCCATGCCGGGGAGAGTGCACAAACGATGCGGATTGCCGGCCTGGACGTGGGCGACCGGACCATCGGCGTGGCGGTCAGTGATTTGATGGGCTGGACGGCCCAGGGGCTGGAGGTGATCCGGCGCAAGGACCTGACCGGTGATCTGAAGCGGTTGCAGGTGATCGCAGCCCAGCATGAGGTGACCGAATGGGTGGTAGGACTACCCCGGAACATGAACGGGAGCTACGGTCCACGCGCCGAACTGTGCCGGGAATTCGCTGCCCGGCTGGGCGAAATTTTCCCCGGGGCCACCGTGACCCTGTGGGATGAGCGGCTGACCACGGCCGGTGCTCAGCGCGCCTTGCTGGAAGCCGATGTCTCTCGGGCCAAACGCAAGCAGGTAGTGGACAAGATCGCGGCGCAGTTGATCCTGCAGGGTTATCTGGACTTCCGGGCGCACAAAAAGCGCCAGGGCGGGGCAGAATAAGACGTGGGTCCGACCGGGGGCCAGGTTACATAATCCTGGCAGGGACCCTGGTTTGACTTTACCAGGACCCTTAGCTAGAATAGGAGTATCTTGCGAATCGAGGTGGTACCTGGTGACCGACCACGAAGGACACGACCACGAGCATGATGACGAAGAAGTCATCGTACTTACAGACGAAGAAGGCAAAGAGCACGAATTCACCATCATCCAGGTGATCAAGGTCGACGAGAAAGACTACGCCATCCTCCTCCCCATGGATGTGGAAGATGAGGAAGAGGAAGCCGCAGTGATCCTCCGCATTGATACCGATGAGAGCGGTGAGGATATCCTCGTCGAGATCGAGGATGAGGAAGAGTTCGAGCGGGTCGCCGAGGCCTGGGAAGAACTTCTCGACGAAGAGGAGTTCGAGGAACAGCCCGAAGAAGAGCAGAAGTGAGCCGGCAGGACGCGTGTGAGCGGCAGACTCCCATACCGGTCACAGTAAAGGGCGTCGGAAGCACGGGTCCAGATTACTGTTAGGCAGCCCAAAGGAGCCCAATGCGGGCTCCTTTTTTGGCGTAGGGGGGTGCCCGGGTTCTTGAAAAAGTGGTTGGTGCTGCTTGTCGTGATGGTCGTTGTCCTGGGCGCAGGGCAGATGTTCCTGCAGTGGACAGAGGAACTGCTGCAGCCCGTTGATGCCACATCGGCGGACTGGGTAACCTTCGAGATTCCGCCGGGGACCAGTACCCGGGAGGTGGCTGAGGCCCTGTATGCCCGCAAGCTCATCCGCAATCCACTGGCTTTTCGCCTGTTCGCCCGTCAGCATAAGCTGGACAGCCAGCTCCATTCCGGTGAGTACCGACTCAGCCCCGGAATGAAAGTAGCCGAAATCCTGGACAAGTTCGCCAAAGGGCAGGTAGTCATCCACCGCTTTACTATCCCGGAAGGTATGAGCGTTGCGCAGGTCGCCCAACTGCTGGGACAGCAGGGTGTGCTGGACCCGGAGCGCTTTTTGGCCGCGGCCCGGGCCAGTCAGATCAACCGGGAATGGTTGCCGCAGGAGGCCCCGGTCCTGGAGCCGCTGGAGGGCTACCTGTTTCCCTCTACTTATGAATACAAGCCGGGGATCAGTTCCGAGGAACTGATTGAACGGATGGTGCGGCAGACGGAGGCCGTGTTCCGGCCAGCATACCGGCAGCGGGCAGACGAACTGAAACTGAACCTGCACCAGGTGCTGACCCTGGCCTCTATTGTGGAAAAAGAGGCTGTTCTCCCGGCCGAGCGTCCCCGCATCGCCGGGGTCTACTGGAACCGCATCAAAGAAGAGATGCGGCTGGATGCCGATCCAACGGTCGCCTACGGGTTGCAGAAGTCGGGTGAGGACCTGACCCTGGCCGACCTGAAGGCGGATCACGCTTATAATACGTACCGCCACCACGGGCTGCCGCCGGGGCCAATTGCCAACCCCGGTGAAGCCGCCATTCAGGCAGTGCTCTGGCCGGAAGAACACGCATTTTTCTATTTTGTGGCCAAAGCCGGGGGCGATGGTGAGCACCTGTTCAGCCGGACCCTGGACGAGCATGAGCAGCGTGTGGCTGACCAGCGGCGCTAGCGTTCCCATCCGCGCTGCGATTGCAGTGGACCCGCACCCATTGGAGCAGAGCCGCCCCATATGATAAGTCACCAACAGGTCGGCTCTCGGGCCTCACAAGGAGGGTTCCGCCGATGATTCATGTCCGGCAAATCCGCACGGATGCCGATGTGGACGCGATTCTGCAGTCTGAGAAGCCGGTGATCCTGTTCAAGCACTCCACCACCTGTCCCATCAGTGCCCGTGCACACCAGCAGTGGCAGGCCTTTGTCAGCAGTTCCGAAGGGAACCTGGAAGGTGCCCTGGTACGGGTGATTGAGGAGCGGCCCCTGTCCCGGGCGTTTGAATCCCGGCTGGGTGTCCGTCACCAGTCGCCCCAGGCCATTCTGATCCGCAATGGCCAGGCTGCCTGGCACGCTTCCCATGGCAATATCACCGTCGAAAGCCTCCGGCAGGCCACGGCCGGCCTCTGAGTATAAAGCACCCCGATCCGGGCAACATTGCCCGGTAGGGGGGTTGGTGTATGCGTGGGCTGCAGCGGCGGCGCATCCTCTGGGTGCTGGCCGCCTTTTCTTTGCTTTGGCTGGGGCTGGGGGGCCGCCTGTGGTACTGGCAGGTGCTGCGTGGCCCGGAACTGACCCGGGCGGCGGTGGCTCTGCGCATGCTCGCCCTGCCGCTGCGGCCGCGCGGGCAGATCTTGGACCGCCGGGGGCAGCCCCTGAGCGACCCTCAGACCGGTTGGGGCGTGGCAGTATTTCCGGCCCTGCTGACCGATCCAACCGCCGCTGCCGCCGCCCTGGCGCCGCTGACCGGACAGCCGACCGGTGAACTGGCGCAACGGCTGGCCCGGGCGGCGCCCCGGGACTCGTTCTGGCTCCCCGGCCAGTTCCCCTGGTCCCTGGTCAAATCGGTGGCCGGGGTGGGGCCCAGCGGGGTGGCGGTTGCCCTGCAAGCCGAGCGCTTCGGGCCGGGGGCGCTGGCGCGCCACCTGGTGGGTTACGTCAACCGCCAGGGTGGCCAGTTGGGGCTGGAAGCCCAGTACGAAGCCGTACTCACCGGCCGGGCGGGTCCCTATCTGGCGGCGTACCTGGATGGCCGCGGCCGTCCCCTGCAGGGGCTGGGGATCAGGGAGGTGCAGGTCGGGGACGGCAAGGCTCCCTACGACCTGCACCTGACCATCGACGCCCAGGTGCAGGCGACCGTCGAGGCGGTCCTGGATACGGCGCCGCCACCGCTGCCGGAGGCTCCCCTGCGGGCGGCGGTGGTGGTGCTGGACCTACATAGCGGTGATGTTTTGGCCATGGCCAGCCGCCCCCAGTTTGACCCCCACCTGGGCCCGCCGGAGGGCAGTGAACAGTGGGGGGCGCTGCTGGACCGGACGGTGCGGCAGTACCCACCGGGATCAGTATTCAAACCGCTGGTGGCTGCGGCTGCGCTCGAGGCCGGTGTGCTGACACCGGACGCGCCTTATTTCTGCCCTGGCCATTTTGACCTGGGCGGAGTGCGGTTCCATGATGCCAGCCGCCCGGAAGGCCACGGCTGGGTGACGCTTGGGGAAGCTTTGGAGAAGAGCTGTAACGTTTTTTTTATTCACGTGGGCTATGAACTGCTGGGGCGGGACCGGCTGCTGGCGGCAGCGGCCCGGTTCGGGCTGGGGCGCCCGACCGGTGCAAATCTGTGGGGCGAGCAGCCGGGGAAGCTACCCGTTGCCCAGTACGGGGGGGAAGTGGCCCAGCTCGCCTTTGGACAGGGGCCGGAGGTGACGCCCCTGCAACTGGCCCGGGCCTATGCTGCCCTGGCCAGCGACGGGCGGCTGCCGCCGCTGGGGCTGGTGACCCGGGTGACCGGTCCCGGCGGTGAAGTCATGGTGCGGCCGGGGCGGGTGCCCCCGGAGCAGGCCGTGTCGCCCCAGGCGGCGCAGACGGTGGCAGCACTGCTGGCCCGGGTGACCGATCCCGAACGTGACGGCACCGGTAAGGCCGCCTGGGTGGCGCCGGACGGCAGCGCCGGCAAGACTGGTTCGGCCCAGGCCGGCGGCGAGCGGGTGCACGCCTGGTTCGCCGGCTGGATCCCCCGCAGCGATCCGCGCTACACCATTGTGGTGCTGGTGGAAGACGGCGGTGGCGGCGGAGTGGCGGCAGCCCCCCTGTTCCGCCAGATCGCCGAACGGCTGTTGGCGCCCTGAGGCCGGCCCGCACCTTGGCTGCCGCCGGGTTTGGGATTTTTGCCCTGGACGATGCCTTGACGGAACGGGTTGGGACCGGTACAATAAGTTACAATTTGGGAGACTGTTAATGCGATGAAGGGAACGAGTACGCCGTTAGCCCTGTCAGCGAGCCGGGAACTGGTGCAAGCCCGGCAGGTAGCAAAGGCGGAAAGCCATCCCCGAGCGGCCGGTGTCGCAACCGGCCCGCCTTGCCCCCGTTACCGGGCAGTTGAGACTGGTTGACGGTCAGGAGAGTCTGGCCGGTCAGTCAGTAAATCAGGGTGGTACCACGAAGCCATCGTCCCTGTACGGACGATGGCTTTTTCTTTTCGCCGAGCACATCGAAAGGGCTGATATTATGCGGAATCAGATCCTGGCCTTGCTGAGGGAAAACAGCCGGTACACCTCGGGACAGATCGCCGCCATGCTCAATCTGCCGGAGGCCGAAGTGGCCGCCGAAATCGCCGCCCTAGAGCAGGAAAAGGTGATCCGCCAGTATACCGTACTGGTGGACCCGGAAAAGGCCGGAGGTGACACGGTCACCGCCCTGATCGAGGTCAAGGTGCACCCGCAGCGGGAGCATGGGTTTGACCGCATTGCTGAACGTATTTACATGTTCCCTGAGGTGCGCTCTTGCTGGCTGATGTCCGGCACCTACGATCTGGCCGTTCTGGTCGAAGGCCGGGACCTCAAGGAAGTGGCTCGCTTTGTGGCGCAAAAGCTCGCCGCCCTGGAGAGCGTGCGGGAAACGACCACGCACTTTATCCTGAAGCACTATAAACAGGACGGTGTGGTCTTTGCCGAGGGCGACGAAGACCAGCGACTGGCGGTGACCCCATGAAAACAACCAAACGGGCTCCGGTTGACTTTCTGGCCCCCGCCGTGCGGGATCTGCCGCCCAGCGGCATCCGCAAATTCTTTGACCTGGTGGCCCAGACCAAGGGCATCATTTCCCTGGGCGTGGGCGAGCCGGACTTCGTCACTCCCTGGCATGTACGGGAATCCGCCATCTTTGCCATTGAACGCGGCCTGACGACCTACACCTCGAACTGGGGTCTGCCCGAGCTGCGGGAAGCCATCGCGGCTCACTGGCAGCGTTGGCAGGGCATTACCTATGATCCGGCGCAGGAAATCCTGGTTACCGTAGGGGTGGCTGAGAGCATTGATCTGGCCATGCGGGCGGTACTGTCTCCCGGCGACGAGGTCCTGATCCCCGAGCCGTGCTTTGTGTCCTACACCGCCTGCACCCGCCTGGCCGGCGGGGTGCCGGTGACGGTACCGACCCGGCCGGAGGACGGTTTCCGCCTTGACCCGGATGAATTGCGCCGGCGGATTACCCCGCGCACCAAGGCCATGTTGATCGGCTTTCCCAGCAACCCCACCGGTGCCGTGCTGTCCAGGGAAGAACTGCTGGCGGTGGCCCGGGTGGCCGAAGAGTATGACCTGCTGGTCCTGTCGGACGAGATCTACGGCGAACTGACCTACAGCGGCGAGCATGTCTCCTTTGCCTCCCTGCCGGGGATGCAGGCACGCACGATCCTGCTTGGCGGCTTTTCCAAGGCCAACGCCATGACCGGCTGGCGGCTGGGTTACGCCTGCGGCCCGGCGCCCATTCTGGAAGCAATGTTCAAGATCCACCAGTATACCATCATGTGCGCTCCCACCCTGAGCCAGTGGGCCGCTCTGGAGGCCCTGCAGCACGGGCAGGCTGAAGTGGAGCGAATGAAGTCGGAATACAACCGCCGCCGCTTGCTGATGGTCCGGGGGTTTAAGGACATCGGCCTGCCGTGTGTGGAGCCCCAGGGCGCCTTTTACATCTTCCCGTCGGTGGCCGGGACCGGGCTGACGGACGAAGAATTCGCCCTCCGCCTGCTGGAGGAGGAGAAGGTGGCGGTGGTGCCCGGGCGGGCCTTCGGCCCTTCCGGCGAGGGGTGCATCCGGTGTTCCTACGCCGCTTCAGTGGAAAAACTGACGACTGCGCTGGAACGGATGAAACAGTTCGTGCAGCGGTTACATTAAAAGGCAGACGGGGGAGACATCGTGCTCCCCCGTCTGGTCCTTACCGGCTCAGCTCAGGAAAGATACAGCTCAACCTGGGCGGCACCGCTGTGCCGCAACACGCTGGCGGCCTGCCAGGCGGCCTCCCGGTCAGGCGTCTCCACCACCAGGGTCAGGGGCTGGCGTTCAGCCGGCTGGCCGGCGTCAGCGGCATCGGGCATTTGGGTGGACATGACCGGGCCCAGAAAGCCGTCGTCGGCGGCGGCGCCTTCCCGGACCTCCCAGCGAATGCCGGTCAGTTGGCTGGCAGCCAGTTCTTGTTCCGCTGCAGCAGCCAGATCCCCATTGACAAACGTGGCCATGACCTTCACAGCTCATCCACACTCCCCTCCAAGGGTGCACCGGGCCGTCCACTGCCATACACGGCCCGGCAGCCTGCAGCGAAGCGTTTACCCCGGCCCGAACTGGTGAACCTTAAGGAACGGGCGAAATGAGCAGGGAAAGCCGCCCATGACCTCGAAGCCAGAGAGACAGAATAGTTCAGGGAGGGAACCAGGCTCATATGGCAACGGTTTCAATCTTTGTCGGGAATCTTCCTTGGGCCACTACGGAAGATGACCTGCGCAACCTGTTCTCCCCATACGGTGAGGTACAGCGGGCACGGGTCGTCACGGACCGGGAAACGGGGCGCTCCCGGGGCTTCGCGTTCGTGGATATGAATGAGGAAGACGCCCAGAAGGCCATTGCGGAACTGAATGGCGGCGAGTACGGCGGGCGCCCGCTTACCGTCAACATTTCTGAGCAGCGGCCACGCTCGGACTCCCGGTAAACGGCACCCCCCACAGCCCCTCACTCCGGTGGGAGTGGGGGGCTGGCTGGTGTATAGAGGAACAGAGGACAGGTGATGGTTCCATGGCGAACAAGGAAGATGACTTTCAGCACATAAAGGTCCTGCACCGGAAGGCCCATATGCCGCTGGTCAGGCAGGCCCTCACCACGGCCGATCCGGACTTGCAGGAATTTGCCGCCGGGCTCCCGGCGGAACTGGACAGTGTCGAGGCGCATCTGAAGAATTTCTGGGCCCGAAAGGGCTGGAATGAGGACCAGGTGCAGGATTTTGCCCGCCGCTATGGCGGTGCTCTGGCAGACTCCCCGGATTTCCGCGCCTTTGAACAGGTCATGGAAAATCTGGCACGGGCGGCCGGTACCCCGGAATTTGCCGCCAGCCTGGCGGCCGCGGCCCGGCAACTCGGCCTGGACCCGCGCCAGATCCTGTAACCGGCACGACCTGCGCCATTTTGTATTGGCATGCATAGAATGGCGATGAACGAGTCGCGAAAGGATGGTTGCCACATGGGTATGCAAGACCCACTGGGGCTGCCGCCGATTTCGGATGAGACCGCCATTGCCCATTCGGAATTTCAGGAAACGGTGCGGGAAGAACTGCTGCAAACCGCCAACGACCTGGTTGAAAAGATGTCCGGGCTGGACTGGTACGACCTGACCATCCGCAGTTGTACCCTGACCATGGGTGACCAGGGCACCTGTGAAAAGCTGGCGCTGAACCTGCTGGTCAAGGGCAAGCACGTGGACCTGCGTACAGCCCGCAAGCAGTCCAACCGCCTGGCAGCGCTGCTGGAGCGCAAGGCCCGCCTGAAGTGGCGGCATGAGCGGGACCCGCTCACGGGCAAGGTCAAAGGCGGGCGTGACCAGGGCCTGGCCGACCTGGAAGTGGCCATACGTGCCGCCAAGGCGATCTGGGCCCTGGCCGACGCCGTGGGTCGGTACCCCGGCGCCGCTGAGCCCCAGACGCTGCTCAAGCTGATCGACGGGCTCCGAATGTCCTGCCGTCCCAACCCGACTAAAGCCGCCCGCAGTGCCCGACAGTTCGTGCGTCGCCTGGGCAAGGCGGCTGGTCCGGACGGGGCGAGGGGAATCGGGCAGGCGTACAAGGGCCTGCTTCTGACCGAAAAGGGCGCGGCCATGCTGGCCCATGCCCACCGCGATGCCCTGCTACAGGCCCGCAAAGGCTTGCTGAAGGTACGGGAGAAAATCCGGGAAGAGGCGGAGAAGACCGGCCTGTTGATGCCGCCGGGAGCTACCCTGGACCTGGGGCTTGCCCTGGACCAGACGGCGCTGGCCGACCTGCCACCGTTGCCGGATCTGCCGCCATTGCCGGATCTGCCGATGCTGGAGGAGGACGACGCCTTCTAAACGGCAAACCGCGGGCATACTACCCGCGGGGGTGGCAACGATGGGCGAAGATCGGCGCCGCACGGCGGCCCGGGAGTTCAGCCAGTCCGCAGATCACATGATTGCGGCCTGCCGCATGCTGGAGCAGGAAGGCATCCCTGACCCGCCGGTCGAGCAGTTTCTCCGCTCCCTCGAAGCCCTGACGCAGGCGGTACATCGTCTGCAACCGCCGGAGCAGCGCCTGCAGACAGAACCGGCCGATCTGGCCGGACCGGCGCCCTGTCACGTGGCGGCCCGCCAAGCCGATGTTCCGGAGCCGGGAGGCTGACGCTGATCAGCGGCCGGCGGGGCGCCCGGCCTCAGAGCGACGGGATGGCGGAAGTCAGGGTCTGATACAGAGCCGAGACGGCTGCGCCGAAACTGGGCAGCAGAGCGGCTACGCCCAGGATGATCA
Organism: Clostridia bacterium; assembly: GCA_036676195.1. Taxonomy (GTDB): domain Bacteria; phylum Bacillota; class Sulfobacillia; order Symbiobacteriales; family ZC4RG38; genus JAKFDK01. The sequence continues at coordinate 7,229 of JAKFDK010000051.1, read as the reverse complement.
GGCCAATGATCATGGCATATTCGACCATGGCCTGGCCGCCTTCATCACGGGGCGAGCTGTGGGGCTGGCCTGGCCGCAAGGCGACCCGCTCCTTCTTCACTGCAGTTTGGTTACAGGGTACAGGAAAACCCCCGGTGCCACATCGGACCGGGGGTATAATCTTGCGGGACCAGGGTCCCTGGGACTAGACCGTTTCGATTGGTTTACTCAACGGTGCGCGCCGGGCGGTGCGCACCTGCAGGTGTTCATCCACGGTTATGGTGAAGTGGAAGGCACAGCCGCCGCGGAAATCGGTGACACCGAACAGCCACCCGCCGTCGGGCAGGCGCCGGGCCTGCACCACCGGATTCCGGGTAAAGCGGAGAATCGGGGCAACCCGGCCGTCCTGGACCACGGCATCCCAGTGGGGCGCGGGCCGGGTGCGTTCATGCTGCACCTGCTCCTGCACCGGTCCGGTCAGCCAGGCAGTACCCAGGTGGCACAGTCCGGGGGTATCCACGATATATTCATAGCGCGTCAGTTGCCAGGGATGCGGGTGAGCCGACACCCGCAAGACCCGGTAGTGCCGGGCATACTCACGGCGAACCAGCCGGCGGACCCGGGCGTGACTGAACCCCCGCCAGGCGACGAACAGCGTGCTCAGGATCAGGCCGCCGCCCGCCCACCAGTGGGCCCGGGGCCAGTCGTAGAAAGCGAGGGCAACGGAAGCTGCCAGGGCCATGGTCATCACCGGTTCCGACTGGGCCAGCCAGTCCAGGGCGAGAAATTCGCCCCGAAACGGCAGCAGCAGGCGGGTGCCAAAGGCCGTCAGCCAGTCAGGGACCAGGTGCCCAACCACCATGGCCAGCAGCAACCAGGGATACACGGTTCCAAACGGCGCCCCGGGCCATTGCCAGCAGGCCCAGGCGGTTACTGTGGCCGAAAGCACGGCGGCGCCGGCCAACGAGTGGGTCAGGCCGTGGTGGTGTCGGATATGATTCAGGCGATCGCGGAGCATGGTCACCAGGTCAAGGTCCGGTACTTGTGCCGCCACAATGCTGCCCCAGAGCAGCGCCTGTCGCGTCGCGTCTGCACCGGCCCCGGCCTCTGCAGCACCGAAATGCTGAGCCACCACGCCCATCGCGACGCCCAAAAGAGCGTGTGCGATCGTGTCCACGTGGTACTCTCCTCTTTATGGTGTTTAAGTTTAACGATCAAAGATAGCTACATGATAACACGGAACGGTGTCTTCCCGGCTGTGCCGAAAATAGCGACTTTGGGGCCGTTGTTGTCGCAGGCCGGCACATCACCAGTATGCAGCACCGGCGCCGGCAGGTACCGGCCATTTTTCACCTGCAGGGCTTCGGCAGGGATTATTTCCGGAAAGTAGAACTTCATTCGATGAAGCGCCACCCCGGGGAGGGACTTCTATTGCCGTTCGGATACCATAATCGCGTCTTACATGTGCACCTGGATCAAGGCAGCCTGGCGATTGAAACCCCTGGTGAGGCTTTTTTTCGCCGTTACCTGGGCGGCCGGGCCGTCATTGCCCATTATCTGCTCACCCGGGTGGCTATGGACGCTGACCCCCTCAGCCCTGCGAACGTACTGGTCTTCGCGCCGGGCGTGGTGACGGGGGCGGCGGTGAGCGGGCAGGGGCGCAACGGGGTCGGGGCGCTTTCCCCCCTCACCGGCGGTCTGGCCAGTTCCGAGGGCGGTGGCTATTTTGGATCCGAATTGAAGCGGGCGGGCTTTGACGCCGTCGTGGTCTACGGAAGGTCCCCGCGACCGGTTTACCTGTGGATGCATAATGGTGAGGCAGAGCTACGGGATGCCACCGGGCTGTGGGGCCTGGAAGTAGGAGAGACCGAGGACGCCATTCGGGCCGCCCACGGTTCCGACCGGATCCGTACGGCGCTGATCGGCCCGGCCGGAGAAAACCGGGTCCGCTTTGCCTGTATCGTGAATGATCGCAGTCATTTTGCCGGCCGCGGCGGGTTGGGTGCCGTCATGGGGTCCAAGAACCTCAAGGGCCTGGCCTGTCTGGCGCCGGTGGGCAAATCTGGCCTGATGGAACTGAACGACCCGGCCGGCACGTCGGCCGTGCAAAAGTGGCTGGGGCAGAACCTGAACCTGGTCAAACACTTTTATGACCTGGGCACCACCGGTGGTGTGCGCAGCCTGAATGCCCAGGGCGGCCTGCCGGTGCGAAACTTCCAGGCTGGTTCGTGGGAGCATACCGAGGATTACGCCGGTGAAACCATGAATGAAACCGGCCTGCTGGTCGCAAGGGATACCTGCCATTCGTGCGCCGTCCGCTGCAAGCGGGTGGTGAGCCTGGAGTCGCCCTACCACATCGACCGGCGCTACGGCGGACCGGAATATGAGACCCTCAGCGCCCTGGGCAACGCCGTGGGAGTGCACGACCTGCCCGCCATTGCCAAGGCCAGCGAGCGTTGCGCGGCCCATGGCCTTGACTCCATTTCCCTGGGCGGTGTGCTGAGCTTTGCCATGGAATGCCGAGAGCGCGGCCTGCTGCCGGAAGCACCGCAGTTTGGTGACACCGCGGCGATGCTGGACCTGGTGGAGCGGATTGCCCGGCGGGATGGCCCACTGGCCGACATGCTGGCCGAGGGCTCGCTGCGGGCGGCCCGCCGCATCGGCGGCGGTGCCGAGACGTTTGCCATGCACGTCAAGGGACAGGAGTTGCCCCTGCATGAGCCCCGCATCAAGCATGCCCTGGGGCTTGGTTATGCCGTGTCACCCACCGGTGCCGACCATATGCACAATATGCATGACCCGATGTACAGCGGCCGCACCCGTCCACTGGAACTGATGCAGACCTTTGGCGAGTTTGCCCCGGTCCAGGTCCATGGTTTTGCCGACGAGAAGCTGAAACTGTTCTATTATGTGACCAACCTGCGCCATGCCCTGGACTGCATGGTGATGTGCATGTTTCTGCCCTATACCCCCACGCAGCAGGCGGATCTGGTTCGGGCCTGCACGGGGTGGGAGGATTTTGACGTCTGGGAGCTGCTCAAGGTGGGCCTGCGGGCCAATACCCTTTCCCGGCTGGTCAACGTCCGGCGTGGGTTTACGCCTGACGACGACAAGCTGCCGTCCCGCCTGTTTGAAGCCCTGCCCGACTCGCGGATGGGTAAGGCTCTGGACCGGGAGGAGTTTGACCAGGCTCGCCGGACCTGGTATACGCTGATGGGGTGGGACCCGCAGACGGGGGTACCCACCGCCGCCACGCTGGCTGAACTGGAATTGTCTTACTAAGGAGGCCGCTGGTGTCGTCAGGGTCCGCCGCTCCACAGGGTCGGGCCCAGGTCCGGTTCCAGCGGCGAGCAGCCCGGTGTGCAGGCGGTACCCGGCTGCAGCACCAGTGCCACGGCGCCTCCTCCCGCCATGGTCCCGAGGCCGGCGCCCCAGGGACCGCGGGAGAGACCGATCATGACCCCGGTAAGCGCGCCCATACCAGTGGCCCAGTCCCGTTCGGTCCACCTGGAACCGAAGGGCTTATAAGCCAGCACACAGGACACGGTCAGTATCAGGGCCATGGCGTATGTCCCGCTATCGCGCCGCAAGGCTTCCCGCCCCCCGAGTATCGATGTCTCTATCAAAACAAGACGAGAATAGCGGGCCTGGGGTTGGGTAGCAGAGCAATTCTATGACACCTCACCTACAGATCCTGAGCAGACACATCGGGGTGAGGGGCGCCTGTTCCTGGAGTTTCTGATCCCCGCAGCCGGGAGCGGCAATGGGAGGAAGTCTCATGCAGAACGTCTGTCTTCACCAGGCTGGGAGTTCCGACTGGCCAACCATGGCCGAACTGTTGACCTCAGCGGGGCTGCCTCTGGAAGGAGCCCAGGCTCACCTGGCTGAATTTCTGCTTGCCTTCCGTGCTGGGCGGATCATTGGTATGGTGGGCCTGGAACGATACGGTGATGCAGCGTTGCTGCGCTCCCTGGTCGTTATCCCGTCGGAGCAGGGCAATGGCCTGGGCAGGGAGTTGGTTCGTCACCTGCTGGACCGTCGCTTTGGCTTCACCCGGGTCACCGGGTCTGATATACCGGCTGCGGTCATGGTGTCGGCCGAGTTCCAGGGTGCGTGCCCGTCTTCGGCAGTTGCGATGCGGCTTGATCTGAGCCGCCCCCCTGTTACGGTACGCCCCGCTGTTTCGGCTGATGTGCCGGCCATTACTCCCCCCGGCACCCGGTGATCGTGGCCGTTGTGCGGGATGGGGTGCGGGGATGGGCGTCTCTGAACCCGTTCAGCCCGCGACCAGGCTATCGGTTCGTGGCGGATCTGTCCGTCTACGTGGAGCGTAGGTATCGGGGGTCTGGCATAGGGACTGCGTTGATGCAGGAACTGCTGGTAACGGGCAGGATGCTTGGATACCACAAACTGGTCCTTGCCACCTTTCCTCACAGTGTTGGAGCCATTAGACTGTACGATAACTTGGGTTTCCGCCACGTGGGCGACTACCGGGAGCAAGGGCTACTGGACGGAGTCTGGACCGATACCCGGATCATGGAGCGAATTCTGGACACCGGTGGGTAAAAAAGCCCTGACTGGGCTGCCACCGCCCGGACCCCACCGGTCAGCAGGTCGCCAAACTCTACCCGGTGACGAGCCCCCTATACTTCGGCCGGGCTCTTCAGCCGGGCCCTGCCCGTGCAGATGGCAGCGGTGCATAGCTCAACAGCTCGGATGATCGTGACCAGTTACAGCGACCCTGCCACTGGCATGGCTCCCCGGACCTACCCGGACCCACGGTGTCCGGGGTGCGGAATCTGTTCTTGGCTGGGGACGGCACCGCTGTGCAGGGCGAACTCAGAAGCGCCGCCTGGGCCTCTGCCGAGGCGGCATGGCGGGCCGTTCAGGCGTGGCTGCAGGCGGACGTTACTAAGGGGGAGAGGCTGTTCCGGCCCGGGATGACTGCACCTGGGGGATGAGTCAGGGGAGTGTTATGTAGCTATGTCGAATCCCAAGCCGGCTCGTAGGAGATAAACGACTTTCTGGCCGAACGGCTTGGTCCCTGTCAGCGGACAGGCACGCACTTCAGCGGGCGCCCATACACTGGTGGCACACATCGCTGCCTCTGACAGCGAGGAGGTGCCACCATGTTTGACTTTCTCGGTGGCCTGGCCGAGGCGATCATCCGCGGTCTCATGCTGATGACCGGGTACGTATCGAATTCCAGCACGTTCCCACAGCCATTGTCGGAGGAAGAAGAGGCCAAGTGTCTGGGCCGCCTGCAGCAAGGGGATGAAGAGGCCCGGGCGGTCCTGATTGAGCGGAACTTGCGGCTTGTCGCCCATATCGTCAAAAAATTCGACAACACGGGCGAGGAAACAGACGATTTGATCTCCATCGGCACCGTCGGGCTCATAAAGGCCATTGCCACCTTCAAGCCAGACAAGGGTACCCGCCTGGCGACCTATGCCGCCCGCTGCATCGAAAATGAGATCTTGATGACCACACCCTGTCGGTAATAACTTCTATTACGCTGTGAAATCGGGGGAGGTATGAAGCCTGCAGACGCGGATGGGTGTAGTTCTGCGAAGGATATAGCAAAACCGTCCTCTCTTATTGGCGAGGACGGTTTTGTTTATCGCTTGGTAAGGTATGCCACGCGGCATGACCTTTGGAAGGCGGTGGTGCTGATTGGCGCACCCTTGCGGTCTGGCACTTAGCGGGCGGTTCGCAGTGGGCCAGGCAGCAGACCTTACCGAATTTGCGGTTCCCCTAGCGGCCCAGGCTTGACTCTTGCCGCATGACACCAGCTGTTAGCTCCGCCGCTATTTGGCGCTCGCCGTCGGTCTCACATACAGGAAACTTCTAGACGGGGAGGGAATTCATTGGAATCCCTCCCCGGAATGTTTGAGGGAAATAGAAAGAACCTCTGGGCCAACGTCGTGGCAGACACCCCAGAGGTTCTCAGTCCAGGAGGTTTCCCTCCCGTACATGCCTATCATACTGCCTTTGGGGCGGACCGTCAAAGCCTACTTGAGGCGCTATGGCGGTAATAGCCCTACTCTTAGCATTGGTTGCCGATAGTGCGGGGGAGCCGCCCTGCATAAGCATGGCCGCTACTGGCGCACAGCCGTGAACCAGCCGAAGGGTATTCCGTATCCCCATCTATTGCTGGTGCTGTCCCGGCTGCGGTGCCACGGTGTCGGTATTGCCTGATTTCCTCGCACCTTACGTCGTCTCTGTCCTGCGGGAAGGGGTAATGCGGCGCCGTCTGCAAGGGTCAACCGTGGTAGAAATCGCCGCCCGAGCCTGTTGTGCAGCGGTCAGTGGGCTGTCATCTCGAACAGTGGCCAGGTGGCTGGCCAGGGTCCGGCTGGCTGCAGCCGCGTGGACGCAAGTGCTTACTGAGCGGCTCCTGCTCATGCGGCCTGGCTGCGATCTGTTCCAGTTCGGTCCCCGCTGGCAGGGTTCCGGTGCGGCGCTAAAGGCGTTGTGCGATCTGGGCGATCTGTGTCGCTCACAGGTTCCTTCCGGTCAGGACCATCCCGGGCTTTTTGCCTACTGCAACGGTCTTTCGGTCGGGTTGCCCCGGCTGTAACTGCCCCCACAAACCCTGTCCGTTGCCGACCTTGCGACTGCCGTGTGAGAATAGCGGCAATCTTGAGCAAGGAGGCTACGGCGATGGATGACAAGCAGCGCCGGGAGGAGATTGCCCTGTTCCGTTACCGCACGATAGCCGAGGTCGTGGCAGAGCGGAACGGCACTACCCGGCAACGCCTGATGGCGGTGATTGCACGCAGGCAGCACGACATCCCCTACAGTAACCGTACCAGGATCGGCAAACGCACCATGCAGCGATGGGTCAAGGATTACCTGGACCGTGGTCTGAAGGGCCTGGAGCCGGTAGAACGGATGGATGCCGGCCAGGGGCGTGCGCTGACCCCGGAAGTGCTGGAAACAGCGGTGGCACTGCGGCGGGAAAAGCCAGAGTGCAGTGTCAGACAACTAATCGAGACGCTGGAGTTGGCCGGCAAGGCGCCGCGAGGGCTGCTCAAGCGCAGTACCCTGGCAGAAGCCTTCGCCCGGGTGGGTTGTACCCGTCAGGCGCTGGCCCGTAAACCGGCCACCTTCCGGCGGTTTGAGGCCGTACACCGTAACCAGTGCTGGCAGGGTGACGCACAGCACACCCTGCAACTGCCACATCCGGCGCTGCCCGGTCGCAGCCGCAAGGTCTACCTGCTGGCCTGGATCGATGACTTTAGCCGCAA
>JAKFDK010000050.1:0-13230 GCA_036676195.1 Clostridia bacterium | reverse complement strand
GAGCGGGGTGACCACCAGTTCGCCCTCAGCAGCCGCCGCCCCCGTGACCGGGTCGATCACCTCGCAGATGACATGCGACTCCAGCAGGTGAACGCCGCCGGGGTGGCTGGGACACTCATAGCCGGTGACGCCAGCCTCGGTCAGCCAGGTGACAGCGAACGGTTCCGCCCCCCAGGCGGCCTCAATGGCCCGGCCGTGGTCAGGCCCCCCGGTGTAAATCACCGACCGCAGCGGGGAGCGGGCCGGATGGTACCCGTGCTGGGTGGCCACCTGGGCCAGGGTCAGGGCGTGCTCCGGGGTTGTGATCAGCACGTCCACGCCCAGCTCAAAAATCAGTTCCACCCGTTGCAGCGGGCTCATGGCACCACCCGGCAGGGTCAGAATCCCCCGGCGCTGCGCCAGTTCAAACCCGGCCCAGAACCATAACACCGGAGCAAATTCAAAGGCAAACAGGGCACTGGTACCGGGAGACACGGCTCCGGCTGAGCGGAAGACGTGTTCCCAGGAGTCCTGCACCCAGCGCCAGCTCGCCGCCGTGTCGTACCAGAGCAGCGGTGCCCCGCTGTTGCCGGCCGTCTGGTGGACGGCTACAAACTCGTCCATGGATACGGTGGTCCAGTCGCCTGCCGGTGGCACAGCCGCCTGGGCGGCAGTCAGTTCCGCCCTGGTGGTGAAGGGCAGTTGAGTGAGATCTGCCAGGGTACGGATGGCGCGGGGATCCTTGACTCCGGCGGCGGCCCATTTGCGGCGGTACAGGGGACTGCGCTCCCAGGCCAGTTCGACCAGGGTGCCCAGCCGCCGGGACTGCAGTTCCGCCAGTTCGACCCGGGACAGACATTCCTCGGGCAGCGGACGGCGGGTGCCGGTGGTGGCCATGGCGGTTCCCTCCTCATGACCGAAATCGTGATCGAAAATGCCCGGCCCGGTCCCGCCTGGGGAGCCCCGGGGCGGGTCTTGCCGTTTACGGCCAACGTTTTGTAAAACGCTTGACCGAAATTTGCACAGTTCAATTATGGCGGCATAAGTGCATAAGGAGCCAGATGGTGCGTGCGTCCAATGACGATTCCGTCTGATCGGTCGGCAAAATGTCCTTGTTTCAGACCTAATAGGTGCAGGATTTACAGGCCGGGTGTGTTATTTTAGTCTTATCCAGCGTTTCGGACGGATGTCCGGGGGACTGGTTAGTCCGGCCACAGGAAAGGGGGCAGGGGCCCTGAAGGCCAAGCAGCTCGATTTGATGACCATGTTGCGCCCTGAACCTGAACAGGGACGTCTCTTCCTGAACAGCAAGCGCGTGCTGGTGGTCAATACCGCCGCCATGGGCACCCTGCGCAAGGACCTCATTTCCAGCCTGGGCCTGGACCGCACCCGGGGATTTCTGACCCGTTACGGCTGGTCCTGCGGGTACCATGATGCCCTTGACCTGAAGGATCATTTTCCCAGTGAGCAGGAGTGGTTCTGGGCCGCACCGTTCCTCCATACGCTCGAAGGCGTTGCCCTGGCGCGGGTGACCCATTCGGAGGTGGATAAGTCTTCCGGCACCTTTCACGTGGAAGGGGTCTGGACCAACTCCTACGAATCCGAACAACACCTGCTTCACTTCGGTCTGCACTCGGCGCCCGTCTGCTGGACCCTCTGCGGCTATGCCGGCGGGTACGGCAGTGCCTACATGGGTCGCCGGGTACTGTACCGGGAAGTGACCTGCGTGGGGAGGGGAGACCCGGAGTGCCGGTTTGTCGGCAAGGCCCTGTCGGAATGGGGCGATGAGGTACAAGCCGAATTGCCCTACTACCAGGAAAGTAAGATCGGGCAGGAACTGGAGCAGGCCAACCACTTGCTGCGTACCACCGCCGCCGTCCACGAAGAACTCTCCCATCTGGTCCTGGAAGGCAAGGGTGTGCCGGAAATTACCGAACGGCTGGCCCGGTTGCTGGGACGCCCGGTGGCGGTGCAAGACGAAGGCGGCCGCCTGCTGGCGGCCTACCCGCCTGATGCCCCTCTGCCACCCCGGCCCGAAGCGGGTGAGCCCCGACCCCGCCGCCCGGCGCCGTTACCGGGCGAGCCCCCCTGGCTGTGCACCCCCGTGGTGGCTGGCAGTCGCCTGCTGGGGTATGTATACCTGCTGCTGCGGTCGCGCAGCTACGGCGACCTGGAAACGGCTGTCCTGGACCGGGCTGCCACCGTGTATGCCCTGGAGTTCATGAAACAGCGCACAGTGGCTGAAGTGGAGCAGCGCACCGTCGCCGATGTGCTGTATACCCTGCTCAGCGGCGACTTCCAGGACGAAGAAATCATGATTCGGCGGGCGGCCGCCGCCGGCCTGGACCTGCAAATGCCCCGCCGGGTGCTTCTGGCACGGTTAGGCTGGCCGGATGAGGCCCCACCCCAGGAAGAGCGGCACCGTTTGCTGACCGCCGCGGCGGCGGCCCTTCCGGGGGCGGCCGTGGCGCTACGGGGCGGCGAACTGGTGGCGATCTGCCGGGCCCCGGCCGACTGGGACGTGGCCGTCGCCGCCCAGACGCTGCGCCGCAGCCTGGCTGAAGCCCTGCCGGGCGCCAATCCGGCGGTGGCAGCCGGGACCCCGTGCATGGGCGCCCGGGAATACGCCCTTTCGTACACCCGGGCCAGGCAGGCGCTGGAGATCCTGGGCGAACTGAGCCACCACGAAGGGGTGCTCGTCTGGGACGACCTCGGCCCGTACGCCGCCCTCTTTACGGGGACCGGGGCCCGAGAACTGGCGGACTGGGCCGGCCGCCTGCTGCAGCCACTCCTGGACCACGACCGCAAGAAAGGCGGCGAACTGCTGCCTACCCTGCAAACGTACCTGCATTGCGACTGTTCCCTGCAGGCGACGGCCCGGGCGGCTTCCTTGCATCTGAGTGGACTCAAGTACCGGTTGAGTAAGATCGAGGACTTGCTCGGGCTGAACCTGGGCCGCACCCAAACCCAATTCCAACTTCACCTGGCGCTGCTGGTGGCCAAGATTGCCCGCATCAGCGGGTGACCGGAGGCGGGACGAGTCGGGGGAGGGGTGTCCTGGGGCCACCGCTGCCGGTGGCCAGACCAAACCGGGGCCCCCACTGAAAGGGAGGATCTTCCCATGAAAGTGCTGCTGCATCTGAACATCAATGGCCAGATCCATGACGTGTATGTGCCGGTCCAGAAGACGCTGCTGGAGGTCCTGCGGGAGGATCTGGGCCTGCCTGGCACCAAGCACGGCTGCGAGTTGGGCGAATGTGGCGCCTGTACCGTGCTGGTGGACGGCAACCCGGTGCTGTCCTGCCTGACCCTGCCTGTGGAGGTCCAGCACAGCAAGATCGAAACGGTGGAAGGCCTCGGCAACACCACCAACCCGCACCCGCTGCAGCAGGAATTTGCTGCCCGCGGCGCCGCCCAGTGCGGCTACTGCACGCCGGGCATGCTGATGTCGGCCAAAGCCCTGCTGGACAAGAAGCCCCTGGTGAACCAGGACGAAATCAAGACGGCCCTGTCCGGGAACCTTTGCCGCTGCACCGGTTATCAGCGCATCCTGGACGCGGTGGAGGCGGCCGGCCAGCGGATGGCCGCCGAGGCCGAGCCGGTGAAGGGGGACTGAGCAATGAGCGAGAAAGAGTTCGACGTCTTAGGCAAGGATCTGCCCCGCATTGACGCCCTGGCCAAGGTCACCGGCCGTACCGTGTTTGCCGACGATGTGCGCGTTCCGGGGGCGCTGGCAGGCAAGTTGCTGCGCAGCCACCTGCCCCACGCCCGCATCAAGAGCATCGACTGTTCGGCCGCCCTGGCCCTGCCCGGGGTCAAGGCCGTGCTCACCGGCAAGGACCTGACCGTGAACTACGGCATCATGCCCAATGCTGAAGATGAACACGCCCTGGCCCAGGACAAGGTGCGCTACGTGGGCGACCCCGTGGTCGGCGTAGCCGCCGTGGACGAAGCCACCGCCTCTGCAGCCCTGAAGCTGGTCAAGGTGGAGTACGAGGAATTGCCGGCCTATATGACCATCGACGAGGCGCTGGCCGGCACGGAGAAGTTCATCCACGACCATACCCGCAAGGGCAACGTGCACAAGGCCGTCGGCCTGGAATTCGGCGATGTGGATGGCGGGATGGCCGCCGCCGATTATGTCCGGGAAGACCTGGTCTTCTACGAAGGCAACACCCACATGCCCATGGAGGAGCACTCCTGCACAGCCGTGCCCGAAGGGACAGACCGGCTGACGCTGTACTCCAGCGCCCAGAACCCCCATTATGTGCACAAGGCCCTGGCCAAGGTGCTGCAGTTGCCCGCCGGTCATGTCCGGGTGGTGGCGCAGCCTGTGGGCGGCGGCTTTGGCGGCAAGTGTGACCCCTTCCCCCACGAAATTGTGGCCGGCAAGCTCGCCCTGGTCACCGGCCTGCCGGTGAAGATCACCCTGACCCGCGAAGAAGTCTTCTATACCCACCGCGGGCGCCATCCCGTCCTCATGTGGGTGAAGACCGGCTTCAAGAAAGACGGCACCATTACCGCTCAGCACTGGAAGAACCACCTGGACGGCGGTGCCCACGCTTCGTACGGCCTGGCTTCCACCTACTACACCGGCGCCCTGCAGACCACCACCTACAAGATCCCGGCCTACCGGTTCGAGGGCCTGCGCATGTACACCAACAAGCCGCCGTGCGGCCCCAAGCGCGGCCACGGCACGCCCCAGCCCCGCTTTGCCCTGGAACTGCACCTGGACAAGGCGGCCGAGGAACTGGGCATGAGCCCGGTGGACATCCGCCTGAAGAATCTGGTCGATCCCTTCTCCATGACGGTCAACCACCTGCGCATCACCTCCTGCGGCCTCAAGGAATGCCTCGAGAAGGTGGTCGAAGCTTCCGGTTACCGGGAAAAGCACGGCAAGCTTCCCCATGGCCGGGGCATTGGCCTGGCGGTCAGCGCTTACATGTCGGGCGCCGGCCTGCCGCTGTACTGGAACAACATGGACCACTCCCAGGCCGTGATGAAGGCTGACCGCGGCGGCGGCGTGACCCTGTACATTGGCGCCACCGAAATCGGCCAGGGCTCGCACACCATTCATGTCACCCTGGTAGCGGAAACCCTCGGCCTGCAGCATAACGACATCATCCTGATCGCTGCCGACACGGCGGTGACACCGGTGGACCTGGGCTCCTACAGCAGCCGCGTCACCTTCATGAGCGGCAACGCCGCCCTGCGGGCCGCCAAGAACCTGCGCGCCAAAATCGCCCAGGCAGCGGCACCCAAGCTGGATGCGCAGCCCGAGCAGCTCGAGTTCCGGCACGGGCGGGTATACGTAAAGGACAACCCTGAGAAGGGCATGACCTTCACCGAAGCCTGCCAGTGGGCCGAGGCCACGCTGGGTACCGTAGTGGCCACCGGCAGCTACCGGCCGCCCGAGATTGCCGGCCCGTTCAAGGGCTCAGGTGTGGGTCCCTCCCCGGCTTACTCCTACAGCGCCTGCGTCATTGAGACCGATGTCGACCCGGACACCGGCGCAGTCAATATTGACAAAATCTGGATCGCTCACGACATCGGCCGTTCCATCAACCCCACCCTGGTGCTGGGTCAGGTGGAAGGCGGCGTGTACATGGGTCTGAGCGAGGCCCTGATGGAGGGCCAGGTCTTCAAGGGCCACCTGCACAAGGTCCCGTCGCTACTGGAGTACAAGACCCTGACCTCTCTGGACATGCCCGCGGTGGAAACCATTCTGGTCGAGACCATCGACCCCGAAGGCCCGCACGGCGCCAAGGAAGTCGGCCAGGGCCCCCTGTTGCCCGTCATGCCCGCCATGGCCAACGCCATTTACGATGCCGTCGGGGTGCGGATCGACGAGCTGCCCCTCTCCCCGGACAAGATTGTCAAGGCTCTGGAAGACAAGGAACTCGGCCGTCCCGGCCGCGTTGGCCCCAAGAAGCTGCCGCAGTTTACCTTCCCGGCACCCACCAAGGTCGACCCGCCAACCAAGATGCTGCCCGTTGGCGCCGGGGATTAAGGAGGCACCGCCATGCTGAGACTCCCCGAGTTTGAATATCAGGCCCCCGGCACACTCGAAGAAGTCGTTGCGCTCCTGGAGCGGCACGGCAACCGTAGCATGCTGCATGCCGGCGGCACCGACCTGATGCCCGGGCTGAAGCGGGGTCAGTTCACCCCTGAAGTGGTGATCGGCCTGCGTGAAGTGAAGGAACTGTACGGAATCCGCGGCGACCGCGAAGAAGGCATGACCATTGGCGCCATGACCACCCTGAACGCGGTGGCGGCACACCCGGAGATTCAGGCTGCCTACCCGGCCCTGGCACAGGCCGCGGCCACGGTGGCGACCATCGCCATCCGCAACCAGGCCACCCTGGGTGGCAATCTCTGCCTGGACACCCGCTGCTACTATTACAACCAGACCAGCGACTGGCGCAAGGCCCTCGACTACTGCATGAAGTGCGAGGGCACCATCTGCCGGACGGCTCCTTCCAGCTCCAAATGCGTGGCCATTTCCAGCACGGACACCGGGCCGGCCCTGATCGCCCTGGGCGCCCTGGTACGCCTGGTCAGCCCGCGCGGCACCCGGCAGATTCCGCTGTCTGCCCTGTACCAGGATGACGGCATCCACTACCTGACCCGCCAGCCCGACGAAGTGCTGAGCCAGATCGTCCTGCCCCCGCAGAACGGCTGGCGGAGTACCTACCTGAAGCTGCGCCGCCGTGGTTCCTTCGATTTCCCCATCCTGGGCGTTGCGGCGGCCGTACTGCTGGACGACAGCGGCAAGGTCTTTGATGCCCGGGTAGTGCTGGGCGCTGTCGCCTCGCAGCCTCTGTCCCTGCCGGAAGCCGCCGAATTGGAAGGGCACCGGTTGGACGAGGAAGAAGCCCTCACCAAGGTGGCCAGCGCTGCCTATAAGCGGGCCAAGCCCCTGGACAATGCCGACCTCTCCACCTCGTACCGCAAACGGATGGCCCAGGTTTACACCATTCGGGCTCTGCGGCAACTCGCCTGAGAAAGCATCACCCCGCCGGCGCACCAGCGCCGGCGGGGTGATGTCTATTATGCCGGGTCCCGTTCCACCTGGATGTGGTAGTTGGTGGCCAGTGCCACCACCGCCCCCAGCCCGGCCAGGAGCGGGGCCAGCACCGCCACCGCCAGGGCACCGTTAACCGGCAGGTTCAGCACCTCGCGCCCGGACTCTTCCCGGATGATGATCCGGTTCACGTTGCCCTCGTGGATCAGTTCCTTGATCCGTTCGACCAGTTCCGAGCCGGTGACCTTCATTTCATGGATGAAGGTCGGGCGCTCCCCTTGCTCCTTTTCCATCTTCAGGATCGCCCGCACCGTATCCCAGTCACAGGACGCCAGAACCTCAAGCGCCTGTGCGTAGGACACCCGAAACCGGGTCCTGATCAGGTCCATTTTCTCCAGCATCTCGCGTTCATTCATCGCAGACCTTCCCCATTTCCCGCGGCGACTCTTGCGCACTCATTCGTGTAGATACCGGTACGCCAGTAAAACGTTCACTGGACCGATGGCATCTGTCCCGCCGCTACTTCCGTACTCACGCCGTTGACCGACGAGACGGCGATTTTCCCTTCCTGATATAGCTGCGCCAATACCTCCACCAGCCGGGCATCCACCTGGGCCCCTGCCACCCGCTTGAGTTCGGCCAGCGCCTGTTCCGCCGACCGGGACCGCTGGTAAGCCCGGTCGCTGGTCATGGCGTCAAAGGCATCCACGACAGCCAGAATGCGGGCATCCAGCGGGATGGCATCGCCCTGCAGCCCCTGGGGATAGCCCCGGCCGTCGATGCGTTCATGGTGGTAACGAATTCCAGCCAGCAGTTCCCCCAGCGTACCGGCCTTTTCCACGATCCGGGCGCCGATATTAGTGTGTTGCTTCAGGGTATCCCATTCCTCGGGTGTCAGCTTGCCGGACTTGAGGAGGATGGCGTCCCGGACCCCGATCTTGCCGATGTCGTGCAGTACCCCGGCACTGCGCACACGCTCCACATCCCGCGCCGGCAGACCGAGCCGGCGAGCAATGGCGGCCGCGTTAGCGGATACCCGGGCCGAATGGCCCTGGGTATAGGGGTCACGGGCATCGATGGCGGCGGTGAGGGTGCGGAGCAGCGCCTGATAACCGCCGGCCCGCTCCAGTGCCCGCACCAGCGCCACCGCCAGCACCGACAGAATGACAGCGGCGCCCAGGAGCAGCCAGACCAGGGTTTGACCGAACAGTCCGATCCGGCCCAGTGTCTCGCCGGGGTCCAGGAAGACCTGCACCACCGCCACGGGATCACCGCTGCCGTCGCGAATGGGATACCAGCCGATCTTACCCTGACCGCGGCCGGCCGCACCACCCTGCCGCCTTGGTATGTACAACCCGGGTTCCGGACTGACGCTGAGCTCACCCGGGTGCGGGCCGGGCTGGTCCAGGCGTTGGCCGGCCCGCACCAGCACCGTGAAGCGCCCGCCCGGCTCGGCTCGGTAGACCTCGACCTCGGACAGGTCATCGGCGGCGCGGAAGGTCTCCAGCCGCCGCTGGATGTCGGCGTATTGCGGATCACTGGTCGGGTGGACTGGGTCCACAGCGCCCAGCCAGGCAGGGTCCAACAGCAGGGCGGCGCTGGCGGCGGCTCCTGCTGCCCGCTCCTCCAGTAATTCACTGACAACCAGATGAATGCCGGTAAAAGTCAGACGCGTCATCACGATGAATCCGCCCAGCAGCAGCAGGGCGATGAGGAATTGTGGCCGCAAGTGGAACCCATTGACCGTCCGCACGCCGCCTGCCCCCCAAATATCGTCCGGGCTCGCTTGGTGGAAGTGCCAGGCTGGCACCTTCATTACCTAAGACGTAACCGGACGGTTGGGAGTTTTACCCGTCGAATCCATTATTATCCGCCAGGCTTAACAACAGGCTCGGGAGCAACGGCCGGCGTTTGCGGCAGCCGGCGCAGGCCCCAACCGGTGTAGCCATACAGCAGTGCGCACACAAAGCCCAGGTAATTCATGGCTGCATAGGGCAGGTACGACCAGGTGGAGACGTCCAGCGTCCGGGTCATGAACAGGCCCGACACTCCCCAGGGTACCAGCGGCGCCACCACGGTCCCGGCATCTTCCAGGGTGCGGGAAAGATTTTCCGGCGCCAGCCCGGTGCGACGGAAGCTGCTGCGCATGAGTTCACCGGTGAGCAGAATGGCCAGATAAGAAGAGCCGCTGGTCAGCATGAGCAACAGGCCGATGCCGACCGCCACCCCCACCGCCCGGGCCGGCGTCCGGCAGGTGGCAGTCAACCGGGCCAGCAGGCGGCGACCCGGTGCCGAACGGGCTGCCAGCATGACCACCGCGAACAGCCCGGCCGCGGCCACCGCCACCTGAAACATCACCTTCACGCCGCCCTGGGCCAGTAACTGGTCAAGCTGCTGATGACCGGTGGCCGGTGTATAGCCCGCCCAGACCAACTCCGGCAACCGGGCCACGGGAAAACCCTGCCGCCATACGGCCAGCCCCACGGCCACCACCGCCGACCCCAGCAGGGAAGGAATCACCGGCCAGCGCAGCAGAGCCGCCAGCACCACCAGGGCGACCGGCAACCAGAGCACCGGGTGCAGGTCAAACCGCACCTGCAGTGCCTGCTGCAACGCCTGCGCCCCGCCCAGGTCCGGCGTGACGGCGGTGGACAGGCCCAGCACCAGGTACAGCGCCAGGGACAGAACGAATGCGGGCACAGTGGTGAACAGCATGTGGCGCAGATGCGTGTACAGGTCGGTCCCCGCCACCGTAGCGGCAAGGGTGGCCGTTTCAGACAGGGGGGACAACTTGTCACCGAAATGGGCGCCGGCCACCACCGCTCCGGCCGCCACGGCCGGGTCCACCCCCAACCCCCGCCCCACCCCCATCAGGGCCACGCCCACGGTGGCCACCGTGCCCCAGGAGGTGCCGGTAGCAAACCCGACCAGTGCGGTGGTGAGCGCGGTGCTGACGTAAAAGTAACGGGCGGAGACCAGGTCCAGTCCCCGCACAATGAGCAGGGCAATCACTCCGGCCGCGGCCCAGGCGGCCACCAGGATACCCACGCTGGCAAAAATCCCTATCGTCGGGGCCACCATGCGCCCATACTCGGTCGCACGGGCCCGCCAGACCTGCAGCAAACAGACGCCCCCCGCTCGGATCCGCTGGCTTGGTTGCCAGGTGAAGCGGCACTGCGGGTTCCGCAGTGCTGCTCGGCGTGCCTGGTCAGTTGTGGCCCGGCGTTACCCCGCCGGGTAGCCCAGAACGGCCGCCCGCGCTTCCAGGACACGCTGCCATTCGGCCTCGGACAGCGGCCGGTCGAAGCTGCGCAACTGGGCGATCTTGAAACCATGCCGGCGGGCCAGATCCCGCATATGCAGAACGGTCTCCAGGTTCAGATCGGCGCCCAGGCTGGTATGTTCGTAATGGTGCTCCAGGGAGAGCATCATGGTCTCGGCCATGCAGGCGTAAGCCAGCCCCTGCTCAAAGCCAAAATTCCAGCCCAGGGAAGGCAAGCCGGGCACGGCCACCACACCGCCGTCGATCACCAGCACATCCGGGCGGGCGTCCTTGACCTCCAGGCTGACGTTGGGCGGACGGCTCAGGTCGCAGACCACGGCACCGAATTTCAGGTTGCCGGGGGTGACCAGGTCGGCCGTGCTGTTGGTGGCCGTAACCACTACATCGGCCCTGGGCAGCCAGGAGTCCAGGTCCACCGTGATCACCAGCGGACAGTTGCCGGTGGCTTCCCAATGCTGCAGCCGGTCCACAAACGCCTCCGCCGGCGCGGTGCCGGCGGGCCAGCCGCCAAAGGCCGCCAGCTCTGCCCCCAGGGACCCGGGTGTATGCGCCGGCAGCCCGGACAGGTGCCGGCAGATCTCGGCGGCCACCTTGAGCAGCCGCTTGCGGCTTTGTTCCGGCCGGGCCGGGTTGCCGATCAGCAGTAACCTGGCCACGTCGCCCGCCAGCAGAAGGGAAGTGGCACGACCGATGGCGCCGGTTGCACCCACCATGGCCACGGTGGCTGCCTCCAGGCTCTGACCGAGGCGGGCGGCGGCCTCGCGGATCGACTCCGCCGCCGTGACGACGGTGTAACTGTTGCCGGTGGTCAGGGCCACGCCGGGGTCCCGCAGGTGCAGCCCGGCATGGGTCACCACTGAGGTATAGGCCCCCAGGCCGACGATTTGGGCACCCCGCTCACGGGCCATCTGCAGCGCTTTGTTGACCTCGGCCACGGCTTCCCGGTGCGGCATGGCCATCAGTTCATCGGCCGTTTTAGGAATGACAAAGAATTCGCCATAAGCGACCTGACCGGTCGCGGACACGATCCGGGTCTGCGCCATATAAAAGGGTTGCAGCAGATCATTCCAACGCCCGACCAGTTCCTGCAGTTCGGCCCTGGTAAACAGGTTCAGGCTCTGATCGAACTCCGGGTAATTGCTCAGGGTAACCGGATGCATCAGGAAGGCAAACCGGCCCTCGGAGGGTTCCCCGCTCGGAGCCACCGGGTTGGCGGCGGTGCGGTGCACGGGATAGGTCAGCGTACGCTTTTCCACTCCGAGCAGATGCCGGACGAGTTCCGCCGTATTGCCCCTGGCCAAAACCGCCACCACCCGGCTGATCGCGGCCAGTGCCTGGTCACACTGGGCCCGGGTGGCAACCAGAGGCGGCTCAATCCGGACCACGTTGTTGCCGTTCAGGGTGGGGGCCACCCGCAGCTTTTCCACATTCAACAGGTAAGAGGCGATGACCGGCGTCAGGAGTTCCTGCTCGGCCATGATTGTCAGCAGGGTCCCGTGGAAGTGCGCCCGGTCCACGCCAAATTCAATCCCCAGCATGAAACCGCGACCGCGCACGGCCCGGATCACCTCAGGATATTGTTGCTGCAGTTGCTCCAGGCGCCGCCGCAGATACTCGCCGTTTTCGGCCACCTGCCGGAGCAGAGCGTTATCGTCACGGGTCAGCAGGTCCAGGGCCGCCAGGCCGGCCCGGCAGGCCATGCTGTTCCCGGCAAAGGTCGAGGAGTGCTTCATGGCAAACTCCTCGGTGTAGGCCTCTGCCGTGCACAGAACGGCCCCGATCGGGAGCAGTCCGCCGCCCAGCGCTTTGGCCAGGGTAATCACGTCCGGGGTAATGCCCTCGTATGCCGAAGCAAACAGGGAGCCGGTCCGTCCCAGCCCGGCCTGGATTTCATCGATGATCAACAGGGTGCCGTACTGGCGGCACAGGCGCTGTGCTTCCTGTAGATAACCGGGCGGTGGTACAATAATGCCGCCCTCACCCTGAATGGGCTCCACTATAAAGGCGGCGTATTCATTCGGACAGGCGGCCAGGGCGCCGGCCAGGGCGGCGGCGTCCCCGTAGGGAATCTTATCGAAGCCGGCGACCGGCGCAAAGAATGCCTTCTGGTAACTCTCCCGGTTCGTGGCCGACAGGGCCCCCAGTGTCTTGCCATGGAAGGAGTTTTCGGTAGAGAGGACCCGGAAGCGCCCGGTGGCGACCCGGGCCAGCTTGAGGGCCGCCTCGACCGCTTCGGCCCCGCTGTTGGTAAAGGTTACATACCGGATTCCGGGCGGCCCCAGGCTGACCAGGCGCTCCGCCAGCACACCGGCTGCCCCCAGGGCCGCCGGCTGCACGAAGGAGGGTTCGCCGCTGTCCCGTACAGCCTGGACAGCGTCCCAGATGGGTGGCGGATTGTACCCAAAGGGCAGGGCACCGTATGCGGCAATGAAATCCAGATACTGCTCACCGTTCTCGTCCCAGAGCCAACAGCCCTCGCCGCGCACATAGGACTTGTCCAGCTTGATCTGGTTGAGCAGCTTTCCCAGATAGGGATTCACATACTCCGTAAACGGATGCATCCCATTCCCCCAATTCGTCCCCGACCTGCTCGCACAGGGTCCTACTGTGCTTTCAGGGTGCGGATTACGCTTCGAATCTCTTCCGGGTCGACATATATGTCTTGCTTAATGGGCGAGGGTCCGATCTGAATACCGATCACGTTGGAGTGACCCAACATCGCTTCCACCAGCCCGACCCGCATGTCGGAACCCAGAAAGATGACACTGTCACACTCGCGCGCCTGGGAGATCCGCGCCATCAGGTCATTAAGAAGGTCGGCCCCATTATGGCCCGCTATGTACAAGTTGCGCTCGGTCTCAGTCATTAACCAGACCTGATCGAGCCCTTCCTCCTCGGCCATAGCCTCCAATTCCTGCCGGTTTTTCACCGGAAACCCCACCAG
>JAKFDK010000049.1:0-14246 GCA_036676195.1 Clostridia bacterium | reverse complement strand
GTGGCACCGGGCTCGCCCGGGCCGGCAGCTCCGGCAGCAGCAGCGGCAAAGCCTGCCAAGCCCACCGGTCTTGCCGATCGGGTTCTGGAAACGGCGAAGCAGTTGACGCCCGAACGCCTGAAGCACGCACTTGAGCACCTTGATCCGTTCAATGAAGACCAGGGGGCCTGGGCGGCACGCCTCAAGGAGTGGGTCACGGAGGTCCCGGAGGATACGCTTCAGCTGTTTCTGAAGCTCCTGGCCATCCAACTGGTACTCCAGGACGGGGAACCGGTACCCGAACTCCTGAACCAAAAGCTCGTTGAATGCGGGGTGCAACTGCAGCCGGATCTCAGCCCCTTCGAGACGATGACCGATCTGTCCCTGGAGCAACTGGCACTTCTTGACCGGGCCTTGCGCCAGGCGGCCAGGGCGGCGCAGCAGAACGCAGCGCCCCAGGCAGGCGGTACGCCGGCAGGAACCCAACCCCCAGCCATCGTGACAGGCCGGCTGAAACTCATGATGCCACCCCGCCGTGAGACAAAGGACGGGCGGCAGGTGACCACCTGCCGTGCCGTGGTCTCCCAGGCCAACGGCCTGCGTCCGAACCTGGTGGTCACGGTTGCAGCCGAAGGGGGGTGCGGTGAAGCTCTTGTCGGGCTGCGTCCCGGGCAGGAGTTCAATATCCTGAAAGGTCGGGCGCTGGCTGCCACCAGCGTGTGGGCCGAGGAGGTGGAGATCCTTGCGGCTGTCGCAAGCTGACCTGGCACTGGCAGTACCACGGCCGGCACCCGGAGGTGAACTGCGGTACTGCTGCCCGCTGTGTCAGGACCGCAAGTACCATTTGTACGCCAACCCTGGAAAAGGGCTATGGCATTGCTTCCGCTGCGGGGCGGCCGGCACATGGGGCGAGAAAGGCAGGGGCCTGACCCGGCAGGGTCGGGCCTCTCGCCCTTCGCAAGAGTTGGTTCGCCGGGCGCCCGACGAGGTTCTGGACAGGGCCTACCGGGAGATGCTGAATGGATTGCCGCTGTGCGACTCACACCTCATGCATCTGCTCATGGAACGGCACATGACCCCGACCCAAATCGCCCTGGGACACTACCGCACCCTGCCGCAGGGCGACATGGCCCGGGAGCCTGCAGTCCGGGCTGTTCTGCAGGCAGTGGGTGAGCCGGTAGGCGTGCCGGGATTCTACCGCAACCGGGAAGGCAATTGGGCCGTTGCGGGGAGTCCGGGACTGCTCGTCCCGGTCCGTTCGTGGACCGGGAGCATCCTCGGCATCCAAATCCGCCGGCCCCGGGGAACTCCCCGATATGTATGGCTCTCCAGCCGGGTGCTTGCGGATGGGGAGACGCCGGCGCCGGACGGTACTCCGGCCAGGGCGGTCTACCACGTCGCGTGGCCACCCCCACCGGCCAGGCCCTCACGCCGGGTTTGGGTCACGGAGGGCGCCCTGAAAGGTGATGTCTCGGCTGCCCTGCTTGGGGAAGTGGTCGTGGCGGTGCCGGGAATCCACACCTGGCGCGGCAGCGGGGTCGTCAGCGGTATCCTGGCGGCGGCCCACCAGGACATGCGTGTGCTGGGGGTCCGCGAGGTGGTACTGGCCTACGATGCTGACATGAAGACCAACGTGCATGTACGCCAGGCCGCCGAGCGCCTCGTGCGGGCGATGCGGCGGGCCGGACTGCAGGTCACAGTGGCTGTCTGGCCCCTGGAAGCGGGCAAGGGTCTCGATGATCTCCTGCTGGCCGGTCACAGTCCCAAGCTGGTGACTGCGGCAGAATGGCTTAATCAACTGCGGAGGACCGGTGCAGCGCCAAATGGCCCGGGCCGCGGCGGCCGCGGCCGTGATTCACGTCGCGCCGGATAGCGCCTGATGACTGACTGGGGGGAGCTGTGTGGCCGGTGCCGCAAGAGGAGCGCCCGGAAAGAGCGCCCTCGACCAGCTGACCGTGACGCTGGGCAAGGTGGTCTTTTCATCTGACGGTGACGAGGGGGGCGGTGGCTTCGCGGTCTGGCAAGTAGCGGATGATGCCGGAGGCAGCTTCCGGGCGACGGCAGACCTGGCGGCAGATTCCTGGGGTCAGCCGGGAGACCGGGTGGTGCTCGTGGGGAAGTGGGTAGACGACTCCAGGCGCGGACGCCAGTTTGCAGCAGAGAGCATTCGCCCCCATGTTGAGGAAGGTATCCAGGGACAGCTACGCTGGCTGACCAGTCACCGCGGTGTGGGTCCGGCCACGGCCCGGCTCGTGTTGACCCACCTTGGGAACAACTCGCTGGAGCGGCTGGTCGAAGATCCGGACCTGCTCGGGTCTGTGCCCGGGCTGCAGCGGGAGCGCGCCGAGGCAGTCCTGAGGGCCGTGGCGGACTACGTCAGCGGTCGCCAGAAGGCCGATGTCCTGATTTGGGCGCACGCACATGGCTTTGGGCCCCACCAGGCGGACGCCATCTGGGAGGCATTCAGGGCGAAGGCTCCCGAGATTTTGACCCGGGAGCCGTGGCAACTGGCCAGGCTGCCCGGATTCGGTTTTGCCAGAGCGGATTCGCTGGCCCGAGATCTTGAGGTAGCGCCTGGATCACCGGCACGCCTGCGCGCTGCATTGCACTTCGTGCTCAGCGAGGCAGCGGAGGTGGAAGGCCACGTCTGGCTGGCCCAGGCCAACCTGATCAGTCAGACCCAAAAGCTGCTTTCCGACATCGCCCAAAAAACTTCCTACGGCAGCGCGGCGGACTGGTCCGGTCCGCAACTGGCCACGGCCTTACAGGCTTGTGTGACCGAGGAAACCCTGACCATGGAGTCGGAGCGCTGCTATCTCCCCAAACTGTTCAAGGCTGAAAAGAAGGTCCGAACCTGGCTGGCCAGGCGAGCCCGACAGGTCAGCGGTTTGCTGCCTCTGGAGCGGGCAGCCGAAATCGTGTGCTGTTCGGAGGTCATCGGCAACCTGGACGAGGTCCAGGCCAGTGCGGTCATTCTGGCGCTTTCGGCGCCGATCAGCGTCCTTACCGGAGGACCCGGCACCGGCAAGACGACTACCGTGAAGGCCATTCTGTCCGCTATCCGGCTCGTCACTACCGGAAGGGGGCCGGACGACTCCTCGCCCCGGGTATTGCTGGCGGCTCCCACCGGCCGTGCTGCCCAGCGTCTGTCGGAAGTGGCCGGCCATCCTGCGTCCACCCTGCATCGCCTGCTGGACTACGGCCCGTTACCACATGGGGGTATGGGTCCCCGGCACAACGCGGAAGACCCGTTGGCGGGTGCCTTCCTGATTGTGGACGAATCCAGCATGTGCGATATCGTCCTGCTGGCCAGCACCGTGGACGCCATCCCGGACGCCATGCCGGTCCTGTGGGTCGGTGACGCCGATCAGCTCCCGCCCGTGGGGCCGGGGGCCCCGTTCCATGCCCTGGTCCACCAGGGTCTGGCACCGGTGGTGACGCTGGAGCGAATCTACCGCCAGGGGGAGGGCAGCCCGATCCCGGTGGCCGCCCGGGCCGTGAACGCCGGCCGGGTTCCGCCGTCGGGGAGCCAGCCCGGGCTCCAGATCCGGGTTTACCCACGTCCGGCACGAAACCTGCCCGACCAAGTCCGGGAAGAGAAGCTGAGGGAAGCCCGAAGCCGGCTGCAAGAGGATATTCTACGTGCGGTGGCGGAGCTGCGGGATCAACACGGCTTCCTCCGGGGTGAGATCCAGGTCCTGACCCCGGTCCGACGCGGCCCGTGTGGGGTCGGAGAGTTGAACAAGCGGCTCCGACTCCTGCTTAACCCCGAAGGACACCAAAACGGTCAGTTGTCCGTCGGCAAGCGTGACTTTTGGATGGGCGACCGGGTGATGCAGGTGGTAAATAACTACGACAAGCTGGTCTGGAACGGTGAGACCGGGGTGGTGGTCCGGACGGATCATACGGTGGAGGTGACGGACCGGCGCGGCAACATCCAGTACAAGCCAGGCATCCTGGTTCGTTTCGACGATGGCCGGGAACTGGGCTACTGGGCGGGCGATGCCAGTGAACTGACGCTGGCCTATGCCATCACGGTCCACAAGAGCCAGGGCTCAGAGTACCCGGCGGTTGTCATGGTTCTGACCTGGGACAGCTACATGCTGCTCGAACGCCAACTGGTGTATACGGGTATGACCCGCGCCGCACGGCACCTGGTGCTCCTGACGGAAAGGGGCACGCTGGAGCGGGCCGTGGTGACCACCCGGGGTGTCGAGCGCTGCCAGGCGCTGGTTGCCTGACACGTATGGACCTGGGGAGGCGGCGGGGACCTTCCCGCCGCCCCGCTGGAGGGTATTGCCGCCCCCCGGCCGGGGGCCGTCCGGCTCCGGGCCGGGAAGGAACTCATACCAGGGTAATGACGGGGGTGGACAGCGGTTGAGGGTTGGAATGAGTAGGAAGAGGGGGACATGACTGAAATGGAAGGTAAGGTAGTTGTACTGGACCCCAAGCACCTGGCCAGTTGCCTGAGATTTGCCATCGAAAAAGAGCTGAAGGCGTTTGGCAGGCCTGAAACCACTGATCATCCGCCCCCCGCTGTGTCGCTTCTGCTCCAACTTGTCCGAAGGCTGGAGCAAACGGATGAAGATGTCGTTACCTATATTGGTCCGGACTTCCTGGCCGTAAAGGACGGGCGTCCGGATCTGGAGTTCGTCCACACCTCCGCTAACGGGAAGCGGTACAACGGCGGGATCATCTATCACAGTCACAGCGGCCTCTGGTCCACGCACACTTAGGCCACTGGTTTGCGGAAGGAGGGCGCTGTTGGTTCAAGGCAAGGCGGTGTCAGTCAGCTTTAGTAAGCTGGGGGCCTTTGAATCCTGCCCGCTGCAGTACTGGCTGCGCCATGTTCTGAAACTGCCCGTGGCTCCCGCCAGGGCGCCGGAGCTGGGCAACGTGGTCCATGAGGCCATCGCAGCGGAGCTTCAGGGGCAGGATGGGATGAAACTGGCGCAGGAGTTGGTGCACAAGAATCCTCTGTTGGATGTCGAAAAGGACCTGCCGGCAGCCCTCAAGATGGTGGAGGGCTGCCGCCGTTATTTCCGGCCGCTGAGTGCGCATGCAGAGCGGTTGGTGGAGGAATGGCTGGAGGTTGAACTGGACCAGGGGTACATCCTGCGTGGGCGGGCCGATCTCGTTGAGGTTGACCCCAATACCGTGCTGATCACGGACTGGAAGACGAACTGGGAGGTCTTCAGCTTAGAGGACACCTGCCAGCTGGACCTGTATGCGCGGTGGGCTGCCGTGCGGTTTCCCGGCCGTCGGGTGATGGTACGGCTGCGGTTTCTGCGCTACGGACCTCGCAAGGGGATTGTCATGCGGGAATCCACGCCGGAGCATCAGGAGATGGCGATGAACTGGGCGCGAGGTTTGGTGGCCCGTATCCGTGAGGCCGGTCGCCTGCCTCGATCGGTCGGTTTCCCCGCCTGCCCGGGGCGAACGTGCAAGACCTGCTCGCACTCGGTGCAGTGCCTGTTCCTGCGGGCGCAGGAGTTGGCCGTGCCTGACGATGCACCCCAGGACCTGCTTCAGGCGGTTCTGAACGGAGTGGTGCCAGAGGCATCCGGGCTGGCCGAGGCTCAGGAACTCGGGCTCTGGATCCTGGTGCTGGAGCGAAGCCTTTCCGTCATCAAGGATCGCCTGCGCTCTTTCACAGAGGCCCACGGGCCGGTGGTGGCCGGAGGGGAGCAGTTCGGCATCTTCTTCAGGGCATCCGCTGAATGCGGGGACAGCCAGTCGTTCGGGACAGCCCTCACGGAAGCCGGGATCAACCCCTGGGAGCATGTCCAGTGGGACCCGGACTGGCTGAAACAGTTCTTCAAGAGCCCTCTGGGCGAGAAACTGAAGGAGCAGTTCTTTACAGAAACCGCCGAGGCTTATTTCTGGCACCGGGTGGCCGGGGAGGAAGCAGGTCAGGACGATTCCGGGGGATAGAAGCTTCGACACTATTCAGGCCTGCGGGGGCAGCCGGAGCATGGAGGGGACAAGTTTGGCAAAGGTGTTGCAGCTAAGTGGCAGGTGCAGGAAGTTAGCCGCTGGCGAAATCAATCCGCCCCATTTCCCGGGTCCCGGGGGGCAGATCCTGATTGGCCCCTGGCGGGTTCGGGCGGCTGTCGGTGTGCTCAAGGTGGCGCTCAGGGTGGCGCGGGCCTGGTCCGTGGTTCCTGGTGGTGCCGGCACTGTAGCCTACCTGCGCACCACCAGGACCGGGAGGGTACTTTTAATCATTCGGATGACCACCAGAACACGGGTGGTCTATCCTCTGTTTCCGAACCGTCCCCCAGTTCCCTGGGGCCACGGTCCATCTGGAATCGCCTGAAGATGCGCTTACTGACGATCCATCGCCCTGGGCGGGCCATTACCCGTTCAGGGTAGGCCTGCCCGCGGCGGTCACCAGGAGGTCAGGCAGGTAACCGTTCAGCAGAGGGGTGCACGATCAGTGGCGGTTAACAGCTCTGGGGGATCTCTCCTGCCGAAAGCGGCGTTGGGAGTGGCCGGCCTGAATTCCGTTGGACGCCGTCGTCGGGGCTCCCGGTTGGCCTGGTTCAGGAGGATAGATAGGTGCAGGCACGGGTGGACAGGTCGGGCCATTGGAGGTGGCAACCGGTGAGCAGACTTGATCCTGACCGGCTGCAATTCCTCAATATCGGCGGAGGTCAGGACTCGTCGGCGCTGGCCATCCTCTACGTGCGAGGGGACCTGCCTGCTCCTTACTACCGCCGTCGAACCTACCTGGTAATGGCGGACACGGGCTGTGAACTTCCGGAGACGTACGCGTGGGTCCGGGAGCACTTCATCCCGTACCTGGCCGGATACGGAGTGGAACTCCATATCCTGGAGCCGGGCGGTCCTTACCACGTGGCTGACACCGGCCGGGTGTATCCCGACCTGTGGACCGGGTTCATGACGCTGTCTCGCCACCCAACCATGCCAACGATGAAGACGCCGGATTGCACCTTCAAGTATAAGCAAATGCCGTTGGCACGCTTCCGGAACGCCAGGCGGGTTAGCTGGTGCGGGCGCGATGCCAGGCAGCAGGCTGCAAACAAAACCCCCGACGTCGTCATGGTGGGGATTGCCGCGAACGAACCGGACAGGGCCCTGCCATCTCCGGCCTCCAACTACGAACTTCATTACCCGCTGATCCAATACAAGCTGGACCGCCCAGCCTGTCAGCGCCTGATTGAGCAGGCGGGGCTGCCCCTGCCGCTGAAAAGCGGGTGCTGGTGTTGTCCCCATGCTCCACCCAGGCACTACTACTGGCTGCTGCGCAAGCATCCCCACCTCTTTGCCAAGGTCGAGGAAATGGAGGAAGCCACCAACCGGGACCGGCTAACCCGGGGGATCACGAGGCCCATGTACCTCCGTCGTGACTACAACCTGCCCATTCGCCAGACGGCGATGGAATGGCACCGGCGAAACCCGCAGTGGACCGTCGAGCAGGTCGAGGAAAGTCTGATCCGGAAGCCTGACTTTGCCGTCCGATTCGGGAGGAAGGTTCTCAACTGCAAGGATCAAATTCGGTTCGACTTTGAGGAAATGTGCGTGGCCTGTCCCAGGAAAGCTGGGTAGAGCAAGTAGTCCACCAGGGGCAGACATCTGCCCCCACCGGGAGCCGGAGCGGCCGCCGGTGGGGGTGAAAGCAATGGGGGCGCCACGAAACCGTGGCCTGGGGAAGTCGCCGGGCTGGGCACTGTACCGGCGCTGGAACAGGTGGATCTGCTTACCGCACGCCTGTAGAGTGCAAATCAGGTCCGGTGGGGGTTGTAGAGGGGAGGGCCATGACAGGAGGGTAGCCACATGTTGGACCAAGATCTGCAACTGTATCGGCGGAGCCGGACAGAGGGATTTACAGCCAAGGAAGCGCTACAGGTGGTTCGCACCGCGATACAGGTGAGAAACGTTCCATGGCGATTCGGTAAACCTTTCGAGTATGAAGGCTTTACCATCCGGGTCACGGTAGGGCCAGATCCCGTCCCCGTTGATCTGTCCTGGTTAGGCGAATTCACCGATAACATTACCGGGCACCATTCGGAAGGGATTTACCTGAAAAACCCCCTTGCTCGGGGGCGTCACCAGCCCAGGAATGTGTACCAGTGGTTCCGATTGGCAGTTCCGGTTCGCGAAAGAGTACAGAGCATTCTTGAACATCGCAGATGTGGTAGGCGCCAAGCGTGGGAGATGGCATGGCGAAGTGCACAAGAGGATGTCCTGTTGGCATCGGTTCATATGTCAAGAATCATTACGGTTACGGCCAGGAAAGATGGAATCACGCTCGGCCTGGACGTCTTGTCGGGAGTAGACGGGGATGACGACCAGTACCATATCGAGTTAGTGCTGGCAAACGGCATGATCGAAAACGCAGTCCAAGAGGCACGCCAAACGCTACAGCGTCTGTGTTCCGGCTCGAAGTCAACTTAGAGCACGGGGGCAATGAGTGCCCACCGATAAGCCCCTGATACTGAGATTGACTGAAGCCCGGCCCGAACCCGGGCACTTTATCATGTCAGCCACCAAGTTCGATTTGGCTTCAACGGCAAGTGTGAGGCCCGTCCCCAAAATGGCAGGATCGGTTGCACAACCGACAGGGGCAGACATCTGCCCCCACCGGGAGCCGGAGCGGCTGCTGGTGGGGGTGAAAGCAATGGGGCGCCACAAACGTGTGGCATGGGGAAGAGCCCGGCTTGGGCACGGTGGGCATCCGCGGCTGGACAAACTGCGAAGTTTCCGGCACCGGGGGTCTGAGGCCCCGGGGTCCCGGGAAAAGAAAGCGTATCGGCGGCGGCATTACAAGGCGTTCCGCCGGCGGGTGCGACAGTTCCTCGCCCAGTTCCCGCTGTACGAGGCGGAGTGCCTGCCGGTCTACCGGCGTACGAGCGGCTGGTTGACATGGTGACGTGCCCCGGAGTAGTCCCAGGCGCAAGGAGGGAGAGAGTTCATGAATTTCCGAGCGGACCAGGCCGAATTGTCCGGAGCGCTGAACACCGTCATCCGGGCCATCAGCACCAGGCCAACCAGCCCTGTGCTGGCCGGTGTGTATTTCCGGGTGCAGGGCACTACCTTGACCCTGCAGGCGACAAACCTGGAACTGACCCTGATCACAACCCTTCAGGTGCAACTCCCGCTGCTGGAGACGGGCGGAAGTGCAGGAGTCGTGTTGCCGGGGCGACCTGTTGCCGATCTGGTGCAGAAGCTGCCCAAGGGTGAACTGAACGTGGAAATCGACACCGCCCGGCACAGCGGAACTGTGCAGGCGAACAAGACCCGAGCCACCATCCAGGGCTGGCCGCCCGATGAGTTTCCAAACTTCAGCGACGCCGGCGGCGACCGGATCGTTCTCAGCCAGAAGGCTCTGCGCAAGGCTCTACGGCAAACGACCTTTGCTACAGACCGTTCGGGGGCGACACATGACGCCGGGCACCTGTTCCTGGCGGGCATTCACCTCCACCTCACCGATGGAGCGCTTGAAACCGAGGCCACTGACCTTGCCCGTATTGCCTTTGTTAAGGCCGCCGTGGAGCATCAGCGGGGCGCCCTGGATCTCGTTCTTCCCACCGCGGCACTGAGCGAACTTGGCAAATTGTTGTCCGTCAGCGACTCCGATACGGTGGAGGTGACGGTCACCAGCGACGCGAACCGGGTGACGTTTCACCTGGGAAGGACGCAAGTAGTGACCCGGGTGCTCAGTGTGCCGTACCCAAAGTTGCGTAAGATCGTGCGGGGGGACTTCCCTACGGCTGTCCGAGTTCCCAGGAGCGACCTGGCTGAAGCCTGCGAAAGGGCGATGGTGGTCAGTCCTGATGGGGCTGTCCGGTTGGTCCTGGCAGGAGGGGCACTCACCCTGACGGCAAGGGGGGCGGAGATCGGGACCGCCCGCGAGGAGGTGCCGGTTACGGAGAGCCGGGGTCCGGAAATCGAGGTCAGCTTCAACGGCCGCTATCTGCTGGATGGCCTCAAGGCCGTGGACAGTACCGATGTGCGGCTGGAATTGCAAGGCCCGAAACTGCCGGCCAGGATCTCCCCGGTTTACCCGGACGGATTCGAGTACGTCCTGTTGCCGCTGGCGGCTTGAATCACCGCGAGGGGAGGGGCAACGCCCTCCCCTCAGGCTCGCAAACCTCGTTCCCGCGCGGCTGGTGCATGAGCATGCACCACTTTGTGTTTGGCACAGGCATCAATATCGGGCGGCCAGCCACGAGCAAGCGATCCCTCGACTGACCAACCCCGCGACGGGAGCGTGTACTTACGACCCTTCATAGTGAACGGAAGCTTCGCAGGTGAGCATTTTCCCCAGAGATGAAACCGGCTGATAAGAACTGCGCCAGAGGGAGACATCGAACCATCGGCAGGAGGCTTACGTTTTAGACATTGGATGAATAGACAATCTAGTCAAATTCATCAGTGTTTCAAGTGTGACCAGGACTTAACGGGCGCCTCGGGTGCCGAGAGCCACGGCCCGACAAGGAAAACAGGAGGTGCGGCCGGTGCGGCGAGTGTCACTCCTGGTGATCGTCTGCCTGCTGGTACAGGCAGTGGCCGTGCCGCTGACCATGGGCGGACCGGGGAAGCGCCTCCCGCAGGCTTCCCAACGTCTCCCGCATGCACCCCAGCGTTTCCCGCAGGCTCCCCAGCGTTTCCCGCAGGCTCCCCAACGTCTCCCGCATGCACCCCAACGTCTTCCGCAGGCTCCCCAACGTCTCCCGCAGGCTCCCCAACGTTTCCCGCAGGCTCCCCAACGTCTCCCGCAGGCTCCCCAACGTCTCCCGCAGGCTCCCCAACGTCTCCCGCAGGTTCCCCAACGTCCCCCGCAGGCTCCCCAACGTTTCCCGCAGGCTCCCCGCGCTCACAAACGGTCCGCCAACCTTGCAGTAGCGGGCCGTTCGGCTTTTCCCCCAAAGAAAACGAGCGCCATGCCAGTGGATTGAATCGAACTCAATGTTCATGATTTCCGTTTGAGTCATTGGGATGAACCCCAGGGCGCCCTGAGTGCCCAGGCGTCTCATCCGAATCGGAACCGAGGAGGCGGAGCCGGTGCGGCGAGTGTCGCTCCTGCTGATCGTCTGCCTGCTGGTACAGGCTGTGGCCGTGCCGCTGACCAACGGCGGAACCGGGCAACAAGGCCCCGCAAAGCCATTGCCGCTGCCAAACCAGCAGGTCGGTATGATTCTTTCCGGGCTGCTGGACAGCCTGCAGGAAACCACAGACGCCATGCAGCCCGCCGCCGCCGCCGATGCCCTGGCCGGCTGGGTGTATGTGCTGGAGCTGGAGCAGCAGCGCCTGGCGGCTGCCACCGAAGCGATCGCCGCCGAACTGACTGCCTTCGGCCGCTACCTGGCGCAGGCCGGGTTCCCTGCCACAGTCCGCGCCCGGCACGCACAGGCCGCCCGGCAGGTGCAGGCGCGCCTGGCCGAACTGAACAGGCAACTGGACACCCTGATCCGGGAGCCAACCCCGGCCAACTTCCAGCCGCTGGCGGACACGCTGGCCGCCGGGCGTCCGGCCCCGGTGGTGCCCGATCTGACCGCCCTGCCGTTCGGGCCGGTCCGGGCGTCGCTGCCGGTGATCATGGCCGTGCCGCCCCTGGCGCCGGAGCGACCGCTACCGGTATCCACCGGTGCACCGGAGTGGGCCGACCAGGCACTCGACCTGGCCCCTGAAGCGGCGACCTCCGAGGCATTAGCCGCCCTCCAGGCGGCAGTGGCCCAGGCGGGCACCCGCCCAGCTGATCTGGCCGCCTGGGTGGCCGGGCGGGTCACGCCGGACTGGTATCCCGCCCGGCAGCAAGACCCCGCCCAGGTCCTGGCCAGCGGCCGCGCCAACGATGCTGATGCCGCCATGCTGCTGGTCACCCTGCTGCGCCTGGCCGGTGTGCCGGCCCGCTATGGCACCGGCTACGTCAGCCTGAAGCCGGCCGATTGGGCTGCGCTCCTGGGCCTGGAGAACGGCGAGGCCGCCAAGGAGTTCCTGGCGGCGGCCGGGATTCCCCTGCAGGTGCAGATCGGGCCACAGCGCGAGGTACTGGAACTGACCCTGCCCCATGTGTGGGTGGAGTACTGGGACAGCGGCCGCTGGCATGCTACCGAACCGCTCTGGCGGCAGCAGCCGGCGGCCCAGGTGCGCTGGATACCCGACCTCGACCTGCGCCAGTACATCCTTTATGTGCGGGACCGTTCCCCGCTGGATGCAACCGTGCCGCGCCGCATCGCCCTGGAGGCAAACGCCGCGAGCGAACCCAAGGCCCCACCCCAACCGCTGCTGCTGCCGGCCCGGGCCGCCCACGCCGGCGCCGCCCTGCCGGCCGGCTGGGCCGGCCACGTCAGCGTGGAACTGCCGGGCCTGCAGGTGCAACTGCCCCTGGCCCAGGCCAGTACCGGCGCCCTGCAACTGGCGTTTGAGCCGGCCACGGCCGACGATGCCGCCGTGCTGGAGCGCTGGTGGGGAAGCTGGGTGCCATCGTACCTGGTCACCTACCAGCCGGTGCTGCGCCTGGGAACACAGGAACTGGGCCGGGGCGACCCGATGCCCGGCGGCAGCCCGGTGCCGCTGCAGGTTGCGGTGCAGGCCGGCACCTGGCAGGAGCAGGTCAGGCATTCGCTGACCGCCGGTGCCGCCTACGGCCTGCTGGTGACCGGCACCGCCACCCCGGCCGCGGCGGCCCGGGGCCAGGTACAAACTGCCCTGGGCGCCACCGGGCTGACCGCCGCCGGACCCAAAGGCGCCACCCTGGCTGCGCTGGCCTGGCAGTACCAGGCGCAGGTCGAAGACAGCGCCCGCCGCCTGGCAGTGGCCAGCGGCATCCCGGCCGTGCAGGGGCCGCGCATCACCGTTTCGGCGTTTGCG
The DNA here is from genome assembly GCA_036676195.1 of Clostridia bacterium. Taxonomy (GTDB): domain Bacteria; phylum Bacillota; class Sulfobacillia; order Symbiobacteriales; family ZC4RG38; genus JAKFDK01. The sequence continues at coordinate 1,427 of JAKFDK010000049.1, read as the reverse complement.
TTTGAAACCTACTGGCTGCTGGGCATTCCCTACCTGTCCGAGTTGCGCGGCGTGGGGCTGCACGCTGCCCGCGTGGCCGTTTCCCCGGTTCACCCCGACGGCGACGAATTTGCCGAGCGCATCTATACCATTCTGATGGCGGCCGAGGCCGCCTACCAGGAAGGCCAGACCACGCAGGAACTCTACGGCGTGCCCGGCCAGAGCACGGTGTCCCTGCTCCAGGCAGCGGCCGACCGCAACACCACCATTCACTGGGTCTGCCGGGCCAATGGCGACAAGGCGCTGCCGCCGTTGGACGCCGATGCCGGCACCCGGACTCATGTAAAGGAAGCCTTCGACCAGGGCCTGTTTGTGGTGGCACCCTTCATGGCGTACCGGACCGGCGGGTATATCCTGATCGACCCGAACACCGGCGCCAGCGGCTACTACCTGGCCAACGGCACCAACGGCCTGCTGGGCGAGCAGGAGACCCTGCTCCGGCCTGTGTTCACCGGCCAGGGCCTGACGCAGGGGGGCATTCTTGGTCCGGGCTTGCTGCGCTGGCTGATCCGGACACCGGAGGTCAGCCGGCCGGCGCCGGTGCCGGAAGTGGCCCAGTTCAAGGATATCGCCCTGAAAGTGAACACACCCTGGGATTTGCGTGAGCCGGATGGCTTGCCGTGTGCGGACGCCGACCAGTTCCTGCGGGAAGCCACCGGCGTCATCTCGCCCATGCAGGAGGGGTGCGAGGCACTGCGGGCGCTGCTACGCGGGCTTAGCCAGGGCCTGGCCGACGGCGGCTACTTCGGCCTGGAAGGGGACATGGCCGACTGGGCCGGCATCCCCGCCAGCCTGACCGCCCTGGCCCGGTTCGTGAAGGATGCTGACTACCGCACGCAGTTCCTGGCCGAAGTCCGCCAGGCTCTGGGGCAGCTGTGGGCGGAGCGGGCCACGATCGCCGCCGGGATCGCCGAGGCGGTGGGCAACACTCTGAAGCAGAAGTCGCCATTCGCCCCGGATGATGACCGCTTTGTGCCCTGGGCTCTGGGGTACAGCGTGGGCTGGGTGGCCGGCCTGATCATGGAAGCCAGCGCCAACCTGGGGCCGCCCCTGACTGTGGGCGGTGCCGTGGTCGCCCTGGGCGGCCTGCTGGCGGTAGGCGTCACGTCCGGGCTGGTCAAGTTCTTCCGCCTGGTGCGGGATCTGCCCGGGGCCAGGGGCGGCGGGCTCACCCTGCACGTGGTGGCGCTGGCCCGGCGGTTTGTAGCCGAGGAGCGGGGGTCGCTGTACCTGGGCGCCCTGCTGGCCCGCGACATCGAGGACCTGCGCCTGCACGCCCGCTTCGTGGCTGAAGCCGCCCGCCTGGGAGGGGATACTGCACTTCTGGCCGAGATTCGGGACGGGGTATGGCAGGTCTACTGGCGGGGGCTGAATGAGGCCAGAAAGCG
>JAKFDK010000048.1:0-45610 GCA_036676195.1 Clostridia bacterium | reverse complement strand
AGACATGGAAAGTGGAAACCAAGTAGAAGTGCCGTTAGATACATTTATTGAAGAGTTTTCAGCAATCTATAAAAAAGGGAGATAGGTATATGTACGGTAGAACGTATTTTTGTGGAGACGTAACAGAACAGCATATTGGAAAGAGTATTACGCTTAAAGGGTGGGTGCAAAGACGTCGTGACTTAGGTGGTTTAATTTTTATTGATTTACGCGACCGTTCCGGAATCATCCAAGTAGTATTTAATCCAGAAGTATCGAGAGAAGCACTAGCTTTAGCAGAAAAAATTCGTAATGAATATGTTCTTGATATAGTCGGAACAGTAGTTGCTAGGGACGCTGGAACCATTAACGAAAACTTAAAAACAGGTCGAATTGAAGTCCATGCGAACCAGGTTACAATTATAAACGAAGCGAAAACTCCTCCATTTACTATTGCAGATCAAACGGATGTGTCTGAGGATGTTCGTCTAAAATATCGTTATTTGGACCTTAGAAGACCGGTTATGTTTGAGACTTTTAAAATGCGTCACCAGGTGACACAGGTGATTCGGAACTTCCTTGATAGGGAAGGGTTCCTAGATATAGAAACTCCTATCCTTACAAAGAGTACGCCAGAAGGTGCCCGTGATTATTTAGTACCTAGTCGTGTTCATCCAGGTGAGTTTTATGCCCTTCCGCAATCGCCACAAATTTTCAAACAGCTTCTGATGATTGGCGGCATGGAGCGATATTTCCAGATCGTACGCTGCTTCCGGGACGAGGACCTGCGTGCCGACCGCCAGCCCGAATTCACTCAGGTGGACCTGGAAATGTCCTTCGTCGACCGGGAGTCGGTGCTGGCCATGATGGAAGGCTGCGTGCAGCAGGTGTTCCGGGACGCCCTGGGGGTGGAGGTGGCCCTGCCGCTGCGGCGCCTGACCTATCAGGAAGCCATGGACCGCTACGGCTCCGACAAGCCGGACCTGCGCTTCGGGCTGGAACTGGCCGATATCTCCGACATTGCCCGTGACTGCGGCTTCAAGGTCTTCAGTGGCACCGTTCAGGGCGGGGGCACCGTCAGGGGCATTCGGGTGCCGGGCTGCGCCGGCTTCAGCCGCAAGGAAGTGGCTGAACTTGAAGAGGTGGCCAAGACTTACAAGGCCAAGGGCCTGGCCTGGGTGGCCTTTGCCGGAGCCGAGACCAAAGGCTCCATCGCCAAGTTCCTGACCGAGGCCGAACTGGCCGCCATTCGGGAGCGGCTGGGAGCCGAAACCGGTGACCTGCTGCTGTTCGTGGCCGACCGGGCTGAGGTGGCCTGCACCGCCCTGGGCCAGGTGCGCCTGGAACTGGGGCGGCGACTGGGACTGATTCCGGCGGGCGAGTTCAACCTGCTCTGGGTGGTGGACTTCCCCCTGGTGGAACACGATGCGGAGGAAAACCGCTACGTGGCGGTGCACCATCCCTTTACCTCGCCCCACCCCGATGACCTGGAACAGGTGATGGACCCGGCCTTCCCCTACGAGCGGCTGGGCGAATTGCGGGCCAATGCCTACGACCTGGTGCTCAATGGCGTGGAACTGGGTGGCGGCAGCATTCGTATTCACCGCCGTGACCTGCAGGAGCGCATGTTCGGCCTGCTCGGCTTCACGCCGGAGGAAGCTCGGGCCAAGTTTGGTTTCCTGCTTGACGCCTTTGAGTACGGCACGCCGCCCCACGGCGGCCTGGCCTTCGGGCTGGACCGGTGGGTGATGTTGCTGGCGGGCCGGCCGTCGATCCGCGACGTGATCGCCTTCCCCAAGACGGCCCGCGCCACCGACCTGATGGTCGATGCCCCCGGCGAGGTGGCCGACAAGCAACTGCGGGAGTTGCAGGTCCGGTCCGAGGCGGCCTCGGGCGGTGACCAGGCAGACTGAGTCAACTGGAAGGTGGGCACAGCAAAGCCCGCCGCTGACCGGTGGTCAGTCGGCGGGCGCAGTCGGCCGGCGGGCAGGGGCGTTACGGTACAGACACCGGCTGCAGGGCAGTCAGCATGTTTTCAAGTTCGGAGCCCTCCAGGTTCTCCTGTTCCAGCAGGACAGTGGCCAGCTTGCTGACGGCTGCCCGCTGCTCCTGCACCAGGTGCAGGGCCCGCTCCCAGCCCTGTTCGATAATCGCCTCTACCTCGGCCTGAACGGCCGGCGACAGGACCAGGGCCTGCTCACGCACCACCTGGTTGCGGTGGCGGCTGCCCATTCCGTAATTCAGCACCATTTGCTCAGCAATCTGGGTGGCCTTGTGCAGATCATCGGCGGCGCCGGTGGACACGTCGCCGAAAAAAACGGCTTCGGCCGCCCGCCCGGCCAGCAGGGTGGCAATGCGGTCCTGCAGCCAGCGCCGGGTATGCAGGAGCCGCTCCTCGGGAATCTGCAGCACGTAGCCCAGGGCCTGGGAGCGGGGCAGCAGACTGATCCGCTCGACGGTCCCCATCCCCAGGGCGGACCCCACCACCGCATGACCGGCCTCGTGATAGGCCACTACCTGCCGCTCTTCGGCCGACAGGACACTCTTCTGGCCTGCCATCCCGGCCAGGACCCGTTCCAGGCCCTGGGTGAAGTCGGCCTGGCTGATTTCGCTGCGACCGACCCGCGCCGTGGCCAGGGCGGCCTCGTTGACTATAGCGGCCAGGTGGGCACCGGACAGACCAGGAGAACGGCGGGCCAGGGCATGCAGGTCGGCGTCGGCCGCCAGGGGCTTACGCCGGGTATGTACCTGCAGGATGGACAGGCGGGCGGACAGATCAGGAAGGCCGATATAGACCTGCCGGTCCAGGCGGCCGGGCCGCAGCAGGGCGGTGTCCAGCAGTTCCTTACGGTTGGTCGCACACACCAGCAGAACGTTATCGGTGGAGGTGAAGCCATCGATTTCGTTGAGGAGTTTGTTCAGGGTGGAGTCCCACTCGGCGTTTTCGCCGTTGTGCCGGCTACGGCCGATGGAATCGATTTCATCGATAAAAATGATCGCCGGTGCCGACTTGCGGGCCCGCACAAACAGTTCCCGGACCCGCTGAGAGCCCACACCGACATATTTTTCGACAAAACTGGCGCCACTGGCATAATGGAAGCTGGCGCCGGCTTCGGCAGCCAGGGCTTTGGCCAGCAGGGTCTTGCCGGTGCCGGGCGGACCATACAGCAGGATCCCCCGGGGCAATTGAGCGTCCAGCGTCAGGTACTTGCGGCGGTTGCGGATGCAGTCCACCAGTTCCTCCAGGTCCCGGCGGACCTCGTCCAGACCGGCCACATCGGCAAACGTGCGGGGGTCCGGCGGGTGGGCAGATTCGTCGGTACCGGTACGTTCGACACACTGCACCCGGTAAATGGCCGCCGCCCCCAGGCTGGAAAACAGGACGAACGAGCCAAGCACCAGCGGGTGCTCGGTGGCTACTGCCGCCATCGCTGTAAGGCCGGAACCGATAAAGGCGCCGACCCCCAGAATGGTGAACCACAGCTCTGCCGGAGTCCGGCGCAGGCGCATCAGCATGGGGACACCCCCGACCGTTCCACCGTTTTCGTGATGTTCAACTTATCGTACACGTGAATATCTGAACTTGCAACAGGGGCCGGCTGGCAGCCGGATGGGAACTGCAACCGGGACGCGTTTCGCCTTGCAGTGACATATGCTGAGGATAAAGACACCACCTTGCGGCCACCGGTTCCTTTTGGTATCATGAATCTCGCCAGAGGGCAAGGTAATGGTACCCTGCCGTGTACGTGATCCGGCCGTTTTAAATGACCTGGACAGTCATTTAAACGGGAGCACCGCTCCACCGGCGACGTGTATGCCCCCTCCGTCAGGAGTCAGGGGACACACCTGGTCGGTGGGCCGCACCCACCTGCGTGAGTCGCAGGTTCATTTGGCGGCGACACGGCTCGGTGGGGACCCCTTTTTCTACAGCGCCCGTTACGGGCGCTCTTGTTGTTTTTGTTGGGCAGGCGGTACAATAGAAAGACTGGTAGCGTAAAACCAATTTCTCGGGGGGTATTACATAGTGGCCAGCAACAAGGTCAAAACATTTTCAGGCGGCAACTGGGCCGAAGAGGTACTGAAGTCGGACAAGCCGGTGGTGGTCGACTTCTGGGCTGTCTGGTGCGGTCCGTGCCGGATGATCGCCCCGATCATCGACGAACTGGCGGGTGAATATGAGGGCCAGGTCAAGGTCGGGAAACTGAATGTCGATGAGAACCAGGACGTTTCCAGCCAGTACGGCGTGATGAGCATTCCTACCCTGCTGGTGTTCAAGAACGGTGAGCCGGTGGAACGGATCGTCGGGTTCATGCCCAAGCGGGACCTGAAGCAGAAGATCGACCTGGCCCTGGTATAAGCAATGTGGCCCCCGGCTTGGCCGGGGGCCGCTACGCGCCCGTGGCGGCAGGAGCCTGCGCCTGCGGGTGGAATTGGTAAAGCAAAGCCGGACCCTGCGGTCTGGGGCAAGGAGGCCCGACGGTGAAGGTCATCGACCTGCGCAGTGACACGGTTACCCAGCCAACTCCGGCCATGCGCCGGGCCATGTATGAGGCCGAGGTAGGCGACGATGTTTTCCACGAGGATCCTACGGTGAACCGGCTGGAGGAACTGGCGGCCGGACTGCTGGGCCAGGAGGCGGCCCTGTTCTGCACCTCCGGCACCCAGGGCAATCAGGTTGGCATTGCCGTCCACACCTCCCGCGGGGGCGAGGTGATCGCCGAAGCCGAATCACACGTTTACCTGTACGAAGTGGGCGGCATTGCCGCCATCTCGCAGTGTCAGGTCATGCCGGTGCGGGGGCGGGCCGGGGTGATGGCGCCCGCCGACGTGCAGGCCCAGATCCGGCCGGCCAACGTGCACTTTCCCCGCACGCAGTTGATCTGCGTTGAAAACACGCACAACCGGGCCGGTGGCACAGTGGTACCCCAGGCGGTCCTCGACGACCTGTGCGCCGTGGCCCATGCCGCGGGGGTGCCGGTGCACCTGGACGGGGCCCGACTGTTCAACGCCGCCGTCGCCCAGGGGATTCCGGCGGCCCGAATTGCCCGTCCGGTCGATTCGGTGCAGGTCTGCCTGTCCAAGGGGCTGGGGGCCCCGGTGGGCTCGGTGCTGGCCGGGCCGGCCGACTACGTGGCCGAGGCCCGCCGCTACCGCAAGATGTTCGGTGGCGGCATGCGCCAGGCCGGTCTGATTGCAGCGGCCGGGATTGTGGCCCTGACGGAAATGGTGGATCGCCTGGCCGACGATCATGAAAATGCCCGGGTTCTGGCGGCTGGGGTGAGCCAGATCCCGGGCCTGGAAGTGGAATTGACTTCGGTCCAGACCAATATGGTCTACTTCAATGTAGTGGATGAACGGTGGGACGGTGCCAATCTGGCGGCGGCGCTGGACCGGGTGGGCGTGCGCTGCGTTTTCACCGGCCCCTGCCGGATCCGCCTGGTCACCCATAAGGACGTGAACCGGGCGGACATCGATACGGCCCTGGTCCGGCTGCAAGCCACCGTGACCACCGGCCCCGGTCCGGCTGGCGGTGCTGGCAGCAGGCGCAGCTAGATCAGGCCGGGTTTGGCCCGTTCCCGTTCCGAGGGGCCGAAGGTGACCGCCACGATGCTGGTGTAGGGCACGACAGCCCGTCGCCGGTCATCCCGCAGCTTGTAGTCGAAGGTGATGTAATCCAGGTGGCCCTCGACGGCACCTTCGACCCGAATCGTGATGCCATTCTTGAGCACCAGTTCCGGCTGTGCCTTCTCGTCTCCCTTCTCCGCCCGGTATGCCGCCAACAGCCGCGGCAACTCTTCCTGGAAGAAACCCTGGTTTAACATACAGGCACCCCCTTTGTGTGGATAGCTTCTCCGCCGGGGTGCCTTTCCCTTGCGGCGGCAAACGCCCAGCAGCATTTTTACGGCGGCCGGTGCGGCGGGGCAGCCTGCTCCGTGTATGCAGCGGCCCGAGGGGGAACTGACGTCCGATGGCGCGTGAACCACTGGCGGCACGGATGCGGCCGCAGGAACTGGATGAGGTTGTGGGCCAGGAGCATCTGCTCGGCCGGGGTCGACTGCTGCGGCGGATGATTGAAACCGACCAGGTGCAGGCCCTGATTCTGTTTGGTCCGCCCGGCACCGGCAAGACCAGTCTGGTCCGGGTGATTGCCCGCACCACCCGCCGGTTGTTTGTCTCGTTGAACGCGGTCAGCAGTGGGGTCAAGGAATTGCGGGACGTCATTACCCAGGGGCAGCGCGGCGCAGCCGTTTTGCTGCATGTGGATGAGGTACACCGGTTTGCCCGCAATCAGGCAGAGACGCTCCTGCCAGCGGTCGAGGCCGGTACGGTGGCCTTTGTGGGCACCACCACCGAGAATCCGTACCTGAGCATTGTTCCCGCCCTGCGCAGCCGCACGACCATTTTGGAACTGCAGCCGCTGGCGCCGGCGGCCATTGCCGCTGCCCTCCACCGGGCCCTGACCGAGCCCAGGGGCCTGGCTGCCCTGCAGCCGGTTGTGGTGGATGACCTGTTACAGGAACTGGCCACAGCGGTAGGGGGTGACCTGCGCACCGCCCTGACGGCGCTGGAGCTGGCGGTCACCACCGCCGAGCCGGGGCCGGCCGGTCGGGTGGTCAGCCGGGAATGGCTGTGGGAGTGCCTGCGCCGCGAACTGCCCACCTTTTCCGAGTCCGACGCCTATGACGGTCTGAGCGCCCTGCAGAAAAGCGTCCGGGGCAGTGACCCGGACGCAGCGCTGCACTATCTGGCGCGCCTGGTGTCGGTCCGCTTTGACCTGCCCACCATTTGCCGGCGGCTGGTGGTAATGGCGGCAGAGGATGTCGGCAATGCCTACCCCCAGGCCACTGCCATCGCCGTAGCCGCCGCCCAGGCAGCGCAGACGGTGGGCTGGCCGGAGGCGGGCATTCCCCTCGCCCAGGCGGTGACCTTCCTTGCCGTCTGCCCCAAGTCGAATGCGGCCTGCCAGGGATTGGCCGCGGCCATGGCTGACCTGGAGGCCGGGAAAGGACGCCAGGTACCGCCGCACCTGCGCGACGCCCACTATCAGGGGGCCGGCAGCCTGGGCCGGGGTGTGGAGTACCGTTACCCCCACGATTACCCCGGCAACTGGGTACGGCAGCAATACCTGCCGGATGACCTGGTGCGCAGCCGCTACTATCAGCCCACCGAGAACGGCAGTGAAAAAGCAATCCGGGAGCGGCTGCAACGCCTGCGCCAGGGCGACTAGAACTGGCGGCTGGTTTCCAGCAATAAATGCACCCGGTCCACGACGTCAAACAGGTCAAAGGGTTTGAAAATCAGGGCTTGGTAACTTCCCGCCGGGGGAAATGCCTCTGTATCCCGTGCAGCACCGGTGATGAGGACGACCGGGATCGACTGCAGTCTGGGGTCGGCGCGCATGGTTTCCACCACTACCCGACCGCCCGCCCTGGGCATGAGCAGGTCCACCAGCACGATGTCCGGTAAAGGTGACTGGCCCAGACTGGCCAGTCCCTGCAGGCCATCGGCCGCCGTCGCAACCTCATGGCCTTCATCGCTCAGGGCCCCCTGCAGGGCCATGGCGATCGCTGCCTCGTCCTCAATGACTAGAATGTGGGCCATCAGAGGAGACCTCCCCGTTTATATCTGTCGAAACCGTGGTACCGGTCGGGAGCTCGACATAAAAGGTGGCGCCTTTACCCTCGGTGCTCTCCACCCAAATCCGGCCCCGGTGGCCCTGGATGATCTCCCGGCAAATGTACAGACCCAGGCCCATCCCGCCCGGGTCCCGACCGGCCAGATTGCTGGCCCGAAAAAAGCCCTGAAAGATCTTATCCTGTTGGTCGGCGGGAATGCCCAACCCGGTGTCGGTGACGGACACCAGAGCGCGACCTGGCTCCAGTTCCATGCGGATGTGCACATCACCCCCGTCGGGAGAGTACTTGGCGGCGTTGCTGATCAGGTTGCGGAACACCTCTTCAAGGCGGGTGGCGTCACCGAGTACCCAGGCAGCGCCCGGCGCCGGCTGTTCCAGAATGAAGCGGTGCTGGTCCTGGGACGCCCGAAAGGGTTGCAGAGCCGAGGTGAGGACAGCGGTCAGGTTCAGGTTTTCGCTGCGCAGCGTCAGCCTGCCCTCCTGCAGGCGAAATGCCTCCAGAATCTCGTTCAGCAGGGCGGACAGGCGGTCGACCTCGTGTGAGATGACATCCATCTGCTGGGTGAGGTCACCCAGCGGGCGCCCGGCGGCTACCCGCCGTTTGAGCAGGGAGACGATGGCCTTCACGCCGGCCATGGGGTTGCGCAATTCGTGGGCTGCAATCTGCAGGAACCGGGTGCGCGACTGTTCCCGTTCCTGCGCCACGGCCCGTTCAGCCTTACGCAGTTCCTCTTCCATGCGTTTGTGCTCGGTCACTTCAGTCACCACAACGCCGATTCCGGCGGGCTGCCCCTCGCCCCACCGGATCGGGTACAGGCTGGCCAGCCAGTGATGATGTGTGCCGGAGCCGGCGGGGAACTCCCGCGCCAGTTCCAGGTTCACCACTGGATCTCCGGTGCCCAGCACCTGGGCCAAGGCCGGCGCCAGCACTCCGGCCGTCCACGGGAACAGTTCCTGGACCGGGCGACCCGAGCACTTTTCAGCCGACAGGCCCTGGAGGGCGGCCATGGCATCGTTGATGCGGACAAAGCGCAGGTCCCGGTCCAGGTAGGCAAACCCCACCGGCGCGGTGGTCAGCAGGGTATCCAGCAGGGCCAGATTTTCTTCCAGCGTATCGTAGGCATGGCGCAGTTCCTCGGACTGGGCCTGCAGCTCTTCGGACTGGGCCTGCAGCTCCTCGGTTTGCGCCTGCAGTTCCTCATTCTGAGCCTGAATCTCTTCGTTCTGAGCCTGCAGTTCTTCAGATTGGGCCCGCAGTTCCTCGGTATACGACTCCAGGTCCTCGGCCATGCGATTGATGGTGGTCGCCAGCAGCGCCACTTCGTCCCCCCCGTTGGTGTGCAGCAAGCTGCGGGCCTCGAACCGCTGCCTGGCGATGGCAGCAGCCACGTCTCGCACCTCGCCCAGGCGTCTGGTCAGGCTGCGGCTCAGGGGCAGGCTGACGGCGGCGGCGGCGGCGCTGACCAGTACTGCGGCCAGCAGAATCCAGGCGGCGGCGGACTCAGCCTCACGGAAAAGCTCACTGGCCGGGCCGGTCACCAGTACTGCCAGTCCCTGCTCCGGCCGGCGCACGTAGGCGGCCAGGCGCCACTGGCCGTTCGGCTGCACATCGACCAGGGCGTGGATCTGGTCGGCGGGCCAGCGGGGCGGCAGGTCGGTCAGGCGGATAACATCGAGGGTTAATTTCGGGTTGGAGAGCAGGGGTGCCAATTCCCGGGTCAGGCCTGTCGGGTCCGGGCTCGCCGCCGGGGACTGACTCAGCCGGTGTTCCAGGTCGCGGTCAAGCTGCAAAGCTGCACCGCGCAGGGAGGAGAGCGTCAGTGAGCGGTTCAGGTTTTGCACGGCATAGACGGTCACCGCACCCAGGACCATAATCGGAATGACGGCCAACGCCAGGGACAGCGCCATGATGCGCCGCTGCAGCCCCTGAATCCGCAGCTTCCAGGGTCGCCACAGGTACAGACTCCAGACAACGGCCAGGGCCGCCAGGGTGGCGTGCAGTCCCACACCGGTCCAGTTGTTGATTTGCCACCAGGTGATGCTGAACCAGACAAAGGCGACCGCGGTGAGGAGCAGGGTGATCTGCGTGATAGGTGCCCAGCGGCGGGCCAGGGTGGAGGCCAGCGCCTGCAGGAGCCCGGTGGCCGCGAAGAGCCAGGGCAGTCCGGACGGCAACTGGCTCTTCAGCGACGGTGGCACTAGCTGCGGGTTCAGCATGAAGCTGAGGCCCAGCAGCAGCGGTGTCCATATGTACAGCAGGCGGGCGATGGTGACCTCGCGGTTCGGCCACCGCGCGCCGGCTAACGTTACGACCGCCACCAGGATGTACACCATCTGACGTGTGTAAATGCCCCAGTCTGCGATGGTGGACGCGGCCAGCGCCAGCAGGGCCAGGGTCAGCAGCCCCTTGCCGGCCACATCGGCCCAGCGGGGGATCCCTACGTCCATCGCCCAGGCGGCGCTGAGCAGTCCGGCCAGTAAAAAGGCCGCCCCGTACAGCCGCAGGTAGGGATATACCGCCTGATACGGGGCCGATTGGAACTGGTAGGGAATAAAGAGCATCAGCAAGGCAAAGACGGTGGACAGACCAATGCACAGCCAGGTAACGGGGCGATTCCCGGAGACCGGGACATTCCCGTTCAGGATTTGCTGCATCGTGGCTTCTTCGCTCCTTAGTGCCGGTAGTATTGACCTGTTGGGCGTAATTGAATTCTAACATTTCGCACCGCCATTTATATACTAGGCAATATCTATTCAGCTATAAAAATCTACCTTGTCAGTAAATCGTTCTGATTATCTATAACAGTCACCCCACCCGTCTACTGAGGGCGGGGTGACTGTGCTGCCCTCCTGGCCGCTACGGCGGCGGGGATTACCTGCCTGTTCCCCTGGCGAAGCCTTGACGGGGGCGCTATGTGGCCCTGCGTGATCCGGCCAACAGGCCCTGAACCGTGGCAAGCACCTCGACCAGATCAAAGGGTTTGCCGATGATCGCCTGATAGCTGCCCTCGGGCGGAAAGTCTTCGGCACCCTGTACGGCGCCGGTGATCAGGATCACCGGAATCCTCTGTAGCTCCGGGTCGGCGCGCATGGCGGCAATGACCGCACGCCCGCCGGCCTTTGGCATGAGCAGGTCCACCAGCACCAGGTCCGGCCGTGGCCGCCGGCGCAGGGTCAGCAGCCCCCTGTGGCCGTCGGGAAGCACCGTAACCTTGTGCCCCGCGTCGCTCAAGGCCTCCTGCAGGGCCATGGCAATAGCTGCCTCGTCCTCAATCACACAGATCCGGGCCATGCGCAGACCTCCCCGTATACGGAATGGGCGCGGACTGAAGATGGACGCATTCATGTGCCGGGGGTTCAGGGGGCGGGCAGGTGGTTACCCGAGTTGGCGGCCGCAGGGAACAGCAGCCGGGTGGCATTATAATGAAAGAGGTTCGCCATTATGAAGGTTTGGACTGATTTCCACATTCCCGGTGCAGTATCCTGCGACTGGCACCCGACCAGCGCCCTTCAGCAATACGTCCCCTGCCGGCACCGCCGCCGAGGCGCCCGTTGCCCTCATCGGCACACATGCCTTTCGTACCTGCCGCCGCCGGGGTACAATAGGAAACCGGGGAGAAGCAGTGATGGAGGTGCGCACTGTGCAAGCCTACGAAACAATGGCGATTCGGGCGGCTCGGCGGGCGGGGGACCTGATCCGGTCCGGATTGGGTCGGACTCGACTGGTCGAGACCAAGAGCGGCGCCCATGACCTGATCACCGACGTGGACCGGGCGGCGGAAAAGGCGATTTTGACTGAACTGCGGGCTTCCGGCAGTCAGGCGCCGATGTTGGGTGAGGAAGGGAGCGGTGGCCCGGAGGCGCCGACTCTGGCCGACGCCCTGGAGCGCCTGCCGGAAGTCTGGATCGTTGACCCGCTGGACGGGACCACCAACTTTGTCCATGGCTGGCCCGTTTCCACGGTCAGCATTGCTTATGCCCGCCATGGCCAACTGCAGGTCGGCGTGATTTATGATCCCTACCGTGACGAGATGTTCACGGCTCGGGCCGGGGCAGGCACCCGCCTGAACGGCGAGCCTGTTCGGGTCGACCGGTGCGCCCGGCTGTCCGATGCCCTGCTGGCCACCGGCTTTCCCACCGACGTGGAATGGCGCCAGTGCAACGTGGAGGGGCTGCGGGCGCTGGCTCCGCACGTACGCAACCTGCGGGCCGCCGGCTCGGCGGCGCTGCACCTGGCGTGGACAGCATGCGGGCGGCTGAGCGGTTTCTGGGAAAATAACCTCAACCCCTGGGACCTGGCGGCCGGGGCGCTGCTGGTGCAGGAGGCGGGCGGTGTGGCCACCGACACCCTGGGCCGGCCGTATGCATTGTCGACCCGTCACATCGTGGCCACGGCCGGACCGATCCAGGACCAGGTGCTTTACTACCTGCGGGCCGCCGGAGCTACCGGCATTGCCTGCACTGGTTGACGCCGGGGCCTGCCGGTGGTACGATCATCCTCATAATCCCCACTAATTGATCGGGATTAGAGGGGATCAGGTCCGGTCGGGCCGGCGGATCACGCAGGCAAGGAGGCGGAACCAGGAGATGAAGCTCTCCACCAAGGGACGGTACGGGGTGAAGGCCCTGTTTGAACTGGCCTTACACCATGGGGCGGGGCCCATGTCACTGAAACAGATTGCCGAGCGGCAGAGCCTGTCGGAGCATTATCTGGAGCAACTGGCCGCACCTCTGCGCAAGGGCGGACTGGTGTCGAGCGTGCGGGGCGCCCAGGGCGGGTACATCCTGGGGCGGCCCCCGGAACAGATTACGGTTGGAGATATCCTGCGGGTGTTGGAAGGGCCGCTGGGCTTTACCGATGACGACCCCGAAGCCCGCGCTGACAGTGTCTGGGCCAAGGTGACCGAGCGGCTGGTGCAGGTGCTCGATTCCATTTCGCTGATGGATCTGGTGGACGACGCCCGTTCAGAGGGCGCCGGCCGCAATCTCATGTACCACATTTAACCAGAGGAGGCAGGTGGCCGTGCGCAGGGTATATGCCGATCACGCCGCCACAACCCGAGTTCACCCCGAGGTGGCACAGGCCATGCTGCAGGCGCTAAACGAGGACTTCGGCAATCCGTCCAGCCTGCATGCCTACGGCCGTAGCGGACGCAAGGCGGTGGAAATGGCCAGGGAGCAGGTGGCGGTCCTGATCGGGGCCCGTCCTGCTGAACTGTTTTTTACCAGCGGCGGCACCGAAGCCGATAACTGGGCCCTGCGGGGCGTTGCGTGGGCCAACCGGGCCCGGGGCAACCATATCATCACCACGGCAGTGGAGCACCATGCCGTGCTGGACTGTGCCGACGCCCTGGAACGGGAGGGCTTCAGCGTGACTCGCCTGCCGGTGGCCCCCGGCACCGGTTATGTGGACCCGGCGGCGGTGGTGGCGGCCCTGCGGCCGGAAACCATCCTGGTTTCCGTGATGCTGGTCAACAACGAGATCGGCACCGTCATGGACGTGGGTGCCGTCTGCGCCGCCGTCAAGGCCGCTGCCCCCGGGGTGGTGGTGCATACCGACGCCGTGCAGGCCGTCGGGTCGATGCCCGTGAACGTCCACGACCTGGGGGTTGACCTGCTTAGCCTGTCCGCCCATAAAATTTACGGCCCTAAAGGGGTCGGCGCTCTCTATGTGCGCAAGGGTTTCCGCTTCACCGGCCTGCTGCAGGGCGGCGGCCAGGAGCGGCGGTTGCGCCCCGGTACCGAGAATGTCCCCGGCATCATCGGTTTCGGCAAGGCCGCCGAACTGGCCCGTCGGGAACTGGCCGGGCGGATCGAGCACGCACGGACCCTGCGTGACCGCTTTGCCCGCGGCGTGCTGGCGCAGATCCCCGGCGTGACCGTAAACGGGCCGGACCCGTTTACGGCTGGGGACCACCGCCAGCCGGGTAATTTGAATATCTGCGTGGAGAATGTGTTCGCCGAGACCATGCTGCTGCGGCTGGACATGAAGGGCGTTGCCTGTTCGGCCGGCAGCGCCTGCACCGCCGGGGCCACCGAGCCCTCCCATGTGGTGCTGGCGGTGGGGGTGCCCACGGAACTGGCCCACACGTCACTGCGCTTCAGCTTTGGGCAGGCTAATACCGAGGACGACATCGACTACCTGCTGGCGGTTTTTCCGGAGGTCGTCCGGTCGCTGCGGGCCATGTCGCCCTCCTATACGGGCGGGGAAGCTTAGGCTGCCCCGGGAGGTAGGAACCGGTGACCGAACGGGAACGGGTACTGTGCGCCATGTCCGGTGGCGTGGACAGTTCGGTGACGGCGGCGCTGCTGGTTGAGCAGGGCTACGAGGTCATCGGGGTGACCATGAACACCTGGACTGACGATATTCCGGAAGAGATTCGCATGAACCAGCACTCCGGCTGCTGCTCCCTGGCGGCGGTGGAGGATGCCCGGCGGGTCGCCAACGGGCTGGGCATTTCGTACTATGTAATGAATTTTCAGGGTAAATTTTCCGAGACCGTTATCGACTACTTTATTGCCGAGTATGCCCGCGGTCGGACGCCCAACCCCTGCATTGCCTGCAACCGCTACGTGAAATTTGCGGCCCTGCTGCAGCGGGCACAGGAACTGGAATGCCAGTATGTGGCCACCGGCCATTACGCCCGCATCAGCCCTCCGACCGCTCCTGGCGGCCGCTGGCGGCTGGGCAAGCCGGAGGATGCCCGCAAGGACCAGACATACGTGCTGTATAACCTGACCCAGGATGCCCTGGCCCACACCCTGATGCCCCTGGCGGACTTTCCCAAGTCCGAGGTGCGCCGCATGGCCCTGGAGCGGGGGCTGGCGGTGCACGACAAGCCCGACAGCCAGGAGATCTGCTTTGTATACGACGATGATTACGGCCGCTTCCTGCAGGAACGCATTCCCGAGGCGATCCGGCCCGGCCCCATTGTGACCACGGCCGGGGAGCCGATCGGCATCCACCACGGCCTGCCCCTGTACACCCTGGGGCAGCGCAAGGGGCTGCCGGCCGTGGGTCACCCCCTGTATGTGGCCGCACTGGACGTGGCCACCAACACCCTGGTGGTGGGCACCGACGCCGAGGTCCTGCACACGGTGCTGCTGGCCGATGACCTGAACTGGATCGACGTGGCGGCCCCGGACGGGCCGGTGCACGCCCGGGCCAAGATCCGGCGCATGGCGCCGGAATCCCCCTGCCTGATTACCCCGGCGGGACCGGACTGCGTACGGGTGGAATTTGAGCAGCCGCAGCGGGCGCCCACCCCCGGCCAGGCCATCGTCTTCTACCAGGGTGACTGGGTGTTGGGCGGCGGCACCATCCGCTCGGTGGGTCAGTCCTCCCTGTAAGCCTGCGCGTGGTGTCCGCGCAAAAAAGACCGGCAGGCCGTTTGGCCTGCTTTTGTTTTGGGTACGCTAGGGATGCAAATGATGGGAGCGAGCGGTGAGAAGGCGATGCCCAGGGGAAGCGACCTGCTTGGGTTGCCGGTGATTGCAGCCACCGGAGGGCAAGCCCTGGGCCGGGTGCAGGATCTGGTCCTGGACCCGGCGGCGACCCGGGTGGTCGGTTTGCTGCTGGACCGCGGTGGCTGGCTGCGTTCGCCGCGCACGCTGCCCTGGCCGGCCGTGGGCGGGGTGGCCGATGCCGTGGTGGCCAACCACACACCGGTGCCGGGGGCGGCCCCCGGGCTGACCTGGCGGGAACTGGCGGGCAAACCGGTGCTGACCCCCGGCGGGGATGAACTCGGCCTACTGACCGACCTGTGGCTGGGCAGCAACGGCATGATTGCCGGCTATCAACTTTCCTGCGGACTGATCGACGACCTCCTGTCCGGCCAGCCAGTGCTGCGTGCTCCCCTGCAGTTGGCGGTGGGGGAAGCGGTAGCCTTCATAGTTCCGGCCGGAGAGACCGACGGAGGAGGCATAAGCGGTGCAGTGCCCGAGTTGCAGTAGCCGGAGTATTGGCCGGGTAGGATCAGAGCAATACTACTGCTGGGACTGTTGTGTGGAATTCAACGTGTCCCGGGGCGGCGTGCGGATCTACCACCTGGACGCAGATGGAGAACTGATTGCCGCCACCAGCTTTGATAACCCGGACTGGCTGGCCGGGAATTCGCCGGGACTCCGCCGGCGCTGAGCCGGTGCTGACCGACAGGCCCCTGGCCGCCGCGGGCAAATGGGGGTATGACCGGTGCGGACAACCAGCAGCAGGTTCATGGGCGGACTTCTGTTTGGTGCCGTTCTCGGGGCCACCATGATGATGATGATGTCGCCGCAGGCCCGCAGCGAGATGATCGACACCGCTGGCGAACAGATGAACAAGATGTGGAAGCGACGCAAGCATCAGATGGCCGACATGTTCCCGGAGGGCAACAGCTAACCGAACCGCGGCCGTCCAGGTTTGGGCTGTGCCCGCGTTGCAAACGGCGGGGCGGGGCAACCCGCCCCGCTTTGGTTCTTGCACCCGGTTTCCATAAGGCCACACCTTTCGCGGTGGCAAGGGGGGATGGGCCGGTGCAGTACCGGCGTTGGGTGCTGGCTGCGCTGGGCGCCGGTGTACTGGCAGGGGGCCTGTGGCTGCTTACCGTGCGTGCCGTGATGATCCCCCTGCTCCTGGCCCTGGCCATCGCCTATGTGATTGCCCCCCTGGTCAGTGCGCTGGAGTACCGCGGACTGGGGCGCGGCGGTGCTATTCTGTCCGTTTACCTGTTGCTGGCGCTGCTGACCGGGACCCTTGTGCTGCGGGTCGTACCCTCAGGCTACCGCGAATTCCAGCGCCTGGCCGGGGCCGTTCCCGAGTATGCGGCGAATTTGCGCACTGCGGTGGCGGCACTTCAGGAGCGGTTTCGGGACCCGGGAGTCCCCAGGGGGCTGCGTGATGGCCTGGAGGCCATGCTCACCCTGGTGGAAACCCGTACCCACAGCCTGATGGAAACCGCTGTGGGCAACCTGTTCGCCTACCTGGAGTGGGGGGCGTATCTGTTGCTGGCGCCGATTCTCGCCTATTACCTGCTGCAAGACCAGGAACGGCTTCGCCGCAGCGCTCTGCGCACCCTGCCCCGGGCGTGGCGGGCACCGGCGGTGGAACTGTTGCGCGGCATCGACGGCGTCCTGGGTGGCTTTGTGCGCGGGCAACTGCTGCTGGCGGCGGCGGTTGGCCTGCTGGCGACCCTGGCTACCCACCTGCTCGGCCTGCGTTACGCTCTGCTGCTGGGCCTGTGGGCGGCCGTGGCGGAGCTGGTTCCCTACGTGGGGCCGTTTCTGGGAGCGGTCCCGGCCTGCCTGGCCGGGCTGCTGGTCTCACCCTGGCTGGGCCTGCAGGTGGCGGTGGTTTTTCTGATCATCCAGCAGCTTGAAAACGCCATCATCGCCCCACGCGTGATGGGCCAGACGGTGGGCCTGCACCCACTGGCGGTGATGCTGGCCGTTCTGTCCGGGGGGGCCCTGGGTGGGATTCCGGGCATGGTCCTGGCGGTACCGTTGGCCGGGGTTGCCCGGGTGATCTGGTTGTTTGCCTGCCGGCAACTGGCGGCGCCCAGGCTGTAGTGACCCGGGCATACGGGAACAGGGTCCGGTGTTGATACCGGACCCTGCGTTTCTCCGCTCTGGCGGCCTATTTCGCCGGTTTTTGCAGCCGGCTAACGGTGAACCCCAGCGCAAAGGTGTTATAGGCCAGGGTCAGGATTTCGGTATACAGCACCTCGGTCTGAGCC
Organism: Clostridia bacterium; assembly: GCA_036676195.1. Lineage (GTDB taxonomy): Bacteria > Bacillota > Sulfobacillia > Symbiobacteriales > ZC4RG38 > JAKFDK01. Next base: position 28,282 of record JAKFDK010000048.1, on the reverse strand, counting down.
GCGCTCAGCGGCGGCGTGCCCGGAGGGCGGCTGGCCCGTAAAATATCGGCCATCTTCTCGCGCACCAGCAAATCGATACCTTCGCGAGCCTGAGCCTTATTGTCACTGAGTAACCTCAGGGCGGTATCCCGCTCCGACTTCAGCATCTGCTCTGTAATCAACCGAGGTTCACCCCGCTCGTGCCATGTGCGACCCTATTTTCATTATAGGGACACACGAACAACCACACAAGGAAAAATAAGTTAGCAGATAATGTTTGGTTGTCAAGTCCCTCTGGCGCAGGACGACGGTGAAAAGAGGACCGGTCGGCCCGGAAGCGAATCGATGAGGGGAGGTGACGCCAGTGGACACCCTCGAAGCGATCCTGACCCGCCGTTCGGCCAAACGGTACCGGCCTGACCCGGTTGACCGTGCCATGCTGGAGACCATGCTTGCCGCCGCCGTCCGGGCCCCCAACCATTTTCTGACCCAGCCGTGGTATTTTCACGTAGTTACCGGCAGCGCCCGCCGGCGGCTGGCGGCCCTGCGGGCCGAGCAGTTGCGGGCCGGCGGCCAGGCGGACGCAGACAAGATTGCCCGCAACGTACATGAACTGGAGACCATTCCTGCCGTCATGCTGGTGAGCCAACAGGCGGGCCGTAACCCGGAAGAAGACCGTGAGAACTATGCCGCCACCGCCTGCGCCATCCAGAACATGCTGCTTGCGGCCCACGCTCAGGGGCTGGCGGCCATCTGGCGCACTGGCAACTTCCTGTCTGATGAGGCCCTGCGGGCCTGGCTGGCCCTGCCGCCGGAACGGACTCTGGTGGGCCTGGTGTACGTGGGCTACCCGGAAACGGTGGTGGAAACGCCCCGGATCCCCTGGTCGGAAAAGACCACCTGGCTGACGGAATGAGACGACCGGGTGGCGCTGCTCCCAGCCCCATAACCCGGCGGCGGGCGGCAACCAGGCAGATTCCAGCCGATTGACGGCCAGCCGCCGGGCGTGTTATTATGCTAACGTGTCTGGCGGGCGTCCTTCTGTAAAGCGCCCCGGTGGCGGCCCGGTAGCTCAGCTGGTAGAGCAGCGGACTGAAAATCCGCGTGTCGGCGGTTCGACTCCGCCCTGGGCCACCAAAAACTTGCTTGATTTCGACCTTGGAGAGATACCCAAGTGGTCGAAGGGGACGGTTTGCTAAACCGTTAGTAGGGGGTAACCTCTAGCGCGGGTTCAAATCCCGCTCTCTCCGCCATCGCGAACTGCCGCTGCCAGAACTGGCGGCGGTTTTTGCTGTTGTTGGTGCCCAAAACCAGGCGCTTGGGGTGGTTTGATTTCGGCTGGTCGGGTCGCGGTACACGTGGTAAGATGGCAGAGATAACCATTTGTTTCCTCGCGGTCCCGTGCAGCCGGTGGCATTCTGACGTATTATGGGGTAATAATTAACTTCTGAAATTAGTTAGTTCTACATTATATAGCTCTGTGCGAATGGCCGTGATGTGATTGGGGGAAGGTGTCGGCAGTGGCTTTTCGTCTGGTCTGTATGGTTCTGGACCCACCGCTGGCCTGTGCCCTGGCGGCGGCTGCCAAGGAGGCGGCCATGCAGGCCGGCGTGGAGATCCGGGTGGAGAGCTGGCTGCTCCACGAACTGGCCGACCCGGGGCGGCGGGCGGACCTGGCCGGCGCCCTGTCCGGGGCCGACCTGTTTCTGGGGGCAGTCCTGAACCTGGACGCCGAGGTGCAGACCCTGGTGGGCCTGCTGCAGGCCCGGCGACCGGCGGTGGTGGCAGTGTTTCACTCCCAGCCCGAGGCGCTGCTGCAGACCCGGCTGGGTGAGTTTGACGCCCTCACCTTCGAGCGGGACGGCAGCCTGGGGCAGATCCAGGCTCTGGCCCGGGGACATGGCATCATGCTGCCGGCGCGTTCTGCAGCCGTGCTGGCCCGTCTGCCCCAGTGGTTGCCGCTGCTGCCCCCCGACCGCTTCAGCGGTCTGCGGGCCTATGCTCGGGCGGCCCAGCTCTGGGATGAAGGCAGCCCGCCGGCCCTCAGCGCCCTCATTGTGCACCTGCTGGCCCAGCACCCGGCCGGTACCGGCCACATCATGGTGCCCCACGTGCCACCGCTGCCGGCGGTGGGGCTATGGCACCCGCGCGCCGGTCAGGTTTTTGCCGGCCTGGCCGATTACCGCGCCTGGTACCGGCCGCCGGACGGGCAGCCGGCGGTGGCGGTGCTGCTGCACCGCCGCTGGGTGCTGACGGGCGATACGGCCCACTATGGCGCCGTGCTGAATGCCCTGGAAGCGCAGGGTCTGGCCGTATACCCCGGCTTTGCCGACCTGGATGTGACGCCGCTGGTGGAGCAGGTCTGGCGGCCGGTGCAGGTGCAGGTGCTGGTCAACCTGGCTGCCTTCAACCTGGTCGGCGGTCACGGCCGCCCGGCGCCGGAGCGGGCCGTGGCGGCGCTGCAGACTCTGGACGTGCCGTATCTGACCCCGGTACCGGTATTATTCCAGAGTCTGGCCCGATGGCGGGAAAACCCGAGGGGGCTGACCCCGCCCCAGCTCACCATGCAGGTGGTGATGCCCGAACTGGAAGGGGGCGCTGAGCCCTGGCCATACGCCGGCGCCGGTCCGGACGGCACCATGGCGCCGGAGCCGGAGGCCGTCGCCTGGCTGGCGCGGCGGGTAGGGCGGTGGGTGCGGCTCCGTACCAAACCGGTGGCCGAGCGGCGGGTGGCGATCACCCTCTTCAGCCAGCCGCCGGGCCAGGGCGCCCTGGGTACAGCCGCTTACCTGGATGTCTTCCGCTCCCTGCATCACTTACTGACAGCCCTGAAGGCGCAAGGGTATACGGTCGAGGTACCGGCCGACCCGGCCGAACTGCTGCACTGCTGCGTGGGCGGGAGCGAAGCCCGGTATGGCTCCGGTGACCTGCCTCTGGCCGGCCGGGTCGGGTTGCGCGACTATCAGCGCTGGGTGCCGGGCTGGCGTCGGATTGCCGAATGCTGGGGCCGTCCGCCCGGCGAGACGGATACGGACGGCCGCGACCTGCTGGTGTTCGGCTGTCACTTCGGCCACGTCTTCGTGGGCCTGCAGCCTTCCTTCGGGTACGAGGGCGACCCCATGCGCCTGCTTATGCGGCCTGATTTTACCCCCTCGCACGCCTTTGCCGCCTACTACGCCTGGCTGGAGCACGAGTGGCAGGCCGACGTGATTCTGCATTTCGGCACCCACGGCGCCCTGGAGTTCATGCCGGGCAAGCAGGCCGGTCTGGCGGCGACCGACTGGCCGGCAGCCCTCATCGGCGACCTGCCCCATCTGTATCTGTACGCCGTCAACAACCCCAGCGAGGCCGCCGTTGCCAAGCGCCGGGGCGGGGCCGTCACCATCGGTTACCGGACGCCGCCGCTGGCCCAGGCCGGGCTCTACCGTACCCTGGCCGAACTGCGGCAGACCCTGCGCGCCTACTGGGCTGCAACGGGGGAAAACACCAGGGCCGGGACTCTGACCGCCCTCCGGGCCCTGGCCGAACAGGCCCATCTGGATGATGAGGTGCCCCCAAATGGGGACGACTACCCCGGGCGGCTGGATGCTTACCTGCAAACCCTGGCCGCCCGTTGGATCCCGGTGGGACTGCGGGTGGTGGGTGCCCCCGCCACCGCTGCGGAAGTGGCGGAGCTGCTGCGGGCGGCGGCGGCGGTGCCCCGGCCGGAATGGGCAGACGGACCTCCCGGTGATGCCGAGATCAGCGCGGTGCTGGCCGGGGGTGACGGCCCCGCGGCCCTGGTCTCGCTCCGCGATGGCCTGCAGGCTGACACCGAACTGCCGCAACTCCTGCGTGCCCTGGCCGGGCACTATATTTCCCCCGGGCCAGGCGGTGATCCGCTCCGGAATCCGGCGGTGCTGCCCGCCGGCCGCAATCTGCACGCCCTCGACCCTTGGCAGGTGCCGACTCGGGCGGCCGGCCACGCCGGTGCCCTGGCCGGCCGGCAACTGCTGGAGCGGCTGACGGCCGACGGTGCGCCCTGGCCGGAAGCGGTGGCGGTGGTCCTCTGGGGTTCGGACAACATCAAGACGGGCGGCGAGGGCATTGCCCAGGCCCTGTGGCTGCTGGGGGTGGAGCCGGTGGCAGACAGCCTCGGGCGCATGACCCGGTTGCAGTTGCTTCCGTCAGCCACCCTCGGACGCCCGCGCATCGATGTGGCCATTACCTGCTCGGGGATTTTCCGCGATCTGTTTCCTGGCACCCTGGGCCTCCTGCAGGAGGCGGTGCTGCTGGCCGCCCGGGCGGACGAGCCCCCGGACCGGAACTATGTCCGCCGCCACGCCCTGGAACTATCCACTGAGCTGGGGATTCCCCTGGACGAAGCGGCCCAGCGCGTGTTCGCCGCCCGGCCGGGCCAGTACGGCACCGGGGTGAATACCGCCGTTCTGGAAGGGAGTTGGACGAAACCTGCCGATCTGGCCTCCGTCTATATGGAGCGGATGGGCTACCCTCCCGGTCCTAACGGGGAAGGGCGCGATGCCCGCCGGGTGCTGCAGGGCATGCTGCGGCGTACAGTGGTCACTCTACAGAATGTGGACAGCACCGAGGTCTCGCTGGCCGACATCGACCACTATTTTGAACATCTGGGCGGGCTGAACGCGGCGGTGGCGGCGGCCCGGGGCAGTGCACCGGCGGCCTGGGTCGTGGACGGTACCGCTGCCGGACAGGCCCGGGTGCGAGGGTTGCGGGAAGCCCTGCGCCTGGAGGTGCGCACCCGCCTGCTCAATCCCCGCTGGTATGAGGGAATGCTGGCCCACGGCTACCAGGGGGTAAACGAGGTGGCCGTCCGACTGGAGAACACCTACGGCTGGCTGGCTACCACCGGCGAGGTAGACGGCTGGGCACTGGACATGGTGGCGGACACCTTCCTGCTGGACCCGGCCATGCGGCGGCGCCTGGCCGATCTCAACCCCCGGGCGGCGGGCCGCATGGCCGCCCGCCTCACCGAGGCTGCCGGGCGCGGACTGTGGGTCACTTCTGCGCAGCGGCTGGCGGCGCTGCAGGCGGCGGCGGACGAGCTATCGGATAGGGCCGAAGGTGTAGCAGGCGGCGGCCAGGCCGCCGGAGCAGGAGGCACACGCCGGTGATTCCTTTTACCGCCCTGGTCGGGCAGACCGAAATGAAGCTGGCCCTGGTGCTCAACGCCATTTCCCCCCGGATCGGTGGCGTCTTGATCATGGGACACCGGGGAACCGGGAAGTCTACAGCCGTACGCAGTCTGGCCGAACTGTTGCCGCCGCTGCCGGTGGTGGGCGGCTGCCCGTACGGGTGTGACCCGGCGGCGCCGGACTGCCCGCACTGCAGCCGGCAACCGGAAAGTGATCAGCCCCTGGAAACCACCCTCCGTTCCGTTCCTGTGGTAGACCTGCCGCTAGGGGCCGACCTGGACCGGGTGGTGGGCGCTCTGGACATTGAGGCGGCCCTGGTCAGGGGCGAGCAGGTCTTTGCTCCCGGCCTCCTGGCCCGGGCCCACCGCGGGTTTCTGTACATCGACGAGGTCAACTTGCTGGAGGATCACCTGGTTGATGTTTTGCTCGATGTGGCCGTCTCCGGGATCAACGTAGTGGAGCGGGAGGGCATCAGTCTGCGCCACCCGGCCCGGTTTGTGCTGGTCGGTTCCGGCAACCCGGAGGAGGGGGAACTCCGTCCGCAGTTGCTCGATCGTTTCGGCCTGTATGTGCGGGTAGAGACGCTGCGGGACCCCGGGCGCCGGGTGGAGGTGGTGCGGCGGCTGCAGCGGCACGAGGAGGACCCGGAAGCCTTCCGGGCTGAACACGCTGCAGCGACGGAGTGCCTGCGTGCCCGCATCCTGGCGGCCCGCCGTTACCTGCGCCAGGTCGAATTTCCGGAAGAAATGCTATGGCGGGCGGCGGCCCTCTGCGACGTTCTGGAACTGGACGGGCATCGGGGCGAACTGGCCCTGGCCCGTAGCGCCACCGCTCTGGCGGCCCTGGTCGGGCGCAAGGTCGTGGCAGCGGCGGACGTGGTGGCGGTGGCCCCCCTGTGCCTGTGCCACCGCCTGCGCCGGGACCCGCTGACCGACGAGACCGACGGTGGGGAGGCGGTGCAGGCCGCCCTGGACGAAGTAATGCCCGGGGTGGCGGCCACGGATGCCACCCCCCTGCTGGAAACCGTATGATTAGCGGGGATGCCCTGCTGGCGGCGCAACTGCTCGTGATTGACCCCAGTCTGGGCGGCCTGGCCGTAACCGGTGCCCCCGGCAGCGGTAAATCAGCGCTGCTGCAACTGGTAGCGGCCGCATTTCCCCGGGTGCTGTGGGTGCCGCCGCACCCCGGCCCGGTCGAAGCGGCAGCCCTGGCCGCAGGCGCCGGGGCCGGCGCCGCTCTGGCCGTACATGATTTTGACCTCCTGGCCCCGGCGATTCGGGCATCTCTGCTGAATACCGCCGGTGTGCTCCTGATTGGCGGTGCTTACCCGGACCGGTGTGCCTTCTGGTTGGAGCTCCCGGCGGGTGGCGACCGCCTGACGGTCCTGCGCAGCGACGGGGCGGTACCGCCGCTGGCGCAGCCGGCCGGGGACAGGCCGCTGCCTCCGCTGTCGGATTCGGATTTGCTGTGCCTGTGCACCGACGCCGTGGACCTGGGTGTAACCAGTCAGCGGGCAGACTTTTATGCCGCCCGGGCTGCCCGGGCCCATGCCGCCCTGCACGGGCGCCGGGAGGTCACAGCCGCCGACATGGCGGCGGCCGTGCGCCTGGTGCTGGCCCCGCGGGCCCCCCGTAACACGGCGGTGGCGGTCCGGGGGGCGGCCGGAGAGCCCCCGGCGGATGCCCCGTCAGACACTCCGTCAGACACGCCGCCCGACGACATGCCGCTCGCCGCTCAGCCTGCCGTGTCACCTGACACGCCTGATACCCGCGCCGTGGCCTCGGCCCCCCGGGTCGCGGCCGGGGCGGGTGGCACAGCCGAAGCGGGAGGCCCCAACCAGGTCCCGGCCGCCGAACCGGTGCACATGCCGCCGTTGCTGCGGGCCGTGATCGCCGCTGCCGGGACAACTGACCGCCGGTTCCCCACCCTGTCCGCCGGCGGCCGCGGGCGGAGCCGCCGCTACGGAGCCCACGGCGTGCCGGTGCAGACAACCGGCGTGCTTCGGCCCGGCCCCCGGCGGGTGTCCGTGGCGGCCACTCTGCGGGCCGCTCTGCCCTGGCAGGGCCGGCGCGGCCGGAAAAGCGGCCGGCCGCTGGTCCTGCACAGCACCGATCTGCGGGTATGGCTGTGTCGCCGGTCGCCGCAGGAGCTGCTGATCCTGGTCGCCGACGCCTCCGGCTCCATGGCCGACTCCCCGGTGCGCCGGGCCAAGGGGGCGGTGGCGGCGCTGCTGCAGGAGGCCTACCGGCGGCGGGCCCAGGTTGCACTGGTGGCCTGTCGGGGTCAGGCGGCCCGCCTGCTGACGCCGCCGGGCAAGAACGCCGGACGCGCCACCCGCGCCCTGGCTGCACTGCCCGCCGGCGGTGCCACGCCACTGGCCGGCAGCCTGGCTGTGGCCCTGGCGCTGACCCGGGCGGCGGTCCGTCGCGGCCCCTGCCGCTGTGCCCTGCTGCTGGTGACCGATGGCCGGGCCAACCGCCCCCTTCAGCCGGTTCCAGCCGGCATGGAGCCAACCCACTGGCTCCAGGCCGAACTGCAGAGCCTTGGTGGCAGGCTGCGGGCCGAGGGCGTGGCCAGTGCAGTCCTGGAGCCCCGGCCCGGCGCCTGTACCGGCGGCAGCCGGGCCGCCGCTGCCCTGGCCCGCACGCTGGGGGCCTGGCACGTGACTGTGCTGCCGCGCCGGTACGAAAGGATGGGGTGAATATGCGCAGCCGCTGGGTTGCCTACGGAGTGGTACTGGCCGCCTTCTTTGAACAGCAGGTCTGGTTGCCGGTCTTCACAGCCGTGCCGGTGGCCGGCTGGGCCGTTGCCTATGGGCAGACCGCTTACAGCCTGGCCAACCTGGCCGGCAACGTGGCCGCCGGGCTGCTGGCCGACCGGCTGGGGCGGCGACGGGTGGCCGGCGCCAGCCTGGTGGCGGCCGGAGCCACCGCCCTGCTGCACCTGCTGCCGGCCGTCGTCCGGGGAACCGCCCCGGAGGCCGCCTGGGTGGGCGCCCGCCTTGCCCACGGCCTGGCCATAGCCGGGGTTGTACCTTCGGTGTTTGCCCTGGTGGCCGACAGCAGTGCAGTCACCGACCGGGCCCGGGCGTTTGCCCGCTCGGGCGTGGCCATCGCCGTGGCTTCCATAGCCGCCAGCGGCATCGGCGGGGTACTGGTGCAGAGGCTGGGGGTCACGGTGACCGTCGGCACCCTGGCTGCCATGCTGGCCGGCATGGGCCTGGTGGCCCTGGCGGCGCTGCCCGCGGTACCTCCGGCCCACTCAGGCAGCAGTGGCCGGCCGATGGTCCGGGTCGTGCCGGGTGCGCTCGGGGCGGCCCTGCTAGGTGCAGCGGCCCTGATGTTCGGTCAAAATGTCCTGACATTTGCCGTGCCACTGCACATCCGCACCCTGGGGCTGGGTCCGCAGACCACGGGGGCACTTTTTGCCACCTTCGGCCTGACGGCCCTGGCGGTATTTCTGGGGCTGGGGCGCCTGGCCGACCGCCGGGGACGCGTGCGCACCATGGGCGCCGGCCTGGCCCTGGTGGCGTCAGCACAGGGCCTGCTGGCGGCGGGTGGAGCACTGCCGGTTCTGGGGCTGGCCATGGCCGTATACGGGACCGGATTCGGAATGACGTTTCCAGCCATCGCCGCCCTGGCAGGCGACGGCGCCCCCCCGGAGCGGCGCGGCCTGGCGATGGGGATGCTGGGGGCCACCTTCAGCCTGGGAGCTGCCGCCGGGCCAATGGCCGCCCGGTTCCTCAGCCCCTGGCTTTCCCCCTTCGCCGTGGGCTCAGCGGTGGTGACCGGGATACTGGCCCTGATCGGGGTGTGGCACCGGTATGGCCGCCCCCGGCCGGCAATCCCGCCCGCCGGGCGTGAATACTAGTACAGCAGTGCCGGGCCAAGCTGGCCTGCGGCAGCCGTGTTTTGGTGTCAGACCCAGAAACTGGGGCGAAGATGGGTCCGCCGGCTGGCTGGCAGGGGGGTATCCTGGACCGGCGGGGCAAAAAGGCGGCCTGAACCCCGCTCTGGAGGGCGAATCGTCAGGTTTCGCACCCGCCCCGAAGCACGGTCTGTGAAAAAGTTGATGATCCCCCCCGAAAAATACCCCGCGGAAACGGCTCGGGGGGGCTCTCTGAAATCAGGCAGACGTTTGCGGAAGAAGGTATGGGCTTATCGGACGCCAGGCAGACGTTTGCGGACGAAGGTGTGGGCTTATCGGACGATAGGCAGACGTTTGCGGACGAAGGTGTGGGCTTCGGACTCCAGGCACACGTTTGCAGGCTGAGCCGTGGTGTGTCGCAGCTCGGGAGCCAGGAGTGGGAGGCGGTGCCATGACCCTGTCCCTGCGGGAAAAGGTCGGCCAACTGATCCAGGTGCAGGTGCCGGGCAAGGACCTGACCCCGGAAGTGGCCGATTTCTTCCGCCGCCACGCCATCGGCGGCGCCATCTTCTTTCGCGACAACGTGGATACCCCGGCCCAGGTGGCGCAGTACGTTGCCCGGCTGCAGGCCCTGGCGCCGGCCGGGTTGCCGCTGTTGCTGGGTGTTGATCAGGAAGGCGGCGCCGTGACCGTTCTGCAGCGGGACGCCGCGCCGGCACCGGCCCCCATGGCCCTGGGCGCCCTCGGGGAACCGGCCCTGGCCGGGCAGGCGGCCGTGATCATCGCCCGCGACCTGCGGGAAGCCGGCTTCAACCTGGTCTATGCCCCGGTGGCAGACGTCAACCTCAACCCCCGCAACCCGATTATCGGTGAGCGCTCATTCGGCAGCGACCCGCACCAGGTGGCCGCGTTCGTGGCCGCCCAGGTGGGGGGTTTTCAGGCTGAAGGTGTGGCGGCCTGTGCCAAGCATTTCCCCGGTCACGGCGACACTGAGGTGGACTCCCACCTGAACCTGCCCACTGTCAGCCACCCTCGGGCACGCCTGGAGGAGGCAGAACTGGTGCCGTTCCGGGCCGCCATTGCCGCCGGTGCCGCCGCCCTCATGACCGCCCATATCACCTACCCGGCCCTGGACGCCGGCGGGCTGCCCGCCACCCTCAGCCGCCCGATCCTGACCGGTTTGCTGCGGGAAAGGCTGGGGTTCACCGGCCTGTGCATCACCGATTCCATGACCATGCACGCGATCGCCCGCTATACCGGCAGCACGGCCGCCGCCGCCATGGCCATTGCCGCCGGGGCAGACATGGTACTGGCCTGCGGCACCCTGGAGCAGGCCCGGCGCATGTGGGAGGGTGTTTATGCCGCGGCAGAGTCCGGCCGCATCCCCCGTGCCCGTCTCGATGAAGCAGTCACGCGGGTGGCCGTTGCCAAGGCGAAATGGGCGCGGCAGACCACCGGCCAGGGCTGGCGGCCGCGCTCAGCGGCGGCGCGGGCCGCCGACCATGCTGCCGCCTGGGAACTGGCCGCCCGCGCCGTGACAGTGATCCGGGACGATGCCCACCTGTTGCCGCTGGCACTCAATCCCGGAGCCCGCCTGGCCATTGTGGCGCCGGAGCTGGCCGAGCCGCCGCAACTGCTCGGGGCGGCCCGCCCGCTGGCGCACCTGACGGCAGCGGCCCGGGAATTCGGCCTGACCGTTGACCCGGTGGCGGTGGGTTTGGCCCCGGACGCGGCGGAGATCGCCGCGGCTGTGCAGGCCGCCGGGCAGGCGACGGCGGTGCTGCTGTGCACCTGTGCCCGCGGCCCGCTCCCGCCCGCCCAAAAGGCACTGGCTGAAGCCTTACTGGCAATGGGCACCCCTGTTGCGGTGGCCGCCATTTGGGGACCCTATCACGTGTACGATCTGCCGGCCGCGCCCACCTTCCTGTGCACCTACGGCACCCAGGAGCCGGCCCTGCACGCCCTGGTGGCTGTTCTGACCGGCCGCCGGCGCCCGGAGGGCCGGTTGCCCGGGCCGCGGCCATAAAAGGAGAGGAACTGCCATCGCCATCCTGCTGCCGCTGGCCCCCCGGCACCTGACCCTGGTGTTGGGTTTATGGCATCGCACCCTGGGGGAGAAATTCCCCCTGCGCTGGGAACTGCTGGTTCAGAACACCGTGGCCGACCCGAACTTTTTCGGCCCGGGCAGCTTTCTGGCCATGTGGAACGACGAGCCGATCGGCTTCGTCCTGACCAAACGGCAGCAGGTGCCCGTCGGCAACCGGCCGGTAGGGAGCGAAGGGTATCTGTCTGCCATGGCGGTGGTGCCGGAGCACCGTGGCCACGGTGTCGGCCGCCAGTTGCTCGAGACCGCCCTGGCCGCCCTGCGGGCCGACGGCGTAAACGTAGTCCGCCTGGGCGGCGATACCAGCCACTTCTTTCCCGGTGTGCCGGAAAACGGCCCCCGCGACTTCTTTGCCCGCCATGACTTCCAGTTCGACGGCGGCGCCGTGATGGACCTGACCCGCGACCTGACCGGGTATACTGTGCCGGCACGGGTGGCGGGGGATTTACAGGCGGCGGGCGCCCGGGTCGAGGTGGGGCGGGAGGGCGATTTTGGCCCTCTGCTGGAGTTCATGCGCCGGGAGTTCCCTGGCCGCTGGACCTGGGAGCTGGAAATGTACCGGGACCGGGGCGGGCACCCACGGGACTACGCCTTGCTCTGGCAGGAGGGGAGCGTGGCCGGGTTTGCCCGCATCTACGACTGGCAGAGCCGCCCCGTCATCGGCCCCAGCATCTACTGGGCACCGCGGCTTGGCCCCGGGTACGGGGGTCTCGGGCCAATGGGCGTGTCCGACCGTGTGCGCAAGTTCGGACTCGGTCTGGCCCTGCTGAGCATGGCCGTAGCGGAGCTAAAGCAGCGCGGGGTCCGGCCGATGGTGATCGACTGGACCGACCTGACCGGCTTTTACGGTAAGCTGGGGTTCCAGCCCTGGCTGCGATATGATCCGGGCCGGTGGGAGATCTAGCGGCCTTCAGCCGTCCGTGGTATTCTGAGGCTATATATTTAGTGTTGGGGGCAACCGATGGTCCATCTATGGGTAAACCGGCTGGCGGCCTGGGGCCTCTGGGGGCTTGGCGTGCTCTTCACTCTGGAAGGCATGGGTCTGCCGTTGCCGGCGGAGATTCCTTTTGTGCTGGCCGGAGCACTGGCCAAAGCCGGGCAGCAGCCGTTCTGGACACTGGTTCTGGTGGCCTGGAGTACAACCGTGATCGGAAACCTGCTGGGGTACGGCGCTGGTTACCTGGGAGGGCGGCCGCTGGTGGAGCGGCTGACCAACTGGGCGGGTATGTCGCCGGAGCGGTTCGAAAAGTATGAGCAGTGGATCTGCAACCATGGGCTGAAAATCCTGTTTTTTACCCGCTGGATCAACTGGGGGTTCGGGCAAAGCCTGTGGCTGGCCGGCGTTAGCCGGATGCCGCCCCGGCGCTTCCTGCCCTTCATGCTGGGCGTGAACTTCGTCTGGGCGGTGGCCTGGACCTGGTTGGGGTCGCTGGTTGCCCTCAGTCTGGCGCGGTTGGGGGTACACCAGGGTCTTGTTGTCACCGCCGTCCTGCTGTTGACCACCGTTTTGATTGGTTTCCTCATCTGGCGAAAAATGCGCAAAAGGCGTTATAATATTGGATAGTTCACAATGAGAAAGTTCGGCGCCGTTGCCGGGCTTTTCGTTTTTCAAGCCGAAACACGGAGGAATTGCCTGCATGCCAGAACTCATTACAGCCATTCGACCCGGACTCTACCGCATACAGATGCCCATCCCGGTACCGCTGCGATATTTGAACGCCTATGCCCTCAAGGGTCCCCACGGCTGGACGCTGGTGGACTGCGGCCTCCACGATGCGCACACCGAGGCCACCTGGCGCCAGGTGGCCGACGAACTGGGGTTTGGTCCGGGCGATGTGGAGGCGATTTTTGTCACCCACCTGCACCTGGACCACTACGGTGCCGCCGGCTGGCTCCAGCAGTGGCTGGGTGCACCAGTGCTCATGGGTGCCCGGGAGGCGGAACTGGCTGAACGGCTGTGGGGCCTGTCCCAGCGGGCCTGGGAAGCCGGCGACACCATGGTGCACGCTCAGGGTTGCCTGCCGAAGGAACGCCAGCTTCTGTGGGACGAATGGGTCGAAGACAGTGGCCGCGTTCAGCCCCAGCCCAAGGTGACACCGGTGGCCGACGAAGCGGAATTGGTGCTGGGAGGCCGGCACTGGCAGGCATTCTGCCTGCCGGGCCATAGCGACGGTCTTTTGGTGCTATGGAATGAGGCTGAACGCCTGCTTTTGGGTAACGACATGATTCTGGCGACCATCACCCCGGTCATTTCTCTGTGGCCTGGCTGTGACCCCGACCCCCTGGGCAGTTACCTGGAATCCCTGCAAAAGGTCACCCGCTTTCCCGCCGACCTGGTATTGACCGGGCACCGGGAACCGATCCGCGACCTGGCCGGTCGGGTCAGGGAAGTACAGGCCCACCACGCTGAACGGATTGCCGCTGCCCGGGCGGCGGTGGCGGCGGCCGGACCGGCCGGCGCCTCGGCCCGCGACGTCAGTCAGGTTCTGTTTGGTCCGCAAGAGGATTCTTATCGGATCCGGTTTGCCACCGGCGAGTCTGCTTCACACCTGGAATACCTGACCCGGCGGGACGGGTTGGTCAGTTGGGAGGACGAGGCCGGCGTACGCCGCTATGGGGTACCCAGCCACGAATATACTCGTGTTTTCCAGGGAGTGATCTAAGTTGATTCAGCGCTTTGACAACGTGGGGGTAGCCGTACCGAACCTGCAGCAGGCCCTGAAGTTTTACGTGGATCAGATCGGTCTGACCCTGCTCAGGTCGTACGACGGGCCGCTGCCGGGGGCATCGGTGGGTACGACCGAGACCGGCCCGTACCTGTTCCTGTTCGAGACGGGCAACACCACGCCCCGAGTTGACCCCCCCGGCATCGACCTGGCCGCTAACCCCATGGGGATGGATCACCTTTCCTTCCTGGTGGATAACGTCGACGAGTCCTTTGCCGCTGTCCGCGACCGGGGTGGCCCGGTGATCCTGGAGCCCTGTACAGATACCAACTCTGGCCTGCGCATGGGCGGGTTCCGGGACCCGGCCGGCAACGTTGTGTACCTGATTCAGTGGGTCTGATCTGTTGATGGGCCCGTAGTTCTCAGAGCTAAGGCAGAATCGCCGCGCCATAGGCCGGGGCTTCGGCCTTGATGTTCCCGCCGGCGAAGCGACCCGGGGCGAACGGCGCCAGGTCGTAGGTGGTGCAGGAGCCGGTGACCACCAGTTCAGCGATCGCCTCGCCCACCGCTGGGGCCAGCTTGAAGCCGTGGCCGCTCATGCCGCAGGCATGGTAAAGTCCCGGCAGTTCCGGCGCCGCGCCCAGCACGGGCAGGAAGTCGGGCGTGGTCCCGTCCACACCGGCCCAGGAGCCACCCACAGCAGCGCCGTCCTGTTTGGGCAGCCGCTTGGTCAGGCCCTCAATGGCCGCCATGACAAACTCTTCGTCGGCCCAGCCGGGCGGATCGTCCGGGTCGGCGTCGGCCTGCAGCACTTCGGTGATTTCCTGACTGCCACCGCCGAGCATCATCATTTGCATGCCCTCCGGCCGCCAGTAGGTGAGGGTGTCCAGGTCATAGACCGACGGGCTGTCGGGGCTGTAATCGCCCTCGGGCACGATCAGGGCCACCCGCCGCAGGGCCGGCCGCACCGGCAGGTTCAGGCCGGCCATGGCCGCCAGTTGCCCACCCCAGGCGCCGGTCGTGTTAATAACCACCGGTGCCCGGGCCTCGCCCTTCTCTGTCTGCACGCCGGCGGTCCGGCCGCATTCCTGAATGAGCCCGGTGACCCCCACGCCGATCCGCAGCGTGACCCCCAGGTGGCGGGCGGCGTCAGAGAATGCCGTGGCTACGCGATAGGCATCGGCATGGCCGGCATCCTGGTCATACACGGCCGCACTGATGCCGTTCAGGTCCGCGCCCGGTACCAGTTGGGCCACTTCCGCCAGGCTCAGCAACGTGACAGTGCCCCCGCCGGCCTCCTGGACTTTGGCAATGTTCTGCGCCGAAGCCACCTGGCTGGGCGGAATCAGCATGATGGCACCATTGCGCTCGTAGCCAATGGGTTCGCCCATATCCTGAAAAAACCGGGCGTATGCCCTGGCGCTCCCCTGGGTGAGTCCAACCATGGCCGGATTGGGGAAATGGGTGCGGGCAATGCCGCCTGATCGGCCGGTGGCGCCGCCGCCGACCCCTTCTTTATCTAACAGCAGGATGTTCGTGATCCCACGTCGGGCCAGGTGGTAGGCAACACTTGTACCTACAATCCCGGCACCAACAACGATGGCTGCATAATTCCCGAGCGATTCTTGCAATCTTTCCGCCTCCCAGACCATTATGTTGTCAATTTTACCTGGAATGGTCTGGGTTGGGCGGTGACAGCGGTCAGGTTTTTACGGTGACCGGCATCACGGGGCCGGGGGCAGTGCGGACACAGCAAGAGGCAGCCGAGCGCCGGCTGTCCGGGCGCACCGCTGCCTGTGGTTGGCTCACTTGTCGAACCCGAGACGCCTGACCGAGGGCTAGTCCTTCAGGTGGGCGGCGAAGAAGGTGGCACCGTCGGGGCCGGCGTTGAAGCCGCGGACGGCGCCCTTGGGGATGACGGCCAGTTCACCCGGATTCAGCGGATACATCTTGCCGTCTACCTGCAGGTTCAGCAGGCCGGACAGCACCAGCATGAAGCTGTCGCCGGCATCATGGGGGTGGGGCGGCTTGCCGACGCCAGGCTCTACCCTGACCACATTAAAGTCGTGGTGGCCGGCCCTGTACAGTTCTTCCTTCAACACAGGCGGGGACCCGGTTGGCTTGGCCTCGGTGAGGCGGTGAATCGTGGGCTCCATGAGTTCATGCCCTCCCTTACTGCGCTTTCAGGATACCCTGGAACAAAGCCCCCAAGCCGTGACGGAAGTCACCACGGCCAACCCGGGTGGTTGCCGAAAACTCACACTGAATCGGAGAGATGAGCGATGACCTATGGGGATCTCCTGTTGCTGGCGATTCCGGTAGCCCTCTGGGCAGAATACTTCGCCCATAGCCCGATGATTGCCTTCGTGGCCTCCGCCCTGGCCGTGCTGCGGCTGGCCGCCTGGATGGGCCGTGCCACCGAACAGGTGGCCGTCCATAGCGGGCCGCGCATTGGCGGCTTTCTGAACGGCACCTTTGGCAACGCCGCTGAACTGATTATTGTCATCCTGGCCATGCGCCAGGGCCTGTACGAGGTGGTCAAGGCCAGCATCACCGGCTCAATCCTTGGTAACGCCCTGCTGGTGCTGGGTGCTGCTGCCCTGGCCGGCGGGCTCAAGTACCGGGAGCAACACTTTAACCGCAATCTGGCCCGTTTTAATGCCAGCCTGATGTTCATGACCATTACCGCCCTGGTGGTGCCGGCGATCTTCCACCATAGCCAACCGGCCATTTCGGATCCGCACATGGCTAATCTGAGTCTGGTGGCTGCCCTGATTCTGCTTGGCACCTATGTGGCCAGTCTGATCTTCAGTTTCCGCACCCATGCCCACCTGTTCCACACCGCCGGCGGACACAGCGAACAGCCGGAATGGTCCAGGTCCCGGTCGTTTCTGACCCTGGCCGGAGCCACGCTGCTGGTGGTGCTCATGTCCGAGGTGCTGGTCGGCGCCATTGAGCCGGTGCTGGAAACACTGGGCTGGTCGGAACTGTTCGTGGGTGTGGTGGTGGTGGCACTGGTCGGCAACGCGGCCGAGCACTCCAGTGCCATTCTGATGGCCATGCAGAACCGATTTGACGTGGCGGTGGAAATTGCTGTGGGCTCCACCACCCAGATTGCCATGCTGGTGGCCCCGGTGGCCGTGCTGGTGTCCTGGTGGCTCGGCCACCCGATGTCGCTGGAGTTCATTCCGGCGGAGCTGGTGTCAGTGCTGATCTCGGTCCTGATCGTGAACCAGATTACCCGCGACGGTGAAACCAACTGGCTGGAGGGGATCCTGTTGCTGGGTGCCTATGTGATTATCGCCACCGCCTTTTACTTTATCCCGGCCGGACATTAAGGCCCGCTGCCAGTCCCGGCTTGCGTTGACGGCCTGCGTCATGTAGGATATAGGGGGATTTTAGGCACGCTTTTGCGTACCGGGTGCAGCGGCAAGAAGGAGTGTCAGTGTGGCCAAACGCGAGCGGAGTGTCAGCTCACGCTACGAAGAAATCGCCGTCGACATCGCCCGAAAGATCATCTCCCGGGAATTTCGGGAGGGTGACCGCCTCCTTGGCCGCTCGCATCTGGCTGGGACCTACAAGGTCTCGCCGGAGACGATCCGCCGTGCTATAGCCATCCTCCATGACCGGGGTATTGTCCGGGCCATTCCAGGGAGCGGGATCCGGGTAGTTTCCCGGCAGTTGGCGGCCGACTACCTGGAGGGCCTGCAGACCCGCAGCGCCATCGTGGCCATGCAGGAGGAACTGTCGGATCTGCTGGCCCGCCGGCGCGAACTGGACCACCGGGTTGAAGAGGTCGGCATCAAGCTGGCCGCCCTGGCCGGGCGGGCCCTGGCGGCGGCCCGGCGGGTAGAAGAGGTCGAGGTGCCGGCCGGTTCCTGGTGTGTCCGGCAGACCCTGGCTTCGGCCCGTCTGCGCAACCAGACCGGAGCGACCGTGATTGCCGTGATCCGCAGCGGCGAGGAGCATTTCTCCCCCGGTCCGGACTTTGTGCTGCAGGCCGGCGACTTGCTCATGGTGGTGGGGCCCGACGCGGCCCGGGAACGGCTGGAACGCATCGTGGAGGTCACTGAACCACCCCTGGGCGTGGAAGTGTAGGGCAAGCGCACCGTCTGCTACCTTCCACTGCCGAAATGGCGCAAACCGCCCATCCCGGAAGCTAACCTCCTGGAAAATGTCGTTCAACCGCGTAGTGCCTGGTTTTACGGGGTCCTTCTGTTTTTGGAAACGGCCAAACTCCTGGGCGCCGCTCCTTCGTTGAGAGCGGCGCTCTTACCTATAGGGCTAAAATTCCAATTCGCCGTTTTCTGCCAGGGATTTCAATTAGAAAGCACGAATCGCCTGTTAACAGCGGGAGACAGGGGGGTTTCAGGAGCG
This sequence comes from Clostridia bacterium, assembly GCA_036676195.1. Classification (GTDB taxonomy): domain Bacteria; phylum Bacillota; class Sulfobacillia; order Symbiobacteriales; family ZC4RG38; genus JAKFDK01. The sequence goes on along the minus strand of JAKFDK010000048.1, from coordinate 10,139 downwards.
GTGGTTGCGGGAGCTCCAGCCCCTGGAAGATGTTGGACGGAATGTCGGCTGCGGCAGGTCTGGAAACGGCCGTTATCGGATTCGCTGCTGCCGCTGGAGTAATCACATTGGCCCCCGCCATCGGTGTAGCCCTTTGTTCCCCGCAATCAAGCGGTGAATCTTACCATGGCACCAAGGAAAAGCTCCTTCTGGCTAGGACTTGCCGTCATTTGGGCATTGGCTGTGATAGTCGTCACCTTTCTTACAGGAAAACTGGTCACTCTGGGTCTGCTAGGTCTGATCGGCCTGGTCCCCCTTCTGCACAACAGGCATTAGTTTTCTGGAAATGTTTCGTCACAAACGCGAGCACGAATCCACCGGCGCCCTGGGGCGCCGGTGGATTCGTGCTTCTATCGTTTGGCCAGTTATGAGAAAACGTCTCACCCATGCAGGAATGGCTGGCGAAGATACCCTCATCCAGGCGTATTTTGACCGGTGGAAGATCGAAGTGAACCACCGGGAAGAGAAGAGCTGGTTCGGTGGATCTCCTGGAAAATGCCGTCCGACCGCGTAGTGCCTGGCTTCAGGGAATCCTTCTGTGCTTGGAAATGGCCAAACACCAGAGCCCTTGCCAGCGGCAAGGCCTGTTTGCATGGGCGATCAGGAGTGTGCCGATGTCTGCTGCTGGCAGCGCCGGAACCGGGCCAGGGCGGCTCGGGCTTCGGGGTGGTCATCAAAAAAGCTGACCAGTTCGTGCATCCGGTCCAGGGTTATGGGGCTGACATGATGCTCAATGCCTTCCACATCGCGCTGGATGGTCTCCTCCGGGACCTCCAGCAGGCGGAGAAATTCCGCCAGCATCCGGTGGCGGGCCTGCAACTGTTCACCCAGGACGCGGCCGGCGTCGGTCAGTACCACAATCCGGTAGCGCTCATAATTAATATAGCCAGCCTCAGCCAGCTTCTGGACCATTTTCGTGACCGACGACGGCTGGAGGTGCAGTTGCTCCGCAATGTCGCTGACACGGGCATAACCCTTCTGCCCGATGAGTTCGAAAATCTTTTCCAGGTAGTCCTCCATGCTCGGAGTGGTCATGGGCAGCCTCCATCCTGGCACACCTGCGCCTCTACTTTACCACAGGGGTTACATGCGGGTAAATACGGCCCGGGCAATGCCTGTGCCCACCGTGCGTTCGACCCCGGCGACCCGGATGGTATAGGTCTCGCCCAGGGGGTCCCGGGCCAGGACTTCGACCTGCTCTCCCGGTACCAGCCCCAGTTCAGCCAGGTATACGAGCAGGCGGGGGTCGTGTTCGGCGACCCGCGCGATCAGGCCTCCGGCACCGGGGGGCAGGTCGACCAGTGGCTGGGTGGGAATGTCCGGCAGGTTCCCATCCCGGTCGGGGATCGGGTAACCGTGCGGGCAGGTGAGCGGATCACCCAGGATGGCGGACAGGCGGTCGACGACCAGGTCCGGCAGGGAGTGTTCCATCTGGTCGGCGATGGCATCGACCTGGTCCCAGGAAATCCCCAGGACATCTACCAGGAAGCGCTCGGTCAGCCGGTGCTTGCGCACGTAGCCGGCAGCGGCCCGTTCCCCGCGGACAGTCAGGGTGACGCCGGCGTACTCCTTGTGCTCGACAAGGCCTTCCTCGGCCATTTTTTTGAACATATATGAAGCGGAAGCGGCCGTTACACCCAGACGGCGGGCGACTTCACCGGTGGTGGCCATGCCGCCGTGCAGTGTCAGGCGCCAGATCACGGCAATATAGTTTTCCATGGCATGACTGACCACATGACCCCACCCCGGGACGACAAGTTTAGATGCCTTTAAATCTCAGCATGCCACCGGCCGCCGGAACTGTCAAGGTCATGCTGCCGGCAAACTTCGGGTGCATAACTGTTGACACCACCGCCGTGGCCCGGTAGAATACCAAAGTGCACGGAAGGGTGTCCGAGTGGTCGAAGGAGCACGATGCACCACCTTTGCCAGGAATAGATGATTGACGGCGGTGTGCATACACAGTACAATAGCAAAGCGGCACACGGAGAGATGTCCGAGTGGTCGAAGGAGCACGACTGGAAATCGTGTATACGGCTTAAACCGTATCGAGGGTTCAAATCCCTCTCTCTCCGCCAAAACAAACCAACAGAAGGCGCTGGGCCATAGGCCCGGCGTCTTCTTTTTCTTTGCATTACCAACAAATGCATGGTGGTCGATCTATTTCGGCAGGAAGGCAAAGAGATTTGCCGAACTACAGGACATTCTGCCGATTCTCGAAACAAGCTCTCCTGAGCCCGGAAGAACCGGCCTATGCATGGGCACCCGACCGGTCGGTCGGTGTCAGCCTGCACGTAGCATGTTGCACAGAAGTGACAGGGGGGCAGGGCCATGGAAAGGGCCACCCGAGGGAAGCCATCCAGTCCGGAGAACTCCCGGCCGGGGAAAGGACAGTCTGATTCGCCGCTGGAAGTACTGTTTTCGCCGCGCACCATTCTGATACTGGCTTCCTGGGCCTTGCTGGCGCTGGCGGCAGATGAGGCGGTGCACTTGGCCCCCGCCCACTGGGGCTGGAGCCGTGGCCTGGTCCCTGTTCTGGCGCACATTGGGTCGGCTTTGATCCTGCTGGGGGCGACCTGGCGGATCGTGATCCGGCCGCTGCGCAGCGCCTATGCGCGTGAGGCACTGCGCGCCTCCGCCATGATCAACGGTGCGCCTGACGGGATCATCATTACCAACGAGCAGGGTATCGTGGAAACTTTTAACCCGGCGGCGGAGCGGATATTCGGGTATCAGGCGCATGAAGTCATCGGCCGGTCGCAGCACCTGCTGATGCCGGAGGAGGCGCGCGACAAATTTCACCAGGGCTGGCTGCGCTACCGGGAAACCGGCCAGAGCCAGCGCACCGGCGTGGAGTTTGAAGTCACCGGCCGGCGCCGGGATGGGTCGCATTTCCCCATTGGCCTGGAGTTTTCGGAGTTTGTTTCCGCCGGCCGGCGCTATTTCCTGGGCGTGGTGCGGGACATTAGCCAGCGCAAGCAAGTGGAAGAACAGATGCGCCGCTACCAGATGGTATTCGAACGCACCCAGGACGTGGTGCTGCTGCACGAGGGCGGGGATCTGATCGAGTTCAACCCGGCTGCCTGCACGGTCTACGGCTATGATGCCAATGAACTGGCCCACCTGAATATCCGGGACCTGCGCGCCCCGGGCTCACACCCGCCCGTTGGGCATACCATGGCCCTGTCGGACATGGACAGCACGACCTTCGAGACCGTGCACCGGCGGAAGGATGGTACCGTCTTCCCCGTAGAGGTCAGCGCCGCCGGTCTGGAGGTGCAGGGGGAGCACATGATCCTGGGGATTATACGCGACATCACCCAGCGCAAGCGCATGGAGAATGCACAACGGCTGCTGGCCGAAATCGACCGCCGGATCCTGCAAAACCAGCCGGTCGACACCATCCTGCAGTTCGTCTGCGGTGAACTGGCGGTCGCTTGTGCCTATCCGCTGGTCTGGATTGGGCTGAAGGAGCCGGACGGTCGGATCAGTGTCCGGGCGCGGGACGGAACGGGTGCCGGCCTGATGCAGGAAATCGCGGTCCGCTGGGACGATACCCCCGAGGGCGGCGGGCCTTCCGGTCGGGCCATTTGTACCGGGCAGCCACAGATGGACAATGTGGCCACCGATCCGGGGATGGCGCCGTGGCGGGAGGGGCTCCTGGACCGCGGGGTGGCTTCCGTTCTGGCCATCCCGCTGACGGCGCAGGGACAGATTCTGGGCGTACTGGTCCTGGGCGCGGCCCGGCCGAACGCCTTCGATGAGCAGACCGTTGACCACCTGACCGGGTTTTCCAACCAGGTCGCCATCTCTCTGCAGGCTGCTGCCCACCAGGAGCAGATCCTGCTGCAGACCGTGGCTCTGGAAAATGCCGCTAACGCTGTGGTCATCACGGACTGCAGCGGCCGGGTGAAGTGGACTAACCCCGCCTTTACCCTGCTCACCGGATACACGGCCAGGGAAGTGTGCGGCCACACGCTGCGCATTCTCAAGTCCGGTGAACAGAGCCGGGCCTTTTACCGGCAACTGTGGGAGACCATTCTGGCCGGGAAGGTCTGGCGTGGCGAGATGCACAACCGCCGCAAGGACGGCAGTGTATACATAGAAGAAACCACCATCACCCCGGTGCGCAATCCGCAGGGGGAGATGACCCACTTCATTGCCATTAAACAGGACGTGACCGAGCGCCGTCGCCACGAGGAACAGGTCCGCTACCTGGCCATGCACGATCCCCTGACCGACCTGCCCAACCGCCGGGCCCTGGAGGACACGCTGCAACGGATGGTGGACCGGTCCCGGCGGGGACGCCGGGGCGCACTGCTGATCATGGACCTGGATAACTTCAAGTTGGTCAACGATACCCTTGGGCACCCGGCCGGCGACCAGTTGCTGATCACCCTGGCCAATCTGCTGCGGCGCACACTGCGCCCGGACGATTTCCTGGCCCGGCTGGGCGGCGATGAGTTTGCCGTAGTGCTCGAAGACGTTTCGCTGCCGCAGGCGAGGGCGACCGCCGAGCGCCTGCGCAGCGAGGTCAATGAATTTTGCTTTCATCTGGGCGGCCACACCTTCGATTTGGGCATCAGCATCGGTATTGCGCCCCTGGACGGCCGTCTGGATCTGCCGGCTGCCCAGTCCCTGGCCGACTCGGCCATGTATGCGGCCAAGGACCAGGGCAAGAACCGCATTGTGGTCTATCCGACCTGGAGCAAGGCCGAAACCAAGCTGGCTGAGGCCAGTCAGTGGGCGACCCGGATCAAGGACGCCCTGCGGCAGGGGCGCTTTGTCTTGCACTTTCAGCCGGTAGTCCGCCTGGCCACCGGGCAGGCGGAGCATGCGGAGGTGCTGGTGCGCATGCAGGACGCCGACGGCGGGCTGATTCAGCCCGGGGCCTTCATCCCGGCCGCCGAACGGTTCGGCCTGATGCCCCAGGTTGACCGCTGGGTGCTGGAGAAGTCCCTGCACCTGCTGCAGGCCGACCCCGACCTGCGTCTGTTTGTCAACCTGTCCGGGGCCAGTCTGGGCGACGACTCCCTGCTGGACCTGATCGAAAAGCAGATCCGCGCCAGCGGCGTGGCGCCGGGGCGCCTGGCCTTTGAAATTACCGAAACGGCGGCGGTGACCGACCTGCTCCGGGCCCAGCAATGGATGGGGCGCCTGTGCGAGCTTGGCTGCCATTTCGCCCTGGACGACTTCGGCATGGGCTTTTCCTCTTTCTCGTACTTGCGGGCACTGCCGGCTGATTACGTCAAGATCGACGGCTCGTTTATCCGCAACCTGGATACCGACCCGACCAACCGGGCTCTGGTGCAGGCCATCAAGGCCGTGGCCCAGGCCCTGGGCAAGGAGGTCATCGCCGAGTGGGTGGAGAGCGAATCCGTAGCCGAGGTGCTTCGGCAACTGGGGGTGGAGTATGCCCAGGGACACCGGTGGGGGGTGGCCTCGCCCGACCGGGCAATCAGTCGCTGAACACCATTCACCCCGCCGGAACCGCCGTTTGACCGCCCAAAATCAGCGATATGTAACGGACACCTCCAAATAAGTCGACCGTACTGTTATAGTAGTATGAGGTGCAAATACCAGGAGGGAACGATGAATGGATTTCGCTCGCAGCAGCGCCGAGGTAGCTTTTCAGCGTGAGGTACGCCGGGTGGCCCGGGATGTCCTGGCGCCCATGCTGGAAAAAATGGGTGATGACCTGCAGCCCACCCCTGAAATTATGAAGGCCACGGCCGACGCCGGATTGCATGGCCTGGTCATTCCGCCCGCATACGGCGGCACCGCACCGGCTGAAGGCATGGCCATGCGCCTGTGCCTGGCCCGTGAGGAACTGTCCCGCTATGCCGCCGACTGGGAGCCGGTGGTGGCGGTGCAGGGCCTGGGTTCCTACCCGATTGTGATCGCCGGTAACGAGGAGCAGAAGCAGAAGTTCCTGCCCCCCATTGCCCGCGGTGAGCGCCTGGCCGCCTTCGCCCTGACCGAACCGGCGGCTGGTTCCGATGCTGCCAACCTGGAGTGCTCGGCGGTGCGGGATGGCGACGACTACGTGATTAACGGGCGGAAGATCTTTATTTCCAACGCCTGCGATATTGCAACCTTCAGCCTGTTTGCGCGCACCGGCGGTCCCGGCTATAAGGGCATTTCCGCCTTTGTGGTCGAGGCCGGTACCCCTGGGTGTCACATCCAGCCCCAGGAGATGATCGCCGCCCACATCATCGGCCTGGTCACCTTCACCAACTGCCGCATTCCGGCCACCCAGCGCATGGGCGAGGAAGGCACTGGCTTCCGTACTGCCATGACCACCCTGGACCTGTTCCGGGCCAGCGTGGGTGCGCAGGCCGTGGGTCTGGGTCTGCAGGCCATTGACCTGGCCATTAACCGGGTCAAGGAGCGGGTCCAGTTCGGCAAGCCCATCGCCGAATTCCAGGCCGTGCAGGCCAAGATCGCCGAGATGGCGGCGGAAATGAAGGCCGCCAAGATGCTGGTATACCATGCTGCCTGGTGCAAGGACCAGGGTCACCGGGTGACCGGCGAGAGTTCCATTGCCAAGCTGTTCGCCACCGAGGCGGCGCAGCGGGCGGTGGACTCCTGCGTGCAGCTTTACGGCGGCTATGGCGCCTGGAAGCAGTACCCGGCCGAGCGGCTGTACCGGCAGGTGCGTGCGCCCCGGATTTACGAGGGCACCTCTGAAGTTCAGAAGCTGGTCATCGCCCGTCACCTGCTCGACAAGGGCGGCGACGAGGTCGCCCGGACCATGCTGGACATCACGGAGGCATAGGCAACATGAACAACTGGGGCAAGTGGGGCGCGCAGGATGAGCGCGGCACCCTGAATTACATTACCCCGGAGCTGATCGTCAAGGCGGCCGGTCTGGTCAAGCGGGGGCAGGTCTATGGCCTGGCCCTGCCGGTCCAGCAGCATAAGGTCCCGGTCTTTCCGGGCCGGGCGCCGGTGCTCCACTTCATGACGATGGACGGCGGCGACTACGCCGCCGGTCAGAAGACCAAGGGCGGGTTCCAGTACACCGACGACTATCTGATGCTGGCCTGCCACGCCGGGACCCATATTGATGCCCTGGCGCATGTGTGCAGCGAAGACAAGATGTTCAACGGCTATGCCGCCAGCGAGGTGCGCTCATACGGCGCCAAGCGCGGCGGGATCGACAAGATCGGCTCCATCTTCACCCGTGGCGTGTTGCTGGATGTGGCTGCCCTGTACGGTGTGGAGCACCTGCCCGCCAGCCATGTGGTCACTGCTGCCGACCTGGACGCCTGCTGCCAGGCTCAGGGGGTAACGGTGGGCACCGGCGACGCCGTGCTGATCCGCACCGGCTGGCTGACGGTGCACAAGAAGGACCCGGCCGGGTTCGAAAAGGAACAGCCCGGCATCGGCCTGGATACGGTCGACTGGTTCAACGCCCGTCAGGTCAGCGTGATTGCCGCTGACAACACCGCCGTGGAAAAGGTGCCGGCTGTGAACAAGGACGATCTCTTCCCGGTGCACATCCGCCTGCTGGTGGACCTGGGCATTCACCTGATGGAGCAGCTCGACCTGGAGGCCCTGGCCCGGGATAAGGCGTACGAATTCCTCTTTGTGGTGGCGCCGCTGGGCATCACCGGCGGTGTTGGCAGCCCCGTGACCCCTCTGGCCGTGGTGTAGGTGACGGAAATCACTGAGCATTGCGGCGGGTGCCGGGCATACTAAAGTCACGGAGGTGACGCCCAGTGGACGTGCGGGAATATCTGCTGCACATCGAGGGCATGTGATGAGGGGGCTGCCCCAAGACGATCGTGGGTCGTCTTTTAGAGGATACCCGGTTCACTATTGAAGTGGACTATAATGGCCCGCTGATTCCCAACCCGGCTCGGGTCAAGATTACCGACCCGAACCTGACCATTGAGGAGTTGGCGGCCGAGATCTACCAGGTGGCCGAACATGCCGTTCTGCTCGACGGGCGCTACATTGCCGGTAGTGCCGAAGATAAGGACAAGCATGCCCACCGGGTAAAGTAACCTGTCAATGTTGTACAGCCCCGGCTGCACCTGCATGGTGCGGCCGGGGCTGTGTTCCTTGTAATTGTGCGTATGACAAAATCATTTCCATGCCGCCAGGCAGCGCCCTTGCCTTTCCGCTGTTTTTGTAGTGTGTAAAAACGAAGAGTTATAAGTTTTAGTTCGCCAGCGGCTGCTGAGCCGACGGCGCGGGGTCGGCACCGTGGTGGCGCTGACCCATACCGGGTCAGAACCACCGGCGTTTACGGGCTTCGGGGAAGAACTGACCACCATGTTTACTTTTCTGGATACGCGGGTAGCCAGACTGGTGGTCAAGGAGGAACTGCCACCGGCGGAAGTGGCCGAGTTTCTGCGTCAGCCGGCGGCCGACCCGGCGGTGGTCATTGAGCGTTTGCGGCGGCGGGGCGATCAGGTCTTTGCCTTTTCCGTGGCCTATCTTCCGGGGGCGTGGGCCAGCCACCTGACCTACGACGACCTGCATGAGCAGACACCGCTGCCGGAACTCCTGGAAAACCGCCTTAACATCCCACTGGCGGAGGCATTGCTTTCGGTCACAGCGGTTCCGGCCGATGCGGTGCTGGCCGGCCACCTGGAGGTGACGCCGAACATCCCGCTGCTACAGTACGAAGTTCGGTATCTGGCCCAGGACGGTACACCGCTGATTCTGGCCCGCATTCACTTTCGCGGCGATGCCCACCAGCACCGGATGCGGCTGGCCTGGATGAATGCAAGCCCCGGTGCGCGCCGGGGCCGGCCATCCACCCAGTGTCCGCGGCTCTAAGGAGGACTGGTATGACGGCGAGCGTCTTGACCTTTGATCATGTCACCCTTCGCTACAATGCCCACACACGCCGGCGAGTTTGTGTCGGTGGTTGGCCCGAGCGGTTGTGGAAAGTCCACGCTCCTGAATCTGGCCGCCGGCATTCTGGCGCCGTCCGGAGGGCAGGTGACCCTGCGCGACGAGCCGGTGAACGGGATTCCCAGGGGGGTAGGCTACGTCTTTCAGACTGACGCCCTGCTGCCCTGGAAGACCGTCGCCGATAACATCGGCCTGGCGCTCTGGCTGCAGAAGTGTGATCCGACGGCGGTTCAGGCCCGGGTCGGGCAGTGGCTGGAACGAACGGGGCTGAAGGGCTTTGGCGGCGCTTACCCGCATCAGCTTTCCGGGGGCATGCGCAAACGGGTGGCCATTGCCCAGGCACTGGTGCACGAGCCGGACCTGGTCCTGATGGAAGGCGGCCAGTTCCCAGCCCCCAAAAAACACCACTGCCAGCAGCACCTGCAGTACCTTCACCAGCCGGGGATCAGGGTCGTTCCGCTGCATAGGCAGTCTGCACACCTGGCCAGTGACAATCCCGATCGATACCCACCCCCGTCCCCCCCTTGATTGGGCCTTTCTTGGACGTGGTACCCGAGCCTGAGGGCACCCCACCTGCCAGATCAGCATCCCCTGGATGCTTTCCAGGTGCGGAAACAGCGCGTCCAGTATTCGAATCAGGCAGTCATCGTTGAAGTAGCCACGCGCGATCAGAGGTACCTCCGGAATGGCGCAGTGTCCGTCTACGTACCCGATCTGCAAGCGGCTGTCCTCTGGATCACCCGGCTTGCCGGGGTTCTGGCTCGCAGGCGCGATGTTGCGCACGGTCTGAAGGTTCCTGATGGTTGCCGGACCGGACGGGCTACGGCGGGCAGGGAATGGTTGGATGCCTTGACCCGGCCACAGCAGTCAGGCACTATTTCCAAGCTTCAGGTTCGCCTGATCGTGGAAAAACCGCCAACCAGCTTGCGAAACGGGGATTTCGGCCTGCTTTGCCCCGGCAGACGCCCCCCAGAGCTATCCAAGACTACCCCTGGGGCATCTGGAACTCTGCAAAAGTAGCAGTCTGGAAAAAATGGCCATCACGATAACCGGGGTTATCCCTGGAAAATCTGCCCTACACGGTGGCGGGCGCCGGGGGACGGTGGCGGGCGGCGTGGGACGGTGGCGGGCGCCGGGGGGCGATGGCGTGTGCCGGGGGGCGATGGCGTGTGCCGGGGGACGGTGGCGTGTGCCGGGGGACGGTGGCGGGCGCCGGGGGGCGATGGCGT
>JAKFDK010000047.1:0-67173 GCA_036676195.1 Clostridia bacterium | reverse complement strand
CTCGCAGGCCGAGATCGACGCCCTGCTGAAGGGTGTTCTGGGCGGCGACAGCGCCGTGGTTCCCATGGCGGAAGCCAGCCCGGGTGCGGCCGTTCCGTCTCACCCTGTCCCACCTGCAGGGGTGCCGGCCGCCGGGGAAGACTGGTCGAGCCTGCAGGCCGCCGCCGCCGCTGCCCTTGAGAACGCCTGGTCGGTTGCTCCGGTTCTGCTGGGTGTGCCGGCACATCTGGGTACCGTCCAGGTAATGGTCATGACGGCCGGTGAGGCAGTAACCCGGTTTGGGCCGAATATGGTCTGGGGGCGGGCCGCAATCGCAGAGGGTCATGCTTTTCTGCTGATGCCCCAGGATCTGGCTCTGCAGGTGGTTGGCTTGATGCTGGGTGGTCTGGTGCCCGGGGAATTGAACGCCACCGGGGTTTCCGCTCTGGCTGAGGGACTGGGGCAGTTCATGGGTAAGGCCCTGGGCCGCATCACCAGCCAGGCCGGGTGGGCGCAGGGACTGACCCCGGTGGAAATCATTCTGCCTGCGGACACAGCGGCCGGGCTGCCTGCCCCGGATACGGCGCTGGTTGTCATTTCTCACACGGTGCAGTTAGGAACGGCGGCACAGGGGAGTATTGGCCTGGCCTTTCTGCTGGAACCGGCCCGACGGCTGGCGGCAGCCCTACGGGGTGTGCCCGAGGTCGCGGCCCCGGCCGCTCCCAGACCTGACCTGGTTCTTCCTGGTTTCTCCGCCCCGGCGGCTCAGCCAACGGGATATGCTCCCGCTGCCTGGGATCCTCCGCCGGTGCAGCCACAAATGGGGCAGCCGCAGATGGCACAGCCGCAGGTCTATCCTGCGCCGCCAGTGTATCATTCGCCGCCACCGTCATTTGCCCAGCCGGCGCCTGCCTACGCGCCGCCCAACGCTGCAGCCCAGTATGCCGGGTATGCAGCCGGACCGACGGGCCAGCCGCTGCCCCCTGGACCGGCGGTGGCCTATCAACCGGCCCAATTCCGGGACCTGTCCCCGGGGCCAGTAGTGCCGGGTCCTGAACGCAACATCGATTTGCTGATGGACGTGACTCTGCAGGTCACGGTGGAGTTGGGTCGCACCCGTAAACAAATTCGCGATGTATTGGCGCTGGGTCCCGGATCCGTGATCGAATTGGAGAAGCTGGCCGGTGAACCGGTAGACGTGCTGGTAAATGGGCGGCTCATCGCCCGGGGCGAGGTTGTCGTGATCGAGGAGCATTTTGGGGTTCGAATCACCCATATCATCAGTCCCGCTGAGCGGGCCGCTTCCCTGGGTCGGTAAGGCCTGGGGGGCGGCCCGGTCCCCATCCTTGGGCGGGCTTTTGGCACCTGGAGGCAGAAATGTTTAGCACCTTATGGCAAGTATTTTCCTTCCTGTTGCTGTTCGGTCTAGTTTTGATCCTGACCTATGTGACCACCCGCTTGCTCGGCGGGCGGCTGGGCGCGTCCGCTGGCCCTGGCCGGGTGATGCGGGTGTTGGAGGTCCTCCCGGTGGGCCGTGAGCGCTCGCTGCTCCTGGTCGAGGTGGCGGGCCGGTTCTTGCTGATTGGGGCTGGCGCTGATGCTTTTACCCTTCTGGCGGAATTGGACGATCCCCGGGATTTGGCGGTTGTGGCGGAAGCAGTCGCGCGCAAACCGATGCCGGTCGGTCTGCCCGCGGCCATTGAGCCGTTCCGGCAAGTGCTGGGGCGAGTCCTTGACCGCCCGGCTCCCTTCGGCAATGCCCGCCCGGGCGACCCGCTGCAGTCGGGGGAACCTGACGCCACTGCGCCCACCGAGACAGGTGTGCAGACCGCGACACAGCCGCATGGCCCTGCCGTGCAGCGGCTGGCCACCAGCCTGGAACGGTTACGCCGGCTTTCCGGGCGCCAGGGGGGGAGTGGGCAGCCGTGATGAGCACTGCACGTGGCCGGCGCGTGGCCTGGCTACTGGCCCTGGTTACCGGGGTAATGCTGCTGCTGGCTGCGCCGGTGCTGGCGGAAGTGGCTCCGCCCACCCTGGATGCCGCTGAAGTTCCGGGTGCCCAGACTGAGACCGGCGTGGGAATCCCGCTGCCTTCGCTTCAGGTCAACATCGGCGGCAGCACTCAACCGCAGAATGCCGTGGTGAGCCTCCAGATTCTGCTGTTGCTCACGGTGCTCAGCCTGGCACCGGCGATTCTGGTCTTGATGACCTCTTTTACTCGCATCATGATCGTGCTTGGCTTTTTACGCAGCGCCCTGTCCACTCCGAATGCTCCACCGAACCAGGTGCTGGTGGGTCTGGCGCTGTTTCTGACAATGTTCATCATGCAACCCACCTGGAGAGAGGTGAATACCAGGGCGTTGCAGCCATACCTGGCCGGAGAGTTGACCCAGGCCCAGGCGCTGACAGAGGCTGAAGCACCGCTAAGCCAGTTCATGCTTAAATATACCCGGCAGAAGGATCTGGCGTTGTTTATGGGGGCCGCCAAGTTGCCAGCCCCGAATTCCCCGGACGATGTCCCGTTTTGGGTTGTGGTGCCGTCTTTCGCCATTTCTGAGCTGAAAACAGCCTTTCAAATTGGTTTCTTGATCTTTATTCCCTTCCTGGTGGTCGATCTGGTGGTGACCACTACGCTGATGTCCATGGGAATGATGTTTCTGCCCCCCATGCTCATTTCGCTTCCCTTCAAAATCCTGCTATTTATCATGGTTGATGGTTGGAATTTAATTGTTCAACAGCTCCTGTCCAGTTTCCAGTGACAACAATGAGGTAGGGAAAGCTGTGCTGCAGACGGTCGTGTTTTTCAGCGGGGCCATACTCATGAGCCTGGAAATCCTGGGCAGTCGCATTCTCGCGCCTACGCACGGTAACTCACTTTTTGTCTGGGGCAGCCTGATCGGTGTGTTTCTGGCGGCGCTGGCGGCCGGCTATTGGCTGGGCGGGATCTGTGCCGACGCCCGACCGCTGCCGGCTGGTCTGGCAGCGGCCTTATTAGGTTCCGGCATACTGGTATGGGCCATTCCGACCCTGGTCGAGCCCGTGGTGCGGTTGGCGGGGGCAGGAGCCCGCTCCGGACCGCTGTTGGCAGCTACAGGGTTGTTCTTTTTGCCCACGGTGCTGATGGGGATGGTTTCTCCCTACGCCATCCGGTTGCACGGGGTGGCCGGCGGGGCGCTGGGCCGTACCGCCGGCGGGCTCTATGCCCTGTCCACCGCCGGAAGCATTGTGGGCACACTGGGCACCGCCTTTTATTTGGTCCCCCTGTTAGGGGTGGCTGAATTGGTGCGCTATCTGGGGGTGGGGTTGCTCCTGCTGGCCGGTCTGTCCCTGTGGGCAACCCGGGGTGCGGGCCGGTGGGGGGGAGCGGTCATCGTCGCGGGGGTACTGGCCCTGCTGCCGGCGCCCGGTGGGCAGCAACCGGAAATGGCGGCACCGCCCCCGGCATCGGGCGGCGCTGACTCCGGCACCGAGCAGGGGTTCAGGGGTGAACTCCTGAAGGTGATCTATCGGTCGGACAGCCTGTATCACCAGATCCGGGTATCCGAAGGCGACGGTGTTCGCTACCTGCGTTTTGACCGTTCGTGGCAAAGCGGCATGGCGCTGGATGACCCTTTCCGGGGCGTGTTCGACTACACCGATTACTTTCACCTGGGCTTTGCCCTGCGGCCCCAGATCCGGGACGTCCTGGTGGTCGGGTTGGGCGGCGGTACGGTGCCCAAACAGATGTGGCAGGACTACCCGCAGGTCCGCATTGATGTAGTGGAGATTGACCCGGAAGTCGAGCGTGTCGCCCGGCGCTACTTTGCCCTGCCCGACGATCAGCGGCTGCAAGTGCATGTGCAGGACGGCCGCCGCTTTCTGGAAATGACGGAGCGCCGATACGACCTGATTGTGCTGGATGCCTACTATGCCGATGCGATCCCGTTTCACCTGATCACCCAGGAATTTCTGACGCTGGTGCGCAGCCGGCTTCAGGAGGGTGGCCTGGTTGCAGCCAATGTGATCGGTGCGCTGAGCGGGCCCCGGAGCAGCCTGTCAGCCTCGTTCTACCTGACGGCCGCCACGGTGTTTCCTGAACGCTATGTCTTTGCCGTCGGTTGGGCCAGGGATGCCCGAGTCGAGGCATTGCGCAACTTGATTGTTTTTGCCGGTACGGGCCGCACACAGACGGCGGTAGAGGTACAGGCAGCGGTACAGGCGGCCGCAGGCCGCGGCATCCGGCCCGATTACCTGCGCCGATCGGCGGATCTGGTCACCGGTACACCGGGCCTGGCACTGGGCCGATTGCTCACCGACGATCATGCGCCGGTGGAGCGCCTGATGCCGGTGGACTGAAGGGGCCGATGTCTGGGCCCCCGGCTGACTGGGGGAGCGGAGTTGCAGGATAATGGCATCGGCACACGAAAGTGGAAATATGTTTATTGACTCCCACCTGAACAAGATCAACAGCAAGGCCAACCAGTAGCAGTCTTTTTTCGTCTTAATGGATGAGGGTCTGGCCAGTATCACAGGTCTAACCAATTGATTTAAACGAGTACCTTTTATGCAGCGGATCGGAATGGAGGCAACAGGGTGACGGAGCAGATGGTCATGAACCTCGGCCGGGAGACGATGCTCACTGTGCTGATGATGACGGCACCGATCCTGGGACTGGGGTTGCTGGCCGGGTTAATCGTAAGCCTGTTCCAGGCGACCACTCAGATCAATGAGCAGACGCTGGCCTTCATCCCGAAGATCCTGGTGGTGATCCTGGCCATTCTGGTGCTGGGTCCGTGGATGCTCCGGCTACTCGTGGATTTTACCCTGCGGATCTTTGACATGATTCCCGGTCTGGTGAAGTAGTGTGGACGTGCTGGAGTTGGGTCTGCAACGGCTGGATGTATTCCTGTTAATTTTTGCCCGCATGATGGGTTTTTTCACCACCTGTCCAGTGTTCAGCAACCGCCAGGTGATGATTCAGGTTCGGGTGGCCATCAGTTTGGTCATTACCCTGCTGATTCTACCACTGTATCGGGAGGTTCCAGTACCGGGCGGTTTGCCAGGGCTGGTTCCGTTGGTCGTGCAGGAACTGCTGGTGGGGATGATGATTGGCTTCGTGGCTGCGCTCATGTTTGCCCCAATTCAGTTCGCCGGTGAATTACTTGATGTTGACCTGGGCCTGTCTCTGGTGAACGTCATGGATCCGCTGACCCAGCAGCAGGCGCCAATTATTGGGAATTTTATATACTTACTCGCTTTATTATTGTTACTAGCCATTGATGGCCACCACGGGCTGTTGCTGGCGGCGACAGACAGTTTCGCCCTGATTCCGCTCAGTCAGTCCGTGCTGGACGTGGCCCTGCAGAAGCATGTGGTGGAGCTGGCCGGTGAGGTGTTTCGCATTGGATTTGCCATGGCGAGTCCGTTACTGGCAGCACTTTTTTTGGTCACGGTGGCCATGGCCGTGGTATCACGGGCCGTCCCGCAAATCCATGTATTCACCATTGGGATGCCTGCCAAGGCATTTGCCGGTCTGGTTGTGATGGCCACCCTGCTCCCCCTGTATGCACTGGCGTTTCGGGCCCTGTTTGAGCGGATGTATGCTCACATCTATGTGGCTATCAATTTTATGAAGTGACGTACAGGTCCGAGGAGATTCCTCCGGGAGGATAGTGCACCAATGTTTCTGCAACGGTTTGCCCAGGAACCCACCGAAGCCCCTTCAGAACGCAAGTTGCGGAAGGCGCGGGAGCGGGGACAGGTCGCCAAGAGCAGCGAGGTGGTGGCTACAGCCACGCTGCTGGCCGCCTACTTGGCCTTACTCTGGGCCGGACCCAACACCTGGGCAACACTGAATCACTTTGCCGCTGAAATCTGGGGCAACCTGCTGCGAACCGATCTTACGCTGGAGGCAACACAGGGGCTGGTCACCAGGGTGGTTCTGGTGGCATCCCTGGCGGCAGCACCCATCAGTCTGGCAGTGCTGTTGGGGGGCCTGCTGGCCAATTACTTACAAGTGGGTGTACTCTTTTCCCTCACGCCTGTTGCACCGGACTTTACCCGGGTCAATCCATTTAACTTTTCCCGCGTGTTCAGCCGGCGCTCCCTGATGGAATTACTGAAGGCTATAGCCAAGCTTGGTATCATCGGGCTGATTGCCTACCAGGCAGTGGCCGGGGAACTAACCGACTTGCCGGCCCTGATTGATGCTACCCCGAAGGCCATGTTATCGAAGGTAGGCGAGGTTGCTTCTGCCATTATTTTTCGGGTTTTGCTTTCTCTGATGGCCCTGGCCCTGTTGGACTATCTCTACCAGCGCCACGAATTCACGCGCCAGATGCGCATGACGAAACAGGAACTGAAGGAAGAGCACAAGGAATCGGAAGGCAATCCCGAGGTAAAAGGGCGCCTGCGGCGGCGCCAGCGCGAGATGAGCCGCCGGCGCATGATCGCGGACGTTCCCAAAGCCGACGTGGTGGTAACCAACCCGACTCACTATGCGGTGGCTCTGCGCTACGAGCAGGGGCAGATGGAAGCGCCGGAAGTAGTAGCCAAGGGCGCCGGGTATATGGCCATGAAGATCCGTGAGATTGCCCGGGAACACGAGATCCCGGTGGTGGAGAACCCGCCGCTGGCCCGCAGCCTATACAGCGCCGTGGAAGCGGGGGAGAGCATTCCGGCCGATTTGTTCCAGGCCGTGGCAGAGGTGTTGGCGGTTGTATACAAGCTGCGGGGCCAGCTTTAGGGTGAGGTGAGCAACGGTGAACGACAAAGCATTTAACCTTGGTAAGTATATAGATCTTGTTTTTGCCTTCGCCGTGGTGCTGGTGATTGCCATGATGGTGATTCCAGTGCCACCAGGGATGCTGGATTTCCTGCTCGTCCTGAACCTGGCTGTCTCAATGTTGATCGTCCTGGTGGCCGTGTATACCACCGAGCCCCTGCAGTTTTCGATCTTACCATCGCTGCTGTTATTGACAACATTGCTCAGGCTGTCACTCAACGTTTCTTCGACGCGTAACATCTTACTCGCCGGTTTTGCCGGCCACGTGATTGACAGCTTTGGTAATTTTGTTCTTCAGGGCAACGCCGTGGTTGGCTTCGTGATCTTTCTGATCCTGGTTGTGGTGCAGTTTCTTGTTATCACCAAAGGTTCCGAGCGGGTATCGGAGGTGGCGGCGCGCTTTACCCTCGACGCCATGCCCGGGAAGCAAATGGCCATCGACGCCGACCTGAACAGCGGGCTGATTAACGAAAAGGAGGCCCGGGCCCGCCGCAAGTCGATTGAAATGGAAGCGGATTTTTACGGGGCTATGGACGGTGCCTCGAAGTTTGTCAAGGGGGACGCCATCGCCAGTATCATCATCGTCTCGATCAACCTCATCGGCGGGTTTGTGGTCGGCATGGTGCAGCAGGGCATGGGCTTTCAGGAGGCTTTGCAACGCTTCTCCGTCCTCAGCGTTGGCGACGGTCTGGTCAGTCAGATCCCTGCCCTGCTGATTTCCACCGCTACTGGCATCGTCGTAACCCGGGCGGCGTCGGAAGGCAATCTGGGCGAAGACATCCTGGGCCAGTTGAGCCAGCAACCCCGGGTGATGATGGTAACCGCGGCGGTGCTGGCGCTGGTGGGTCTGACGGTGCCGGGCATGCCGCTGACCCCGTTCCTGGTCCTGGCCATCGCCCTGGGTGGCCTGGGCTGGTTTCTGCAGCAGGCGTCGGCACGGCGGGCCAAAGCCGATGCCTTGGCTGAAGCGGCGGCTTCTGCTGCCGCACCGCTGGAAGAGGCCAAGAAGCCAGAGAACGTCATGCAGTTGCTGCAGGTTGACCCCCTGGAAATCGAATTGGGTTATGGTCTGCTGCCCCTGGCCGATGCCGCCATGGGCGGTGATCTGATGGACCGGGTGGTCATGATTCGCCGCCAGATGGCTCTGGAACTGGGACTGGTTCTCCCTTATATCCGCGTGCGCGACAACATGGGTTTACGCCCTAACCAGTACGTAGTGAAATTGAAAGGAATTGAAATAGGCGAAGGGGAAATGTTAGTTGATCACTTTCTCGCCATGGATCCGGGGACCGTACACATGCCGGTACCGGGAATTGAGACCCGTGAGCCCGCTTTTGGCCTGCCCGCGTTGTGGGTGAAGGCTCAGGACCGGGAACGGGCCGAACTGGCGGGATATACGGTGGTCGATCCGCCGGCGGTGGTGGCCACTCACCTGACGGAACTGATCCGCAACCATGCCTGGGAGCTGCTGGGCCGCCAGGAGGTCAAGGGCCTGGTGGATCTTGTTCGGGAGAGTCACGCCGCGGTTGTGGAAGAACTCACGCCCAAGCTGCTCTCTCTGGGTGAGGTGCATAAGGTCCTGCAGAACCTGCTGCGCGAGGGGATTTCGATTCGTGACCTGGTAACCGTGTTTGAATCCCTGGCCGATTATGGTGCAGTCACCCGCGATGCGGACCTTCTGACCGAATATGTGCGCGCAGCGCTCGCCCGCTCGATTTGCCGCCAGTTGGGATTACGCGATAAGGTCCGGGTCATTACGATTCATCCCGACACCGAAGGCCGAATTGCCGCGGCGGTTGATAAGCAGGCTTCTGGAACCTATCTGAACCTGGACCCGGAGGCGGTGCAGCGCCTAATCAACAGTATTGCCCACTACGCAGCGGAACTGGCGTCAGCCGGCCAGACTCCGATTGTTCTGACAGCGCCGGCAGTCCGGCCATACATCAAACGCCTCACGGAACGCAGTGTACCCAAGTTAGTGGTGCTCTCCTGGAGTGAGATCGAAGGCAGCCTGGAAGTTGAGGCGGCAGGGATGGTGGGTACCTGATGCGTGTAAAGAAGTTTCTGGCTCGAACCCTGCCCGAGGCGGTGACCCAGGTCAAGGCCGATCTCGGCCCCGAAGCCATCATCTTGCATACACAACCCATCAAGATCGGCGGCCTGTTTGGTCTGTTCGCCCAGCGCATGATTGAAGTGACGGCTGCGGCAGAGCCGCCGGGCCAGACGATGCCGGCCCGGACCGCCACCGCCCAGGCATCAGCCCATCCGTTACCCCCGGTCCAGCCCCCAGCCCCCCAGCCGGCGCCGGTCTTCCAGCCCCTCCCGGCTGTGCAGTTGGTAGCGGCGGCTCAGCAGCGGACGCCCACCGCAACGGCCGGCGACGCCAACCGCCGGGAGGGCGACATGGATAACCTCCGCCAGGAGATGGAGCGGATGTCCGGGATGATGAATCGGGTCCTGGACAAGCTCGAAGCTCCGGCCAGCCAGAAGCTGGAGCCGGTGGTGCGTCCCATTTTCCAGGCGCTGGTCGAGCAGGGGGTGGAGCAGGACCTGGCCACTGCCCTCACCCGGAAAATCCAGAACCGGATCAAGAAGGAAGGTCAGGCGGCCGGCTTATTGACTGATGTGGCCCGCGAGGTGATCAGTAAGCAGTTTGGTGTGCCGCAGCCCATACAGGCGGTAGCCGGCGGGCGCCGGATTGTTGCACTGATGGGACCGACTGGGGTGGGGAAGACGACCACCCTGGCCAAACTGGCGGCATTCTGGTCTTTGCGTAAGCATCTCAAGGTTGCCTTGATCACGGCGGATACCTATCGGATCGCCGCAGTGGAACAGTTGCGTACTTATTGTGAAATTATTCGAGTCCCTCTTGAGGTCGTTGAGAGCCCGGATGAGGTGGCGGGGGCGCTGCAGCGGTATCATGACGCCGAACTGGTCCTGGTCGATACCGCCGGCCGCAGCCATCGCAACCATCAGCAGATAACGGAACTGGAGGCCTATTTGCAGGCTCTGCAACCCCATGAACGCTACCTGGTACTCAGCCTCACGGCTTCGAACCGGGATGTGCTGGCCGTAACCGAGTCCTATAGTGCAGTCGGGTTTGACCGGTTCCTGTTTACCAAATTAGATGAGGCTATGGCGCCTGGGATTACTCTGAATGTCTTGAACCGCTTCAAGAAAACGCTTTCCTACGTCACCACCGGACAGAACGTTCCTGACGACATTGAGGTGGCGCGTCCGGACAAGTTGAGCCAAGTCATGTTGGGGGACCTACCATGAGAGACCAGGCTGAACGGCTGCGGGAAATCGCGGAGCACCTGCGGCAGGACCCACCCCCGGACGTACCCGGTTCCCTGTCATCGGCGGCCCCCGCCCCCGTACACCGGCGGGCACGGGTGATTGCGGTGACCAGTGGGAAGGGTGGAGTTGGCAAAACCAACCTCGCCGTGAACCTGAGTTACGCTCTGCTCAAGCTGGGTCACGAGGTTGTAGTGCTGGATGCCGATCTGGGCCTGGCCAATGTCGATGTGCTCCTGGGGACAACGCCGCGCTGGCATCTGGGTCACTCCATCCACGGTGAAAAAGGGATTCTCGAACTCATGTACAGCGCTCCAGAGGGACTAAAGCTGATCGCCGGCGGCTCAGGACTGAGTGAACTGGTTGATTTGCCGCAGGAGGATCTGGAGCGTTTTTTGCGGAACTTGCGTGAATTGGAAACTCAGGCCGATTTCCTGGTGGTGGATACCGGTGCAGGGATGGGCCGCTCGGTGATGGCCTTTACCCTGGCAGCAGACGAGGTGATCGTGGTAACCACCCCAGAACCTACGGCCATTACGGATGCCTACGCTGTCATCAAAGCGATTGTCCGCCGCCAGCCGGCAGCGAAGATCTTGCTGGTTGTGAATCAGGCTCAGGACAAGACAGAGGCCGAACAGGCTGCCCAACGGCTGAGCGCCACTGTCCTGCGGTTCCTGGATGCACATCTGGAGTTGCTGGGTCACATTCCCTATGACCAGCAGGTCGGGCGGGCCGTACGTAACCAAACACCGTTTCTCCTGTCTACTCCGGGCAGCCCCGCGGGTCAGGCGATTTCACAGATGGCCAGGCGAATTACTGGCCAGGAAGAGGGGGCACGGCGGACCGCACCGGGAGTAAGCCTTTTCTTCGATCGCCTGGGCAAATTCTTCTCCCGGGGCGGTAAGAAGGACTAAACACCGAACTCGCAAAAGGGGCGCTAGACCCCGGTAAGAGGGGCTGGAATCTTTGCTGAAAATCAATGACCGCATGGAACTGGTCATATCCTATGGGTCTAGCCGGGGGACATACTCGACCCGCGTTGAAGAGGTCGAGGTTGACCGTTTCAAGGTGGCTTTACCGACTGTCCAGGGGGTACCGGTTGCCCTGTTGACCGGCGATCGCATCACCTGCCTGGCGTACTTGTCAGACGGCCAGTACCAGTTCACAACCGAAGTGTTGGGCCGGCAGATGTCGCCCCTACCTGTGGTAATCTTTGCACTCCCGACCAAAATGGAGAAGATCCAGCGGCGGGACTATCACCGGCTTGGTGTGAATCTGCCTGTACGCTATAACCTCGTGACCAGCCCGGAAGAAGGTGCCGATTCCACCCCGGAGACCAAACGTTCCCGCTTGACCAACCTGTCAGGGGGTGGTTGCAGCATTGTGTTGGATGAGGCCATGGAAGCTGGCACATTATTGGATCTTTACATTACGTTGTCCTCGGGACCGGAAACATACGCAACCGCCGAGGTGGTGCGGGTGAACGGAACCACCAACAACGGATTCGTCACGGGATGTAGGTTTGTACGTCTGGAGAAGCGAGCTCTGAACGAAATTATTCACTATATTTTCAGAGAAGAGCGGGAGCGGCGTAAGCGTGGTCTCTCCTAGTGAGTTGACAGGCGGGAGGGGATCCAATGCCGCCGGAGAAGGTCGACAGGTCGGCTGTGTGGCGCCGTTACAAGGAGCTAAAGGACCCGGCGGCGCGGGACGAGTTGATTGTTGAATATGCCCCGGTGGTGCGTTATGTGGCCGGACGCCTGGCCATGGGGTTGCCTCCCCATATCGAGGTGGATGATCTGGAGAGCTATGGCATGTTTGGTCTGATCGAGGCCATTGAGCGCTTTGATCCCGGCCGTGGTGTCAAATTTGAGACCTACGCCGTGCAGCGGGTGCGTGGCGCTGTTCTGGATGGGTTACGGGCCGATACCTGGGCCCCGGCTCTGCGGCAAAAAAACAAACAGCTTGAAAGTGCTTATGGCGCCCTGGAGAGTAGCCTTGGACGTGCTCCTACGGACGAGGAACTCGCTACGCACCTGGGCATCTCGGCGGCTGAACTCCAGAAACGGGAGGCAGAGGTGGGAGCTGCCACCATTGTGTCGCTGGAGGAAGGCCGGACATCGGACGAAGGCGAAAGCACTTCCATTTCCGACCGGCTGGCAGACACGAGGACTCCTGATCCGGTGACAGAGTCGATGGTCAGTGAACGCCGGAGCATTCTGGCAGAGGCCATCGAAAAGCTATCTGATAAGGAACGCCTGGTCATCACCCTGTTCTACCACGAAGGTTTAACAGCTAAAGAAATTGCCGCCGTAATGGGTCTTTCTGTTGCGCGAATTTCACAGTTGCACAGCAGGTCGATCCTGCGCTTGCGGGGGCGGTTGGCCCGAGCCAAGCAGGACTTGCTCCTATAGCAGGGGGAGCACGGAGCCAGGGAGGGGTACCCGTGGACAATTTGAAACCAGACCCCTCGTCGGCTGGGGCCCTGGATGGTACCGTGATGGTTCGGGTAGTCGAAGGCGGGATGGCGGCACAGATCACCGTCACCAGCCCCGGGTCCGCCGGCCGGCCTGTTACGGAAGAAGAAGTCCTGGAAAAACTGCGTGAAGCCGGAGTGGTATACGGAATTGATCACGTGGCGGTCCTGATGGCCATCGCGCTGCCACCTGCACCGGCCCAGGGGCCGGCGGGGCCAGTCACACACGTGGTGGCAGTCGGCCGGCAGCCGGTCAACGGCGATGACGCCCGGATCGAATACAAGGCACCCCTGACAGCGGCCAGTGGGCGTCCCCGGATGCGAGATGACGGATCCGTAGATCTATTCGACCTCGGGATGGTGCACAACGTCGAAAAAGGCACGGTTCTGGCTACCCGCATTCCACCCACGCTCCCGGAGTCCGGGATGTCTGTCCTCGGTGTGGCCATACCAGGCAAACCCGGCCACGATACGCCATTGCGGGTGGGTAACGGTGCCATCCTCAGCGATGACCGATGTACAGTTCTGGCTGAGGTGGACGGCCATGCCACGATGGTCCAGGGAAAAATCCGCGTGACCCCGATTTTCCGCGTGGATGGCGATGTGGGGCCTGCCACCGGCAACATCCTTTTTGTCGGCAGTGTGGTGGTCAGAGGCAACGTGAACACCGGTTACTCCGTGAAGGCCGAAGGGGATGTGGATATCTTTGGCGGTGTTGACGGGGGGGTGGTCGAGGCCACGGGCAGAGTCAGCGTTCGTTATGGCATTCAGGGGGCCGGTCGTGGGCGCGTGATTGCGGGCGGTGCGGTCAAAGCCCGGTTCATCGAAAATGCGGAGGTTCGCGGCGGGGCGGAGGTGTGGGTGGCAGACGGAATCCTCCACAGCCGCGTAGAGGCGGGGGCCCGGGTTGAGGTCATGGGCCGGCGCGGCGCCATTGTCGGCGGCCGCGTGTCGGCACGGGAAGGTGTTTCGGCCCGATTTCTGGGAGCCGGAACCGGTACACCCACGGAGATTGCCGTAGGCATTGCCCCCCAGATTCGGGCAGAAATTGATGGTATTATCCGACAACTTAACGAGATCGACAACAATCTCCGCCGCACCCAACAGGCAGTCCGGCTATTTAAAGATACGGAGGAGAAACGCGGTCCGCTGCCGCAGGAAAAGAAAGAGATGCTGGTCAAGCTCCTGCGCGGCCAGTACCACCTTGTGGCCCGGCGTGAGGAACTGCTGGCAAGACGGGAAGAACTGCAGGAGTTGCTGGGCGACCCCCGCACGGCCTGGGTCAGGGCGCTGGATGTATGCTACCCGGGGGTACGCATCCTGATCGGCAGTTCACCGTACGTGGTCACGGATCTGCTGCAGCGTACTTCTTTCTATTTGAATGAGCAACATGAGGTCCAGATTGGTCGCATCTGACCTTTCAAGGTGCGAAAGGAGGGCAGGGCATTTTCGGTTCGACAGGGCCGGCCTGTGGATACCGGAAAGCCCCTGAACGATGACTTTACGGCCAATCGATTTACAAACCACGGTGGCTCGTGGCAATGAGCATCCCATTCCGCAGGGCCGTGATTCCGGGTCTGCCACGACCCAGGCGGCGATGGCCCAGCATGTCAAGCAGGAAGCGGCCCGACACCAGGAGGCGGTGCAGGCGCCGCCGCAGAGTGAGGGCGGTTCTGTGCGGTCCGGGGAAGACCGGGATCGACAGGGGGGGCAAGAGGCCGGCACTGGTGGGCGCAGGCGGAGGCCTTCTTCTGTGCCTGAACCCACACCGGCGGTGAAGGAGCCTGGCAAGGGAGCGCGATTAGATCTAAAATGTTAGCCATTCAGACAGGGGGATATCCGTGCTGATTGCCGCCGTGCTGATCCTGGCGGGGGCTGGTTTGATCGTATATGCCCTGTGGGAACTACAGAGACTTGTCCACCTGATGCGTGTCGGTTCCGGATCTGCTCCGGACTTTAAACGCCTGGAGGCCATTGCGGCCGAAATCGTCAGTGCCGCCGAAGCGGTGTCTGATGACCTGGACCAGCGTACCGAACGGCTGTCCGAATTGCTGCGGCTGGCCGATGAGCGCCTGGCCACCATGCGCACTTCACTGGTGGCACATGCGCCGGCCGCTGCACCGGCGCATGTGGAGTCTCCGGTACCTCTCCCCGTCGTTCGGCCCACCAGTGAAGCTGCCCCGGGGGTCCCGGTACTCTACCGCCAGGTGTATGACATGGCTGATGCCGGTCAGGAGACAGAAGTCATTGCCCGGGAAATGAAAATAACCCGGGGAGAAGTCCAACTCATCCTGGGCCTGCGCCGCCTGAACTGAGACGGAGGTGGGCATGATACGTGGCTGGCTGGACAGACTGGGCAGTGGCCAGATCCTCAACCCGTTTTGGATCGGCATTGCCTTTGGCCTTGGCTTGAGTCTGGTTCTGGTGGGCATACTCCTGGCTGCGGGGCGCTAAATCCCTTCCCTTGTCCAGGCTGGACAAGGGCTGATTATTTTCTGAACTTCATCCCCATACTACTCGCCTGGGGGTGAACGGCAGTGCGGAGGGGATTCTGGTGGGGGGTCGGGGTGGGCTGGCTCCTGACCACCCTGGTCGTGGCCGGTTTTGCCGCTGGATTGGCCCACCGGGGGTTGACCGTCACGGTAAATGCCGCAGGGGTGGGGGCCCGGGTGGAGGCCGAGGTGCGTGAGCGCATCCGACAGGAACTGCCGGGGGCACTGCAGAGCATGCGGGAGCAGTTGCCGCCCACGGTGGCCCGGGAGGTATCGGCGCGTCTGGCGGTCGGAAAGGTCAATGTTGGCCCCGTCGATTTGGAGATCCCTGCACCCATGCGCAGTGAAATTGAGCGCCGGCTGACCGTAGCCCTCACCGAGGCCGGAGGGCGCTTCCTGGACCAACTGGACCCCGTGCAGGCGGCTGATCGCATCGCCCGGGAAGCGCGGGTGCTGGTGGAGCAACGCCTCAGCGCGGAACTGCAGGGGTACCAACTTATGCTGCAGCCGGTGCCATGGCTGACGGTGCCTGTCAACGTCCGCACCCGATGATTTTCTAGCTTTACCATGGGTCGCCGACTGTGGTATCATATCCGTTGGCGCACATCTCACACGCCGGTTGACGACTGGGGCGGTGCCCGGGCCACCAAGGCTCGAGTCCCCCGTACGGATGACGCTGGCGGCGGCTGTCCGCGGCTTTGGAAGCAGCAGCGGGCAGGTCAAACCAAACCAGGAGGTGATTGCTTCCATGTCCGTTATTTCTATGAAACAGCTCCTTGAGGCTGGCGTCCATTTCGGTCATCAGACCCGCCGGTGGAACCCGAAGATGAAGGAGTATATCTTCACCGAGCGGAACGGGATCTACATTATCGATCTGCAGAAGACGGTCCGGCTGATGGAGACGGCCTATAATTATGTCCGTTCCGTGGCGACCGAAGGCGGCAAGGTGCTGTTTGTCGGCACCAAGAAGCAGGCGCAGGACGCAGTCCGTGAAGAAGCGGATCGCTGCGATGGCTACTATGTCAATCAGCGTTGGCTCGGCGGTATGCTGACCAACTTTGATACCATCAAGAAGCGCCTCGCCCGTCTGCAGACTCTCGAGGAGATGGAAGGGACCGAGCGCTGGAGCACCCTCACCAAGAAGGAGCAGGCCCAGCTGGTCCACGAGCGGGAGAAGCTGCAGAAGTTCCTTGGCGGAATCAAGGGCATGAAGAGCCTGCCGGACGCCATCTTCGTCATCGATCCACGCAAGGAGCGCATCGCTGTTCAGGAGGCGCGCAAGCTGAATATCCCGCTGGTGTCCATCGTTGACACCAACTGCGACCCGGACGAGATCGACTGGGTCATCCCTGGTAACGACGACGCCATCCGGGCGGTCAAGCTGATTACCGCCAAGATTGCTGACGCCGTCATCGAAGGCCGCCAGGGTGTCTCCACGGCTGCGGCTCCGGCTCCGGCTCCGGCTCCGGCCGAGGCGACGGAAGCACCGGCCGAGGCGGAAGTAACGGTCGAGGCTTAGGTTCTTTCATCAAGCATAGACGCGGGGCGGGAAGGGATGGTTTCCCTGAAAGGGGCTCTGCTCCCGCCCGCCCTGTTTTTACATGTGAACCGGATTTTTAGCTCTTCCTGAGGAGGATACATACATGAGCCAAATTACCGCGGCCATGGTGGCGGAACTCCGGGCCAAGACCGGGGCGGGCATGATGGATTGCAAGAAGGCGCTGGTGGAAACGGCTGGCGACGTGGAGGCTGCCATCGAGTTTCTGCGCAAAAAGGGTCTGGCCGCAGCCGCCAAAAAGGCTGGCCGCATTGCTGCCGAGGGTCTGGTCATGGCCGTTATCGAAGGCGAGAACGGCGCCATGGTGGAAGTGAACTGTGAAACGGACTTCGTAGCCAAGAACGAGGATTTCCGCGGCTTTGTCCGCAACGTGACCAGCCTGGTCCTGGAGAAGCAGCCGGCTGATGTAGACGCGCTGCTGTCTCTGCCGATGGCGGACAGCACAGTGGGCAATGTTCTGAAGGGCCTGATCGCCAAGATCGGCGAAAATCAATCTGTCCGCCGGTTCGCCCGTTTCCAGGGCGGTGTGGTACACAAGTATATCCATGGCGGCGGAGACATGGGTCGTGTTGGCGTCATGGTTCAGTTGGAGGGTCCCGCCAACGAGGCGGCCCGGGAACTCGCCAACGAACTTTGTCTGCAGATCGCCTTCAGCAAGCCGCCGTACCTGCGGCGCGAGGAGGTCCCGGCGGACACCCTCGTGAAGGAGCGGGAGATCGAGCGGGAAAAGGCCATTGCTGAGGGCAAGAAGCCCGAAGTGGCCGACAAAATCGTCGAGGGCAAGATCAACAACTTCTACAAGCAAGTGGCCCTCCTGGAGCAGGAATGGGTCCGTGACAATAAGAAGCGCATCTCCGATGTCATCAAGGATTATTCGGCCAAGGCTGGCGGTGCTCTGACCGTCAAGGCGTTCGTGCGTTACGAGGTGGGCGAGGGCGTCGAAAAGAAGGCGGATGACTTCGAAGAGGAAGTCCGGAAGATGGCTGGCGGCTAAATTTGCAAATTTTGCGGGGGTTCGGCTGCGCCGGACCCCCGCCGCCACCGCGTCTGATGTCTGGTGCACAGGAAACACGGGATTTGCGTAGAATCAGTGATAACGGCAGGGAGGGGCACCCATGCAGAGTCCCAGCTTCGGCCGGGTGATCCTCAAGCTCAGTGGCGAGGCTCTGGCGGGGAAGGGGCAAACCCTGGACCCGGAATTGGTCGGCGGGATTGCCCGGCAAATTGCTGCTGTGCGCAAGGCCGGGATCGACGTAGCCGTGGTGGTTGGCGCCGGCAACATCTGGCGCGGGCGCATCGGGCAGGAAATGGGAATGGAGCGGGCCACCGCCGATTATATGGGCATGCTGGCTACAGTGATCAACGCGCTGGCTCTGCAGGACGCCGTTGAAAAGCATGGCGTTGATACGCGGGTGCTGTCGGCCATCGAAATGCGACAGGTGGCAGAGCCGTTTATTCGCCGCCGGGCCATTCGCCACCTGGAAAAGGGGCGCGTGGTCATCTTCGCTGCCGGCACAGGCAACCCGTATTTCACCACCGATACGGTGGCAGCGTTACGGGCAGCCGAAATGGGGGCTGAGGCGATTCTGATGGGTAAGCAGGGGACAGACGGTATTTACGACGCCGACCCCCGCAAACATCCGGAAGCGAAGAAGTATCGGGAGGTATCCTACCTGGAGGTGCTGAATAAGGGCCTGCAGGTCATGGATTCCACCGCCATTTCACTATGCATGGACAACAAGATTCCCATTGTGGTTTTTGACATGATGGGACCTGACCATATTGTGAAGGCAGTTACCGGTGAAGACATCGGGCAAACGATGGTAAGGGGGGACACGCATGGTTAAGGATGTCCTTAAGCAAGCGGAAGAGAAAATGAAGGCAACCGTAGAGCATTTTCGCAAGGAACTGGCTGGCGTCAAGGCTGGACGGGCGACACCGGCACTCCTGGATAAGGTGCATGCAGACTATTACGGTACTTCGACCCCAGTCAGCCAGATGGCAACTATTTCGGCTCCGGAACCGCGGGTGCTCATCATTGACCCGTGGGATAAGTCTGCCATGAAGGCAATTGAAAAGGCGATTCTCACCTCTGACCTGGGGTTGAACCCGAATAACGACGGCAAGGTGATTCGGCTGAACCTGCCACCGCTCACCGCTGAGCGGCGTAAGGAACTGGTCAAGACGATCAGCAAGCGGGCGGAGGAAGAGCGCGTTATTCTGCGCAATCAGCGCCGGGATTCCCTTGAGCAGCTCAAGAAACTCCAAAAAGACAAGCACATTTCCGAGGATGATCTGAAGCGGGCCGAAACAGACGTGCAAAAGCTCACGGATAAATTCATCAAGGAGCTGGACCACGTGCTGGAGACCAAGGAGAAGGAAGTCCTTGAAGTTTGATCCGGCGCCATGGATTGGCTTGCCCTGGCCTGAGGCCGAGCCACTGCTGACCGCATACAGTTTAAGGATGCAGACCGTTGTTACTCGGCCGCCGGGGCGCCCGCAGGGCTGCGGGGAACTCCGGGTGGTTGGAATGCGGGATCAGGGGGCGATGCTCCTGGTTGTTCTCGCTCACCGGGATTACTGCTCTGGCGATCGGCCGGGCAGCACACATCGGACTGGAGACGTCTCCCACGGTTAAGGGAGTTGCAGGCCACCCCCGCACCCCGCGGGGGTTTCCGTTTACGATCGCACAGGGGGCATCCATGTGCTTGACAACATCCGACGTTACCTGGGGACGGGACTATCCGCGTTGAAGCCGGCGACGGATGTGCCACGTCCCGGGGAGCGAGCCGTGGCACGCCACGTGGCTATCATCATGGACGGTAATGGGCGCTGGGCCACCGAGCGGAATCTGCCCAGGGTGGCTGGTCACCGGGCGGGCGTGGAGACGATTCGCCACGTGATCAAGGCCTGTCCGGAGCTCGGCATTGAGGTCCTGACCCTTTACGCCTTTTCCACCGAGAACTGGAAACGGCCCAAGGATGAAGTGGACGCCCTGATGTGGCTGCTGGTGGAGTATTGCCGTCAGGAGGTTGCAGAACTTGACCGCGCCGGGGTGCGAATTCAGCACCTGGGG
Organism: Clostridia bacterium; assembly: GCA_036676195.1. Taxonomy (GTDB): domain Bacteria; phylum Bacillota; class Sulfobacillia; order Symbiobacteriales; family ZC4RG38; genus JAKFDK01. The sequence goes on along the minus strand of JAKFDK010000047.1, from coordinate 47,532 downwards.
CGGCTGGAAGGGCTGCCGGCGTTGCAACGGTCAGAACTTGAGCGCGCCATGCAACAAACCCGAAGCAATAATCGCCTGATTTTGAACCTCGCCCTGAACTACGGCGCCCGGGCGGAAATTGTGGATGCCTTTCAATCTCTGCTAACCCGGGTACAGAAGGGTGAACTGGCTCCCGAAGCAGTAGATGAGCAGGCCATTACCCGTCATCTGTATACGGGTGGGCTGCCGGATCCGGACCTGATCATCCGCACGGCCGGTGAACTGCGCCTGTCCAATTTCCTCCTCTGGCAAGCGGCCTACTCGGAATTTTGGGCGACGCCGGTCTATTGGCCGGACTTCCGCCGTGAGCACCTGGAGCAGGCCCTGGAAGACTTCGGGAGACGTGAGCGTAAGTTTGGGGCCGTGCCGGGCACGGCCGCCGCAAAGTAGGTGGTGGCTGGTGCTGATCAAGCGTATCGCCACCGCGGCGGTCGGGATTCCTCTCTTTCTGGGCTGCGTGTGGGCCGGGGGTCTGCTGTTCAGTCTGCTGGCAGCAGGCCTGGCTCTCCTTGGCTTTCAGGAGTTTTGCCGCATGTGGGGGCAGCAGGGGCTGCGGGTACCGATGGTGTCGGGAGCGCTGGCCTGTCTGGCTCTGGTCGGCGCGGCCCATCTGGGCGGTGCCGCTGCGCTGGTACCGACCCTCACTTTCTGCGGCATGGTGCTGTTGGCCGGTATGGCCCTTGGTTACGGCCATTTCACCAGCCAGGACCTGCTGGTAGCCCTGGGCGGGGTAGTGTACATCGGCTGGCTGTTCGGGCACTGGGTGCTCCTGCGGGCGCTCCCCGGCGGGGCCTGGCTGGTCCTCTTCGCTTTTCTTCTCACCTGGGCCAGTGATACCGGCGCATACTTTGCCGGGCGCGCCTTCGGGCGGCACAAGCTGGCGCCGCGGGTGAGCCCGGGCAAGACTGTCGAAGGGGCGATTGGCGGCACCTTGCTGGCCGGTGCTGTTGCCTGGTTCCTGGGGCCCAAGCTGGCGGGGGTCGCGGCACCGGTTGCCCTGCTGCTGGGGCTGACCCTGTCGGTGGTGGCCATCGTTGGCGATCTGACGGAGAGCGCACTCAAACGGTATACCGGGGTGAAGGATTCTGGCCGTCTCCTGCCCGGCCACGGCGGTGTGATGGACCGGTTCGATTCGGCCCTCTTCACGCTACCGGTGGTCTATTACTTCATGGTCCTGGGATGGCGGGCATAACGATACCCTTGTCTGGAGCAGCCTGAAGGGGGAGGGACCAGTGCGGTATTGGCTATACTCGGTGGCGGGATTGGCAGTATTCTTGTTCATCAGCTATTTCATCATAACCTGGGGCTTTCCGCTGGTCATGCCCTTTTTGTTTGCTGCGCTGGTCGCGGAGCTGATCAATCCACTGGTCGACTGGCTGGCCAACAACCGCCGCAAGCTCTACCTGCCGCGGGCTGTGGCCAGCGCCCTTGTCCTGGCAGTGGTGGCCGGCGTGGCCGCGGCGCTGATCGTGGTGTTGACCGCCCGACTGATCCGGGATCTGACGGAATTGGCCCAGGCACTCCCCTACTACTACGCGATGGCCATGGATTTGTCCACCCGGATGGTGAACGATCTCGGTCGCCTGTCCGAGACACTGCCGGCGTCGGTGCAGAAGCTGCTGGAAGAGTCCCTGGGCAGTCTGCAGAACATGCTCAGAAGTGTGCTGCCCAGTGCGGCCCGTACGCTGCAGGCATTTGCCGGGGTGCCCGGGCTGCTGGTCGATGCCACCATCGTGATCATTGCCACCTTTTTCTTTAGCCGGGACCGGCGTTCCATTGGCCGGTTTCTGCTCGGCTTGCTGCCGGTGGAGGCACGTCCACAGATTCGCCAGGTCAAGAATGAGGTGTGGGCCAGCGCCATGGGGTTTGCCCGGGCCCAGTTGATCCTGATTTCCACCACCATGGCCGTTACCGTGGCTGGACTTGCTCTTATTCGTGCAGACTACGCGGTACTGATGGGAATCCTCGTAGGTGTGGCCGATGTCCTGCCCGTGGCCGGCCCGGCACTGGTGTTCGTGCCCTGGATCATTTTCCTGTTGGCCACCGGGCACACGGCCATGGCCATCAAACTACTGGTTCTGTATGGGGTTACCTTCGTTATACGCCAGGTGATGGAACCAAAAATGGTGGCACAAAATACCGGTCTGCACCCCCTGACAACCCTGATCAGCATGTATCTGGGCTTTCGTTTCTTCGGCGGGCTGGGTTTTGTGGTGGGGCCGATGCTGGCCATTTTGCTGTCGTCTCTGATTCGATCCGGGCTCCTCCCTGTTTTTCAAACGCCTGATGAATAAGATGGAGTAGGTCAACGTGCAAGGCATAGCCATTCTCGGCTCTACGGGATCGATCGGTACCAGTGCGTTGGCAGTGGTGGCCCGGCACCCGGAGCGTTACCGTGTGGCCGCTTTGGCGGCCGGGACCAAGGTCACTGAGTTGGCCGGACAGGTCCGGCGTTTTCAGCCTGACCTGGTGTCGGTAGCCGGGCCGGCGGAGGCCCGGGAACTCCGGCAACTGGTAGGCGCTCAGGCTCCACCGATCCTGTACGGCGACGAGGGCCTGCACGCAGTGGCAACCGCCCCGGGGGCCGAGGCTGTTCTGACGTCCGTCGTGGGCACATTGGGGCTGAAACCGACCGTGGCTGCCATTGCGGCCGGCAAACGGATTCTATTGGCTAACAAGGAAACCCTCGTCGCTGCCGGTGAACTGGTCATGAAGCTGGCCCGGACGAAGGGAGTGCCGGTCCTGCCGGTGGACAGCGAACACAGTGCCGTGTTTCAGTGTCTGCAGGGCCAGAATCAGTCTGGCGTCAGGCGGCTGCTTCTGACTGCCTCCGGTGGCCCGTTCCGGGGGTATGGCCGGGCTGAACTGGAGCATGTCACGCGCGAGCAGGCTCTGAAACACCCGCGCTGGGTGATGGGACCCAAAATTACGGTTGATTCGGCCACGCTCATGAACAAGGCACTGGAAATGATCGAGGCACACTGGCTGTTTGGGGTACCATTGGAACAGGTGGATGTGGTGGTGCACCCCCAGAGTATCGTGCACTCCCTCGTAGAGTACGTGGACGGATCCGTCCTGGCCCAGTTGGCCGTGGCGGACATGAAATTGCCGATCCAGTATGCCCTCAGTTATCCGGAGCGTCTGGAGAGCAGTGTCAGCCACCTCAACCTGGTCACGGCGGGTCCCCTGACCTTTGAGACCCCGGACACCGCCACCTTTCCTTCCTTGAACTACGCCCGTCTGGCCGGTACAATGGGGGGGACCATGCCGGCGGTCATGAACGCCGCCAACGAGGTTGCCGTCAGCCGGTTTTTGGAGGGTACCCTTTCCTTTACTGGGATCTACCGCACCGTAGAGGCGGTTATGGCGGCTCACACGCCGGTACTGCACCCGAACTTGGAGGAGATCCTGGCTGCCGACGCCTGGGCTCGGGATGAGGCGGAGCGGGTTCCCTCTTCGAGGTGAAACATTGTCATGACGAGCTGGCTCTGGGCTATTCCGGTTTTTGGTGTCATTATTTTGATCCACGAGTTGGGCCATTTTTCAGCCGCCAAGGCTTTTGGCATTCGCATACACGAATTTGCCATCGGGTTTGGTCCCGTATTTGCTTCGTTTACCCGCGGTGAAACTAAGTACAGCCTGCGGGCCCTGCTAGTCCTCGGTGGTTTTGTGCGCATGGCCGGAATGGAGGACGGGGATGCCACTGATCCCCGCGGTTTTTCCGCTAAACCGGTTTGGCAGCGCATGATCGTGATTGGGGCCGGGCCGGCGATGAACTTCGTACTGGCCGCCCTGTTGCTGGGGATCTGGCATTATGCCACCGGTGTACCCAGCCCGCTCCCTGTTATTGGCTCAGTTCTGCCAGATCGCCCGGCGGCGGCGGCCGGCCTGCGGGCCGGGGATAAGATCGTGGCCATTGACGGTCGCCCGGTATCCGCCTGGAACCAGTTGCTGGAGGCGGTTACCAATAGTCAGGGCCAGCCCCTGCATTTTCGTCTGGAGCGTGAGGGAAAACCGGTTGAAGTCACCGTTACCCCGGCGCGGGAGGCAGACACCTCGCCCCGGTATGTAGTTGGGATTGCGCCGATCATTCAACGGCCGTCACTTATATCGGCTGCGTATGAGGGCGCACATCTAACAGGCCTGCTGACACGCGAGTATGTGGTCATGCTTGGGCGGCTGGTGCGGGGAACGGAAAAGGCTGATCTGGTGGGGCCGGTGGGGATCGTTTATACCATTGCCGAGGTCAGCCAGATCGGGTTGGTACATCTACTCAGTCTGGCAAGCCAGTTGTCGATTAATATCGGTCTTGTCAACCTGCTGCCAATCCCCGCCCTGGATGGGTCGCGACTGGTCTTTCTCTTCGTAGAGGGGTTCCGGCGACGGCGGGTTGATCCCACCCGGGAGAACTTCATCCACTTTGTTGGTTTCCTGCTCATTCTGGGACTCATAGCGGCGGTAACGGTCTCTGACTTGCGGCGGTTCTGGTAAGGCACCCGCCCGGCGCACACACAGCAGGCAGAAACGGGGGACTTGAGGTCTCCCGTCTGCTTCTATTTCCACCGATTCGATAGATAGGTATACTGGTCGTAGTATGGTTGTTTGGAGGCTTGCGGGGATGAGAAAGCCAACCCGCCAGGTATGGGTCGGCAAGGTGCCCATTGGTGGCGGCGCCACCATCAGTGTCCAGTCCATGACCAAGTGCGATACTCGGGATGTACCGGAGGTCCTGCGCCAGATCCGGGCGTTGGAGGAAAACGGCTGCGATATTGTCCGGGTGGCGGTGCCCACCATGGAGGCCGCCGAAGCCCTGAAGGAAATCCGCATAGGCTGCAACATTCCCCTGGTGGCGGATATCCATTTCGATTACCGACTGGCCCTCAAGGCCCTGGAAGCCGGGGTGGACAAGCTCCGTCTGAATCCGGGGAACATCGGTGCCCGGTGGAAAATCGAGGCAGTTGTGAAGGAAGCCCAGGCGCGCAAGGTGCCCATTCGCATTGGCATCAATGCTGGCTCTCTGGAAAGTGAATTCCTGGAGCAGTACGGCTATCCGACCCCCGAAGGCATGCTGGGCAGCGCCCAGAAGCATGTCGGGATTCTGGAGGATCTTGGCTTCACCGATATCATCATCTCCGCCAAAGCGTCCGACGTCCGGATGATGATCGCCGCTTACCAACTGATCAGTGCGAAGATGGACTACCCCCTGCACCTCGGCGTGACCGAGGCGGGTGTACCCTTCAGCGGTACCATCAAATCGGCCGTAGGGTTGGGTGCACTGCTGGCCGCAGGGATCGGCGACACCATCCGGGTCAGTCTGGCGACTGACTGTGTCGAAGAGGTGCGGGTCGGCTGGGAGGTGCTCAAGTCCCTCGGGCTGCGTACCCGTGGCATCAACATCATCGCCTGTCCATCCTGCGGCCGGGTACAAATTGATCTGGTCCGGGTTGCCAACGAAGTAGAGCAGCGGTTACGCCATATTGACGTCCCCCTGAACGTGGCTGTGATGGGCTGCGTGGTCAACGGCCCGGGCGAAGCGGCCGAGGCCGATGTGGCCCTGTTTGGCGGCAAGGGTGTCGGAATGCTGGTGGTAGGCGGCGAACAGATCCAGAAGATGAACGAGTCCGAAATGGTCGACGCCCTGGTGACTTACGTAGAAAACGCAGCCGCCGAAATCAAAAAACAGGGCGTGGCCGCCCACAAGACCTACGCCCGGCACTGGCAGGCTGCCGATTCCGTCACCGGGTCATAGTCCCCTGACCATGGGAAGCGCCGGCCGGGTGTGCCGCATGGTGGTTGGGGGAGGGAATGCAAGATGGATCGGATCAAGAGTTACGGCCACGAGCACACCGGTGTCTGGATGGTATCCTGGGAAGAGATCATGGTCATGTGCCGCCATCTGGCTGAGCGTGTGCAGGCCGAATTTCAGCCGGACGCCATCGCCGGCGTCGGGCGTGGTGGGGCCATCCCGGCGACCATTCTGGCCAGCATGCTCAGGCTGGACTACTTTCCGCTCACGATCTCCCGCCGCCGGCGTGACGCAGTGGCCTGGCGAGAGCCGCAGTTGTTTGCGCCGCCGCCCGACCTGTCGGGCCGCCGCGTACTGGTAGCCGACGAAATCAGCGTTTCGGGCCAGAGTCTGGCCGCAGCGGTGACGGCCATCCGTGCGGCCGGAGCGGCGGCGGTGCAGACCGCGACACTCTATGTCCACAGCATCAGCGAGAAACCGGACTTCTACGCCGTGGAGGACGACCGCGCCTTCGTGCAGCCGTGGGACTATCAGGTTCTGACCGGTGGGCACTGGCAGATCCACCCGGACTACGTGCCAGACCTGCGCCGGTTCGGGTTACTCAGGCAGACCGATACGTAAATAGCGGCGCCCCCGGTGCCAGACCGCCGGGGGCGCCGCCTGATGGTTCGGCAGCGCTGGTCCGGGTAAATCCTGCCACTTCGCCGGGCGATGACCTGGATTCGCCTACGGAACCATTTGACAGGTGCGGGCTGGCTCTGCTACCCTAATTTTGATTAACTGAGATGACAGGGTCTGCGGCCAGTGGCCGTGCACCTGTCGATATTCCGGAGCCAACGGTACGTACCCAAAGGTTTGGGTAGCCGGTACATGCGGGAAGCGTTGCCTTCCGTTCCTGGTCACGGGGGCGGTGGCTTTTTTTGTTGTTAATGAGCGAGGAGGCTGCACGCCCATGGCGGAGGAAAAACGAATCACGCCGATGGCTGAAAACTTTTCTGAATGGTATATTGACGTTATTAAAAACGCAGACTTAATGGATTATTCTCCAGTGCGCGGCTGCATGATCTTCAAGCCCGATGGCTATGAGCTGTGGGAAGCGTGTCAGCGTGGACTGGACGAACGTTTCAAGGCAACGGGCCACCGCAACGCCTATTTCCCCATGCTCATTCCGGAAAGCTTTTTCATGAAAGAGAAGGAGCATGTCGAAGGGTTTGCCCCAGAGCTGCCGTGGGTAACGGAGGCCGCCGGTGAAAAGCTGGAGGAGCGGTTGGCCCTGCGCCCCACCTCGGAAACGGTCATTGGCTGGGCCTATCAGAAATGGATCCAGTCCTACCGCGACCTGCCGGTGCTGATCAACCAGTGGGCCAATGTGTTTCGCTGGGAGAAGCGAACCCTGCCGTTCCTGCGGACATCGGAATTCCTCTGGCAGGAGGGCCATACGGCCCATGCCACCGAGCAAGAGGCCCGCGAGGAAACCATGCGCATGCTGGGCGTCTATGTGGATTTTGTTGAAAATGATCTGGCTGTCCCTGTGTGGCAGGGCCAGAAGACCCCTTCGGAAAAGTTTGCCGGGGCAGTAGACACCTTTTCCATTGAAGCCATGATGAAGGATGGCAAGGCGGTTCAGGCCGGCACGTCCCATTACCTGGGCACGAACTTCGCCCGGGCCTTCGATATTCAGTTTCTCGACCGTGATAACCAGTTGAAGTATGTCCATACCACATCCTGGGGTGCCAGTACTCGCCTGATCGGATGCCTGATCATGACCCACGGTGATGACAAAGGCCTGCAGCTCCCCCCCAGGGTGGCGCCGGTTCAGGTTGTAATGATTCCGGTGGGCCCGGCCAAGCTGCGGGACCGGGTGATGCCTCGGTTTGACGCACTGTTTGCCCAGCTCCGGCAGGCCGGGGTTCGGGTCAAGGCGGATGCCCGCGAGGAGTACAGCCCGGGCTGGAAGTACAACGAATACGAGATGCGTGGTGTACCGGTGCGCCTGGAACTCGGGCCGCGTGATGTGGACAGTCATGCCGTCGTTCTGGTTCGCCGGGACACCGGCGAGAAGCTGGTTGTCTCCCAGGACGGGCTGGCGGATACGGTCATCAACTTGCTGGCAGAGATTCAGCAAAACATGTTCAGGCAGGCTCTGAAATTCCGGGAGGAGCATTCATTCCGGGCAGAGACCCTGGCAGATCTGGCTGCCACCCTGGAGAACCAGTATGGATTCGTCCTGGCCGGGTGGTGCGGAGACCCGAACTGCGAGGCTCAGGTCAAGGAGCAGACCAAGGCCACCGCCCGCAACCGGCCGTTACACCCGCCGGAAACGATGTCCAGGTGCCTGGTGTGCAGCCAACCGGCCACTGATACGGTCTGGTTTGCCCGGTCTTATTAGACAGGTTCAGCGGACCCCGGGTCAAAATGGCAGGCGCCCTGGGGTCCTTACGGCCGGGGACGGGGGAGATGACGCAGGCAGACATGCCTGCGGAAGGCAGGGAAACAACGGGAAGAAGCGGAATAGACATGTGAAGCGCTCCTACCCGCCTTGCCATTGCGGCGTGGGTCCCTTCGTCCGTGAGCGCCGGGAAACGGCGCTTTGGAGGAATGACTTAGCGTGAGAATTACTGGGAAAAGGCACACGGCAGCCTTGCAGGTTGCCGCGGTAATCCCGGCCTATAACGAAGAGGAAACCATCGGCTGCGTGGTGGCGGCGGTCCGGCAAGTCGACCTCGTGCAATCGGTCATTGTGGTATCAGATGGGTCCGAGGACCGTACGGCCGAAAGGGCGCGCGAGGCCGGTGCCCGAGTGGTTGTCCACCCCGAGAATCGGGGGAAGGCGGCAGCCATGAAAACCGGGTTCGACTCAGCTCCCGCTCCTGTCGTCCTCTTTCTGGACGGTGACCTGGTCGGACTGACGGAAGGGCACGTCCGTTCTCTGGTGCAGCCGGTGCTGAGCGGCGAATGTGAGATGGCCATCGGGGTCTTCGACGACGGGCGGCTGGCCACAGACCTGGCGCAGGTTCTGGCACCGTTTCTGTCGGGAAATCGGGCGCTGAAGAGGGAACTCCTGGAGCGGATGTTTCAGGAGGAGCCCGAAGCGGAAATGGCCCGCTTTGGCATCGAAGTGGCGCTGACCCGTTTTGTCAATGGCCTGGATGTTCGGGTGTGCGAAGTTCCGCTGGAGGAAATGTCACACCGAATGAAGGAAGAAAAGCTGGGCCTGGTCAAGGGCTTCGCAGCCCGAATGAAAATGTATTGGGAAATCCTCAAGTATGCACAAAGGGGCTAGCATCATTGTCAGCCTTTCTGCAGCACTTGATTCACAGTCAGGTTCCGTTAGCCCTCGCCGCCTTGCTGGGGGGCATCGTCGGATTTGAACGGGAAACGGCCAATCGCCCGGCTGGTTTACGGACCCACGTCCTGGTCTGTGTGGGGGCGGCACTGGCCATGCAGGTATCCCTGTATATGTATGACCTGAGCCTGCAGCGCGGCTTTGGCAACGGCGATCCCGGGCGCATTGCGGCCCAGGTGGTCTCCGGTATCGGCTTCCTCGGTGCGGGCACTATCATGCGTGAGGGGTTGAGCATCCGCGGTCTGACTACCGCGGCCAGCCTCTGGGTAGTGGCCGGGGTCGGTCTGGCGGCAGGTGCCGGGATGTTCATGGAGGCCACCGTGGCCGCCGTCATGATGCTCGTGACCCTTACCGTCCTGTCTGAGGTGGAACGGCGGTTCATCAAAGCCGGTCACCATCATGCGCTGGCGGTGGCGGTAACGGACACCGCGGGGCGGCTGGGTATGCTCGCCAGTGTGATTGGCCGTTCCGACGCCAATATCAAGAATGTACAGATGCGGGGCGGCCCCGTGCCCGGCAGCGTGGAAATCACCTTCTTCGTCAAAATGACCAACCCCCGGGTCGGGTTGAATGATCTGATCGCAGAGCTTCTGGCGGTGGACGGGGTCATGTCTGTCACTGAAGTGGAATAGCGGCGGGTAAATCAAGGGGGACGGCATCTGCCGGTTGGGCAGCCGTCCCCTGCCGTAGTTTGGATTGAACCCCGCCCCTGCCGGCCTGACGGCGATACCAGGGAATCCCCTTTGCCACGGACGACAGGAAAGCCGACGCGGGTGGAGAACCCTTCGGACGTGGCCATTTGTAGTGCGCAGGCCCGGACTTAGAGGTGAATACGTTTGTCTGACTGGCTCCACCAGATTGACCGGGCTGCCTTGCCCGCCGGTATGGCCGCCGCCCTGGAGGGCGCCAGGCCGCTGCGGGTCGAGGTCAGACGCAAGCAAAACAGCGTCACGCTTTACCTGGAGGTCAACCAGCGCATCCCGCCAGATCGGCGGCCGGCCCTGGCCGACGCCCTGGGCCGGGCCTTACTGCCCGAAATCGGGGGCGAAGCCCAGTTCCAGGTCGTGCCCGTATTAGCCCGGCCGCCCTTTGGCGTGACTCCGGAAGAACTGCTGCAACAGGTCTGGCCGGACGTCAAACAACTGATCAAGTCGGCCATTCCCCGTGTGAATGGCATTTTGGACCAGGCAGCCCCCCGCCTGATCGATGATCGGGTCGAACTGGAATTCCCCAACGATACCTTGCGCCAGGTAGTGGACAAGGCCGGCGGCCGGGCAGCTCTGGAAGAGGCCCTGCGCCATGAAACCGGTCTGCGGGTCAAGTGTCTGCTCACATTGCCGCCGCCCCCGGAGGAACCGGTTCCGCCCCGCGGGGCGCAAGCCGAACTGGAGCCAGACCTGTTTTTCGGGGACGACCGCCCGCTCCCGGAAGAGCCGCAGGGGCAGGAGGAGAACCCGGCCGTACTGGAGTATTTTGCTGCCCACCGCTCCCGGCAGGATGCCGGCTTCAAGACCGAACCTGAGCCTGTCCAGCCCGGCCGAACGGAAATCCTGCCCGACGGCGTGGTCAAGGGCAGGCCCATCGACCCCGGTGCCCCGGTCCGGGAAATCAGTACCATCACCGACCCGCAGGAACCGGGCAAGGTGATCCTGGAGGGCGAAATCTGCGCCCTGGATACCCGTGATACCCGGTCCGGCAAGCAGATGATCGGACTTGCCGTCACCGACCTGAAAGATACCCTACTTTGCAAATGCTTCCGTGACCCACAAAAGGACCCGGACTGGGCGGCTCAGCTCAAGGTCGGGCAATATGTCCGGGTGCGGGGGCGGCCGGCCTGGGATAACTTCAATAACGATCTGAACGTGATGGCCGACGACATCAACCTGGTGGAGCGGCCGTCCCGCCGGGATGCCTACGAGGGGATGCGGCGGGTCGAGTTGCACTTGCATACCACCATGTCGGCCATGGACGGCCTGTGCGACCCCGAAGAGGCCGTCAAGCGTGCCATCAAGTGGGGGCACCGGGCGGTGGCCATTACCGACCACGGCGTCACCCAGGGCTTTCCGGGCGCCAGCCATGTCAAACTGCCGGAAGGTTTCAAGGTTCTTTACGGCATGGAAGCGTATGTGGTCGATGACGGCACGCCGATCATTGCCCGACCGCCGCAGGGCGCATCGTTGCCGGAGGCCGACTGGGTGGTCCTGGACATTGAGACCACCGGTTTCAGTGCCATTGGCGATGACATCATCGAGGTGGGGGCCGTCCGCCTGCGTGGTGGACAGGTGGTTGACACGTTCCAGAGCTTTGTCCGCCCCGGCAAGCGCATTTCGCCGGAAGTGCAGGAACTCACCCACATCACCCCGGACATGGTCGAAAACGCGCCGGGTCCGGCCGAGGTCCTGCGCCGTTTCTTCGCCTTCTGCGGCGACAGCATCCTCGTCGCCCACAATGCCACCTTCGACTATGGTTTCCTGCGCTATCACCGCGAAAAACACCTGGGTGAGGACCTGCGTAATCCGGTGCTGGATACGCTGATCATGGGCCGGGCCCTGTTACCCCACCTCAAGCGGTTTGGCCTGGCCTACCTGTGCAAGGAATTGCAAGTGCCGCTGGAAAACCATCACCGGGCCGATGCTGACGCCAAAACGGCGGCGATGGTGCTGGTGAAGTTGCTGGAGCGGGTCTGCCGCGATCACCCGGAAGTGCAGTTTGTGGCCGACCTGAACCAACTGGGGCGGCTCATGAACCCGGCGGTACTCAAGCCCCACCACGTCAGTGTACTGGTACAGAAGCAGCACGGTATGAAAAACCTGTACAAGCTGGTGTCCAGGAGCCACCTGGAGTACTTCAACCGCAATCCACGGGTCCCCCGGACGCTGTTGGAAGCGCACCGGGATGGGCTGATCCTGGGCTCCGGTTGCGCCAACGGTGCCCTCTTCCAGGCACTCCTGCGCGGGGCCGCGCCAGAGGAACTGGAAGGGATTGCAGCCTGGTACGATTACCTGGAGGTCCAGCCGCCCGGCAACCTGCGCCAGTTGGTGGAAGAGGGACAAGTGCGCGGGGTGGAAGGACTGCATGAAATCGTACGCCGGATCATTGACCTGGGCGAAAAGCTGGGCAAGCCGGTGGTGGTCACCGGCGATGTGCATTTCCTCGACCCGGCGCAGGAGCAGTTCCGGGAATTCCTCAAGGGCGGCATCGGCTGGGGTGATGGTTATAACGGTCCGTGCTACTTCCGTAGCACTCAGGAAATGCTGAACGAATTTGCTTTCCTGCCTGCCGATATAGCCACCCAGATCGTCATTACCAATACCAACAAGATTGCCGATCTGGTGGACAAGTGTGAACCGATCCCGAACCAGCTCTTCGCGCCCAAACTGGAAGGCGCCGAAGACGCGGTGGCCAACCTGACCTGGGCAAAGGCCAGGAGGGTTTATGGCGACCCGCTGCCTGACCTGATCCAGCAGCGCATCGAACGGGAACTCAAGGCAATCATTGGCGGCGGCTTCGCTGTGGTATACTATATCTCGCACTTATTGGTAAAAAAGTCCAATGATTTGGGGTATCTGGTCGGTTCCCGCGGTTCGGTGGGGTCTTCCTTTGTGGCCTGGGCCATGGGGATTACCGAAGTCAATGCCCTGCCGCCCCATTATGTCTGTCCGGGCTGCCACTACGTAGAGTGGTATGCCGACGGTACCGTCGGCTCGGGGTACGACTTGCCAGACAAGGCCTGCCCCCAGTGCCGGCGCAGGCGGCTCCTGAAGGATGGCCAGGATATTCCCTTTGAGACCTTTATGGGCTTCAAGGGTGACAAGGTGCCGGACATTGACCTGAACTTTTCCGGCGATGTCCAGAACAAGGTGCAACAATACTCCATCGAGCTGCTCGGGGGCCCGGAGCAGGTGTTTAAGGCGGGCACCGTCGGCACCATTGCCGACAAAACGGCCTACGGAATGGTCAAGAACTACCTGGAGGAGCGCAGTCTGAGTCGGCGCGAGGCCGAAGTCAACCGCCTCGCCCGGGGCCTGACCGGCGTCAAGCGCACCACGGGCCAGCACCCGGGTGGGATGGTCGTGGTTCCGGTCGGAGTGGAAGTAGAAGAGGTGGTTCCGGTACAGTATCCCGCCGACGACAAGGAGTCTGGCTGGAAAACCACCCACTACGACTATCACAGTTTTGAACAGTGCTTCTTTAAACTGGACATCCTTGGCCACGACGACCCATCCATGCTGCGCATGTTGCAGGACCTGACGGCAGACTGGCCGGTCCCGGCCCACCTGGTCGACAAACTCGGACTCGAATTTCTCCCCGATGACCGTATCGATCTGGCCAGCATCCCCATGAACGATGAGGGTGTTATGGCCCTGTTCCGCCCGGGTGAAGGCGTACATGCCCTTGGCCTGAAAGAGGGCGACCTTGAATACGACCTGGGATCCGTAGCGGTGCCGGAAATGGGCACCGGCTTCGTCCGGCGGATGCTTTCCGATACACTGCCCCGCAACTTCTCGGACCTGGTCCGGATCTCCGGACTTTCCCACGGGACCGATGTATGGACGAACAACGCCCAGGAGTTGATCAAGCGGGGCACCTGTACCCTGCAGACCTGTATTCCGACCCGCGACGATATTATGCTGCGCCTGATGTACTGGAATATGGAACCGGCCAAGGCATTCAAGATCATGGAATCTGTGCGTAAGGGCAAGGGCCTGACGCCGGAAATGGAAGCCGACATGAAGGCTTGCAGCGTACCGGACTGGTATATCTGGTCCTGCAAGCAAATCAAGTACATGTTTCCCAAAGCCCACGCCGCCGCCTACGTATTGTCAGCCTTGCGCATCGCCTGGTTTAAAGTGCACATGCCGGCCCTTTTCTACAGTGCTTACTTCACCATTCGGGCGGCCGGTGCGGTTGACGCCGAACTCCTGGTCAGGGGGTCGGAGGCCGTGAACCACCTGGTGACCGAAATCAAGGCCAAGGGCAAGGAAGCCACCCCCAAGGAAAAGGACGCGCTGGTCGAATACGAAGTGGTCACCGAGGCCCTGCAACGGGGGATCCGGTTTGCCCGGGTCGACCTGTGGAATTCGGATGCGGTACGGTTTCTGATTCAGCCGGACCAAACATTACTCTGCCCGTTCAACTCCCTGCCCGGTCTGGGCGACAACGCGGCCAGAGCCATTGTGGAGGCACGGCTGATGTCTCCCTTCCAGTCCATTGACGACCTGCGCGCCCGTGCCAAGCTCAATAAGACTGTGATTGAGTTGTTGAACACACACGGCTGCCTGCGCGGGCTGCCTGAAGGAAATCAGTTGCAGTTTGCCTTTTGAGTACACCTCACTCTTCCACGTTCAGGGCAGGTGGTGTCCCGTGTCCATCTTCTCCCTCCAGCGGGTGGCGGAAGATTATAACGCCGGGGGCTACCTCTGCGAAGTTTGCAGTCTGACCGAACCGCATGTGTTGCGGCTGCGCTTCTGGCGGCTGGAACTCTCGGGTCGGGTCTGGGAGTTTCGCCGCCGGTACGTCAGGCGCTGCATGACATGCGGCACCGAAGAACCGGTGGCCGGCAGTTCAGCCGAGTTGGAGCTGGCCCCGGCGGAGGCCGGATCCGAAGCAGCCGCAGAGGAAAGCACAGGGCCGGAGGGGGATTACCGGGGCCGGGGTCCGCTCTATTTACGCCTGAAACGGGAACTGGAGATGCTGCTCAGCCCTTATGGGGCAGAGGACCGGACCCGCCTGCTGGAGCGTGCTCACCCCGGCGTGGGCGGGATTCTGCTGGAATACGCCCGGCGGGGAGCCCACACACTGGTCCGCAAAACTGCCGCCCTGGGCGGCACCGCCAGTACCGATCCGGCGGCAGTGGTGCGTATTCTGGAAGACGAACTGTTCGCATGCGGCTGGGCGGGGTACACCTGCTATGTGGTAGTCATGCGCGCCCAGGGGCACCGATCCGGGCCGGCGTCTACTGAGCCTTCGGACCTGTTCTTGCGTCGAATCGGCACAGTGGCCCTGAAGCGCTCGGAACGGGGCCGGTATTCGCTGCAACCGGAAGTGGCCGCATGGATCTGGGACTACGCTGTGGCCGGGACGGCAAGGTTGGCTGAACGGGGGTTTGAACCGCCGGCACGGCTGCGGTCGGAGGTAGAGAAGGCACAGCGCGATTGTTTGCACCTGGGTTACGCGGTTGGGATGGAAGAGGGCCGCTATCGTTCCTAGCGCAACGTATCCCCGCACTTGGGCCATCCCAGAACTCCTGCGACATCGCACTGCGCCACAGAGGGCGCGTATGCAACGGAGTTGCCGGTGGTCCGGCCGAAAACAAAGGTGGTAGGGATTTGGAGACATTACTCTTCATGGTCGCACTGCTCAACACCGTAGGGACCTTCACCCTGTCGCTTTGGGTAGGTTGCCTGTTTTGTTTTGCCGTGCTGGTGGCGCCGCTGCCCTTTCGTTTGCTGGCCTCCCGGGAGGAGGCGGGCGTGCTGAACGGCGCCATCCTGCACCGGGTGGAGTCGGTCGGGCTGGTGCTGGGCGGCATGGCCCTCCTGGCCGCCGCCTTTTCCTTCGCCCTGATGGTGCAGATCGGCCAGGGCGTGGGACTGGCCGCCGGGCGGGGGCTCGCCACCATGATCGTACTGGGGTGCACACTGGCGGACATGACGGTCATCCGCCCCCGGCTGGACCAAATCAAACAACATGGTGGGCAACCGGTGACCGAGCTGGCGGAGGATCACCCGGCCAGAGTGGAATTTAACCGGCTGCACCGGCAATCGGTCCGCGTGTTTGCAGTGGCGCTGCTGACGGGACTGGTCGGCGTCGCCTTGTTTGGCTGGCGCGGATGACGACCGTTCGACTGCTTGCCCTGGATCTGGACGGAACCCTGCTGAACAGCCGCGGGCACGTGTCGCCGGGGAATCTGGACGCCCTGACGGCGGCTGCCGCACGCGGGGTGACCGTATCCGTGGTCACCGGCCGCTCGGCCGGGTCTGCCCACCATTTTGCCGGGATCCTCGCCCGGGCAACCGGTGTCCGGGTTCCCTTTGTGGCCTGCAATGGTGCCGGCGTATACAGCCCGGCGGGAAAACTGGAGATCGACCGCCCCATCCCACCGGCCCTGTTACTGCCCTGCCTGCAGACACTGCGCCAGGCCGGGCTGCTGGTATCCTGTTACACCCGGGAGCGGGTGGTGGTCGATCGGGCCTGGCACCATTTTCGGGCCTACTGGCGTCCCCGCCGGCCCTCGGCCCGGTCCTTATGCCAGGTCCTGGCGACCACCTGGCAGTTTGTCCGTACCAATCGCATCAAGGCGGTGTGGGACCTGCACCGCTGGGTCCGGGAACGCCCGGAACCGATATTGAAGCTGTTTGCGGTTGCCCCGACCGCTGACCTTGGCCCGCTCCAGGCGGCAGCTCACCGGCTGGGCCAAACCTTGCCCGGTTTGCACCTTACCCGTTCGTCGGCCGATAATCTGGAGGTCAGCGCTCCGCAGATTCACAAGGGATGGGGACTGCGCGTGCTGGCCGAGCGGCTGCACATTCCCCGTCCGGCGGTCATGGCCGTTGGTGATGGCCTCAATGACCTGGAAATGTTAGAATGGGCAGGCGTCGGGGTGGCCATGGGGAACGCCCCGGAAAGTGTCCGGGCTCGGGTGGCCCTGATCGTACCCACCTGTGACGAAGATGGCGTGGCAGTAGCGGTGCGGCGCTACGTCCTGGGGGAGGAGCCATAGGAGCGTGCGTTGGCTGCGCCCGTGGTGTGGGCGGCGGCAGAGAAGCAGGGGGCCTGGACTTGGAAAGAGCACCGGACCACGATTGGGAATTGGAGATCCTTCAGTTGTTACACAACGGCGAGGCCGATGCGGCGGCTTACCCTGTGCCGTGGCCTGCACTGGTACGGCGCTACCGGGAGAGCACTTCGCAGGAGCAGCAGGCCATGGGGCAACAGTTGCTGGCCATGCTGGACCTGGACTACCGCAATCCCCACAGCGAACCAGCGGACCCGGACGCCGGCGGCCTACCCTTGCCTGCTGCCATGCAGCCGGATGATCTCCTCTGTCTGGAGGCGGCCGTTTACGCCGCGGCCGAACTGGGCCTGCCGGGCGCCCGCGAGCGCCTGCAGGCCATCATTCGGGCGCCCCGCTTCCACGCGGTTCTGTCCGGACTGCGCCATCTGCATATGGACCTGAACGAATTAATGCGTGGGTTAAAATAGCTCTGGTGGCAGCCGCAGGCGTGAGGTCATCCGTCGCCTTGGCGGCGTACAGGGCATGAGCGCCCTTGCCAGCACCCGGTAGCCGTGGTATTCTATAAGAGGTAGCAAAGTCGCGTCCGGCCGGCCCGCGCGGGCCGGCTACATCATCTGTTTCGGTAACCAGCCGTGCCGCCAGGTAGCGGCAGGGCCGAAGGAGCAGGAGTGGGGGCATACCCACTCTTTTCAACGTCACGGGGATTTCGGTGGGTGGCTGCCGACCGGGGCGGCCGGAACAGTTCGACAGCAGGAGGTCTTGCCGCTTGGCGCAGTCTCGGGTGGAAGCAACGGTGGAAAACCTGGCCCGGCCTTTGATTGAACCCATGGGCTACGAACTCGTGGACGTGGAGTTTGTCAAGGAAGGGGGGCGGCGCTTTCTCCGGCTGTACATTGACAAGCAAGGCGGCGTGACCCTTGATGACTGCACGGCCGTAAGTCGGGCGGTAGAGACCAGGTTGGATGAGGTAGACCCCATTGCTGAGCCCTACTACCTTGAAGTCTCCTCGCCGGGCATTGAGCGGCCGTTGAAGCGCGCAACGGACTTTACTCGTTTTGCCGGGCACATGGTAAAGATTTCAACCTACGCCCCTATTGACGGAGTCAAGAGCTTCGTGGGGGAGTTGCGCAGTCTGACGGACGGAAATGTGCATCTGTGGCTGGGTGCACCGGGGCCGGGCAAGACGGGTCGGGAAGTGACAATTCCCTATGACAAGGTTGCCAAGGCCCACCTCTACGTGGAGTTCTAACTGAATAGGTTCGAGGAGGTCACACATAGATGAATGCCGAGTTGATCGGCGCCCTGGAACAGTTGGAAGAGGAGCGGGGGATTGCCAAGGAGGTCCTGCTGCAGGCCATTGAGGCAGCCCTGGTTTCTGCCTACCGCCGTAACTTCGGATCGGCCCAGAACGTGCGGGTGCATGTGGACCGTGAGGTCGGAGACATCAAGGTCTATGCCCAGAAGACGGTGGTGGAAGAGGTCGCCGACAGCCGGTTGGAAATCTCCTACGAAGAGGCTCGGGCCAAGGACCCCAGCATTGCGCTTGGTGACATCTTTGAAGTAGAAGTCAAGCACCGGGACTTCGGCCGGATCGCTGCCCAGACCGCCAAACAAGTGGTGGTACAGCGGATCCGTGAGGCCGAGCGGGGCATTGTATACGAGGAGTTCTCCAGCCGCGAGGGCGATATTGTAAACGGGCTCGTCACGCGTCAGGATAAGACCAATAAGTCCGTTTTTATTGACCTGGGCAAGAGTGTTGAAGGTGTGATTCCGGCCCAGGAACAAATCAGCGGCGAAAAATTCGTCGAAAACCAGCGTGTTCGGGCGTATGTCATCGAGGTCAAGAAGACCACCAAAGGCCCGTATATTGCCCTTAGTCGCACTCATCCGGGGTTGCTGCGCCGGTTATTTGAGATGGAAGTGCCGGAGATTCACGATGGCATCGTCGATATCAAGGCCATCGCCCGCGAGGCGGGTGCCCGGTCAAAGATTGCCGTCTGTTCCCGGGACAGCAACGTGGACCCGGTCGGTGCCTGTGTGGGCCCGAAGGGGATGCGGGTTCAGACCATCGTGAATGAACTCCAGGGCGAGAAAATCGATATAGTGGAATGGAGTGCCGACCCCGGGGTATTTGTGGCCAAGGCACTCTCGCCGGCCAAGGTCGTTTTTGTCGACTGTGAGGACGCCGGCCGAATCGCCCGAGTGGTCGTACCCGACTACCAGTTGTCCCTGGCCATTGGCAAAGAGGGGCAGAACGCCCGCCTTGCGGCCAAGCTGACGGGCTGGAAGATTGATATCAAGAGCGAGTCGCAGGCCAGAACCGGGGCCTGGCAGGACGGCGGAATCGCTGAAAATGAGGAATTGCAGGGCTAGTCCTTGCTTTCCATATAGTCCCCAGCAGACCCGCAAGGGGGTGGTGCCAATGGCAAAACAGCAGCAGCCGAAGGTGAAAAAGGTTCCGCTGCGCCAATGTGTCGGATGCCAGGAAATGACGGTCAAGAAGGACCTGCTGCGGATTGTCCGCACCCCTGAGGGGTCTGTCTTCCTGGACCCGACCGGGAAAAAGTCCGGCCGGGGCGCCTACATCCATCCGAACCGCGATTGCCTGGCCAAGTCAGTCAAGGGCAAGCGGTTGGAGCGGGCGCTGCAACACCCCATCACCGATGAGGTGTACGCTCAGTTGGAAGTGGGCATTGCCGCCAGACCGGCTCAACCGCCGGCTGCTGAGCGCAGCCCAGGAGGGGTGACGTAGCCGATCATGCTTCCACAGGGGGTTGGCTTCCTCCTCGGCCTCTGCCGACGGGCCGGAAAACTGGCGGCAGGCGATTGGGCTACCCGAGACGCCCTACGCACAGGGCAGGCCCGGTTGGTCATTCTGGCCGAGACGGCCGGGGCCGCAACGGTACGCAAGTTCAGCGGACTGTGCTCGGTCACCGGCGTCCCGTTGTATCAGTTCGGAACCGCGGAGGAGCTCGGACACGCCGTCGGATTTGATCCCAAGGCGGTCATGGCTGTCACCGGTGCCGATATCGCCAAAGGCCTGTGCGAGGCTTTAGAAAAAGCCGGCACCACCCCGGTGCCATTGCGGAGGGATCCGCGCGGAAGCTGACGGCCACGCAGCCGTGGGACTGATTTCTAAACCACCGGGCGCCAGTCGCCCGCCGAAACTTTAAGTTTGGATGTGATTGCCCGAGATGAGTGCCATAGACCAGAGGACGACGGACCAGGCGGAAAAGAAAAACTCCGCCAAGACGGCAGAGGCAAAACCTGCCGCGGCAAAGGCGACCAAGAAGGAAGAGGTCCGCCCGGCCGTCAAGGAGGCCAACGCCCCGCGCTCCTCGCTTCTTGACCTGTACTTCGGCGAGGGTGCGCGCAAGGTAACGGCAACCCGCAGTGAAAACGTCGCGGAGCGGCAGCCCAGTCGGATGCCGCCAGAGCGTCGTTCTACTCCGGTGCGCCCGCCGACAGAAAAGCGCCCGAGCGCGGAAGCCGTGCGTCCGGCTGCCCCGACTGAAGTCACTCATACGCCCCGCCCGACCCGGCCCGAAGGCCCGCGGTCCGGCGCCGAAGCGGCGCGCCCGGTTGCGGAGCGTTCTGCCCGCCCATCCAATGCCCAGGGTGCGGCGGCGGCCAGGCCGGCGGCTGCTGCCGAAAGAGAGATCGTGGCTCCCGCCGTTCCGGGAGCTTCGGCGCCACAGGACCAGGCGGTTCCGTTCCAGCCGCCCCAGCAGCCCGCTGCTGAACCGCAGGCGGTTGAGCAGGCGGCGCCGGTAGCCGAGAAACCGGCTGCCGGGGCACCCGAGGCGGCGGCCGAAACGACGGCAGCCGAAGCGACGGCAGCCGAAGCGACGGCAGCCGAAACGACGGCGGCCGAAACGACGGCAGCCGAAACGGCGGCTGAAGAAGCCCCCACCCCGGCCGCCGAGGCTCCGGTGCGGCCGCAGATTCCGCGCGGCCCCCGGGCCGAGATGCAAGCCGTTGAGCGGCCGGCGGGCCCGGCTGCATTCGCACCGCGGGCAGCCGGGCCGGCCGCTCCGCCGCAGCAGCGTATCCTGCATGATAATCAGGCAGCCCGTCCCCCGCTGGGCCCGGGCGCTGGTCGTGTGATCGGGGCACCAAAGGCCATGGTCCAAGCGCAACAAGCCGCCTCCACTCCCCCGCCGGCATCCGGAGTCATCCTTGGCATGCCCAAGGCAGACCGGGAACGGCTGGCGAACCGCCCGCCCATGAGCGACCGGCCGCGGCCGATGGGTCCGGCGGCCGATCGCGGGCCACGACCCGCCGGACCCGGGCGCGGTGGTCCCCGCGGTGTCGGACGTCCCCTTGCAATTCCCAAGGTGGACCCCAAGATCGCCGAGCAGAAACAGGAGACCAAGCGCCCCGGCCAAAACAAGGTCGTCAAGGAAAAGTCAGTGGTGGACGAGACCCTGGATCGGCGCGACCGACCGCCTGAAGAGAAGCTCTTCGGCCGGCGTGCCCCCGGGCGGGGTGCCACCGTTGAGCGCCGCACAGCCAAGCAGTCCATTACCATTGAAGGCGCGGTCATTGTCAAGGAACTGGCCCACGAGATGGGCGTCACCGCTGCCGAGGTCATCAAGAAGCTGCTCAAGATGGGCATGCTGGTGACCATTAACCAGGAACTGGACACCGATACGGCCAGCATCGTGGCCGCCGAGTTCGGCGTAACGGTCGTGATCAAGGAACCCGAGTTCAAGCTGGATCCGGACATGATCGAGGACGCGGACGAAGTGGCGGAACTGAAACAGAGCCGGCCGCCCGTAGTCGTGATCATGGGTCACGTTGACCACGGTAAGACCAGCCTGCTGGACGCCATGCGTGAGACTCGGGTCGCTGCCGGAGAAGCCGGTGGCATCACACAGCATATCGGTGCCTATCAGATCGAACTCCACGGCAAAAAGATCACCTTCCTCGACACTCCGGGCCACGAAGCGTTTACCGCCATGCGGGCCCGCGGGGCCAGCGTCACCGATATTGCCGTTCTGGTGGTTGCCGCTGATGACGGCGTGATGCCCCAGACGGTTGAGGCGATCAACCATGCCAAGGCCGCCGGAGTACCGATCATCGTGGCCATCAACAAGATCGACAAGGCCGGGGCAGATCCGGGCCGGGTCAAGACCGAACTGACTGAACACCACCTGGTGGTGGAAGAGTGGGGCGGCGACGTCATCGCCGTGCCGGTCTCCGCCAAGCAGCGGACCAATCTGGACCTGCTGCTGGAAAACATCCTGCTGGTGGCCGAAGTTCAGGAACTGAAGGCCAATCCCGACAAGGAAGCCCGGGGCACCATTCTGGAGGCACAACTGGACAAAGGCAAGGGCCCGGTTGGCACCGTGCTTGTGCAGGGCGGTACTCTGCAGACCGGTGAGCCTTTCGTCTGCGGCACCACCTGGGGTAAAGTCCGGACGCTGTTCGATGACCGCGGTCGCAAGGTCAAGAAGGCGCCGCCCTCCTTCCCGGTTCAGGTTGTTGGCTTTAACGCTGTCCCCGAAGCCGGCGACATCTTCCGGGTCGTGGCGGACGAGAAAATGGCCCGTGAACTGGCCGAAAGGCGTGCCACAGCCAAGCGGCTGCAGGAGCAGCAGCAGGTTCGGGTCAGCCTGGAGGAATTCATGGCCCGGTCTGCTGCCGGCGAGGTCAAGGACCTGAACATCATCGTCAAGGGCGACGTGATGGGGTCTGTGGAAGCCGTGCGCGGGGCACTGGAGAAGGTCGAGAACGCCGAGGCGCGGGTCAAGGTGATTCATGGCGCAGTCGGTGCCGTCACCGAGTCCGACGTCATGCTGGCTGCAGCATCCAAGGCCATTATTATTGGCTTCAACGTCCGGCCGGATGATCGGGCGGTTAATGCCGCCCGCCAGCAGAACGTTGAAATCAAGACCTACCGCATCATCTACGAAGCCGTCGACGACATCAAGGCGGCCCTGCAAGGTATGCTCAAGCCCAAGTTCGAAGAGATTATCCTGGGCAAGGCCAAAATCCAGGCTGTGTTCAAGGTGCCGAAGATCGGCAACGTGGCTGGCTGCCAGGTCATTGACGGCAAGCTTGAACGGCGCCACAAGGCCCGTCTGATCCGGGACGGTTCGGTGCTCTGGGAAGGCGACCTCAGCTCCCTGAAGCGCTTCAAGGACGACGTCCGCGAGGTGACCAACGGCCAGGAATGCGGCATCGGTCTGGAAGGCTATAACGACATCAAGGAGAACGACGTCATCGAGTCGTTCACCATGCAGGAAATCAAGCCTGAGGGCGCCTGATCGTCCTCGGTTGTGCGGGCCGGCCCTTGACCGGGCCGGCCCTTGCACAAGGCGCAGTTACCAGCCGGCCTGCGGGGTCCTGCCATCATGCAGCCGCTGAGGGGAGGCAAGGGTGAGTGGGTCCACTCCCCCGCACGCGATGTTCGTCGCCTCTATCTGCTTTGAACTCTCCATTCCCCATGCCAACAGCCTGAAAGAGAAGCGCCGCGCGCTCAACAGCATCATCGAAAAGGCTCGGGCCCGCTTTGGGGTCAGTGCTGCTGAGGTGGGTGACCAGGAGCTTTGGCAGCGATCAGTGGTGGGGATGGCTCTGGTTACTGGCCAGGAACATTTCGCCCGGGAGCAGGCGGAACGGGTTGTGGCGTTTGTCCATAGCCACTTTGAGGGTGAGGTTTGTCGGGCAGACGTGGAGATTCTATAGAGGCAAGGGAACGCGTGCCGGCCTCGGATCCCAGAAAGGAGACAGGCCATGCGACAGCAACGGATTGCCGAACAGATCCGTGACGAGATCGCCCAGATGCTGCGGGAGGAAGTCAAAGATCCGCGGATTGGCTTCGCTTCCATCGTCAAGGTAGATTTGTCCGGTGACTTGCGGGTTGCCAAGGTGTATGTGAGCGTCCTGGGGGACGCCGAGGCGCAAAAGAATACTTATAAAGGTTTGGAAAGCGCGCTGGGCTTCATTCGTCGTGAGTTGGCCCAGCGGTTGCGGTTGCGTTTTGTCCCGGAGGTACGGTTTATAATGGATACCAGTATTGCCCATGGAGCCCGCATTGCAGAGTTGATCCACCGGATCAAGGATGAGGAGACACCGGTTGGAGGCAGGAAACAAAGTGAGTAAGCTTGTGGTGGATGTGGCCGGCGCTGCGGACTTGCTCCGGCGCGCCGGACGCATCCTTTTCTTCTTGCACGTCGGGCCAGACGGAGACTCCATTGGCTCCAGCCTGGCCGTTTGCCGGGCCGTCAGGAGTATGGGGAAAGAGGCCTGGTGCGTGGGCGTGGACCCGGTGCCGCGCATTTACCGCTACCTGACTGGGTGGGATACGCTGTTTCAGCCGTGGGAGACTGTAGCGGGTGAATGGGACCTGGCCTGCTTCCTTGACTGCGGCGACCGCGAGCGGATCGGCGCCGCCGAGCCGATTCTGGCGCGTTGCCGCACGACCCTGAATATCGACCATCACAGCACCAACACCGGGTATGGGGAATACAACTGGCTGGATTTCAGCGCAGCGGCGGTGGGAGAGATGGCCTACCGGCTGCTGAACGAACTGGGTGTATCCCTGGACCGGGAGATGGCGGAGGCTCTGTACACCTCGATCCTCACCGACACCGGGCAATTCCGCTACGAGTCGGTTACGCCGGCAACCCACCGCATTGCAGCAGCCCTGCTGGAGTGCGGGGTTAAACCCTATGCAGTGGCCCAGGAAATCTTCGAAAACGAAACGACCGGCCGGGTCCGGTTGCTGGCGCTCTGCCTGAACACCCTGAAGCTCCATGCCGGCGGCCGGATCGCCACCATACAGGTCACCCGGCAGATGTTGGAGGAAACCGGCGCAACGGACGGAGACGTGGACGGTCTGGTCAACTATGCCCGGGCCGTTGAGGGTGTGGAAGTGGGCGTTCTCCTGCGCGAGGTCGATGGCGGCAAGGTGCGGATCAACCTGCGGTCCCGCAGCCGGGTGGATGTGGCCGACCTCGCCCAGGGCTTTGGCGGCGGCGGGCATGCGCGGGCCGCCGGGGCCACGGCCGAGGGTCCGCTGGCTCAGGCCGAGGCAGCCGTTGTGAACGCCGCTGCCGCCAGACTTTAGCCATGGACGGCCTGTTGAACATTCTGAAGCCCCCTGGTATGACCTCCCACGATGTGGTGGGCTATCTGCGGCGGGTGCTCCGTGAAAAGCGGGTTGGCCATACCGGGACCCTGGATCCCGGAGTGGCGGGGGTGCTGCCCATCTGCGTGGGCAAGGCGACGCGGCTGGCCGAATATGTGAGCGGACAGGGCAAGTCCTACCGGGCCGAGTTTATCTTCGGGGTCGGGACCGATACCCAAGACGGTTTTGGTCAGGTCACCGCCGAGATGTCGGCTGATCATTTGCAGGAAGGGTACCTGCGGGCAGTGCTGCCGCAGTTCACCGGTGAGATCCTGCAGGTGCCGCCAATGGTCAGTGCCGTTAAAGTGGGGGGCAAGCGACTTTACGAACTGGCCCGGGCTGGGCAGGAAGTGGTGCGGGCGGCCCGCCCGGTTACGGTCACCCGGCTGGAACTGCTGACTTTCCGGTCCGGCCCACGTGCCATGGCCAGGTTTGATATCGCCTGCTCCAAAGGTACCTATGTGCGCACCCTGGCGGCGGATATCGGTGCTGCCCTGGGGGTGCCGGCTCACCTGTCCCACCTGGTACGGACAGCCTCCGGCCCGTTCCTGCTGCAAGATGCCGCCCTGCTGGAGGAACTGGCGGAAGGCGATGCCAGCCGTTACCTGGTGGCGCCGGTGGCGGCGGTTGCCCACTTACCGAAACTGCAACTGGATGCCAGGGCTGTAGCCGGGGTCGCCCACGGCCGCGCGCCGGTACCGCCCCGGGGCTGGCAGCCGGGAGGTTCGGGGCCAATGGCCCTACTGGGCCCGGCTGGAGAGCTGGTGGCTCTGGCGGACCCCGCACCGGGTTTCGGGATAAAGTTACTCAAGGTATTTGTATAAACAACCCGGAGGTTTCCGGACATGGAGCTATTCACTGACCCGGCAGCCGTTGCTTCCACCGGTGCTGGGACCTGGGTGGCCGTTGGCAACTGGGACGGGGTGCATCTCGGTCATCAGGCCATCATCCGCGACCTGGTCGCCGAAGCCCATGCAGGTGGGGGACGCGCCATCGTCATGGGGTTTCAGCCGCATCCAATGGCCATCCTGCGACCGGCCGACGCACCGCAGATTTTGCAGACGCTGGCTGAGCGATCGGCCACCCTGACGGAACTGGGCGTGGACGTACACCTGACCATTCCCTTCAATGCCGACTATGCGGCGCGCTCAGCCGAGGATTTCGTTCAGGAGACGCTGATCCGTGACCTGGGTGCCCGGCGCGTCATGGTGGGATTCAATTTCACCTTCGGGCGCGGCGGCAAGGCAACCGCGCAGACCCTGGAGACCCTGTGCGCCCGCTACGGCGTGACTGTACGAGTTTTCGAACCGGTGCGCATGGCCGGTGAAACAGTCTCCAGCACAGCCGTGCGCTATGCCCTGTCGGCCGGCGAGGTCTCCCGCGCTCGCGAATTGCTCGGGCGCCCTTTTAGCCTGGCCGGGGCGATAGTTCACGGTGACAAGCGCGGGCGGCAAATCGGCTTCCCCACCGCCAATTTGCAACTGGCGCCGGGCCGGCAACTCCCGGCCACTGGGGTTTATGCCGTCAGAGCCGTTGTATTGCCGGAGGGTACAGCGTACCTGTCCGCCACTGTGCAAGACCAGCCACGTTACGGCGGAATGCTGAACCTGGGGCGCCGCCCAACCTTTGGCGGGGAAGAACTGCGCTGTGAGGTCCACCTGTTTGACTTCAAAGGTGACCTTTACGGCCGGCAGTTGCAAGTGGATTTTATCGGACGTTTGCGCGGGGAACTGCCCTTTAGCGGTGTGGCGGCGTTGGTGGAGCAACTACGCCGGGATGAGCAGGAGAGCCGTCGCCTGATGGAGGGAGTTCAGCCTTGAGTCAACGCCTGGACAAAGTTCTGGGCAATCTGGGGTATGGGAGTCGCCGGGAAATCAAGGAGTGGGTCCGGCAGCGGCGGGTGACGGTGGACGGAGCCATTGTCACCGACCCCGGGCAACCGGTGGAGCCGCACCGGCAGACCCTGGCCGTCGACGGTGCTGCGGTCCGATACACGCTGCACTTGCATCTGTTGCTGCATAAACCGGCAGGGGTACTGACTGCCACCGCCGACCGGCGGCAATCGACGGTGCTCGATTTGCTTCCGATGTCCTGGCGACGCCCGGGGCTGCATCCGGTAGGGCGGCTGGACAAGGATACCGAGGGTCTGCTGCTGCTTACCACTGACGGTGAATTATCGCACCGACTGCTGACCCCGAAACGGCATGTGGACAAGGAGTACTACTGCCGTCTGAACGGTCCCCTGGCTGCGGAAGATATGGCGGCTTTCGCCGCCGGGATCACCCTGGGTTCCGGTGAGGAGTGCCGTCCTGCCCAGTTATTGCCCGGACCGGGGCAGACCGAAGCGAGGGTCATTATCGTGGAAGGCATGTATCACCAGGTGAAGCGCATGTTCCAGGCCCTGGGGCGGGAAGTGCTGTACCTGAAACGGTTGCGTATGGGTCCCCTGCGGCTGGACCCGGATTTGGCTCCAGGGGTGGCCCGGGAGTTAACCCGAGCCGAGGTAGACAACCTGTATGTTGAAGCAGGTCTGCCGACTGTGCCATAGGACCTGGGACCCATCTATTTTGGCCGACCGGCTCATCGTCAGGTTTGCCATACTGGTTCACAATAAGAATATCGCGCCCACACAGGGGGGCCAGTATGGCCGAAGTCAACAGTTTTCAAGGATGCTCAGAAGACCAAGTCACAGTGGAAGAACGGCAAAGTTTGCTGGAGCCCAGCCTGAAGCCGAGGCCAGGGCGGTCCCAGCGGAACCCGGCATGGGCGCTGGGAATTGTACAGTTCTTGCGCAGTCTGACGCACCCGGAAACCCGACGGGCACATTTACAACCAGGCCTGGCTATGTTACACTCAGTGCTGGCGCAGACCAGCGCTGTGGTTTCAAGCCCTCAACGCGGCCGGCCCGCTGCTCCGGCGGCTGGCTGGGATGAGGGCGATTGGCTGATCGAATCCAAGGAGGTAATGATACCTGTGAGCTTGAAGCAGGAAGAGAAAAAGGGAATCATTGAGGCAAACAAGCGCCATGATGCGGATACCGGTTCGCCTGAAGTGCAGATTGCCATTCTGACCGAGCGCATCAATCAGTTAACCGGCCACCTGCGTGCCCACCATAAGGACCACCACAGCCGCCGCGGCCTGTTCAAGATGATTGGTCAGCGCCGTCGCCTCCTTGACTACCTGATCAAGGTAGATGTGGAGCGCTACAAGGCGATTATTGCTAAGCTTAACATTCGTAAGTAGAACGAGCAGGGGAGCCAAGCGCGATGCGCTTGGCTCCTTTCACGCATTTCTGGGCCATTGAAGTAAATTCTATGCCTCCGGAGGAAATAATATCCGAGGCGTCAAAGTACAAGAGGTTAGCAAGCAATAAGGGCAAGTAGCCGCGCCAGGGGTGCGGCAGGAGGAGGAACAGCGTGGAGTCCAAGCAGTTCCGTATGATGCTCGGCGGCAGGGAGCTGATCCTGGAGACGGGCAAACTGGCCAAACAGGCCAGCGGCTCGGTCATGGTCCGGTACGGTGACACCGTGGTGATTGTTGCCGCCACGGGTTCAGCTTCTCCCCGGGAAGGCATCGATTTCTTCCCGCTCACGTGTGACTATGAGGAGCGCTTGTATGCAGCGGGTAAGATCCCCGGTAACTTCTTCCGGCGGGAAGGGCGCCCAACCACCAAGGCCATTCTGAGCTGCCGCCTGATCGACCGGCCGATCCGGCCGCTCTTCCCGGAAGGTTACCGCAACGATGTGCAGATTATTGCCACCGTCCTGTCGGTAGATCTCGATTGTGCACCGGAGATATGCGCCATGATCGGCGCCAGCGCAGCGCTGCACATTTCGGATATCCCCTTTGAGGGGCCGATTGGCGGAGTCATTATCGGCCGGATCGATGGCGAATTTGTCGTGATGCCGAACGCCGCACAGGCGGAGCGCAGCGATATGCACCTGGTGGTCGCAGCCACCGATCCTGCTGTTTTGATGGTCGAGGCCGGTGCCAAAGAGGTGCCGGAGGAGATCATGCTCGAGGGCATCCTGAAGGGCCATGCCGTTTGCCGGGAAATCATCAGCCTGATCGAAGAGATGCGGGCTGCCGTGGGCAAGCCCAAGCGCGAGGTCACTCTGTTCAAGCCGCCGGCTGAACTGGAAGCCAGGCTGCGTGCCCTGGCCACAGAACCCATGCAGCGGGCCATTGTTGAAAACGCCGAAAAACTGGCCCGTGAAGAGGCCATCGCCCGGGTGGGCGAAGAGGTTCACGCTGCGCTGGCCGAGGAGTTCCCCGACCAGACCAAGCAAATCGGCGGCCTGCTCAAGAAGCTGCTGAAAGAGCAGATCCGGCAGGCGATTCTGAAACATGGGCTTCGTCCGGACGGGCGGAAGCTGAATGAGGTCCGTCCCATTTACTGCGAGACCGGGCTGACTCCGCGCACCCACGGCACCGGCCTGTTCCAGCGTGGCCAGACCCAGGTGCTGAGCGTTACGACCCTGGGCACCGTGGGCGATGTCCAGCGCCTGGATGACCTGACCCTGGAAGAGTTCAAGCGTTACATGCACCATTACAACTTTCCGCCCTATTCGGTGGGTGAAACCCGGCCGATGCGTTCCCCTGGCCGGCGGGAAATTGGTCACGGTGCCCTGGCCGAGCGGGCGCTGGAGCCAGTGCTGCCGTCTGAGGAAGTGTTCCCGTATACCATCCGGGTAGTTTCCGAAGTCCTGGAGTCCAACGGTTCCACCTCCATGGGCTCGGTCTGCGGCTCCACCCTGTCCCTGATGGACGCCGGCGTGCCCCTGCAGCGGCCGGTGGCCGGTATCGCCATGGGCCTGGTGGAAGGCGACCCGGGTGAGTTTGCTGTACTCACCGACATTCAGGGCATTGAGGATGCCCTGGGCGATATGGACTTCAAGGTGGCCGGCACTGAACAGGGTGTCACTGCCCTGCAGATGGACATGAAGATCTCCGGCACCGGGCGGGAAGTGTTTGAGCGAGCGCTGACCCAGGCCTACCAGGCCCGGATGTTCATCCTGGGCGAAATGCTCAAGGTGCTGCCTGCCCCACGAGTTGAACTGAGCAAATGGGCCCCTCGGATTATTACCCTGAAGATCCACCCGGACAAGATCCGTGAAGTCATTGGCCCGGGTGGTAAGATGATCAACAAGATCATCACTGACTGCTCGCCGAACCCACAGCAAAAGGTTGAAATTGATATCGAGGATGACGGCACCATTCACATTGCCTCGGTCCTCTCGGAATCGGGTGAGAAGGCCAGGCAGATGATCCTGGGCATCGTGCAGGATCCGGAGCCGGGCGCCACCTATACCGGCAAGGTCACACGCCTGATGAACTTCGGCGCCTTTGTGGAGATTCTTCCTGGCAAGGAAGGCCTGGTGCATATCTCTGAACTGGCCGAAGAGCGGGTGAACCGGGTCGAGGATGTGTGTAAGCCGGGCGACGAACTGACGGTCATGGTCACGGAAATCGATGCCCAGAACCGCATCAACCTCTCCCACAAGGCGGTCATTGTGGCCCAGAAGCGGCTGATTGACCCCAATTACCAGCCCCCGGCCAGGGAACCGATGGGTGACCGGCCGCCCCGGCGTGAGGGCGGTGGCTTTGGCGGCCCGCGGCGCGAGGGTGGCGGGTTTGGCGGTGGCGAACGGGGCCCGCGGCGTGACGGCGGCGGGTTCGGTGGTGACCGCGGCCCGCGCCGGGATGGTCACGGCGGTGACCGGGGGCCGGGCCGGTAAACGGCTGGCCAGGCCAGGGTAGGGAGGATTATACGGCGGTGTCCTTTTACAAGAAAGAAGTTCTGCCGAACGGGCTCCGGGTGGTCTCTGAGACCATACCGACAGTCCGTTCGGCCTCCGTCGGCATATGGGTTGGAGCTGGCTCGACCTGGGAGTCAGAAGCCCTGCAGGGCACATCGCATCTGATCGAGCACATGCTGTTCAAGGGCACCCGCCGGCGCAGCAGCCGGGAACTGGCTGAAGAGATCGATGGCCGGGGCGGGAGCCTGAATGCTTTTACCGCCAAGGAGCAGACCTGCTACTACTGCCGGGTACTGGACGAGCACTTGCCGGTGGCAGTAGATGTTCTGGCCGATATGATCCAAAACTCTCTGTTTGACCCTGTCGAATTGGAGAAGGAAAAGGGCGTTATCGCCGAAGAGATCAAGATGTACGAGGACGTACCGGAGGAACTCGTCCATGACCTGTTCGTAGCGGCGGCCTGGCCGCAGCACCCGCTGGGACGGCCAGTGGTGGGGACTGCGGCGGCGGTCACCACCGCGCCCCGCCCCGCCATTCTGGAATACATGCAGGCCCACTACACACCGGAGAACATGGTGGTGGCGGTGGCAGGCCATGTGGAACACGAACGGTTCACGGCGCTGGTGGCCGAAGCCTTGTCCTCCCTCAGTGGGCGGCGGGCCGCAGACCCGCCGTCGCCCCCCCCGGGGGTGACGCCCCACCGGGCACTGGTGTGCCCGAAGGACAGCGAGCAGGTCCACCTGGTGGTAGGCGGTGCCGGACTCGCCCTGGAACACGATGACATCTGGGCGCTGCACGTGGCCAACACCATTCTTGGCGGCGGATCGACCTCACGGCTGTTCCAACAGATTCGAGAGGAACGGGGCCTGGCCTATTCCGTCTACTCTTACACCAGTTCATTCAGTGATGGCGGCCTGTTCGGGGTGTATGCCGGCACTTCCCCTGCCAACTACCTACAAGTGGTGGAACTGATCAATCAGGAGTTGGACCGCGCCGGGCGGTCCGGCTTGTCCACCCGGGAGGTCGAGAAAGCTAAGGATCAATTGAAGGGCCAGCTCATGCTCAGTCTGGAAAGCACCTCCGGCCGCATGACCCGGCTGGGACGTGGGGAGTTGGCTTTCGGGCGGGTGCTGAGCCCGGACGAGGTTCTGGCCCGGATCCAGGCGGTGACCCCGGAGCAGGTGGCCGAAATGTGCGCCCGTCTGTTGGGGGACGGTAACCGGGTGCTGGCTGCGGTCGGTCCCCTGGGTGATAACCCGCCGCTGGCACAGGTCGGCTTCCCGGAGGTGACCCATGGATAAAGTGACCGTCAGGATTCACCGGTTACCAGGAACTGAGGACTTGCCCCTGCCCCGGTACATGACGGCTCAGTCCGCGGGCATGGACCTGGCTGCGGCCGTCACGGAGCCGGTGCAGCTTGCACCGGGGCAGCGGGCCCTGATTCCCACCGGACTCAGCCTGGAACTGCCACCGGGGGTGGAAGCGCAGGTGCGGCCGCGCAGTGGTCTGGCCCTGCGCCATGGTGTGACTTGCCTGAACAGTCCTGGCACGATTGACAGCGACTACCGGGGGGAAGTAGGGGTTATCCTCGTTAACCACGGCCAGGAGCCGTTTGTGGTGCAGCGGGGCGAGCGGGTGGCTCAACTGGTGCTCGCCCGGGTCTGCCAGGCCGTCCTGGAGCCGGTAACCGAACTGGCCGACAGTGACCGGGGGGCGGGGGGCTTCGGTCACACTGGGTTGCGCTGAACGGTGCCGGCGCACACCCATTTCCCTGTGTAAATGGGGTGCGCCTGTGCTATTGTTATATACATAAAGATTCTTCCTGTATAATTGTGCTTACGTTAGCCTTCTGAGGGGGCGACACTGGCATGGACCGACTGAACGCCATGCAGTCGATTGAGGAGTTGCGCCGCCGCCTGTATGAATCCATGGCTGGCAGTTACAGCCCTGAACGCCTGCAGGCCGTCAGGGGGATCAGCCACGAATTGGACCACCTGGTGGTTGAGGTCACTCTGGCCCAGCAGGCCGAGGATGCCCGACGGACAGACCCGGCTCCCCGCCAGCGGCAGGGTGCCAGGCGACCCGGCTCTCGCTCTCAGCCGCGGCGTCGGGGGAATTCTCCCTCCCTGTGAAGGAGGATTTCTTTGACTGTTTGTAGAAAGCGTACTTACATTTTTTATCTGGAATGGATATGTGGCGTAGGTTTTCTTAATGGCCGGGGGTGGGTATAACCATGATGGATAAGGCAGTCATCTTTCGTCTCGGCCGCGAAAGTTTTGGGGTAGATATCCGCCACGTGCGGGAAGTGGTGGCCTGGGAAGCGCCGACGCAGTTGCCCGGAGCCCCGGCCCATGTGGTGGGCGTCCTGAATTTGCGCGGCGAGGTCGTCCCGGTAATGGATTTGGCGAAGCGATTCCGTGTTACCCGATCTCTGGCGGACGCTGATGCCCGGATCATGGTCGTGGAGTCTGGTGGCTGCACCGCCGGTCTGGTAGTGGACGAGGTTACAGAAGTGCTTTCCATCACGACCGAACAGGTGCAGCCGGTGTCCGATTTGGCCCGCAACGCCAGTGATCCCATCGTCATGGCGGTTGCCCGTCAGGGTGAGCGTTTGATTATTCTGGTGGACTTGGCCCGAGTGGTTGGTGAAGCTTCTGTTCCCAGCCGTCAAGGAGGGTGAAGAGTGTCCGAGGATAAAGTCAACGCAGAGGTAATTCAACTGGTCGTCTTCCAGATGGGAGATGAGCTCTACGGGGCGCAGATCGGTGTCGTCCGCGAGGTGGTGCCAGCGGCTGAATACCGCATCACATGGGTGCCCAGGACACCGCGGTATTTGAAAGGAGTCACCAATCTACGCGGAAAGGTCATTCCGGTGATGGACCTGCGGAACCGACTGGGCCTGCCGGAGGCCAAGCTGACCAAAGCCAGCCGGATTGCTGTGGTAGAGGGCGAACTGGGCACGGTGGGCATGATCGTTGACGGGGTATCCGAAGTATTACGTGTGCCCCTGGCTGCCATTGAACCGCCGTCGCCGGTGATTGCCAATATCGATAGCGACTTCATTGGTGGAGTGGCAAAGGTCGAAGACCGCCTGGTCGTTCTCCTGGATCTGGAGCGGGTACTGGGCCGGGAAGACCGGCTGTCCCGGATTGAGGGGGGTCGTCATGCGGTTGGAGTTTGAGGCCTCAGCCGAGGACATTAAAGTATTCCTCGATGAAGCCGAAGAGCAATTGCAAATAATGGAAGCTGATATACTCAAGCTAGAAAAAGAGCCAGAGAAATCCGAGGCTTTGCAGGAGATTTTTCGGGCTGCCCACACCTTGAAGGGATCGTCGGCCACGCTTGGCCACCGCAAGATGGCGGAAGTGACTCATGCCATGGAGAGCCTTCTGGACAAGCTTCGCCGTGGGCGCGTTCGTGCCACCACCAAGGTCATCGACACGCTCTTTGCCTGCCTGGATGTATTAAAGACCTTCAAAGAGGAGATCGCCAGCGGTGACGACGCCGGCGTCGATATTGACGAGGTCGTCGGGCGTCTGCAGATAGTCGAGGTCGGTGCTGCCACCCCGCAGGAGACAACTGCCGCGGCGGTGATGGAGCCGGCCGGGGCAACGGCTGCTGCCGGGGTCGTCTTCGCCGGTGTTCCACCCCTGACGCCGGAAGAAGTCGACCAACTGACCGGTGGAGTGCCGGACGGCCGGGTGCCGTATTTTCTGCATGTGAACCTGCAGCCCGACGCGCCGATGCCGGCTGTGCGGCTTTTCCAGGTCGTACTTTCCCTTGGCGACGTGGGCGAGGTGACCCGTTCCTGGCCCAGCCAGGATGACATTGAACAGGACCGGGTCAGGGATGACTTGAAAGTGGTCTTCGCCAGCGATCGGCCCGAAGAGGCGATCCGCCAGGCGTTGCAACCAGTGCCGGAGATCCGCATTACTGAACTGCGGGCCCTGCCGCTGCCGAAGGTGGAACCGGCATCGGCTCCGGCTGCCCGGGGGACCACGGCAGAGGGAATGGCCGCCGAAGAGGAAGACCGGCGGGGGGATAAGGCGGGCACCAAACCGCGTTCCGCCCGCACTGTGCGCGTCGATGTAGAGGTCCTGGACAAGCTGATGGATCTGGTAGGCGAACTCGTCATTGACCGGACCCGCCTGCACCAGGTGATGAGCCACCTGGAAATGCAGCGGCGGGAGGGTGATGATAATGTCCGTGAGCTGCAGGCCGCGGCTGCCCATATTGGCCGCGTGACCAGTGAGCTGCAAGAGGAAATCATGCGGGCCCGGATGTTGCCCGTAGACAACCTGTTCAAGAAGTTCCCCCGGATGGTTCGGGATGTATCCCTGAAGGCCGGCAAGGAAATCAACTTTGTCATTCGCGGTGAGGAAACCGAGCTGGATCGCTCCGTCATTGAAGAGATTGGCGACCCGCTCATGCACTTGCTCCGCAACTCCGTGGACCATGGGGTGGAAACTCCGGCTGATCGGGTCAAGGCGGGCAAGCCCGCCAGCGGCACCGTCCTGCTCGAGGCCAGCCATCAGGAAAATCACATCATCATCACGGTGAAAGATGACGGTCGCGGCATTGACCCGGCCAAAATCCGGGCTGCTGCAGTCCGCAAGGGCCTCATTTCCGATGAAGCCGCCCGCCGCCTCTCCGATGATGAGGCCGTACGCCTGATCTTTTCCCCCGGGTTTTCCACGGCGGAGACGGTCAGCGATATCTCCGGCCGCGGTGTCGGTCTGGACGTGGTACACAAGAACATTGAACGGCTCAACGGCGCCGTGGAGATCTTTTCGGAGATCGGCAAGGGCACCGAATTCCGGATCAAGCTGCCGCTCACCCTTGCCATCATCCGGGCCCTCATGGTGGAGCATCGGGAAACGGTTTACTGCATCCCACTCAACTCAGTGACCGAAACCATTCGTTGGCCCGTGGACCAGGTGCAAACCATTCGTGGGCGGGAAGTGGTGGTCAACCGCGATGTGGTGGTGCCGCTCCTGCGCTTTGAGCGGGTGTTTGAACTGGAGAACCTGAACCCTCCGGCGGATCTGGAGGACATCTTCGTCGTGATTGTCAACCTGTTTGGTCGCCAGATGGGCGTCGTGGTCGATAACCTGATTGGCGAAGGCGACGTGGTCATCAAGTCGCTCGGGAAGTTTATCGGCGAGGTGCAGGGTGTATCCGGCGCTACCCTACTTGGTGACGGGAATGTGGCAATTATTCTGGATGTGGCCAGCCTCATGAACATCGCCGTGCAACAACAGCAGCGTAGTGCCTGAGTTGCCAGGGAGGAGCAGCGGTGCAGGAATGAGACTCGAAGAGAGCGAATTCCGAGTTCTCCTGGGCATTATTGAGCAGGGTCTGAAAGACGCCTCTCGGGGTCTGTCAGCCATTACTACAGGGACTATTGCTCTTGATCGCCCGAAAATCCAGTTCCTGCCCCTTGGGATTGTACCGAATGTGGCTGGCGGGCCGGAAATGGTGGTGGTGGGCATATACGTGGGCATCACCGGGGATGTGTCCGGTCACCTCATGCTCATGTTCACCCTGGACAGTGCCCGCCGGGTGGTTGATCTCCTCTTTGAAATGCCGGTCGGGACGACACAGGAACTGGATGCCATGGCCATATCCGCCCTCGGGGAGGCCGCCAATATTTGTGGCTCTCAGTTTCTGAATGCCATGAGCAATGGGACTGGACTGGTGATTGTGCCCACTGCCCCGACCGTGGTCACCGACATGGCGGGTGCGATTCTGCAGGCAGTGGTGGCAGACCTCTTTTTGGGCGGCGATGAGGCCCTGGTGGTGGAGACTGGGTTCAATGCAGATGTACGCGGCCATTTCCTGCTCATGCCCGATCAGGACTCGATGGCCAGGTTAGTTGCGGCCATTGAGTCAATCAACGCATGAGCGAGCAGCCAATCCCCGTCGGCCTGGGGGAAATCAAGATTTCCGGGCGCCAGGAGAGCATCCTGGTTTGCTACGGCCTGGGGTCCTGCATCGGACTGATCCTCTATGATCCGCTGACGCGTATTGGCGGAATGGCTCATGTGGTGTTACCGGATTCCGCGCTGGGGCGAGGCAAGGATCTAGCCGGCAAGTTTGCCGACACAGCCGTGCCGACGCTGATTGAAGAAGTGATCCGTCTGGGGGCTGTCCGGGCCCGTCTTTTGGCCCGGATCGCCGGTGGTGCTCGCATGCTCAACGTGATTGGCGCCGGCTCCAGGCTGGACATTGGCGCCCGCAATACGGAAGCCGTGAAGGCTGCCCTGGATTCGGTCCGCCTTACGCTGGTGGCTGAAGACACCGGCGGTTCGCACGGCCGGACCGTGCATTTGTATATGGATACTGGGAAGGTTATCGTTTCGACCGTCGGGCGTGGGGAGAAAGTGCTCTAGCCCATCACCTTTGGGAGGGAACGGATTTGCCGAAGATCCTTCTGGTGGATGATGCCGCCTTTATGCGCATGCGTTCAGCAAAGCTCCTGGTTGAACACGGATATGAAGTGTCGGAAGCTGAAAATGGCCAGGATGCCATTACCAAGTATCAGTCTTACAACCCTGATCTGGTATTAATGGATATCACCATGCCCGTCATGGATGGTATCACCGCAACACGGGAGATCAAGACCCTGGACCCGGCGGCCAAGATCGTAATGGTCAGCGCCCTCGGCCAGCAGACCATGGTCATTGAGGCCATCAAGGCGGGGGCCAAGGATTTTGTGGTCAAGCCCTTTGAACCAGAAAAGATTCTCAGCACCGTGAAGAAGTTCATCGGGTAGGTGGTCCCATGGTTCGGCAGGTCCGGGTTCTGGTGGTGGATGACTCCGCGTTCATGCGTCGCATCCTATCTGAATTATTGGCCGGCGACCCTGACATCACCGTGGTGGGCACCGCCCGCGATGGCCAGGACGGGGTCGAGAAAGCCCTGGCCTTGCGCCCGGACGTCATCACCCTGGACATCGAAATGCCCCGGTTGGATGGTTACGGGGCGCTCCGGGAGATTATGGCGCAATGTCCGACCCCGGTCATGATGGTCTCGAGCCATACCCGGGCGGGGGCAGAAGCAACCATTCGGGCGCTGGCTCTCGGTGCGGTGGATTTCCTGGCCAAGCCGTCGGGATCTATTTCTCTGGACATGGCCGTTACCCGAGACGAACTGGTAACCAAGGTCAAAGCGGCAGCCGGTGCCACGGTCAGGTACCGGCGGGTGCTGGCCGAACTACCTCCCCTGAAACGGGAGCAGAAGCGGGTGGCGGCAACCCTTCCGATCGGTGTGCCTCGGGCACCCCGTCGCCTGGTGGTGATCGGTTGTTCCACTGGTGGCCCCGGTGCTTTACATCAGATTATTCCCCGTTTGCCCGCCGACCTTGGGGCCAGTTTATTGGTCGTACAGCACATGCCGCCTGGTTTCACCCGTTCACTGGCCCAGCGCCTGGACGAGATCTCCGCCATCCGGGTCAAGGAGGCGGAGGAAGGTGACCTCATCGAGGCCGGGCATGTGCTACTGGCCCCTGGTGGTCAGCACATGGTGCTGGCCGGAGAGGACCGCGTCAGGCTCAGCAGCGACCCGCCCATGCATGGAGTGCGTCCGGCGGTGGATGTCACGCTGGATACGGCTGTACCGTTGTATGGTCCGCGTATGATGGGGGTCATCCTGACCGGCATGGGGTTTGACGGGGCCAGAGGGATGGCGGCCTTAAAAAAGTCCGGCGGCCAATGCGTGGCAGAGCATGCGTCTACATGCGTCGTATACGGGATGCCCCGGGCCGTAGTGGAAATGGGGCTGGCCGACCAGGTCCTGCCGATACAGGAGATTCCCGCTGCGATTGTGCGTTTCGCCCGGGAGGAACTTTCGGGAAGGACCGGGGGGTAAGCCTGTATATGAATCTTATAGGTTATGCTAATTTCCGAAGAAGTGTGCTGGATCTGACCGGGATCGATCTGGACTGCTACAAGGGTAACCAGTTAGAACGGCGCCTGCAGGGGATTTTGCGCCGGGTTGGCGCCGACGACCTGAATCAATACAGCCGTCTTCTGCTGGCGGAACCAGCACGGGTGAAAGAATTCAGGGACTTTCTCACCATTAACGTGACCGAGTTCTTCCGGAACCCCGATAAATTCGAGGAACTGAAGCAGAAGATTTTCCCGGAACTGATCCGGCGTTCGCCCCGTTTACGAATCTGGAGTGCGGGGTGCTCAACCGGGGCTGAGCCGCACTCCCTGGCGATCATCATGGACGAGGTGGATCCACGCGGACACCATGAACTGATTGCCACCGATCTGGATGAGGAAGCGCTCAAGACCGCCAGGGAAGGGACGTACCAGGAACGGGACATGCGTGAGGTGAGTCCCCAGCGGCGCGACCGGTACTTTACCCGGCAGGGCGATTTCTGGACCGTACGCCCGGAAATCAGGGCCAAGATTCGACTCCAACAGCAAAATCTGCTGAAGGATCCGTTTCCAACAGACGTGGATTTGATTCTATGCCGGAATGTTGTTATTTATTTTTCTGAAGAGGCTAAAGATGACCTGTACCGCCGTTTTCATCGAGCGCTAAAGTCGGGTGGAATCTTATTTGTGGGCGGGACCGAAAGTCTGCTCAAGGCGCGGGAACTGGGTTTTACCTCTACGACACCCTTCTTTTATAAAGCGGTTAAGTAGTGGAAGCCCTCTGATTCCGCCACCCAAAGGTGGGCCTGACGGCCCGTGGTCGAAACTGTTCCGCCCGTGAGGGGAAAGGCAGGTAGTGAATCACTATGAAGGCCGAGTTTGTCAACCCGTTTGTTACGGCCGCCTATCAGGTGCTGCAGACCGAAACCAAATGCGAAGTGAGCAAGGGGAATGTGACCTTGCAGGACTCGCCGCTGGTATCGGATGAAGTAACGGTATTGATCGGTGTGGTTGGCCGCGCCCAGGGACTGGTCCTTTATGGCATGTCAGAGAAGACAGCCAAGAACCTGGTGGGAGCGATGACCGGGGACAAGATCCCGGTATTCGATTCCATGGCCGAAAGTGCTGTGGCGGAACTGGGGAACGTGATTACTGGCCTCGCCAGCGGCGAGTTGGAACGGGCCGGCTACTCCTGCAAGATCGCTCCGCCATCCGTGGTGGTGGGTAAGGGGACC
Source organism: Clostridia bacterium (assembly GCA_036676195.1). Classification (GTDB taxonomy): domain Bacteria; phylum Bacillota; class Sulfobacillia; order Symbiobacteriales; family ZC4RG38; genus JAKFDK01. The sequence goes on along the minus strand of JAKFDK010000047.1, from coordinate 7,646 downwards.
AGCATCTCTACGCTCAACATTAAACGGCTCATGATTCCGCTCGTCACCAAGCTGGGCGACATCGTGGTCCATGTGGCTCTGCGTGAGACCTACTGATCGGGCTGAGCTGAAGTTGGGTGGCCGGGAAGGAATGGGATAGTCAGGGCAGGTCCCGGGAGCAGAGTGGATATGCGAAATCGCCCGTGGCCGCCCTTGCGGCGGCGGCCGCGTTCAGGCTTGCTGCACCTCCCGGGGCGGCGGCCACGACAGTCCGGGCGCGCTCGTTTCATCCCTGGCGGCCTGGTCAGGGTGGGGATTGCTGTCGTGAGCCGGGGCTTGGCCTCGGCTTTTGTGATTGCCCGCCAGGCAGACCGGATAGGCACAGGGAGATTGACAAGCATTAGGTGCGAGTGTACATTAATTCCTAATGGCGCTGCAAGAAGCGGCAGGCAATTTTTGGCCTGCCGTTTTGTCTAACTCAACACGGTTTATCGTAGCAAACGAGGTGTTTGGCTTGACACAACCCATCACGGTACTCGTAGCCGGGGCAACGGGTAAGGTGGGTAGAGAGATATGTATGGCCTTGCTCAGGGAGCCGGGCTTTCAATTGGCCGGTGCCATCAGCCGCCGGGCCGCCGGCCGGGACATTACTGAAGTGTTGGGGCTCAGTGCCGCACCGGCGGGCATAACCGTTTGTGCTGATCTGGAGACCGCGCTGCAACAGCCTGCTGCAGCGCAGGCACAGGTCCTGGTGGACTTTTCAACGGCTGAGTTTGCCCGCACCACGCTCCCGGCTGCCATCCGAAAACGTCTGGCCCCGGTGGTTGGTACCACGGGCTTCAGCCGGGAGGAAATGGAGCAGATGATCCGGTCCTGTCGGGCGGATCAGGTGGGTGGTGCGTTTATTGCGAACTTCGCCATCGGTGCCATGCTGATGATGAAGTTTGCTGTAGAGGCTCGCAAGTACATGCCCCATGTTGAAATTATTGAAATGCACCACAACACCAAGCTGGATGCGCCGTCCGGCACCGCCCTCAGGACAAAATCCCGCCTGGAAGCAGCCCTGGGCGACCTTCAGGGGCCTCCCGTACCTGTGCACGCTGTGCGCCTGCCGGGAATGGTGGCACATCAGGAAGTGCTTTTCGGTGGTCCGGGTCAGGTATTGACGCTTCGCCATGACGCGTTGTCCCGCGAGTCGTATGTTCCCGGCGTGCTCATGGCCTGCCGGTGGGTTCTGGAGCACCCGGGCGAGGTCGCTTTGGATTTGGAGGAACTGACCCGCTAAGGCTTTCCCCATTGGCACTGCTGCGCCCCCTCACATACACTGTGGTGAGGTCGAACGCTTGGGGGGCGCAGCGATGAGCGTGGCTGGAAGCGCAATAGCCGTCCTGGGCGGCGATCGGCGTATGGCAGAAGCCGCCGCCGGGCTGGCTGCACTGGGCGCTCGGGTCTGGGTAACGCATCTGCCGGGTGATGCGGCGCCACCAGGATGCATTCGCTGTGGCAGCCCGGACGAGGCGTTAAGCGGCGCCGGCGTTGTCCTGCTGCCGGTTCAGGCGGTGGAGCCCGATGGTCGCCTCCATACAGAAGGTGCGCTGCCGGCTCTGTACATTCGGCCTGAAGCCCTGGACCGGCTGGCTCCTGGTGCGGTCATTTTTGCCGGACTCGCATCCGAAACGTTGCGGACGGCGGCTGCGGACCGGAAGCGGACACTGGTGGAGTACCGCGACCGCGATGACTTTGCCATTTATAATTCCGTTCCCAGCGCCGAGGGCGCCCTGCAAATGGCGATGGAGGCATCGCCACTGTGCCTCTTTGACAGCCAAAGCCTCGTCGTTGGGTTCGGCCGGACCGGGGTGACCATGGCCCAAATGCTCCGGGGCATCGGCGCCCATGTGACCGTGGCGGCCCAGCGGGAGACAGAGCTGGCCCGCATCTATGCCTGCGGCTACCGGCCATTGGCTTTGGCCAATCTGACCGGAGGTATGGCTGAAACCGATTTCGTCTTCAACACGGTCCCGGCGCTGGTCGTGACCCGATCGGCGTTGGCCCGGGCGCCCCGGCATCAGGTCATCGTGGATCTGGCATCGGCACCTGGTGGTGTGGATTTCACCGCAGCCGAGCAGTTCGGAATCAAGGCGCTGCTGGCCCCCGGGTTGCCGGGCAAGGTGGCACCCGTAACCGCCGGGCGCATCGTCGCCACCCTGGTTGTTCGCTACCTCTCCCACCGAGAGGAGCGTGCCTGAATGGGGATGCTGGACGGTACCAAGGTTGGATTTGCCATGGCGGCATCGCATTGTAATCTGGACCGGGCGATCAAGGCCATGGCACAGGTCCGAGCGGCGGGTGCCGACGTGATACCCATTGTTTCGCACCAGATTCAAACCACCGCTACCCGGTTCGGCCACCCGGACAACTGGCTACAGAAAATCCGGGAGACGGCCGGCCGGGAGCCTCTGACGTCGATTCCGGAGGTGGAACCCCTGGGGCCGCGCCAGGAGGTCGACATGATGGCGGTGTGCCCATGCACCGGGAACACCCTGGCCAAACTGGCCAACGCCGTCAATGACTCCGTTATCTGTATGGCGGTGAAGTCCACGCTCCGTAACGGGCGCCCGGTGGTGCTGGCCATCACCTCGAACGACTTGCTGAGCCAGAATGCCCGTAATCTTGGCACGCTACTGGCGGCCAAGCATATCTACTTCGTCCCTTTCGGGCAGGACAATCCCCAGGGCAAACCCACCTCCGTGGACGCCCGCATTGAAGAGTATCTGGTCCCCACCCTTGCCGCCGCCCGGGAGGGCCGGCAACTTCAACCCCTTTTACTGGGGCCGCCGGCCTGACAGGCCATGTTCCCCGGGGGGCAGGCATATTCCTGAACAAGTGAGGTCGCAGTGCAAATGAAGAAGAACGTCGCTATTCTAGGTGCCTCCGGGGCCGTGGGTCAGGAACTTTTACGGGGGTTGGCGGAACGCCATTTTCCGCTGCAAAGCCTGAAAATCCTGGCCACTGCCCGTAGCGCCGGCCAGACCATTTCGTTCCAGGGACAGCAGTTAACCATCGAAGAAGCCTCTCCGGCAAGCTTTGAGGGGATCGACTTTGTCTTTTGTGCTGCCACCAATGATGCCAGCCGTGACCTCGCACCGGAGGCAGTCAAGCGGGGCGCAGTGGTCATTGACAAGTCCAGCTACTGGCGGATGCATCCCGAGGTGCCCCTGGCGGTGCCGGAAGTCAATCCGGAAGCCATTCGGCACCACAATGGCATTATTGCCAGCCCGAACTGCACGACCATCCAGTTGGTCATGGCACTGAAGCCCATTCACCAGGCCGCGACGGTAAAGCGTGTTGTGGTTAACACCTATCAGGCAGTTTCCGGCACCGGTAAGGACGCCATGGAAGAACTGCGCAACCAGACCCCGCAGATTCTGGCCGGGCAGCCGCCGGTGACCGGAGTTTACAAGAAGCCCATTGCGTTCAATGTGCTGGCCCACTGCGACGCATTTGACGCCAGTGGTTACACCAAGGAAGAGTTGAAGGTCTCCAACGAAACGCGGAAAATTCTCGGCCTTCCCGACCTGCCCGTCGCAGCGACCGCCGTGCGGGTACCGGTATTCATCGGTCACTCCGAGAGTGTACTGGTGGAGACGGAGCGCAAGCTGACGGTGGACGAAGCGCGCCGGGTGCTGGCAGATTTTCCGGGCGTGGTTGTCCAGGACGATCCGGCCAGCCTGCAATATCCGGACGCGCTGGCTGCGGCCGGCAAGGACGAGGTTTTCGTGGGCCGCATCCGCGAGGACCTGTCCTCGCCGAACGGCCTCTGGATGTGGGTGGTCAGCGATAACCTGCGCAAGGGTGCTGCCACCAACGCCATTCAGATTGCCGAATTCCTGATCCGGGAGGGCCTCCGCTAGGGAGGTCAGGCCCGCTTGCGCATCGTTGTTCAGAAGTTTGGCGGGACGTCGGTGGCGACCCGAGAGGGGCGGCAGCGGGTGGCCGACCGGGTGGCGGCTGCCTGTCAGGAGGGCCTGCAACCCGTAGTGGTGGTGTCAGCCATGGGGCGGACGGGAGATCCGTACGCCACCGATACCCTGATCGGCCTGGCCAGGGATGCGTGTTCAGAGACACCGGCGCGGGAAATGGACCTGCTCCTTTCCTGTGGCGAGACCATTTCTGCGGTGGTCCTGGCGAATGTGCTGCGCAGCCGCGGAATGGCGGCGGTGGCCCTGACCGGGGCCCAGGCGGGAATTATAACCGATGATACCTTTGGCGCTGCCCATATTCTTCAGGTCGAGCCCCCCCGGCTGCTACAGCTCCTGCAGGAGGGGCGCATCGCCGTTGTGGCCGGGTTTCAGGGTCGCACCCGGACCGGCGAAACCACTACCCTGGGCCGGGGCGGATCCGATACCAGTGCGGCTGCCCTGGGCGGCGCTCTGCGGGCCGAAGTCGTTGAGATTTACACCGATGTGGACGGCATCAAGACGGCCGATCCGGTGCTGGTACCGGACGCCCGCACCCTGCCGGTAACCACCTACGATGAAGTGGCCCAGATGGCGATCATGGGTGCCAAGGTCGTGCACCCCCGAGCGGTGGAACTGGCCATGCAGGGCAACGTTCCCCTGCGAGTGCGCAGTACCTTTGCCGATGCTCCCGGCACCCTGGTCACCTACTCGCTGGAAGCGGCGGGAGGCTGCCTGCTGCCGCGGCCCAGGGGTCCCGTGACCGGTGTGACCCATGTGCTGCACCTGGCTCAGGTGGTGGTGGAGACAGAGCCCGGCGATCTGCGGGGTCTGGCGTTATTCCGTCATCTGGCCGACGCGCAGATCAGCATTGATCTGATCAACGTGTATCCGGACCGCAAGGTTTTTTGCATCGATGAGCGCTGGGCGGAAAAGACCCGCGGCATTCTGCAGGACTTGGGGCTGCCGGTGACCATGCGCACGGGTCTGGCCAAGGTCAGTGCGGTGGGAGCCGGGATGCGGGGCCGGCCCGGCGTAATGGCGACGGTGGCCGAGTCCTTGCAACGAGCCGGGGTGAACATCCTGCAGACGGCGGACTCGCATGTCACCATCTCCTGTCTGATTGCCTCCGCTGATGCAGAGCTGGCTGTACGGGCGCTGCACGAGGGGTTTGGACTAGGAAAAACTGTTTAGGGAGGTTACGAGCTATGCCACCCTTTGGGCGCCTCATTACCGCCATGGTCACGCCGTTTCGAGATGATCTTTCCGTGGACTACGCCAAGGCGGCCGAACTGGCCCGGCGCCTGGTGGATTCCGGCTCAGACGGCATCGTCGTTTCCGGCACCACCGGCGAAACCGCGACCCTGACCAAGGACGAGAAGATCCGTCTGTTTGAGACGGTGCTGGAAGCGGTTGGAAAGCGGGCTTTCGTGATCGCCGGTACCGGTGGGAACAGCACGGCTGCCTCAGTTGCCCTGACCCGCCATGCGGAAGTCACCGGCGTGCATGGAATTCTGGCCGTGGTGCCCTACTACAACAAGCCACCGCAGGAAGGGCTTTACCAACACTTTGCGGCCATTTCCCAGGCGACCCGGCTGCCGGTCATGCTGTATAACGTACCCAGCCGGACGGTGACGAACCTGGAACCGGCCACCACGGCCCGCCTGGCCCGGGACTGCAGCAACATCACCTCCATCAAGGAGTGTGTGATCGAGCAGGTCGCGCAGGTATTGAACCTGGCCCCGCCTGGTTTTACCGTTTACTCGGGAGATGACTCTGCCCTGCTGCCCATGATGGCTCAGGGTGCCAGCGGCGTGGTGAGTGTGGTGGGTCACGTGGCGGGCCCGCAAATCAAGTCCATGATCGAAGCTTACCTGGGTGGTCAGGTGGAAGAGGCTGCCGCCTGGCATCGGCGTCTGACGCCGCTGTTCAAGGGGATGTTTGCCACTACCAACCCGATTCTGACCAAGGCCGCTCTGGAGTTAACCGGGTTCAGCCCCGGCGGACTGCGCCTGCCCCTGGTGGCGGCCACGCAGCCGGAGCGGGAGGCGCTGCGGGCGGTCATGCAGAAGGTAGGGATTCTGTAAGCCAGACTGGAGAAAACAGGTGATTGGCTTCGCCACACCCCGACAGGCAGCCCTAACGGTTGCCTGTCGCTGATTTTGCCCCGAATTGGTTGTTGCCTGGTTAATGATTTTGGCTTTAAATGACTATAAGAGTGGGGCATTCTGTTTTCCAGAATACCCCTTCCCTCAAGAGCACATATGCTACCCGCTCAGGGCAAACCCGGCGAAAGCCGGGGACGCAAAGCCGAGAGCCTACAGCCCACTGAAATGGGCCATGGCCGTCTGGTTGCCGGGGTTCAAGCAGGATTTGCCGAGCGCAAGCCTGCTGCCTTTGGCGTAGCCAACGGCAGCAGGCTTTTTCTTTGGCCACCGGGTTCATCAATCGCATTTGGCAGGAGGGTGGGGACGTGTTGGCACAGGCGCGGGAGGCGCAACAGCACCGTGACTATGGCGGCTACTTGCTGGCCCGGGGGTTACTGGTGGCGGCAGCCGAGCAGTTTGAATTATGGCTGACGCTGGCGGCGCCTTCGGACGACCCCAACCTCATCCTCCCTGCCTACAACGCCCTGTGTACCGTCAGCCATGCCCGCCTGGACCATGAAGGCGCCCTGAGCTGGTTGGAGCAGGCATTGCCATATCTGGTGGACAGGCAGGCCGAACCGGTTAACGTCATCAAGACGCGGATCAACCGGCTGATTTCACTGGCGAAACTGAATCGCGACGATCAGGCCATTGCGGAAGCCATTCAGGCTCAGGATGTCCTTGGCAGCCAGGGCAGTCCCTATTTGAGCGGGCTGCTTGAACTCAATCTGTGTTCGGTCTACGCCAAACGGCAGGAATGGGTGCAGGCCCGCCGTTCAGGACAACTGGCCCTGGAACAATTCCGGACGGCCGGTGACCACCAGGCCATGGCCGATGCGCTGGTCAATCTCGGTCTTGCCCATCTGGAGCTGGGCGCGTTGCGCTTGGCCCGGCGAGACCTTACCCGAGCCCTCAAACTTTACGGGGACGGAGGTGGTGGAACGGCCTACGTACATACAGAGCTGGGTCGGCTGGCCCAGGTCGAGGGGGACCTGGACCAGGCGGCGGAGATGTTCGGCAGTGGGGGGGACCCCGCGAAGGCCGGGGCAGCCTTTGAGCGGGCCCACCGGTTCGCCGAGGCAGCCCGCTTCTACCGGCAGGCCGGCGAGGCCGCCAAGGCGGTGGCGGCCCACAAGGCGGCGGGGGAGTCCTTCGAGGCCGGGATGCTCCTCAAGGAGCAGGGGGACCTGGAGGCGGCCGTGTTCACCTTGCAGCAGGTGCCGGCCGCCTCCGAGCGCTTCCTGGAGGCGACCGCCGCCCTCGGAGAAATCTTCCTGGAGACGGAGATGTACGGCCTCGCCAAGGAGAAGCTGCAGGAGGTGGTGGCGGCCACGCCCCTCAGCACGGCGAGCCTGGATGCCTACTACCTGCTGGCCCTCGCCCACGAGAAGAGCGGCGAGCCCCGCTTAGCCCTGACCCTCTACGAGAAGGTCATGGCCTACCGCCTGAACTACCGGGATGTCCAGGCGCGGATCGCCGCCCTGAAGGAGCGCCGCGCCGCGGCCGGGGCCCCCACCCAGGGCGTCCCGCGTCCCGCCACATCCCAGCCGGAGCGGTACAAGAT
>JAKFDK010000046.1:0-67979 GCA_036676195.1 Clostridia bacterium | reverse complement strand
CACCGGGAGCAAACTGGCTGCCCGCAGCACCGCCCGCGCCGGCACCGGGGGCAAACTGGCTGGCCGCAGCACCGCCCGCGCCGGCACCGGGGGCAAACTGGCCGCCCGCAGCACCGCCCGCGGCAGCGCCGGGAGCAAACTGGCTGCCCGCAGCACCGCCCGCGGCAGCACCGGGAGCAAACTGGCCGCCCGCAGCGCCGGCCTGGGTGGCACCAGGGGCGAACTGGCTGCCGGCTGCACCGCCATACCCACCGTAGGCAGCCGCACCATACCCGGGGCTGAACTGGCTCTGGGCACCTGCGCCATACTGACCCGCGGTGGCGCCGCCGAAGGTGCTGTAGTTCTGGGCCGCCCCCATACCGGCAGCCGCGCCCATACCGGCAGCCGCGCCCGTACCGGCAGTCGCGCCCATGCCGGGCATGGCGCCAGCCTGAACGGCCAGCGTGCGGGCATTCTGGATGGCCTGGTTCTCCCGCTGGGCCAGCGAGCGCAGCGACTGCACCTGCTGCTGCTTGCTCTGCATCAGGTGCTGCAGATACTGCAGGTCGCGCTCGGCCTGCGTGGCCATCTGCTGCACCGACTGCTGGTTCTGAGATTCCTGCTGGGCCATCTGGTTCAGCATGCTCTGCATCTGCTGATACACGAAGAAACCCCTCCTCGTTACTACCGGGACCCGCAGGCTAGAGTACCCAGCAGTTGCGAGGATTCATACGGACCTTACGCTGCCTTCGCGTCCGCCGGGCTCACATCGGCCCCGTCGACCCGCAGTACCGTCACCGCCGCCAACAGGAACGCCACCACCGCCATCCCGAACGCCGCCGGCCAACCCAGGATATCCACCACCGACCCGAAGACAGTGGGCGAAATGGCGGCTGCCAGTGGGCCGGCTACATAATACATGCCGGTGAACGTGCCCACCTGGGCCGGGCCGGCCAACTGCACCATGGCCGGGTAAGCGTTCACAATCACCAGTGCCCAGCCGGCCCCGGCCGTAACCAGGGCGGGCAGCAGCAGGGCCGGAACAAAGCCGATCAGCCCCACTCCCACGGCCAGCAGCACGGCGCCCAGCGACATGGCCCGGCGCCGGCCGACCCACCCGCTTAAAAAGCCGACGGGCAGAGTAAGAAAAACAAACGAGACCAGAAAAAAGCGCAACTTGCCGGAAGCGTCACCGGCCGATAGCCCCAGCACCCGCGTACCGTAGGTGGTAAACCACGTCTCCAGGCCCTGTTCGGCAAAGGTCCACAGAAAAATGGCGGCCATCAGCAGCAGCACCTGGGGATCGCGGATCCGGAACAGGGAGACAAATGCCTCTTTCAGGGCCGCCGGCGTTTCTTCCACAGTTTCGGCAGACTCGGCCGGCTCGCGGATCCAGAGCAGGAAGATAACGGCCACCACCAGCATCATCCCGCCCACGAACACAAACGGCAGGTGGGGATCGCGTTCATAGAGTTTGCTGCCCACCAGGATGCTGACAATGGCGCCGAGTCCGCCCATAAAGTTAATGATACCGTTGGCCTGGCTGCGCAGGTGGGCTGGAACCACATCGGGCATCAGCGCTACGGTGGGCGAGCGAAACACGGCCATCATCACATTCATCACGATGGTCGACAACAGCAGGGGAAGCAGGCCGATGTCCCGGGTATAGGGCAGGAGCCCCAGCAACACCGCCGCCAGCGGCATACCCACCAGCAGGAAGGGAATCCGCCGGCCGAACCGGGTGCGGGTCTGGTCCGACAAGGCGCCAAAGTATGGCTGCATGGTCAGGCCGAGAACATTGTCAATACCCATGATCGCACCCACGGCAGACAGGCTGCCGATGAAATGGCCGTAGAACAGCGGCATGTACGAGTTGTACATGGGCCAGACGGCGCTGATCGCAAAGAAACCAAGCCCCAGGATGAACATGCGCACCCAGATCAATTCGATTCCCTCCTGGCACGGCAGACCTGTCAAACCATTCCCACTTTGGACAGGATATTCCTGCTGGCGCAACTCCTGAACCCGTGGAAGCGAGGTTTGCGCGCCAGGCCCCGACCCGGTACACCGGGCGGGGCGGCGCGGGCACAGGTCCTACCGGCCCGACGAAACGGGCGGAGCGGCCAGGGCGGCTCCCATCAGCTTTCCGGCCAGAATCAGCATGTCCAGTTCGCTTTGGCTCACCAGCCGTTCGGTACGGGCGTAAAGGCCGTACACACCCAGGCAGGTTTCCTGCCACACCATCGGAATCGAAATCAGCGTGTGATATCCGGCCGCGGGCACTCTCCGGCGCAGGTAAGAGGACTCCTGGTCGAGCACATGGGTCACAAACGGGCGCTGCTGCGCAAATACCCGGCCCACCGCCCCTTCCCGGGGTTCGAAATGTAGCTTGTCCCGCAGGGGCGTGTCCACATTGCTGCCAGGCAGCACCATTTCCAGTTTGGCCACGCCGGGGTTCCACATGAACACCTCGGCCAGTTCGGCGCCGGTGGCCTTCTGCAGCACGTCCAGCACCTGCTGCAGCCGATCCCGCTGTGGCAGGCGCCCGGCGATGATCCGGGCCGTTTGGGCCAGGGCATTGGTATAGGCGTGCTGTACTTCACTGATGCGCACAGCCTCCCGCACCTGGGTCAGGAGATGACCCACCGCGTCCCCCATTTGCACCAGGGTCGACGGATCGCACGCCGCCAGGGCGTCCGGCCCCGGAATCAGGTTCAGTGCCGCCAGCAAACCGCCGCGCTCCGTGGCCGGAATCACCACCCGGGTTTCTTGTGCCCGGGGGCAAACGAAGGTGCGCACACCCCCCTCGGGATTCAGGCAACAGCAAACCTGGGGGTCAATGTCTTCCAGCACGCAGGCGAGAGGCACCATCCCTACCCCTGGGCGAATCTGCGGTTGGCCGTCCGCATCCGGGACAACCGCCCAGGCGGCCGGCGACTGCAGGGCGTGGGCCAGAATCTCCAGACAGCCGTGCAGCACCAGGTGCTCCAGGTTCGCACCGGGTACAGCCTGGGACGGCAGCGGGGAAAAAGGGGAGGCAGCGGCGGTCCGGGGCGAGGCAGGGCGCCAGTACTGCGGCCCCTCCGCCGTGATCCAGCACACGCACGACCGGCCGGCCTGCTTGGCCAGGCCCATGGCCTGGTCGGCGGCCGCCACCACATCCTTGCCCACGTCCGGGGGGGAAAAGGCGATGCCCACCGACGCTGTTACCGCGCCCTGGAGCAGCGGGCTGGTGCGGATGGCGTCGCTGATCCGCTGGGCGAGCCGGCGGGCGTCGTCAGGGGTAATGCCCTGCACCAGCATAGCGAACTCGTCGCCCCCGTACCGGGCGGCCACATCTTCGGTCCGGCAGGCGCTGCGGATCAGCCGGGCCACCTCTACCAGCGCCTGGTCCCCGGCCAGGTGGCCGTTTCGGTCGTTGTAAGGCTTGAATCCGTCCAGGTCGATCATCAGCACGGCAAAAGGGGGAGTGGCCTGGTCCAACTCTCGGAAAAAGATCGCGTGGTTGTAAAGCTCGGTCAGTGAGTCCTGTTCAGCCTGTCTCTGTAAAGTGCTAATCGACCCCAGCGTCTGGTCAATCTGGACCAGCATCTGGGTACCTAGCATCCGGTTCAGCCGCACCAGCAGCACCAGGGAGACGGCGAAGATCAGCGGCGCCACCCAGTAGTGCCCGATCGACTCCGAGCCAGCGGCGGAGATATGGCCCACCCGCACTCCCATTTCAATGCCATAGAGAATGCCAGTGGCCGAGGCGACGGCCACAGCCCCGAAAAGCAGTTGATGCAGGGCACCGATGTAGGGGTTTTTGATCGCCCTGCGGCTGCGTTGCAGCAATGCAACTGTGCGGGCCAGTACTCCGAGCAGCAGCGTTCCCAGCAGCAGGCCGGCCAACCATGAGTACATGTCATGCTCCGTCCCTTCAAAGACCCGTCCGGTGCGCAATGCCCGTACGGGGGCGTCGTATCAGGCGCCGGCGGCGATGGCAGCAAAGGCGGCGTCGGCAGCGGCAATGGTTTCATCCAGGTCCTCTTGAGTATGGGGCATCTGCACAAACCAGGCCTCAAACCTGGAGGGAGCGAGCAGGATGCCACGCTCCAGCATGTGCCGGAAAAAGGCAGCGAACAGCGTCTTGTCCGCCGTGCTGGCTGAGTCATAATCCCGCACCGGGGTGTCGGTGAAGAACAGGGTAAAACCGGATGCCGCCCGGTTCAGTTGCAGCCGGAAGCCGTGGCGCCGGCCGGCCGCCAGGACACCGTCAGCCAGGCAGGCCGTTTTGGCCTCCAGGTCGGTGTAGACGCCCGGGCGGCGCAAGATCTCCAGCACTTTGAGGGCCACCTGCACCGAAAGAGGGTTGCCGGCCAGGGTACCGGCCTGGTAGGCCGGTCCCAGGGGCGCCACGTAGTCCATGACGGCGGCCCGGCCGCCGTAGGCACCCAGTGCCAGCCCCCCGCCGATGGCCTTGCCCAGGGTGGTCAGGTCTGGTTCGACCCCGAGCAGGTTCTGGGCGCCGCCGTAGCAGACCCGAAAGGCCGTGATGACTTCGTCGAAGATCAGCAGGGCACCGGCCCGGTGTGTCAGGTCCCGCACCTGGGCCAGGTAGCCGGGGGCAGGCCAGACAATGCCCATGTTGCCAACAATGGGCTCTGTCAGCACGGCGGCGGTCTGGTCGCCCCAGCAGTCCAGGGCTGCGGCCAGGGCCGGCAGGTCGTTGTAGGGCAGGCTGATGACTTCGGCGGCCGTCCCGGCCGGGATGCCGGCGCTGTCGGGCTGGCCCAGGGTAGCCGGTCCCGACCCGGCCTTGATCAGGGCAAGGTCGGAATGGCCGTGGTAGCACCCTTCGAATTTGATCAGTTTGGTCCGTCCGGTATAGGCCCGGGCCACCCTGACTGCGCTCATCACGGCTTCGGTGCCCGAGGAGACGAACCGTACCCGCTCCAGGGCGGGAATCGCCTGGTGCAGTTGTTCAGCCAGTTCCACTTCCCAGGGGGTGGGGGTCCCGTACAGGGTGCCGTTGGCGGCGGCACGGGCAATGGTTTCAGTAATTTCCGGGTGAGCATGACCCAGCAGGCCAGGGCCGAACGCCGCCAGGTAATCGATATACCGGTTTCCATCTGCATCCCACAGGTACGCCCCGGCCGCCCGCTCAAAAAAGAGTGGGTGGGGCAATCCGACGGCGCCGTAAGCCCGGGCCGGGCTGTTCACGCCCCCGACGATATACTTTAACGCTCGCTCGTAAAGGGCAGCCGACTGTGCGCGTGCCGGCATGGGCAGCACCTCCGCCAAAAGTCTACCCTGCCCCTGTATGGCTGGCAAGCTGTTCGGTTACGCTCCGGAAATATTAAAGCCAAAATGGCACGTCTGGCAGGGGCCGGTCCCAGGGGCAGCGAAAGCGGGCGGTGATACGAAGGGCAACAGAAGCGATCCCGCCGCAGGAGGAGAAGCCATGAAGGTTGGGGTATTCGGTGCCGGGGCAACCGGGGGATTTTTCGGTGGTCTGCTCGCTCGCAGTGGTCACGACGTACATTTGATCGCCCGGGGCGCTCATCTGGCGGCTCTGCTGGCCAACGGTCTGCGTGTGGAAAGCGCCTCTGCCGGCGATTTCACCGTGCAGGTACCGGCTACTGACCGCCCGGACGAGATCGGACCGTGCGATCTGGTCTTATTGTGCGTTAAAGGTCCGGACTTGGACACGTCGGTGCCGGCCATTGGCCCGTTGGTGGGTCCGCAGACGCTGATTATTCCGCTGCTGAACGGTCTGGACGCCCCCTACAGGCTGTGCCACCGATATGGCCGCCATGTTCTGGGGGGGAGTTGCGCTCTTGAAGCTTATATCGATGCACCAGGGAGAATTGTTAACCCCAGCCGGTTCGCCACACTGACCTTCGGTGAACTGGACGGCGGCCTTTCCCCGCGCGGGGAACAACTGCGGGACGCCTTGCAGGCAGCCGGCATTCAGGTGACCCTCGCGGCCGACATGGTGCAGGCCCTGTGGCTGAAGCTGATGCTCCTGGCCACCATGAGCGGTTTCACCACGATCCTGCAGGAGCCTATCGGCCCCATCCGCGCCCAACCGGAAACCTGGCGTCTGGTGGAACAGATGGTCCGCGAGGTTTGGACGGTCGGCCGGGCCGAAGGGGTTCATCTGACCGAGGAGCACCTGGCGCGGGTGCTACAGACCCTGGGGAGCCTCGCCCCGAACATGAAATCGTCCATGCAGCGGGACCGGGAACAGGCCCGCCCGCTGGAGGTGGAACTGATCCAGGGCGCCATCGTCAGCCGGGCCAGGCAGCATGGCCTGCAGATTCCAGTTACCGAAATGGTTTACGCCTTGCTACAGGTCCACGCTCGGGGAACCATGTAATCCACCAGCGGCTGTCATCGCCGGGATTGGTTCGATCGTGTATAATATCGTGTATAATTATGAAGTCAGAGTTACCGCTGCCGGCGTCGGGGCGTTTTGACCATACGCACCGCAAGGTACAAGCAGGGCGCCGGGGTACAGCCCGGCGCCTGCTTATTTAGGAGGTAACAAACAGTTGCCACGTGTTGCAAAGGCGACAAGGGAAATCCTGAGCCGTTTGGCCCAGACCTATCCCGATGCCCGTTGTGCGCTGGAACATACCAATCCTTTTGAGTTGCTGATTGCCACCATGCTGTCTGCGCAGTGCACGGACAAGCGGGTGAATCTGATCACGGCCCGGCTGTTTCCCAAATACCCCGGTCCGGCCGATTTTGTGGTGCTGACCGAAGAAGAGCTGCAAAACGAGATCCGTGACTGCGGACTGTTCCGGGAGAAGGCACGGAACATCCGGCAGACCTGCCAGTTACTTTTGGAAAAACACGGTGGCGAGGTTCCCGGCTGCATGGAAGACCTGATCAAACTGCCGGGCGTAGGGCGCAAGACCGCCAACGTGGTGCTGGCCAACGCTTTCGGCGTGCCGGCCATCGCAGTGGACACCCACGTGTTTCGGGTGGCGAACCGTCTCGGACTGGCCCGGGCCGACAACGTATTGGAAACAGAAAAGCAACTCATGGCCCGAATCCCCCGTGAGCAGTGGCATGGGGCCCACCACTGGCTGATTCACCATGGCCGGAACCTTTGTCAAGCGCGGCGCCCCCGCTGCAGCGAGTGTCCGCTGTTAACCTGTTGTCCGCACGGGCAGGGTTCTGCAGGCGCCTCCGGGCTGACATAGAAGCCTGTGTGGCCCACAGTGCCAAAAATGCTGGGTTATGTACCCCCAATTTCGCCACGCGAGAAGTTTGTCAATTATTCACGCGGCTCTTGGCTTTTTTAAGGAAGTTGAGTATACTTTACTATATCTTATCTGTATCTAACTAATGGCAAAAGTTTACAGCTAGGTGGGAACTCAATGCGCGTCGTTGTGACCGGTGGTGCCGGATTTATTGGCTCCCATGTAACCGAGGAACTGTTGGCAGCCGGTCATGAAGTGGCGGTGCTCGATAATCTTTCCACTGGTTGTCTGGAGAACGTGCCGCCAGGGGCGGAGTTTGTCGAATTCGACCTGACCCGTGCGGGGCTGGGAACGCTGATGCAGAAGCTCCGGCCGGAAGGCGTTATTCACCTGGCTGCGCAGGTGTCGGTCAAGGAGTCGGTCTCTGATCCGCTGGCTGATCTTGGCAGCAATGTGGTGGGTACCGCCAACCTGCTGGCTGCCTGCCGGGAGTCCGGGGTCCAGTCAGTCGTTTATGCCTCCTCGGCCGCCGTTTATGGCACACCGGTCTGCTTACCCATCAACGAAGACCACCCCACTGCGCCCATCAGCCCCTATGGCCTGTCCAAACTGGCGGGCGAGTGGTATGTGCGGGTGCTGAGCGAGCAGTACAGTTTGCGCTGGGTCAGCTTGCGGTTTGCCAACGTGTTTGGCTCGCGGCAGAGGGCCAGCGGCGACGGCGCTGTGGTGCCGGCCTTTCTGTACGCCATGTTGGAAGGACGCGATCCCCTGATTCACGGAGATGGGGAGCAGACCCGGGACTTTGTCTATGTCAGGGATGTGAGCCGGGCCAACCTGGCGGCCCTGACCGGGACGGCCTCAGGCATCTTCCATATTAGCACCGACCAGTCCACGAGTATTCGGGAATTATGGCAGCTTTCCGCCGAAATTACCGGCTGGCAGCGCCCCCCGCAACATGCCCCCAGGCGCCCCGGGGATATCGATCACGCGGTGCTGACGGCGGGGCGGGCGCAGGAACGGCTCAAGTGGCAGCCGCAAACAGACCTCAGGACAGGGCTCAAGGCCACAGCGGAATTCTGGCGTACCAACCAGCAGACAAGGCAAGCCTGAGAACGGAGTCAACCCCATGGCGTACACGGGTAAAGACGCAATCAGCGTGTTATTGACAACAGAAGGCACCTACCCGACCGTTCGCGGCGGAGTCAGCACCTGGTGCGACATGCTGGTGCGCGGGGTAAAAGGGGTGGAATACCAGATTTATACCATCCTCGGCCACCCTCACCTGGCTAACCGATACAGCCTGCCCACTGGTGTGAACCTCATCCGGGTCCCAATGTGGGGGACCGAGGAACCGTCGGAACACCTGGATATCCGGTTTTCCACTGTTTACGAGCGTAAGCTTCGTACCACTTCCCGGGTGATCAACCAGGAATTTATCCCCCTGTTTGACCAGTTGCTGTCCGGAGTTTTTAGTGATCACCATGATGGGCGCCAGATTGGGCGGTTGTTGTATGACTTCTATGCGTTCTTCCGCCAGTACGACTATCTGGAGGCATTCAAGGCTGAGCCGGTCTGGAATTATTACCTCAAAGGCATCCAAACCAGTCGGTGGGCCAAGCTCAATGCGTTGCCCACATTGCTGGAAGGATTGCAGACTCTGGGGTGGCTGTACCGCTTTCTGATCGTACTCAACACCCCTGTGCCCAAGACAGATGTGACCCATTCTTCGGCGGCTGCTTTTTGTGGTTTACCTGGCGTTTTGGCCAAAATGGAGCACCGGACGCCGTTCTTGCTGACCGAACATGGGGTGTATCTGCGCGAGCAGTACCTGTCGATCGGTAAGTCTGGCCTGACTACCTTTGCCAAGCAGTCCCTGCTCGGGTTAATCAAGGTCGTTACTTCGGTCAACTACGCATACGCCGATCTGGTCACGCCCGTAGCGGCCTTTAATGCCCGCTGGGAGCGACGGTTGGGCGTCTCCGAGGACCGGATTCGCGTGATTTACAACGGGGTCAGCCCGGAGACCTATGTGCCCCGGCCGCGGCCGGCGGGGGCCCCGCTCACGGTCGTTTCAGTCGCCCGGATTGACCCGGTGAAGGATATTGAGACCCTGATTCGTGCCGCCGCTGTGGTGAAACAGGCCATGCCTGAAGTCAAGTTCATGGTCTATGGCGGTGTCAGCGTCCCCAGTTACCACCAACGTTGCATTGAAGTGCGGGACGAATTAGGGCTGCAGGACACATTTATTTTCGCCGGACATGTCAACGATGTGCCTGCCGCTTATGGCACAGCCGATGTGGTGGTTCTCTCCAGTATTACCGAGGGTTTTCCCTACGCAGTAGTGGAGGCCATGATGTCCGGTCGGGCTGTGGTGGCCACTGATGTAGGCGGAACCCGCGAAGCTTGCGACGGTGTGGGGCTGCTGGTCCAGCCACGAAACCCGGACGAAATGGCTGCCGCGGTCCTGAAGTTATTGCGTGACCCGGCCCTTCGGCACACCCTGGCCGAAGAAGCGCGGGAGCGGGCGCTGGCCTACTTTACCATTCAACGTAACCTTGATTTGTACCGGCAGACGTATGAAAATCTGGCCCAGAAGATGGCCGCTGTTGTGCCGCTGTCCGACCTCGTGGCCAGGCGCCGTCAGTTGTCCGTCGACCGGGCGCAGGCTCTGGTGGTAGCGGGACAATTGCCACAGGCCATTCAAGAATACCGAATCGCAGCCGACCTGGAGCCGGAAGGTCCCAGCACACCGGCGTTGGTTTTGCAGGTTGCTGAACTGTACCTATTAACGGGAGACGTGGACCGGTCCTGGCGTGAAATCGAGCGGGCGGAGGCTCTTGCGGCTGCCCTTGAACTACGCCACGCCGCCTGATCTGCACTTCTTGGGGGGATCCTGCATGCTCTTCCAATTTCCTCGCTCTTTTATCGGATATAGCTCCAGATCGGTGGCGGCGGCTTTCGCACAGTGCGAGGCCGGGCACGCCCATGATCTGGCGCGCCTGAGAAAGGAAATTGGCCTCGCCAGGGAGAGAACGGCTGAACTACACCGCCAACTGGTTCGGCTGGAGGCTGAGTTAAAGACGGCCGAATCCCGGGTTCAGGCGGAGATGCTGGTGACCCTGCAGGCCCAGGGCCAGGGACAGCAAGTTCTGCAGGCGGCCGCCATGCGTCATGCCGATCAGCAGCGCCTGTTGCTGGAGCAGATCGAAAAGCGTGAGGCAGTCCTGACCCAGCTTCAGCGCCTGCAGGCAGGATTGGCCACCGAACTCCGGCAGTTGGTTGAGCACTATCAGGGCTCCCTGAGCACGGTGGGTACGGCCAGGATCGCCACGGGGCCCGCCCAGGCCCCTGCAGCTAACCAGACGCAGGTCAAGCCGGCGGAGGATAGCGCATGAAAGCGCGTATGAAGCGTAGCCTCTTCGGCCTTGAACCCAGGGCGGTGAACGAGGCCCTGCAGCAAACCATTGAAAAGAACCAGGCTGAGCTTGCTAGTGTGGAGGCTACCTTGCAGGCCGAACTGGCCGAGCAGGAGCAGTTGCATCAACGTGCCCGCTGGATCGAAGAGCGCCTGCAGAGCCAGCAGACATTGATAGCGCAACTGGATGAATCGCGGCGCCAGGCCGAAACTGTTTCGCCCATTCTTTATGAGGTCATTCAGCGGCAGATTCGCGAAATGGACGGGGCTGCCGAACGTGAACGGCAGGCGCTGATACAGCAACTTAACCGTTTGAACGAACGGATCAATGAGACCAGTAATAAAATGCTGCAGTGGCTTGATCAGACCGGCCAGTTAGCAGCAGCGGTCGGGGGCGAGGTTCAGGCAACTCCCGGGGAAGTCCAGGAGCTGTCGACGACGCTGACCAGCGGCCGGATTTTACCATTCCGAATGTTTCCCGATCGGGACGGGATGACGGAGCCTGCCTCGGCTGGGCCCAGGGAAAAATCTCTTGCCAACCTGCTGAATACCCCTGGCAAGACCAACATCGGCGGCTGGCGTCCGGGTTCAGTGGGAGACCGGCCGGCGACCAGTTCCGACCCGGAGAGGGAAGAGGTACAGCCTGAAATGGGTCAGGCTGGTGCTGCCGAAGTGGTGCACGCCGACGTCGAAGCGCTGCGGGCCTACACCGAAGCGGTGCAGGCTTACACCGAAGTGGTGCAGGCCGACTTCGAAGCAGTGCAGGCCCACACCGAAGCGGTACAGTCCGACGCCGAAACAGCGCAGGCCCACGCCGAAGCAGCGCAGGCCGACGCCGAAGCCCAGGTAGCTGCCGCCGCTGAAGCACCGGCACGCCCGGAGGCCACCCAGCCTCTCGGGTTCATCCTTTCGGCTGACGCCAGGTCCGCAGCCGCCGTCACCAAAGTCAGTGGCTGGCGTCCGGGAGCAGTTGGCAGCAGCCAGCCTCCGGCTGCTCCGGCCGTTCCGGCTGCTCCGGCCGTTCCGGCTGCTCCGGCCGGAAAGGGCGCTGAATTCACCGTCAGTGGCCAGCCTGCCCCGCCCGCTACCGGATCCCCGCACCCGGCGGACGCTGGTGCCAGTACGGGGGAACAGCACCAGTTACCGATGGCCGAACCGGAGTCCACCCAGGTGAGCTCTGGCCTGAAAGCCAGGATCGGCGCCAAAATGATGCGCTTCCTGGAAGGCAAGGTAGTGGGGCAGGACCTGCGCAGCCCGACCGGGGAACTGCTGGCAACCAAAGGAACCCCCATCACCCCGGATCTGGCCGAACGGGCACAGGGTGAAGGGGTCATGCCCGACCTGATCCTGCACATGACCTGGCCGGAGGATAGTCGGTCATGAGCAGTCCGTTGCCAGCCGATACCCCGGCAGCCGATATTGGCGAACTGGTGCAATGGGTGGCAAGTACCGGTGTACACCCCATCGATGCCTTTCATGTGGCGGCAATGTTGGAAATGAACGGTTGGACGGACTACCGGGCGGTCTCCCTGGGGTATGAAGATGTGTTTGCCCTGGCGGAAACGATTCATGCAGCTTTAAGAACAACCCGCTACCGGGAGCCGGGAGTACAGGAAGAAAAGGTCCCCTGGTACAAGGTGATTTTCCGCACTGTCATGTTGTACCTGCGTGGGCTGGTGTTTGCCGCGCCCATGGTACTGTCGTCGTTCTCCGTGATCGCCATCGGCTACTCCCTGTGGTCATACGTAGGGTTCAGTACCGAGATTGCCACCGGCATCGCCCTGGGCACCTTCGGCAGCTTTTTGGTGGCAGGCGGGTTTACCCAGGCCATTGCCCGGCGGGGACTGTTTTACCTGTCACAGTACCAGTACGATCTGGCCCGGCGCGCCAGTCTGCAACTTCTCATGGTCGGGCTGGCGGTTGCCCTCGTCAACGCCGTGCTGCTGGCGGTGCTGATGGTACTGATACCCATACTGCCCTGGGCCATTCTCAGGGTGGCCTGGTTTTATTATGTCGTACTTACGATTACCTGGCTGGGCACTGGTCTCTTGTACATGCTGCAAAAGGAATTGATCGTCCTGGCCCTGGTCGCCGGCGGTATCGGTCTGGTCTACGTGCAGCATGAGCTTTACGGGGTCGAAATGATGACAGCCCAGTGGTGGGCGATGGGTGCGATTGCCCTTGGGACGGTGATCGCAGCAATTGTCACCATGTCCAGGCTGGTGGCGGCCAAGGACACCGATGCACGCATCCACGGCGTCATGCCCCGGTGGTCGCAGGTTAGCCGCTCCCTTTCGCCTTACTTCATGTATGGGACGGTATACTTCGCCCTGCTTTATACAGACCGGATTCTGGCCTGGTCCAAGCCTGAGACGTTCCATCCGTACGTGATCTGGTTTCTAGGGGACTATGAACTTGGACTGGACTGGGCCCTCTGGACCCTGGTCCTGCCCATGGGGCTGGTTGAGATCTACATTCACGCCCTGTTCAGGCGCATGAGCCGGCGCCAGCGGGTGTTCACCATTGATAAAGTGACCCAATTCAACCGGTCGTTCCGCCGCGACCATACCCTTCTCAGCGGGCTGGTGCTGCTTGCCAGTGCACTGAGTATGATCCTGATCATTGTTGTGATCAACTTTCTGCAGAGGATCGGGGCCTTGCCAGTCGACCCGCTGGAACAAGAGATTACCCGGTTCGTCTTCTACATTGCCGCTCCGGCCTACTCGCTGGTAACGGTCGGCTTGCAGAATGCCCTGGTCTTGTTCAGTTTGAACGATCCCTGGCCTGCGGTCCGGGCCTGCTCCTGGTCACTGGTGGGAGACCTGATCGTTGGCTTCCTGGGCAGCCGTTACGGTGGGCACCAGTGGGCAGTACTCGGGCTGCTCACTGGTGCCATTCTGTTTGCGGTGCTGTCTACCCGCGCCGTTTTCCACGTCCTCGACCACCTGGATCTCAGTTTAATGCGCTCCGTTTAGTAACCGTTACAGGCAGGGGTGGTCCCAGTGGACGAACTATTGCCCTGGTCCATCATGGCCACCTGGATCCTGGTCCGGGTCGCCCTGGCGGTCGGTTTTATCTACCTCCTCATTCCCCGGCTCATCTTTCCCTTCCGGTTTGGGCCGCAATCCTTCCCCGTGGTCGAGCGGGGACTGTGGATGGCCTTCATCAGCACGGTGATGGTCCATCTGATGGCGGTGGCCCGGCTCTACGAGGCGATCCTTTTCCTCACTGTCATGGGGTTGGCCGGGTTCTGGTTCCGGTCCAGGGTGGTTCCGAGCGGTACCTTTGCCCGCATTGGCGCCGGCATCGCGGCCTGGTATTTCGATCTGGTCGATCGCCGCGGTTACCTGCCCTGGTCGCGGCCGTCGGCCCGCCGCCCGGTGACCAGGCCGCGGCCGCCGCTGGCCGGGTGGCACTACACGGCCGTTCTGATTCTGGTGGTCGTGTGGGCCGTCGCAGCCTGGATGCGGTTTGCCGAAGTCTTCGTCACACCGGCCCCGGCCCTGTCCGACGCTCCCAGCACCATCGCCTGGACCAAATACCTGAGTAATAACCTGTTGTACCGGGACGGAGTTTATCCTCATGGTATGTATGTTTTTCTTTCACTGATGAAAAAGTTCACTGCTTTGAATGCGGTCGAAGTCATTGATTTGACGGGACCGCTGGTGGGGTTCACCATCGTCCTGTCCATCTCATTCTTTACATATAAAAGTACGGGATCTGTCCCCGCCACGGTGGTGGCGGCTCTGCTTTATGGCACCTTACCCAGCCTGCTGCCTACTGTCTTCGAACGGCAAGCCGCCCACAACTCCCAGGAGTATGGGCTGATTTTCGTATGGCCGGCGGCCTGGTATGTTTACTCGTACCTGACCGGAGGCAGACCGACCGACCGGGCTTCAGCGGCGGCTGCCGCCGGGGTGGCCGTGTTTACCCACCCCGGACCGGCTGTATATGTCATCATCACGTCCGCCGCGACCGGACTCGTGGCCCTGCTCAGCCAGGGCGCCGTGGCCTGGCGGCGCCTCCCTGGTCTGGTTGGTTGGGTCGGCGGGGCGGCGGTCCTGGCTGTGACCCCGATGGCCGTGGCGCTTGCGCTGGGGCACTCCTGGCACGGGTCGTCAATCGAGTATATCAACGATACGCTTCAGGGCGAGGCGCCGGCCCTTGACCCGGTCTATCTGGTCACTGCACTGGCCGCGACCCTGCTGGCCCTGGTGGTGCTGCTGGCCGTACGACTTCGCCGAACTGCCACCGGCGACAATCAGTGGACCGCCCGGGCGGCGGCGGCGGCGGCAGTGGTACCGGCCCTGCTTCTTTACCAGCTCCCGGCATTTGGTGTACGGGTACAGGCACTGGCCGACCGCAGCGGTGAGATTGCCGCTCTGGCCCTGCCGGTGGCGGCGGCACTGTTGTGGTCCCTGCTGGAATCGTTCCTGGGTCGCCTGCGCCCGGTCGCGGTGGCTCTGCTGATCCCCCTGGTGGCGGTCGCCTGGTACCTGATCCCACCCCAACCGGCCCGGCCCTACCGCTGGTATTCCGGCGAGCAGGTGCTGCAATTTCTGCGTGCAGACAGGAGCTTTGTACCTGCGCAGTGGACCCTGGTCATGAGTGCTGAGACGGGTTACGCCCTGGCGTTTGAACGGGCCTTCCATATGACGCCTGACGACTTTCTGGAGATGGCCCGCCAACTGCCGGCGGATCCGGCCGCCTGGACGCAGGCAGGAAAGGCGCTGGGCTTCGGCATGACCCGTGACTACATCTTGTTTGTGGAGAGGTATATCCCCCTGGCTCCCGGACAACCGCCGGAAGCGGCGGTCCCACGCCAGCAGGCTGCTGCCCGGCTCCAGGCATGGATCGACCAGAACCGGCATCGCCTGCCCATACGTCAGGTATTTAACGGACGTGAGGTAGGGGTATGGCGTCTGGAGTTGCCTGAGCCGGCCCGAGATCCCTATGAGATCTTCAGGACTGTCACGCCCCAACCAGGCACCTCCAGGAGGTAACGTCTTGCCAAAAAGCGTCCTTGTGATTCCGCAGTTCAATGAGGAACGTACGATTCTGGATGTGTTGGAGCGTGCCTATCCGTATGCTGATCTCATTGTGGTGGTCGATGACGGGTCCACCGACAATTCGGGCAGCCTGGTGCGGGAATGGTCGGCCGACCACCCGAATGTGGTCCTGCTGGCCCTGCGTGAGAACCAGGGGATGTCCGGCGCATTGCTGACGGGCTTTGCCTACGTATTGGGGTTGCTGCGGCAAGGGCTGCTGGCCAAAGACGACATCGTGGTCAATATCGATGCCGACGGCCAGCACCTGCCGGAAGAAATCCCCCAGGCCATGGCGGCCATGGCCGGCAAACGGGTGGACGTCCTGCTCGGCCGGCGTGACCTGACCGGTTATCCCTGGTTCAAGCTGATTGGCAACTGGGGTCTGTCGGTGTGGGCCAGTTTGCTCAGCGGCTACCGGTACTACGATGTGGAATGCGGCTTCCGACTGATGCGGGTAGAGGTGGTAGCCGACTTGCTGCAGTATTTCCTCGGGCGTCGGTATGGATGCGCTCAGGAGATTGGGATTATCACGGCCAGGCGGGGCTGGAAGGTGGACAACCGTTTTCCCACCCGTATTCTCTATTACCGCCCCGGTGCCCGGGTGCGGGATGGGGTCACCAATCTACGGATGGGATTCATGGCGTTTGTCCGGGTGTTGTTTGGCATCCGCTTTCGGCTGGACGAGCGGCTGAACACCGTTCTCGGACGGGTTGTCGGTTATACTTGAGTCCTCGGGAGTTACACGTATGTGTAGGATTCTACTGACCGACGGACAACAGCGGAAGACACTTGCGGCTGCCCGCTCGCTTGGGCGGGCCGGGCATGAGGTATTCGTGGCCGATGAAACGTGGTTCTCCACCAGCCGGTTCTCCCGCTTTTGCCACCGGGGTCTGATCAGCCCGCCGCCCACCCGGAGCGATGCCTACCGGCAGTGGCTGCTGACTATGTATGAGCGCCACCGTCCGGAACTGCTGATCCCAATGGACGACCACACCACTGCCCTGACGGTGACCGTTCAGGACGAACTTCCCTTCCGTACCTTGCTGCCCACAGCCGAACAATTCACCGTTGGCAATGACAAGGCTCGGACCGCTGAACTGGCCAGGCGGGCGGGGGTGCCCTGTCCGGTGACGGTGGCAGTTGAAACCGAGGCAGAAGCCCTGCGCGCCGTGGCGGCCTGCAACGGTCCGGCCGTGCTTCGGCTCCGGGTGGCCTCAGGGGGGCGGGGGATTTTCTTCGTTAACGGTGCGGACCAGGCCCGGGAAGTCTGGCGGCAGATTAAACCCGGCAGCGGGGGATTCCTGGTTCAGGAACGAATTCCTCAAGGCAGGAAGTTCGATGTTTGCCTCTTATATGATCCGGCCGGAGACCTGTGTGCTTTCTTCGTACAGGAAGAACTGCGCTGGTTTCCATTGGAGCGGGGGCCGAGCACGCTGCAGGTGAGTGTGGACAGGCCTGACCTGGTCGACCTGGCCCGGCAGTTGCTGGCGCCGCTGGGGTGGCGTGGGCCGGTCGAAGTGGAGTTCATGGAGGACGCCACCGGCCGGCCGGTCCTGATGGAGATCAACCCGCGGTTCTGGGCTTCCCTGGCCCTGGCCATCCGTTGTGGTGTGGACTTTCCCGGTTTGATCGCCAGATTGGCCCGGGGGCAGCAGGTGCAGGGGCCTGACCATTACCCGGTGGGGATTCGCTGCCGCTGGCTGTTGCCGGGTGATCTGCTGCATTTCCTGGCAAATCCGAATCGATTTCAGATGAAACCAGGGCTTTTGCGAACTTATGATGAACGTACTTTTGATGACATCTTGGCGTGGGATGATCCGGGGCCGACCCTGGGGTTCGCACTGGCGGTGTTCCGTTATATTTGGGACCCGGCGATGTGGAGGCTACTTTTCCGATGGTAGAACAGCAGCACATTCTCAGCTTTGATCTTGAGAATTGGTACGATGGTAACCTCCATCGGCGCTGGACCGGGAAGGGCGATCCTGCTGACCCGCGGTTGCTGGAAGAAACCTATCACCTGCTGGATTTGCTCGATGAGTTCCGTACCAGGGCCACCTTCTTTATTCTGGGTCGGGTGGCCATGGCCCACCCGGAACTGGTGCGGCATATCGCCCAACGGAATCACGAAATCGGCAGTCATGCCCTGGATCACCTGTATCTGCGTGACTGCACACCGGCCCAGTATCTGGACGGGCTCAGGCAAAGCCGGTCCTTGCTGCAAGACCTTTCCGGTCAACCGGTCCTGGGACACCGTGCCCCCTCGTGGTCGGTGGACCGCCGGGTGCCGTGGGCGGCGGAGGTCCTGCTTGAAGCGGGATTTACTTACGATTCCAGCATCTTTCCAATGCGTACTCCCCTTTACGGCGAACCGACTGCGCCCACCACGCCCTTCTGGCTGAGCACCCGCACCGGCCACCGCCTGCTGGAATTGCCTCCGGCCGTCCGGCACCTTGGGGCTGTGCCGATTCCATACAGCGGTGGCATCTACTGGCGAGTGCTGCCCGCATGGCTGGTGCTGGGGCTGCTGCGTTCAGCGATCAGTCCGCAGGTGACTTACCTGCACCCCTGGGAGTTGAACCCCCGGCCCATCGCGTTTCCGCCTGGGATTCCGGCTATCCCCCGCCTGGTCTTGCGTTACGGTGTGCGCAGTGCCCGTGCCAAGCTGCGCTGGCTCCTCAGGCATGTCTCCTTTTGCCCGGTCCATATCCTGGCGGAGCGGGTGCGCCAAGAGTCCAACCTTCCAACCTTTTCATTGGCAGGTGTATGAAGAGTGCAGTGGTCAGATCTGCCCCTTTGGGCATATGCGGCCTCTGCCGGTGCCGTTGTCCTCGCGTTGTTGGCAGTGTGGCTGCTCGTCCGTCGCAGGCGGCCCGTTTCGGTCCCGCTGGTACTGCAGCCCAATCTGAACGACGCCCCGACGGTGGACAGGGCAGTGGCCCGCATTCTTGAGCAGATGGCTGCCTGGGTACCGGGGCAGGCCTACCATGCTTACTGGCTGAGTGCAGACGGGACTATCCTGCAACTCAGGGCGAGCATCACAGATACCGCCAACCCGGCCGTAGTTCCCGACTACTCCGGGCTGATCACAGAGGATACCCCGCTGGTCCCCCTCGGCCTGCCTTGCAGCGAGAAACGGGAACAGCCGGAGATTGTCGGCGGTCGGGCCGAACGCTGGCTGGAGGTCCCGGTGGGCCGGCATCTGGCGGTGCGGATCCTGCTCAAACACCGCCAGAGCATTCCCGCGCCCTTGCTGCAGCGCCTGAAAGAGGCGGGCGACATGTATGCTCCGCTCACCTTGGCGATCTATGAATGGTTTAAGGCCAGGGACAACAGTGAGCGGACACGCAGTTTGATGGATTCCACCCGGGTGGCCCTGGATACGACCCTGCGGATGGACCGGGCGCTAGAACTGCTGCTGCGGGTCGGCGGCAACCTGATCGAATCCCGGGTCAACTGCGCCGTTGTTGCCAGTGCGGGCAACCCGCTCAGCCTGTCCGACACACCCCAGGGCCGGGGGCTGGGTGAGCGAATCTTACAGGGCCAGGTGCCTGCCCTGCTGTCACTGCCTACCGGACCCGACGTGGTACCCGGTGGCAATCTGGGGCCGATGGGCATCAGTTACAACGCCTGTGTCCGCGTTCCCCTGTTCCTGGAGGGCGAACCTCTGGGGTGTTTCTTCTACTTCGTGCAGCAAGCCATCAGGCTGAATTCGTACCAAACTGCGGTACTCAAGGCACTGGGCGACCGGGGCGCGCATCTGGTGATGAGTCAGCGCCAGGTCCAATCGGCCTCAGCCAGCTACATGGAAACCCTGCATGTGCTCGTGAATGCCATGGACGGCCTGTCACCGCACAGCCTGGGCCACTCCGACCGTCTGGCCCGTTATGCGCGCCTGGTCGCCATTGAACTGGGGCTGGATGACCGCGAGGTCGAGGCGGTCGCCATGGCGGCCTATTTCCACGACGTGGGGATGGTCGCGGTTGATCCCCGGGTCGTGCTGAAGCCCGACCGACTCACTGCTGACGAGTATGAACAGGTCAAGAGCCACGCCGAACTGGGCGCCCAGATGGTCGGCCCCCTTCAGGATCCGCTGCCCCTGGCGGCGCTGGTGGCCAGCCACCACGAGCGCTGGGATGGGCACGGTTACCCCCAGGGCCTGAAAGGCGAAGACATTCCAGTCGGTGCGCGCATCATCAGTGCCGTCGACCTGTTCGACGCCAAAACAACCGGGAGATCCTACCGGTCCCCATTGCCCTTTGCCCGTGCCCTGCACGATGTCAGCCGGGCCGGTGGCAGCCACCTCGACCCGCGCGTGGCTGAAGCCTTTGTGGCGGCGATGGAACGGCCGCGCCGACAGGCCGGGTCCGGGCTGCCGCTGGCCCCCTGTTGGGAGATCAAGCAACTCCCGGCGCACGTTTGTGCCGGTTGCCCGAACCGGCTGGAACAGGTCGCCCGCTGCTGGGACAACCGCGATCATCTGTGCACCCGGCACGGTGACCAGTGTGAAACCTGCATTGTCTATACAGAGACTGTCTCCAGGGGTGTCTCCTCTGCTCCCAATGTGTCCAGCCACTAACTTTGAGGTGAATATCGAGTGGCCCGAGGCCTGCGCACCATCCAGTCCTTTGCCTTGTATTACGGAATGGGCGGGGAAGACGTACTATCGCACTTTGATCTGGCACTGGTTGACCCCGGCGGTCGGAACCGTGTTGGAGTCCGGCAACTGAAGGAGCGCGGTGCCATCGCACTGGCCTATGTAAGCGTCCTGGAAGTGGGACGGAAAACGGGGTATTCCCCACCGGCTAACGTCCTGCGCTGGCAGGGTGATCCCGTTGCCAACGAGGAGTTCAATAACTGGATTCTGGACCCCCGCCTGGCTGCAACCCAGCAGCGTTTCGACTCGCTTGTGCATGAGGCGTTGAGTCTTCAGTACGATGGCGTATTCCTGGACACCATCGGCGATGTGGAAGACCGGCAATTCGCCCCGGCCTTTATGGGCGAATTGGTGCCGGCGGCGGCATGGTTAGTGGCAGAAACCGCCCGCCAGTACCCCCAGTGCCTGTTAGTGCAGAACTGGGGTCTGCATCGGCTGCTACCTCTGACGGCTCCCCTGCTGGACGGCGTATGCTGGGAAGACTTCCCGTACGATGAGATTGGCGCGGTTCCCACTGTGCATTCAGGTATTCGGCGGATGAACTCGTTTCAAAATCAGGTGGGTCTGCAAGTGCTGGCCCTGAACCAGGGAATAAACAGTCCGGCCGTGGCGCGCACGGCACAGGATGCCGCCGAACGGTGCGGTTTTCTCTGGTACGGAACGTCAGACTATTTGCAGTTACCGCAGTACAGACCGAGGTGACTCCAGTGGCTTTGGGCCGTAACCTCCGCCTTGCCGGACTGGCCTTCCTCCTGTGGTCTCTGGCCTACAACATCAATGCACCGCTCCTCCCGCTATTTACCGGCTCCGTGGGCGGAGAGGCTTTCGAGGTGGGCCTGGTGGCGGGAGCAGGGGCGGCCGGAGCCCTGGTCATGGTCTTTCCCCTGTCTATGGTTTCGGACCGCTTTGGTCGGCGGTCTGCTCTGCTGGCGGGCTGGGTCCTCAGTGCCATTGGCGTGTTGCTGATGGCCGGGGCCACTTCATGGCAGGGCTTGTTGCCGGGTACGTTCCTGTCACTGGCCGGGGCTGCCGCGCTGCCGACCTTGAATGCCCTGATCCTGGAGGAGTCACCGCCTGAGTGGCGGGCGCGGAGTTTTGCGCTCCTGTATGCCGCCGGCCCACTTGGGTTGCTGGGTGGATCCGCCCTGGGCGGATTGGTGGCAGAACTCTACGGGTTGCGAATGGCGGTGCTGGTGGCTGGGCTGTGCTCCCTGACAGCGACGCTGGCGGTGATCCCGATCAAGGTCGGTGCTCCCCCTGAGGCCGTGAGTTCCCACCAAAGGTCTGCCTCACGGCCCTCCCGCGGGCCATTGGCGCACATTGCCTTTGGCTCGGTGGCCGCCGTTGGTTTTCTGTTTGTCACGCTGCCCAGCAACTTCATCGTGCCCTACCTGCGCGAGGTAGAAGGCCAAAGTCTCCTGTCCACCGGACTCCATTCATCACTCCTGGCCGCCGCACAGTTGGGCTGGTCCCTGCTGTTTACCGTCTGGCCCCGGACGTCTGGTCACGTTCGCGTTGGGTACAAGCAAACCTATCTCACTCTGCCAACCAGCACGCTGGTGGGGGTGGCGGTTTGTCTGGCGGCGTGTGGTGCATTTGGCCTGTTGCTGCCGATTCAGTTGCCGGGGATTCCGCTCCTGGCCCTGATTCTGCGCGGGAGTCAATACACCTTGCAAGGCCTGGGGTCCTCCCTGCTGGGTGATGTCGTCTCTCCCGGCCCCAGCCGAACCGTGCGCATGACGGCCTTCAACGCTGCCGTGGGGCTGGGGGCAGTCGGAGCCCCCATCGCCTCTGGCTGGTTGTATGGTCTGGGGCCGGCCTTTCCTTTTTGGGTCTCCGGAGTGGCATCCGCCGGGGGGGCACTGATGGTTGCGGCTGCGCTGATCTATCTGCCCAGGGAAGCCCCCCGCAGCATGGACAGTGAGGTGGCCCATTTCGGCTAAGCCGGCCGGCGAAGCAAGGAGAGCGAACGCATGTTGCGTTACGGTCCTGAAGCCTGGGCAGTGGGCATCCGGTTTGTTCTCTGCTACCTGGTGCTGCCCGTCATCACGGTGCGGCGCGGCCTGCCGCTTTTTGAGCGGGCCGCTCTGGGATTCGTCGGTGCCCTCAGTCTGATGGTCTTTGTGGTCCAGACGCTGTCCGGTTTGAGGTTGTACGAACCGATGGCCATCTGGGGGCTGGTTTTGGCGATTTATATCATCACCTTTACCCGCCGGTTGCCACCTGGGGATTCGTGGGTAAAGGTCTGGCTGCGGTTTCTGGACCAGATGGAAGAGCAAACACCGAGTTCCCGCATGGCCACCTTTTGGACAGCCGCCGTCACCCGGGCCAAAGCCGGTTTCTTCACCGCCCTGAAGCATCCGGAACTGCCGGTCTGGCTGGTGGGGCTGGGGGTGCTGGGCTGGTCGGCCTGGCTGCACCTGTATACATACCTGGTGAACGCGTACCTGGGCGCTTCCGACGCGTATCTACACCTGGCCTGGACAAAATATATTGAACAAAATACAATATTCATTGGTGGGATCTATCCAAGCGGTTATCATGCAGTCATTTCCGGTCTGGGCTACCTGACCTTTCTGGACCGGTTGCTGATCCTGCGTTTTCTGGGGCCGATCGGCGCTGTTTTGTTGGTATTATCGGTGATCTACACAGGAATCAAGCTGAAATTGCGTCCGGCCGCTGTGGTCTTGGCGGCAGCGGTATTCGGTCTTTCGACTGCCAGTCCGTTGCCGGCTGACCCCTGGCGTCAGACCCACCCACTACCGCAGGAATTCGCGGCTGTCTTTGTTCTGCCGGGGGCAGTCTGGGCCTGGGGATACCTGCGGGAAGGCGATCGGACAAGCCTGGTGTCAACTGCTGCGGCTGTTTATCTCACGACTTCTATCCATACCTACGCCCTTGTTTACCTGGCCCTGGCCGTGGCTATATTTGCGGTCTGTGGTTGGGTGATGCGGGTCTTTCCCTTTAAACGAGTACTGACTTTGGCCGCCGCATCTGTCCTTGCCACCTTGGCAGGTGTTGCGCCCATGGGTATTGCCACCTTGTTCGGAATGGAGTGGCATGGCTCTCTGAACTATGTCGCCGGACAGGTGCGAACGCTTGAGCCTGTACAGGGGCTCCAGCGCTTCCACACTGGGAACGTTTTTCTGGACGCCGGCCTCGCTCTGGCCCTGGTCCTGGTCGTTGCCGGTGTTGTGAGCGCCCTGCGCAGGAAACCGGGGCAAGGTGTGCTGGGTATCTCCCTTGGCCTGATCCTGATCTTCCTGTTCACCCAGACACACGGTCAAACCGGGATCCCCGTCCTGATGGACAAACCCCGCTCCGGACTGTTCTTTTCCCTCTTTCTGGTGGTCACCTTGGGTCTGGTGCTGGACCGGATTCTGGTTGCCCTGCGGGTTCGCCCGCTGGGGGAACTGTTGGTTGTGTTGGGGCTCATTGCGGTCTTCGTCACCACCTGGAAGCCGGTGACCCCCGGATCGGTTCAACAAGAGTATAGCGAAGCTGTCGATTCTTACTTGAGTATCAGCCAGGAGTTTACGCGCGCCAACTGGACCATCATTTCCCCGGTTGAGCAATACAGCCAGACCCTGGGAGTTGGCTGGCACGAAGACCTGGCCACGTTTCTGACCAAAGTGAACGTAAGTGATGTCAGACGCAAGAAGTTCCAACTGTATGTTCCAACAACTGATGTTTTTGTTTACGTGGAGAAGTGGCCCTTGCGGGGCAAGGGACCCGTCCAGCCCGATCCTGATGTTTACCTGAACATGGATGAGCTTGGCGATTCGAACATTGTTCTGGAAAAGTACTACAAGAACGCTGAGAACCGCCGGCTCCTCGAAGCACGCGTCTGGGGAATTATGGAGGAATACATGCGGGTCCATCCAGACAAGATCACCATTTATCTCGAAACGGAGAAGTTCAGGGTTTATCAGATACACCATGATCCACCCAAGGACCAGGTCACCCAAGTTTTAGGGAGCAGTTCCTAATAGTGAGAGGGATGCCAGTGGAAGTTCTGTTTCTAACTTACGGCAGCGTTCTGACTCAGCCAGTTTTGCAGTCCCAGGTATTAACCTTCATCAGGAGTTGTCCACCTGGAGTTCGGTTTACACTGGTCTCTTGCGAGTGGTTTCCCGTTTACCGGGCCCGGCGGACTGAAATAGAAAGACTACGGCAGGACCTGGCGGCAAGCCAAGTCCGGTTATGGTTGCTGCCCAAGATTCTTCCTCCCCGTAACCAACGTACGTGGCAGTTCGGGCTCGATCTGCTGTTTTTGACTCTGGTGACCTTTTGGCTGCTCCTCCGATATCGTCTGCGGGTGGTCCACGCCCGAGGGTATGAACCAGCGCTTGTTTGCAGTGTGGTTGCACCGCTGTTTGGGGCGCGTTGGATGTTTGATGCCAGGGGCGTGCTGCCTGAGGAGCTTGCCGAATCGAAGGCATTGCCGGATACCAGTATGCTGTTTCGGGTGTGGAAATCTATAGAAGGCTGGCTGTTGCGGCGGGCACCGGCTGTCAGTGTGGTTTCCCATGTTTTTTCCAGGCATTTTCGTGCGCTGGGGCGACGTGGTAAAGTTGTGGTTGTTCCCTGCTGCGTGGATGCCCACATGTTTCGGTTCGATCTGGCCGCGCGTCAACAGTTACGCACGCAAGAAGGCTGGACAGATCGGCTCGTTGTGGTCTATTCCGGGTCGACCAACTGGTATCAGGAGTTTGGCACGTGCATTCAAGTGTTTAAACACCTGTCTCACCTGAGCCCCAATGCGCTGCTCCTTGCTCTGGTCAATGATCGGCCGGCGGAGGTCGAGAAAACTCTGGGGGACTCATTGCCGAGCGGTAGCTTTGTTGTCAAATCCTTGGTGCGCGCCGAAGTGCCGCGATATCTGTGCGCGGCAGATGTGGCCCTGCTGCTCAGGAGCCGTTCGCTGGTGAGTCAGGTGGCTTGTCCGGTCAAGTTTGCGGAGTATCTGGCGTGTGGCGTTCCCGTGGTTGCCACGCCTGGCATTGGTGATGTATCGGAAATAATCCGGGCACAAGGTCTGGGTGTACTCCTGGAGGGTGACTGGGAGTCTTGCCTCCGATTGCTGCAGCAGCAGCTGCAAGACCCCACCCTCAAGGCGCGCTGTCGGGAATACGCCACACGGGAACTGACGTGGTCAGCCCACGCGACCACCTGGTTGAATGAATACGCTCGCCTGGCCGGAGAACCACCGGACGAAACCGATACCGGCGCTATGCCTGAATGTGACTAGGCCGAAGCATGTCCAGTCACCTCAAGGTACAGCCGCATATAGGAGTTGGCCAGAGCCTTAATACTAAAATACTCCTGTGCGCGCCGCAAGCCGGCGGCACCCAGCGTCGTCAGCAAGTGTGGCTCGGTGAGCAGGTGGCCTATTGCCCGAGCCAGTGCCGGTGGGTCGTTGGGCGGAACCAGAAGACCGCTGCTGCCATCTGCCACCTGTTCCGGGATCCCCCCCACGCGACTGGCCAGCACTGGCTTGCCGGTGGCCATGGCTTCCAGGACCGCCATCGGGCTACCTTCGCCGGCGGTGGCGGAGCCTACGGAAGGAACTGCAACCAGGTCTGCAGCCCGGTACAGGGAGGGCATGTCCCGGTAGGGGATGACACCGGACAGCCGTATTTGTTCTCCCATGCCGGCGGTGGTGATGGCTTTTTCCAAGTGGCCCTTCAGAGGGCCGCTGCCAGTATAGACCAGACGAATCCGCCTGAAGAACTTTGGGTCGAGGGACATTACCGCTGCGAACAGGTCCATGATGCCGTAGCGTTCTTCCAAATGACGCGGGCAAAGAATGACCAGGTCGTCGTCTCCGGCCCCCCAGCGGGCCCGCCACTCCTTCCGACCGGGTCCGATGGGTGAGAATCTCGTCGTATCCACCCCATTAGGCTGGACGTAGGTTGGAAGGTCCCCAGCCAGTGCCCGCACATGATGGGCACGCTGAGCATCGACTGCGGCAATCTGGCTGGCCCGGAGGTAACCCTGTACTTCTTGCCTGAGAAGATAGCGTTGCAGGAGGCTACGTTGCCGGGCAATCCCCCGGTCCACCACTTCCTGGGTCAGATACCCATGCACCGTCAGAAGCAGCGGCACCCGCGGCGGTGCGGCCAGCGCAGCCGCCACATCGTTGGCATGCCAGCAGTCCGGTGGATCCTCGGTGAGCAAACGAGCCAGGCGTCGGCTCAGCGTCTTTTGTGCGGCCATATAGGCCGCCAGATAGGCCGGTCCCCAGTACAGCAGTTTGTGCACAATTGAGCCCGTTTGGGCTGGCAACACCTGCATCTGCGAACCAGTGCCCAGAGGATTCATGATGGTAGCCCTGCACCCCGCCTGTTGCAGGGCGGAAGCGAGCGCATTAATAAATGAAGTGACTCCCCCTTCACGGGGTAAAGCGCATGTAAAGATGACCACGTGCATCATGCTGTCTCCTCGTTTAGTTCGGGGCCAGACTTCAAATAAGCAGATTCGCCCTACCCGGGGGAGACTTCCTCTAAATGTTTTGTAATCAAAACCAACCCCCAAAGGTGCCCAGACCAGTGCGAACCTCTCTAGCGAAGAACAAGCTGGAGGTGCGCATTCATGCGTAAGGTTACTGCCCTGGTCCTGGCGGGTGCTCTGACCTTTGGTACGGCGCTGCCCGCGGCTGCCCGCGGCGGACCGCCGGACTTTGTAAAAGCCAAACAGGCGGCAAAGTTCGAGGACCGGTTCCGGGACTGGGAATCTCTGCACTGGGCTAATGAATCTATGGCCCGGATGGTCGTCAAAGGGGTCATCCAGGGCAACAGCGACGGCACCATTGCGGCTGCCCGCCCGGTCAGCCGGCTGGAAGCGGCCATCATGCTCAGCCGCCTGCTGGGTCTGCAAGAGCCGGTAATGCCTTACGGGGAGTTCCGGTTGAGCGCCACCTGGGGCGAAATCAAAATCGAAAACAAACAGAACGACTTTGAGATCAAGATGACCGCCCGCGGCCAGGGTGAATTCAAGTTCGAAGATAGCGGCATGGTCCCCGACTGGGGGCGGGGGGCTGTACTGACCGCCCTGCGGGAAGGCTTCCTCATCTTTGACGGCGCCCGCCTCAACCCGAACGCCCCGTTGAACCGCCTGGAGGCCGCCATCATGTTGGTTAAGGCGGCCGGTCTCGACGCCGAGGCGAAGTCCAGGGCAGGTGCCCAACTGAGCTTTACCGATGCCAACCGCATTCCCGACCGGCTGCAGGGTTATATCGCGGTGGCGGTGGAGCACGGGTTCGTGAATGGGTATGAAGACGGCACCTTTAAACCCACCCGCACCCTGACCCGGGCCGAATGGGCCGCCTTGCTGGATCGTCTCGACCGCCAGGGTGACGCCGTATCCGCCGACGGGCGCCAGGTCAAGGGTACCGTAACGGGCGTCTCCGTGGGGGCAGCCCCGGCCATCACCATGACCACTCCGGTCTTCCCCGATGGGGTCACCTATGCGGTCGATGACACCGCTGTGTTCTACAAGGACGGTAAACCTGTCACCATTGCCGATGTGGGGGCCGGTGACAACGTCATCGTGAATCTGAGCGCTGACCGGAAGGTGCTCATGGTCACCGTCAGTAACGTGGCCAGCACCCTTTCCGGCCATGTCACGGCCTACACGGCTCCCGTGGCCGCAACACCGGGGAGTATCACCGTCCAGGGCGCGGCCGGGACGGTGGCCAGGACCTATGCCGTGTCGGCACAGACGGCGGTGTATGTAGGGACTCAGTTGGCGACCGCCACTGACGTGCGGGTGGGCGACCGGGTCGATCTGAGCCTGGTTGGCAGCACACTGACCAAAGTCACCGTCAAAGTGGAGGCGGCCACGGTGACGGGCACCCTCTACAGCATCACCCTCGGTTCGGCCGGCACCCTGCCGGTGCTGACCGTCACCGGCAGTACCGGCACCGTGAGCACCTACCAGGTTGCTGACCACGCCACCATCTCCGCCAGCGGCGGCGGTGCCCTGTCCCTGGCCGATCTGCATGCCGGTGATCAGGTAACTCTGCGGACAGAGCGCAACCAGGTGGTCAGTATCGTACGTACCCAGGCGGCCCAGGCCACCACCATCTCCGGGATGATCGCATCCATCACCGCCCCGGGCACTGCCAACGGTACGTACAGCATCGCGCTGCTCACCGACGGGGTGGTTACCACCTATACCCTGGCCGCCGACGCCGTTCTGAAAGTAGGCGACACCACAGTGACGGCGGGGAACTTGCGCCTGGGTGATCAGGTACTGGTGAACCAGAGCAGCGGGACCATCCTGCTGTTGCTCGTTACCAGCCGGAACTCCTAGCCGAAAGCTCAGTACTGCGTCCGGTCCCCCTTGCCTGCAGGATTCGGTCGGGTCATTCCCGAACGAGTGGTAATCCTGGGCCGGGGGGACCGGTTCGCTTTCCTGGGCTAACAATTTTGCCGGTTCAGACCGAAGAACTGGTCAGGAGGTGGCCAAAATGCCGAAAGTTCAGCGGGTGACTGAAACGGCAACAGAAGTGCCAGTGCCGGCGGGCGAGCGCCGGAAAGTCGCCCAGCCCGAGACCTCGTTTACTCAGAACCTGAATAAGGCCAAGATGGGCACTCTGCGAGAACGCCTGCACGCCCAACTGGTTCAGTTGGACGAACTGGGCGGGCGCCTGGCCAAAGAGATGACTATCGCCAACCTGAAGGCTTACAAGGGAGCAGTCAAACAATTTCTGCAGGACCTGCAGAAAGGGGCTGTCTCCGTACAGACCAGCACCGAATTTGACTATCAGGCCTGGCAGGAGCGCTCGCTGACCATCGTGGAGAAGGTGGACGAAGAGCTGGAGGAACTCGGTCGCCTGGTGCTGAACCATGAGCAGGACCGTTTGAAGATCCTCGAGAAAATAGGTGAGATCAAAGGCCTGCTGCTCGATATCAGGATCTAGAGGTACGGGGTTTCCGGCCGTTTCGTTGATCATCTTGACGAAGTGGTACATGAAATGTTAAATTCTAGTAAGCTAACCCGGGCGCTAGACCTACCTTACGTTACACCGGCACCGCATGCAGCCCACTCTACTATCAGTCCCCCGCGTTGCGGGGGACTTGCCATACATGGAGGCAGCAGTTCATGATCAAGGCCATCACATTTGACTTCTGGTGGACGTTGTACGAGGGAAAAACACCCGGCGGTGGGGCCTGGCGCCTGCAGCGACTGGCGGAAAACCTTGAACGGCTAGGCAGTCCGCGGGACACCGGTGAATTGGAAAGGGCAGTCCGGACCGTCCATGTGGCCAATGAACTGCAACAGGAAGAACTCGGGCTTGACTGGACTTCGGAGGAACAGGTCGAACGGTTTCTGCAGCACCTGAATCTACCCGCCCGGCTAGTGCCAGACCTGCTCGAAGCCTGGACGACGCCCCTTTTGCACCACCGGCCCCAGCCAATGCCCGATGTGCGGGCCGTCCTGGCTGAATTGGCGCAGGCCTATCGTCTGGCAGTGATCTGTAATACCGGCTCAACGCCAGGCTGGGTGCTACGCGAACTCATGGCTGCAGATGGACTGGCTGAACATTTTCAGGTCCTGACCTTTTCTAACGAGCATCGCATGGCCAAGCCCAATCCCCAGATTTATCACCTGACTGTATCCGCCTTACAGGTGCCCCCTGCTACGGCCATTCACATCGGAGACAATCCCCGTACCGACGTGGCCGGTGCCCGTGGGGCCGGGCTGCGGGCGGTCTGGTTCAACTCCCGGGCCATGGATGATTCTGCCCCCGGTGCAGACGGCGTGATTCATCGTTTGTCTGAACTGCCATCCCTCTTGGCGCGAATCGGCTGAATCG
The DNA here is from genome assembly GCA_036676195.1 of Clostridia bacterium. Lineage (GTDB taxonomy): Bacteria > Bacillota > Sulfobacillia > Symbiobacteriales > ZC4RG38 > JAKFDK01. The sequence goes on along the minus strand of JAKFDK010000046.1, from coordinate 37,867 downwards.
GGGGGGCTGCCAATGGTCCAAAATGCCCCGGCCCAGGGCCCCGGTCCGGCGGCTGACCCCCTGCGGGTGGCCCTCGTGCTGTCGGGAGCGGTGGCGCTGGGAAGTTTTGAGGCTGGCGTGGTGCATGAACTGCTGACGGCGATAGCCAACGGCGCTCCCATCACCCTTGACCTGATTGCCGGCGCTTCCGCCGGCGGACTGGTGGCGGGCGCGGCCGTGCGCAGCCTGACCACCGGCGCTCCATACTCTGAGGCCTTGTACCGGTGGACCAAGGTCACTCTACACGAGTTAACTGACCAGTACGAGTCGCCCCAGGAGGCGGGCCGTAAAGGCAAATGGCCGGACGCGGCCCTGTTGTCGACCGAATACGTCAGGCGTATGATTGAGGACTACCTGGTCCAGGGCGCCGGTGGGGGGCGTCCTTTATCTCCGCGCTACCCTGCGCCCCGTGTGGCCATGATCCTGACTTTGACCAACGTGGACGGGTTGCCCGGCACAGGTGTCTGCGGAGACGAGTATCGGTACGACGAGGCCATCACCTTTACCTTCGAGGGGCAGGTCACCGATGAAACGGCGCCGGCGGCGACCTGGCAGCGGATTGCCCAGGTGGTCGTAGCCGGAGCGGCCTTTCCGGGGGCGTTTGATCCGGCGGCCCTTGACTGGAGGCAACGGCTGCGCCGCCCCGGCCCCGTCGTGGAACACTGGGAGAATGAGGCCGTTCTGGCCCGGTTGCATGAACATTACCCCGGCTTACAGGCGCACATGCACTATGCCGATGGCGCCATCACGGACAATCAACCCCTGGAGCGAGCCATTGGCGGTCTGATCTGGGTCACCGGTCGCTGCGGCGAGGCCGGTCCGGAGGGACTGGTCTTTGATCCCCGCCGGTGCTTCATCTTCGTGGAGCCTGACCCACCCGTTTCTCCGCCGGAAAAGATTTTGCACGGCCCTATGGGTCCTTTTACCATTCTGGGCCGGGCGTTGCGGCTGATGAATCTTCCGTCTTCCCCGTTCGTGAGTCGCCGCCGGGTGCTGACAGACAACGAGCGCATCGTGCGGCTACTGGAGCTGCTGACCACCCTTGGCTGCCGAATGCAGGCAGGCTTCCGGCCTAATTCCCCGGGGGAGGCGGTGGCTGCCATTGCTCTTCTGCTGTCGGCGGTGCCGGGTGCAGAGGTTCCGTCAGATCGGCATGGGCAGTCACGTGACGAACCCGGGGCCATCCCCCCTCTTGAATATGTGCAGGCAGTGCGTGCTTTTTATGTCTGGTTGGCGGCAACCGAACGGTCGGAAAAGGACCTGTCCTACCTGGAGCGGATCGGCGCCGGCCGGCTGGCCGAGGGCCAGGCATCTGTCCGGGTGGCACTGCGCAGGCTCCGGGCTGCCTACCTGGGCCTGGCCGGAATAGACCCTGAGCACCCGCAACGATACCAGTGCATTCTGGAAGAGGTCCATGCTATCCTCGCCCTGGACCTGGGTTTGAACCGGCCCTGGATATTACTCAGCTACATTGCCCCTGAGGACCCGCGGCTGCTTCTGAGGGGAGAGGAGGCGAACCACTTTGGTGGCTTCTTTTCCCGAGATTTTCTCCGCCACGATTTTGAGGTGGGCCGATATTACGCGCGCCAGTGGCTGACCGCGACCCTGCCGGATTGGCTGCCCCGCGGTCAGGTTTCCCCACCCCGGCCTGCCGATGAAGGGATCAGTTGGGCTATCGTGATGCAAAACCTGGGTCCCCTGCGCCGTCTGGCGTCCCGCCTGATCCTGGCGGCTGGTTGGCCCGCCTTCCGGCGGGGGTGGCGAGTTGTGCCCGGTCTCATCGGGGCAGCCCTGGCCGTCTCAGCGCTGTCCTCCGCACTGTGGGCGCTCATGTGGCCTGTCCGCTGGCTGACCGGCCGGCCGGAGTTGCAGGCAGTGCAAGCGGTACTGGCCGCCGGCGGAGCTTTGTTTCCCCTCGCTCTGTCGGCCCTGCTGTTGGTTCTCGTGCCCCGCTCCCTGTACCTGGGGTTGCTCGGTCCACTGGTCCGGCGCCAGCACCCGGCCGGCCGATCCAGACCACCGGCCCGTTAGGTTGCGGATCCGGATACCTGCGCCACAGTCGGCTGCCGATAGCGGAGATAAGGAGGCAGTGCCCTTGTCGGCCCTCGTTTTTCTTAACGGTCAGTACATCCCCCGCCACCAGGCCAGCGTATCGATCGAAGACCGGGGTCTCCTGTTTGGGGACGGAGTCTACGAAGTATACCGGAATTACCGGGGCAGGCCCTTCAAGTTCAAGGAACACCTGGACCGGCTGACGCGCTCCCTGCATGAGTTACAAATGGAAGTCCCGGCGGTGGACTGGGTAGCGGTGCATGGGGAGCTTCTGCAACGCAATGGGCTCGCACAGGCCGACTCACAGGTGTATATCCAGATTACCCGCGGGGCAGCGGTGCGTACGCACCACTTCCCGGCCCCGGGTACAGCTCCCACAGTGTTCGCGTCGATCAGGCCCCTGGTGATGCAGCCGGCCTTCCTGCACGCTGAAGGAGCCGCGGCTGTGCTGGTGCCGGATGAGCGGTGGGGACGCTGTGACATCAAAAGCATCAATCTCCTGGCCAACGTTTTGGCCAAACAGAAGGCCGTACAGGCCGGGGCACACGAAGCGCTGCTGGTGCGGGACGGCGCTATTACCGAGGGTTCCAGCACGAACGTATTCGGCGTGGTGGACGGCCAGGTGGTTACCCATCCCACCGGCACCCGGATCCTCAGTGGAGTGACCCGCAACGTGACCATTCAGTTGGCTCGGGACCTGGGCTTCAAGCTGGCAGAGCGCCCTGTGCTGGTTGCCGACCTGAACCGTGCCACCGAGCTGTTCATGACCTCTACAAGTTCCGAAGTGATGCCTGTGGTGCGGGTAGACGGGAGGCCCATCGGTGACGGTCGACCCGGTCCGGTAACACTGGCCCTGGCGCAGGCCCTGGAGCGAATTACTTAGATTCTGCTCCGGGGAGCCCCGCCCTGGCTATCCTGCTCCTGACGGTTCGTTGACCGCCTTTTTTATGCTGTTGGCGTAATCAGCAGAAAATGCAAAAAGCTCTTTTCTTTCCCGGGAGAGACAGTGTAAAATGAGTAACAGAAGTTACCAACTAAGGGAGTGAAGAGGGAAATGAGCGCCAACAACAACGGGCTGGGGGAGAGGCTGGCTTGGGCGCGGAACCAGCAGGGGATGATCCTCCAGCAGGTAAGCGAACGGAGTGGCTTGGCCATTGGCTACATCAGCCAACTGGAGAAGGGAGCCAAGAAAAACCCAACCATCTCGTCCCTCGAACGGCTGGCTAAGGCGCTCAACGTCAGCGTGGCTTTCCTCCTGGGCGAGGTGCAGGGTCCTCGTACCGGGAGCGACGAAAGCGCCATGCTGGTGGGGGGAACCGCCTGGACGGTGGGTCAGCGTTTCGCCAAGTACCTGGAAACGTTGCCCCGGGGGGAGCGGGAGCGCATTTCCCAGCACACGGTGGAGCAGCGCTTCGGCATGGTGGTCGATTACCTCTGTGCCCATTTCGATAAGATCTACACCCGCGCTGTGGTCGCCTACCAGTTGGGCATCTCTGTCAGGGCACTCAACGACATCCTGGAGCGGAATTTCGAAGTGGGCTATGCGGTGCTGAATCAGATGAGCACCATCACCGGTATTCCGGTGGGATTCTTCGCCACTGGCGACTTAAAGACCCCGACTGCCCTGGCCACGCTGTCCCCGCAGAAAATGATGCGGTATCTTTCTGCCATCTCCCTGGCCTCCGAACTCAACATCGATCCGGAGGCGCTGTGCGGAATCATCAAGGAGCGCTTCAGCCTGCGGTAGGCGTTTTGCCCATAGACATCATCTGCCCGGCCCAACGCGGCCGGGCTCCTCCGTGGTTCCGGTTTTGCTGTGGGCAAAAACACTGAAACGGGCGTCGTTTTGGGAAGTTCCAGAGCCGGTGTAATCTGTTTAGTCGAAAGGATTAAACAGATATTTGGTGAATTATATAGGGACCAATTGGGGGAGGCGGGGGGCAGGGTAATGGACCAGGGCCTGCGGCCAGAGCTTTTTCGGCCAAGACTGCACTATCGGCGGGAATCTTACGCGGCGCTTCTGGACCATACCACGTCACGCTTTCCTGAGAAAACAGCCGTTGTTTTCAAGAACCAGCAGTTAACATACCGGGAACTCAGCGGCCTGGTCTGTGCGTTCGGCCATGCTCTCCAGGACATGGGAGTCCGGAAAGGCGACCGAGTGGCGCTGTTCATGACCAACCGCCCCGAGTATCTGGTGGCCTGGTATGCCTGTGCACGGATCGGAGCGGTGGCCACCCCAATGAATCCCGCCTACCGGGAGCAGGAAGCAGCTTATCAACTGCAAAACTCCCAGGCGTCTGTTCTCGTGGTCGGGGAGGCTCAGTACCCAGTCGCCGCAGCAGTGCGAAAAGATCTTGAACTACTCCGGCACGTGGTGTTTGTCGGCCAGTCGGCCCCGGTCGGAACTCTACGAATGGGCGACCTGCTGAGCCGTTTCCCCGCCGATCCGCCCCCACCCGTCGAGATCGATCCGGAAAATGACCTGTTGGCATTGCCCTACTCCAGTGGTACCACAGGCTTGCCAAAGGGTGTCATGCTAACCCACCGGAACTTATATGCCAACGCGATCCAGTTTATCTCCACCCTTAAACTTGACCACAACAGCGTTTCCCTTATTTATCTGCCGTTTTATCATATTTACGGTGCCATGCTACTGGGAGGAAGTGTAGCTGCCGGTGGGACCCAGGTAATCATGGAGAGGTTTGATCCCCTGGAAAGCCTGGCTTCAATTGAAAGCTACGGTGTCACCCACTGGTTTGCGGTGCCGCCGATTCTTCTCTTATTCAGTGGCCTCGCCGATGTCACCAGATTCAATCTCAGCACTGTAAAGTTTGCCGTGACAGGGGCGGCTCCGCTCCCGCCTGAGATCGGCCGTCGATTTATGCAACACACCGGTGTGCGGGTCGTACAGGGGTACGGCCTGACCGAAGCCTCGCCGTTTACCCACTTTAATCCCGTCGAATACCCACACCTGCAGCGGCTGGAGTCGGTGGGTTTTCAGGTCTCCGACCAGGAGCAGGAGATTGTCGATATCGAAACCGGAGAGCGCGTCCTGAGTCCGGGGGAAATTGGCGAACTCCGTCTGCGGGGTCCGCACATCATGAAGGGGTACTGGAGGGCGCCCGAGGCCACAGCCGCGGCGCTGCGGGATGGCTGGCTTTATACCGGCGATATTGGCTACATTGATCCTGAAGGTTATGTTTACATCACCGATCGGAAAAAGGAAATGATCAAGTACAAGGGCTTCGCGGTGGCTCCGGCTGAGGTGGAAGCAGTCTTGCATGAGCACTCGGCCGTGGCTGACGCCGCCGTGATTGCCAAGCCCCACCCGGAATCAGGCGAAGTCCCGAAGGCATTTGTGGTCTTGCACCCGGGCGCCGCTGCTGATGCCGCAGAACTGATCCGCTTTGTTGCTGCCAGGGTCGCCGGGTACAAGCAAATCCGGGAAGTGGAGTTTATCGCGGCGATCCCCCGCAACCCGTCAGGAAAGATCCTGCGCAGGGTGCTGAAGGAACGGGAGATCACGAAATCGTAGGTAAGAACTTTACACTCCCAGCGAAAAGGACGGGATTTTCCGTTCTTTTCCCATTTTATGGTGTATAATCAAGGCAGATTGCCCGTGGATGGAAGGGGGAGGCCCATGCGCCGGTTCTGGGACGAGGGCATCCGGAGTCGCGAGGTGCCGGGACCAGGCTATAACAAGGTGGTCTATCCGGTTGCCGCCTTTGCCCATGCCCAGCCACACTGCAACTTCGTCGTCCTGGAGCCTCGCAGGCTTCCGGAAGGATGCGCAGTAGGTCCGATCTGGGCGCGGACCGAAGCCGACCGCTGGTCAACCGTACATTTCCGGGTCTCCGGACGGGACAGGCGGCTGCGGGTCAAGGAGTTCTTCTATGATTGGTGGAACCTGACCGACTCGGCCACGAACCTGGTTGAAGTCGGCCGGCCCTTTCGAGCCGGCGCTACTGTAGGTTGGCAGGGCATTGACTACAAAGGACTGGCGGCGGCTTGCTGGACCAAACTGCGGACTCAGGTGGAAATTTCAGTGGAAGAAGGCCGCTTCGATCCCGAAGAAATCGAAGCGTTATGTGCAGGGATGGAGCCGGCCGATGCCGATGCTGCTAGCCAGATCGTATCAGTCCCATTTGCCCGCATCAGTTTTACGGTGCGACGGCACCGGGGACCGTGGGGACTGAACCGGATCGCCGGCTGTACGTGGAGTGATCATCTCCAGCAATCCCTCGCCTCCTGCGGGGTGCCAGCCATGGTGCCCGCCAATCTGCCCCAGGGCTACGCCTTTGACAGCGCCGGCTGGCGGCGCTCCCGGCGGGGGATGGGCGGTGAATGGCAGTTGCTCCTGCGCCACACCGGCAACTGGACCGACACCATCCACCTGCGTGGTACCCAGCCGGGAAATACGGATCCTGTCAGCGTCCCGCCCGAACCGGCCGTACGTAAGTCCTACCAGTGGAGTCCCCTTGACCTGCGGGGCGACACATTCTATCTGGGTGTGGCCCAGGGTCCGGCCGACAGCCGCAATCGTCCCTCCTCATACGGTGGGTGGGCAGCAGTCTGGGGCGAAGGAGGCTTGCAGTGGGAATGCTTTGCCAGGGCCTCGGGCCATCTGAACACTGACGCCTTCCGCCAGTTGATCCTGGCGCTGCGTCTGGAACTTCCTCCGGGAAGTTAAGATTTCACTGCCGGGACGGGCGGGGTAGATCATGGATCTGCCCCGCCCGTAGGAATGTATTGGAGCACTTCTTACGGCAAATGCTATAAGGTAATACGCCCGATACCAAATTTCCATCAAACTCGGATGGTTACCAGGCGGCTCCGGAAGTCGATTTGCCGCATCGCTCGCCGTTGACCGACCTTTGGGGGACCGGTATAATGGGGTTGGCATGTTCATGGTATTCACAAGCTGCGTTTTTTCCGGTGGGGAGGTGAATTGACATGTCTGAGAACCAGGTCAAGGAACTGGACTGGCTCAACGACCCTGTGGTTCTGTCCGACGTTGAGGTCAACCAGAACGTGGTCGTTGGCAAGCTCCCCGCGGTTGTGCGCAAGCTGTTCCAGTGGGGCCAGGGCTCGTCGGTCTGGCCGCTGGGGTTTGGTATCGCCTGTTGCGCCATTGAAATGATGGCCGCTTCGTGCTCCAAGTATGACATTGCACGGTTTGGGTCTGAGGCCGTACGGATGTCTCCCCGACAGGCTGACCTGATGATCGTGGCCGGTACCGTCAATGAAAAGATGGCTGTCGTTGTGCGCCGCCTGTACGACCAGATGGCGGAGCCCAAGTTCGTCATTGCCATGGGTGCATGTGCTTCCAATGGCGGCCCGTACTGGGATACCTACAATGTGGTGGATGGTGTCCACAAGGTGATTCCGGTGGACGTCTACGTTCCTGGTTGTCCCCCCCGGCCCGAGGCGCTGCTTCAGGGTCTGATGGAGATTCAGGAAATGCTGAAAACGGGCCAGCGCGGGCTGGTAACCAAGGGTTAACCGTAGGTTTCCGGCAGGGTGGAGACCCTGCCTTTTTTGTGTAAAGATGGGAATTTCCTGGATTCCCCAACGTTGACGGAGCTTCTGGCGCTACTGTATAATTGGTTCGGTGCACGAACGCCGTGAAATCCGTCACAAAGATGGATGAGCGGGGGAAAGGAGCCGCAGCGGCAAATGCCCACCAGTTACATTTACTTGCCGATTTTCGCGATCATTGGTGCTGGGTTTATCGCCTCACAGTTGCTGGTGCCAAAGTTCTTGGCACCAAAAAACGCGCACCTTGGTGAAAAGCTTGAGACGTATGAGTGTGGCGAGCTACCTTTTGACGATGCCCTGGTTAACTTCAACATTCGGTATTATATCTTTGCGCTGACCTTCTTTGTGTTCGACATGGAAGCCATCTTTCTTTACCCTTGGGCCGTCGTGTTCCAGGGGCTAGGCATTTTTGGCCTGATCGAGATGTTTGTCTTCCTGGTCGTTCTGGGCGTTGGCCTGCTCTATGCCTATAAGAAGAAGGTTTTGCACTGGTATTAAGCGTTGATCATGCCCCGGCCCAGCCTGGCGGGGCTTGAGCGCTTTTTCATGGCATTACGGGGGTGAATCCCAGGTGGAGCCGTTGGACATCCGGGGCGACCTGGATGCGCTCGGGGCCAGGTTCCCGGAAGTCGCAATCGAAGAGGTCCCGGCTGGTGGTTACAACGTACGGGTTGCTAAGGGACAGTATCTAGATGTAGTTTCTTATCTGAGGGAGGTCGGGTATAACTTTCCCTCCTGTATCACCGCAGTGGACTGGAAGGATCGCCTGGAACTCGTGGTGCAGCTTTACAAGCTGACCGAAGGACTGACAAATTCTCAGATTGTTATGGTTCGGGTTGACGGTCTACCGCGTGAGGGGGCCAAAGTGCCCTCGATCACGCCTCTGTACCCGGGCTTGGACTGGCACGAGCGGGAAACCTTTGATATGTACGGGGTTCAGTTTGAGGGCCACCCCAATCCGAAGCGGATTCTACTGCCGGATAACTGGCAGGGCGGTTACCCGCTGCTAAAGGATTTTGTGGACAAGCGGCCCAAGCGTCCTCGCCTCGTGCGGCACCGGGTTTAAACGCCAAGGTGGTGCTTGATTAATGGAACAGACGAAAGAACTGCTGCTCAACATGGGCCCGCAGCACCCGTCCACACATGGTGTGTTGCGGCTCCTGGTGAAGCTGGACGGCGAGACGATCACCTGGGCGGAAGCGGACGTCGGCTACCTTCACCGTTGCTTTGAAAAGCTCTCTGAGGCCAAGACGTATCCCCAGGTATTGCCCTTCACTGACCGTACGGACTACCTTTCGGCCATCACGAACGAGCATTGTTTTGCTCTGGCCACCGAGAAGTTGATGGGCCTTCAGGTCCCGGAACGCGCTGAGTACATTCGGGTGCTGATGTCCGAACTGCAGCGGATCTGCTCGCATCTGCTAGGCCTGGGCGCAATGGCCATGGACCTGGGCGCCGTCACCGCCTTCCTGTATGCCTGGCGTGACCGCGAAAAGATGTATAGCCTGTTCGAACGCATCACCGGTGGCCGGATGCTCTACAACTATCTCCGTGTTGGCGGTGTGCGCAACGATCTTCCCGAAGGAATTATCGGTACGCCCAAGGACGGCCGGGAGCTGGCTGATAAGACCATCTGGGGCTTTATCAACTACCTGGATAGCTATGTGCTTCCCGAGTGGGAGACACTGGTAACGGGCAACCGGATCTTCCAGTGGCGGACCCAGGGTGTAGCTCCCCTGACTGCCAAAGACGCCATCGCCTATGGTACCAGCGGGGCCGTTCTGCGGGGATCGGGAGTCAACTGGGACCTGCGGAAGAATCAGCCTTACTCCATCTACGACCGGTTTGAGTTCGACATCCCGCTGGGGAAGGAAAATGGCGACTGCTTCGATCGCTGGTGGGTACGTGCCGAAGAGATGAAGCAGTCCTCCCGGATTGTGAAGCAGGCCTTACAGTGGATCCAGGAGACCCCTGGTGAGATCATGCCGGCCAAGATGCCCCGAGCTATCAAGCCCCCCAAGGGTGAGATTTACCAGCGGATTGAGGGGTCGCGTGGCGAGGTGGCTTGCCATGTGATCTCCGACGGCGGACCCAATCCGTACAAGGTAAAATGGCGCTCCCCGTGCTTCACGCACCTGCAGTTGATTCCGTACATTTCCCCTGGCTTCAAGCTTGCGGACATGATCGCCATTATTGGTTCCATCGACATCGTTCTGGGGGAGGTGGACCGCTAAGTCATGCCGCAGTCGTTAGCGGACCTCTGGGCGATTGACTGGATTCGTGCCGTGATCACCGGCAGCGTGGTCATGGTGTGGTGCTTGCTGAACTTTTACGTCGCCGTCTACATGGAACGTAAGCTATCAGCCTTCATGCAGAACCGCCTGGGTCCCATGCGCGTAGGCCCTTATGGCTTGTTGCAGGTGCTTGCTGACTTGTTCAAGCTGCTTCAGAAGGAAGACCTGACTCCGCGAAACGTGGATAAATGGCTCTTCCGGTTGGCGCCGTTCCTGGCCATCATTCCGGCTGTGCTGGTGTGGATCGTGATTCCGTTCGGTCCCAATATGGTGGTTGCCGATTATGACATCGGTATCATTATGATCGCCGCTGTCACGGGCTACGCCGTCATCGCCATCTTTATGTCCGGTTGGGGCTCCAACAACAAGTACTCGTTGCTAGGCGCCATGCGCGGTGCTGCCCAGATGATTTCGTATGAAGTCACCCTGGTCATGTCGGTCATCGGTGTCGCCATGATGGCAGGCAGCCTGCGCCTCAGTGACATCGTGCAGGCCCAGGTGATGCGGGGCGGCTGGTACGTTTGGCCGCAGCTCATCGGGTTCATGGTCTTTGTGATTGCTTCACTGGCTGAACTGAACCGGGCCCCCTTTGACCTGACCGAAGCGGAGTCTGAGCTTGTTTCGGGGTATCATACCGAATACTCCGGTTTCCGCTGGGCAGCTTTCGCTCTCACGGAGTATGTACATCTGGTTGCCTGGTCAGCCATTGCCGCCACGCTGTTCCTGGGTGGGTGGGCAGGACCAACCCTCGCCCAGTTGCCATTCATCGGCGAGAGTGTGTTTGGTTTTATGAACACCGGCATCTGGCCGTACCTCTGGGGGATCTTCTGGTTTATCTTCAAGACCTACGTCTTCGTATTCCTGGCCATGTGGATTCGCTGGACTTTCCCGCGGGTGCGGATTGACCAGCTTATGGACCTTGGCTGGAAGTTCTTGTTGCCGGTGTCACTGTTCAATATCTTTCTCACCGGGGTTATGAAGTACGGCTGGGAGGCCACTCAGGCTGCAGATGGGCTTCTCAAGTACGTGTTCTGGCCTTGGAGGTAGATTTCCGGAATGGGGACGACCAGCTTTCTGGCTGAGGCAGTGCGCACAGGCAAGTCGTTTCTGGGCGGTTTGGGCGTGACCTTTCGTGAAGCCGTGTTCGAGGACCCGGTCACGGTCCAGTATCCAGAGGAGCGGCCTGAGTTACCCGCCTGGTTTCGGGGAATTCCAGCGCAGAAGACGGATCTGGCCACAGGTGAGTACAAGTGCACATCCTGCGGGTTATGCGTCGAGGCTTGCCCGGTCAACGTGATCACGCTGGAATGGCACCAGAACAAGGAAACCAGAAAGAAGGAAGTCGACCGTTACGCTATTGATATGAGTCGTTGCATGGTCTGCAACTACTGCATCGAGGCGTGTCCGTTCGATTCGCTGGTGATGGCGTACGACTTCGAGTTGTGCAAGGTCAACCCTGAAAACATGCTTTTCGAGTATGAAGACTTGTTGCGACTGGGCCTGAAGTATTCCAAGGCCGAAGAAGGTCTCTCCAAGCCGGCCAAGGGAGCCACACCGCCCTGGGTTTTTGCCGAACTGACGAACGGAACCGAGGCAGACATTCAGGATCCGGAAGGTTTTTTGGGTCGGCCGCCCATGGACCCGAAGTTAAAGAAGGCCCGGTCGGGGGCAGCTCCGGCTGCTTCCGCCCAGGCTACCATCAGCAAGGACACCCCAGTGCAGACGCCGCCGGTTAACCCGAATCCCAGGAACGTTTCCGCCGCAGCCGGACCCGCCAAGAGCGCCAGTCCCAAGGCGGAGGTCGCCTCGCCCCAGGAGGCAATGGAGATTCGGCCCGACCAGATACAGCCCAAGGCGGACGACAAGGGCGGGGAGGGCTCCAACTCGTGATCTCCCAATATCTCGGTTTCTTTATTCTGGCGCTGGTGACGCTTGTTGCTGCATATAAGGTCGTAACCGCACGGCTGATCACCCATGCGGCGCTCTGGATGGCGCTGTCATTCACAGCCGTGGCCGGGGTCTTCCTGATGATGCAGCAGGAGTTTGTTGCCGCCCTGCAGGTTCTGGTGTACGCAGGTGCCATTACGACGATGGTGATCTTCGCCATCATGCTCTCGGAAATCCGCGAAATCAAGACCGGCGGAGATGGGGGCGCCCGGACCTGGCTCCGGCGCTCTGCTCCGCTGGCGACCCTGATCGGTTTGATCTTTGCCGCCTTTATGACCTTCCTGTATGTGACGGTGAAGTTGCCTTCGGAGGCCATGGATGTTGCGGGCCCCTTGTCGGTGAAGGAAATCGGCGGAAATCTGTTTACTCGGTTCACAGTTCCGTTTGAGATTGCCTCGATCATCTTGCTGATCGCCATGATCGGTGCCATCATCCTGACGGCAAAGGAGACGGAGTGATGCAGCTCCCAATTTACTTTCCGCTCGGGTTGGGGGCCTTCCTCTTCGGCCTCGGGCTGTGGGGAGCGCTCACCCGCACCAACGCTGTACGGATTCTGATGTTTATTGAACTGATGCTGAACGGCGTAAACCTGAACCTGATGACCTTTAACCGGTATTATTACGCCGACGACGCCACGGGTCCCATCCTGACCCTGTTCGTGATGACGGTGGCGGCCGCCGAAGCCTCAGTGGGTCTGGCCATCATCCTGCAGCTTGTCCGGAATCGCGGCACTGTCGACGTAGATAAGATCGACCTGCTCAAGGGTTAGGAGGGAATCTGGCCTTGGAGTTCGCACTGCATAACGCCTGGCTGATCCTGCTCCTACCCGTGCTGTCCTCGCTGTTCATTGCGGCTACGGCCCGCAAGCTCGGGGAGCCGGCGGCAGGATACGTGGGTGCCGGCGTCATGTTCGCCGCCCTGTTACTGTCCCTTGGGGTCCTGGGTGCAGCAGTCACCCACGGTGGGCATGGTGGAGCGCCCTTCGGAGCGGGGGGCGACCCGCTGGTTCATTTCCAGTTGCCGGCCGCTGGTCCGTTCGCTGGCAAGACGTTCAATCTGGGCCTCATGGTCGATAACCTGACTGCCACGATGCTGGTGGTGGTCACTCTGGTCAGCTTCTGCGTTCAGACCTATTCCATCAGCTACATGCACGGCGACAAGCGGTTTACCCGCTATTTCGCCGCCATCAACCTGTTCACCAGCGGCATGCTGCTGGCTGTCATGGCTGACAACTTGCTGTATCTGTTGGTGGGCTGGGAGATCATGGGCCTCTGCTCCTACCTGCTAATCGGCCACTGGTACGAACAGAACTGGCCGCGCATGGGCAGCATGAAGGCGTTTATGACCACCCGTTTCGGTGATACCTTCATGCTCCTGGGGATTTTCGGTTTGTTTGTTCTCACCGGGAGCCTGCAGTTCAACGAGATTGCCGAGAAGCTGCCCGAGATTGCCAAGGCCAGCCCGGCGGCGCTGATTTTGGCCGCTCTGCTGCTCTTTGGGGGCCCAGTCGGCAAGAGCGCTCAGTTCCCCCTGCATACCTGGCTGCCTGACGCCATGGCCGGCCCCACCCCTGGTTCGGCGCTGATCCACGCTGCCACCATGGTTGCAGTTGGTGTGTACCTGGTCGCCCGCAGCTTCACGATCTTTGCTACCGCCGGCCCGGAAGTGTTGGGTGTGGTGGGCCTGGTGGGCTTCTTCACCTCCATCTTTGCTGCCTCGATCGCCACGGTACGCCAGGACTTCAAGGAAGTCCTTGCCTACTCGACGATTTCCCAATTGGGCTACATGGTCGGGGCACTGGGTGTAGGCAGCTTTTCTGCCGGAACCTTTCATCTGACTACCCACGCCTTCTTCAAGGCCCTGCTCTTCCTGTGCGCCGGTTCGCTGATCCATGCCGTACACACCCAGGACATGTTCAAGATGGGCGGCTTACGCCACAAGATGCCCATCACCTTCATGACCTGGATGGTCGGCTACCTGGCGTTGGCCGGGTTCCCCCTGACCTCTGGTTTCTTCTCCAAGGATGAATTGCTGCTGGCGGCCTATTCCTTTGCCCATAGCCCGCAGGCGCCGCACTGGCCCGGTTGGATGCTGTGGCTGCCCTTCATCTTCGGCGTGGGCACTGCCTTCCTGACCGCCTACTACATGACCCGGGCCACCTATCTTGCCTTTTTCGGCAAGCCTCGGGATCACCATGTGTATGACCACGCCCACGAGTCTCCGGCCCTGGTGACGGTCCCCCTGGTGATCCTGGCCGTTCCGGCCCTGCTTTCCGGCTTTGCCTGGGCCCATCTGCTTGGCATCGACTGGTGGGAGCATTTCACCGCACATCCGTTCCAGTTCCATGCTGACCTGGGTGCGGCCGGTCTGGTCACCATCATCGCCACCACCGCCGGGCTGTCCGGTATTGGGGTTGGCCTGTGGGCCTATAAGTTCCAGACCGAGGAGTTTCGTATCGGCGTGGCCCGGCGTCTGGGCTTCTTCTACCGCCTGCTGCGTGACAAGTACTATATTGACGAGCTTTGGGATGTACTGGCGGTTCAGACCTCCCTGGGTCTCGGGCAGTTTATTGCCTGGTTTGACCGCACCATCGTAGACGGCATCGTCAACGTGGTCGGGGCAGCCGGTGCCGCACTGGGCCAGGTGCATGCCTGGTTCGACCGGACCTTTGTGGACGGCCTGGTGAATCTGGCCGGCTGGTCGGCCGTACTTGGCGGCAAGCAGTTGCGCAGACTCAGCACGGGCCAGGTGCAGAGCTACATGATGACGTTTGCGGTGCTGGTGGTCTTCGGCGCCGTGGCGGTATGGCTAACTTACTCGGTGATGGGAGGCTAACCTGCGGCCATGAACGACTTATTTTTGAGCCTAGTTGTCTTCGTGCCACTTCTGACTGCGGCGCTCATGCTATTTGTGCCGCGCAACCAGGAGGGAACCATCAAGGGACTTGCCCTGGCGGGTACCGGGATCCCCTTCATACTCTCCCTGCTGGCTATTCCTCAGTTTGATGCAGCGCTGGGAATCAAGAACTTCGAAGTCAACCTGCCCTGGATCACCGGTTTGGGTATTAACTACCACATGGGTGCGGACGGCTGGGGCTTCACCATGATTGTCCTCTCCTGTTTCCTGTTCCCCCTGGCCGTGATCGCCAGCTTCGGCTATATCAACACCCGTGTGAAGGACTATTTCATTCTGCTGTTGATCCTGATGACTGGTACCAACGGCGTGTTTGCCAGCCTGGACTTTGTCCTCTTCTATGTGTTCTGGGAAATCGTGCTGCTGCCCATGTACTTCCTGATCGGTATCTGGGGCGGCCCGCGGCGTGAGTACGCAGCCATCAAGTTCTTTTTGTACACCTTGATTGCTTCCGTTATCATGCTGGTCGGTGCCATCGCCCTGTACCTTAACGTCGGCGAGCGGACCTTTGACATCATCCGGCTGGGCGAAATGACCCAGAAGCTGCCCGTCAACGGCCTGACTATCTTCGCCTTCTTCGCCCTGGTGTTTGGTTTCGCCGTCAAGGTGCCGGCGTGGCCGTTCCACACCTGGTTGCCCGACGCCCACGTTGAGGCGCCCACGCCGGTCTCCATGCTGCTGGCCGGCATCCTGCTGAAGATGGGTACCTATGCCATGGTGCGCATCAGCCACTGGATGCTGCCCCAGGTGGCCAAGGAGTACTACGTGCTGATCGGTGTGATTGGCCTGATCGGCATCGTGTATGGTGCCTTTGCTGCCATGGCTCAAAAGGACTTCAAGAAGATGGTTGCTTACAGCTCCGTGGCGCACATGGGCTTCTTCCTGCTGGGTCTGAGCGCCGGCACCCCCGAAGCTCTGGCCGGTGCCTACTTTGAAACCATTGCCCACGGTCTGATTTCGCCCCTCTTCTTCTTTGTCGTCGGTATGTACTATGAGCGGACCCACACCCGTGAGCTTGCCAAGCTGAGCGGCATGTTCCTGACTGTACCGGCGATCTCCTTTGTAGCTGCCTTCACCGCCTTTGCCAACCTGGGTCTGCCGGGTCTGGCCGGCTTCATCGCCGAGTTCTATACCCTGGCGGGCTCCTACGCCGTGTGGCAGCTTTGGGTGCTGATTGCCGGCCTTGGTATGGTAATCATCGCTGCTTTCCATGTCATCATGATGCGGCAGGTCCTCATGGGCCAGGCTCGTCCGGAGTACCAGGGCATGCATGACCTCACTGTAAAAGAGCGGATTATCTTCGCTCCTCTGGCCGTGCTGATCGTCCTGTTTGGCATCTACCCGACCCCAATCTTCCAGGCGCTGGATCCGGCCATTCAGGCTCTGTCTGCGCTGTTGAAGGTGTAAGGGGCCTGAGAGGGGCAACGAGTTCATGCCTGGAACAGTCGACTTAGTCCCTTTACTGAACGCGGTCAAGCCGAATTTCCTGCTGATCCTGCCGGAGATCGTGCTAGTGGCGTTTACGTTGATCGTGCTGGTGGCTGACCTGTATACCAGTGAAAAGCGGAACCTGGCGTGGGTAAGCTTGCTGGGCATTATCGTGTCGTTGGCTGCCACGTGGCCCGCTTTTACCGGCGCCATCCCCAACGGGGACTACTTTGGCCGGATGGTGGCGGCCGATCCGTTCACCCATTTCATGAAGGCAACCTTCCTGGTGGTGGCTGCAGGCATCGTCCTGCTCTCCACCAACTGGGCAGGGGACCGGATTCCGAAGATTCAAGTTGAGTACTATGAATTGCTGATGTTTGCGACGCTCGGGTTGATCTTTATGGCCGGGTCCCGCGACCTGGTGCTGATCTACATGGGTCTTGAACTCAGCAGCCAGTGCTCATACGTTCTGGCGGGCTTGCTGCGTAAAGATCCAAAGTCTAACGAGGCAGCCCTCAAGTACTTCCTGAACGGTTCACTGGCTTCGGCCGTGCTGCTCTTTGGCATCTCCCTGCTCTATGGGGCTACGGGTGCCACCTATCTGCCAGACATGTTTGCTCAACTGACGGCAGTCAAGGCTGAGCAGTTGCCGCTGCTGGTGGTGGCGGTGGTGTTTATGGTAGGGGGGTTTGCCTTCAAGGTGGCCGCAGCGCCGTTCCACCAGTGGGCGCCCGATGCCTATGAAGGGGCACCGACTCCGGTTACCGGGTTCTTCTCCGTCGGTCCCAAGGCAGCAGCCTTTGCGGCCATTCTGCGGATCTTCCTGATCGGGCTGGCGACGCCGGTCCTGGCCAGTAAGGCCAGTGTGCTTTGGGCCATTCTGGCGGCGGCGTCCATGTTTATCGGGAACCTGACCGCCCTGTGGCAGAGTAACGTGAAGCGTATGATGGCTTACTCGTCGATCTCCCATGCTGGGTACATTCTGGTCGGTGTGGCGGCTGGCGTCGCCGGCGGCGGTTCAGTACTGTACTACATCCTCGGCTACGCTCTGACCAACCTGGGAATCTGGGCCGCCATCGTAGCGCTGGAGAATCAGGGCGACGGTACGGATCTGTCCGATTTCAAGGGTTTGGCGGAACGGGCGCCGGTGTTAGCCTGGTCGATGGTGTTTCTCTTCATCTCCCTGATTGGCATTCCGCCGACAGTGGGCTTCTTCGGGAAGTTCTATCTGTTCCAGGCCGCTATCCAGACCGAATACACGTGGTTGGCCATTCTGATGGCCATTAACAGCGCCATCAGCGTGGGATACTACTACGCAATTGTGCGCAACATGTTCTTCGAAAAGACCAATCGCCCGGCGATGGTCACCGGAAGCAACGGCGTGGTGGTGGCTCTGTCGGTGCTGGCGGTTCTGCTGGTAGGACTCGGCTCCGGCCCGTTCATCGGCTACGCCAGCACAGCTATCGGTTTCTTCAGTCGCTAGTCAGTGAGCAGAGCAGGCGCCGCCGGGAACCGTCAGGGAGCGGTCGGCGCCTGTTTTTCTGGTTTGTGCGGCAGTGGCGCCAGTCCGCGGGCGCTCGCTGTCGCAGACCCGAGCGATCAGGATTCATGTAAACCTGAGTGGGAGGTAGGTTAGTCGTGAGCCCGTTTCTACAGGCTGCCTTGGCTCTGGCGGTGGTAATTGCTGTCTCCAAAGCTGCAGGTGCGGCCAGTAAAAAGTTCGGGCAGCCGGCGGTTTTTGGCGAATTGCTGGCTGGGCTGCTTCTGGGACCCACCCTGATCGATTTGCTACACTGGTTCCCCACTCCGGAGCATATACATACGATTGTGAAAGATCTCGCCGAACTGGGTGTCGTATTTCTAATGTTCATGGCTGGCCTGGAAACCGACCTGGGCGAGATGCGCAAGGTGGGAGTGGCGGCCGCCGTGGGAGCCACCGGAGGCGTGGTCCTGCCTCTGGTGGCTGGTACCGGTATTTCGTTGGCCTTTGGTTATGGGGTTTTCGAGAGTGTCTTCATCGGTACAATCCTGACGGCTACCTCGGTCAGTATCAGCGCTCAGACATTACTGGAATTGGGAAAACTGCGGTCACGCGAAGGTACCACGATCCTGGGGGCGGCTGTAATTGACGACGTGATGGGCATCATCGTGCTATCGGTGGTGGTAGCCCTGCACGCGGCCCAGGGTGGGGGAGCCGCCGAGGAATCGGTGTGGCTTGTTCTGTTCAAGATGGTCGCTTTCTTTGTTGTAGCGGTGGTGGTTGGCCGGCTGGTGGTCCCATGGCTGTTGCGTGCGGCTGACACCTGGCCGGGCGAGGAAGTGCCCTTTGCCTTTGCGCTGGTACTAGCGCTCCTGTTTGCTGTGGCGGCCGAAGCGCTGGGGAAAGTGGCTGCCATCACGGGTTCTTATGCCCTGGGCGTCTTGATTGCCCAGCACCATGACTTGAAGCATATGGTCGAGCATCGACTCAAGATCATTGCCTACGGCTTCTTTGTTCCGATCTTCTTTATCTCAATCGGTTTGGAAGGAAACCTGTTGGAAGCCCTGCAGGTGAGTGGGGTCGCCTTTACGGTCCTCATTACGGTGGCGGCCATCCTGACCAAGATTGTCGGCTCAGGCCTGGGTGTACGGCTCACCCGGTTCTCGTGGCCGGAGTCGCTGAAGGTTGGGATTGGCATGATTTCTCGGGGTGAGGTTGCGCTGATTGTTGCCGGGTTTGGCCTGTCGAAGGGAGTCATCGATCAGGCAGTCTACTCGGTGATGATCGTTATGACGCTAGCCACCACCCTGGTCACCCCGATTCTGTTGCGGTGGGCGTTCCGGCGGGAGTCGGTACAAGCACACTGATCTTACACCACAAGCATAGCCCGGCGGCCGTTCACAGGCTGCCGGGCTACTTCGTGATCAAGCGATTGCCAATCCGGCCTAAGCCTGGCCTGTGCGGCGGAGTGTCGCCCAGCGACGGGCCAGCAGATCGGCCGCCAGATCGATTTCCGCCTCGTTTGACCAGCGACCAAGGGAAAGGCGCGCTGCTCCGGCGGCCCGGGCCGCGGTGATCCCCATCGCCAGCAAGGTGGCCGACGGCCGGACGTCTCCGGCATGGCAGGCGGCACCAGTGCTGGCCGCCACCTCGGGCGTGGCGGCCAGCAGGTCGGCGCCGAATACCCCGGGAAAGGAGACATTCAGGGTGTTGGGTAAGCGGCCCGGCCCGGACGGTCCGTTCAGCACAAGGCCGGGGATGGCCGCGTCCAGTGCAAGGTGCAGGCGATCGCGCAGCCCGGCCAGCCTGGCTTCTTCCCCTGCAGCCAGGGCATCCTGGCATAACTCTGCCGCCTTGCCGAGCCCGGCCATGTAGGGAATATTCTCTGTTCCCGCCCGCAAGCCGTGTTCCTGTCCACCACCGTGGACCAGGGGTAGAAGATGGACGCCCGGGCGCACGTACAAGGCCCCCACGCCTTTTGGCGCATACATCTTGTGCCCGACCACTGTGAGCAAGTCCACCTGCAAACTGTCTACATGGACGTGGGTCTTCCCCACCGATTGGGCGGCATCGCAATGGCAGAGGACTCCGGCCTCGCGGCACAGGCGGCCGATGGCAGCTACCGGTTGCAGGGCCCCGGTTTCGTTGTTGGCATGCATGACACTGACCAACACGGTGTCAGGGCGGAGGGCGGCCCGGACGGCGTCCGGGTCCACCAGCCCAAACCCGTCCACGGGTAAATAGGTGACGGCACAACCCAGAGACTCCAGCCAGCGGCAGGCCGCCAGCACCGCCGGGTGTTCCACCTGGGTGGTGATCACGTGCCCGGGTCCCCGGCCGGCGGCGACGGCGGCAAAAACGATACCTTTCAGGGCCAGATTATCCGATTCGCTGCCGCCGGCGGTATAAACCAGTTGTTCCGGCTGGCAGCCAAGTAATGCTGCCAGGCGACGGCGGCCCAGGGCCATGCCGGCCGCGGCACCCTGTCCATAGCTGTGGCTGCTCGATGCATTGCCAAAGTGAGCGGTCAGAAATGGCAGTATTTCCGCCGTAACGGCCGGGTCAATCGGGGTGGTCGCGTTATAATCCAGATACACCGGAAGTCGCAAGGTTACACCCCCAGAGCTTCAGCCACCTTTGCTGCGGCCATGTCCAAGGCGGTCTGGACGCCATCGCCCCGATTGCCGGCTCCCTGCGCGGCTGTAGGTGAGCCACCACCGCGGCCATCGATGGCGGGGAGGACCTGCTTGAGAATGGCTCCCATATCCAGTCGCAAATCAACACTGCGGGCGAAGACTAACTGAGGCAGTGCGCCGCGGGTCCCAAAGAGGGCCACGGCCTTGGGCAGCGCAGTCACCTTGGCAGCCAGCGCCTTGATGTCGTCGAGCTGCCGCCCGCCAAACACGAGTTTGACGATGCGGGCGCCGCCCACGGGCCGGGCCGCTGCGATCAATTCCTGGGCTTCTGCCTCCAGCAGGCGGTCGGAGGCTTCCTTGAGTTGGCGGCGCAGGCGCTGGCCCTCATCCCGCAGCCTGCCTATGGCCAGCGGAAGGTCAGCCACACCCAGGGTAAGATTCTGCGCCATATTCCGGGTCAAGGCGTCCAGGAACTGATAGTCCCGCACGGCGCGACCACCGGCCAGGAAGTGCACACGGACCCCCTTCTTGTGCTTCTCGCAGGCCTTCACTTTGACCATGGCTAACCGCCCGGTTCGGGCCACGTGTGTGCCACCGCAGGCAGACCAGTCGAACCCATTGATCTCCACAATGCGTACCTGGCGATCCACCGCGGGCGGCTTACGCAACCGGAAACGGCGCTGGGCATCGGCGGCATCACGTGCCCAGTGCACTTGCACCCGCCGGTCCTCGCGGATCAGGCGGCCGGCCAAATCCTCTGCGGCGTCGATCTGGTCCTGGCTCAGGGTCGGGATCGACAGATCGATGGTGGTGATGTCTGTACCCAGGTGAAAGCTAACGGTTTCTGCAGCCAACAGGTGAAAAAAGCACTGCGACAGCAAATGCTGCCCTGTGTGCTGCTCCATGTGGTCTAACCGCCGGACCTGATCGATCTGTCCGGTCACCACCACATCCTCGACTGGGCCGTCCACTGTATGCAAGACAGTGCCGCTCTCTTCGTCCTCCGTCACATTCACGACCCGTCGCCCGCCCAGACTGCCTGCATCGTGGGGTTGTCCGCCAGCGGTGGCGTAAAAGGCGGTTCGGTCGAGTGCCGCAATGTAATGGTCGCCGGCAGCCCGGCATTCCAGGACACGGGCTGTGAAATCGAACAGGTAAGCATCCTTAAGATAAAGCTTTGTAGTGGCCAAGATGCAGTCATCTCCTGAAGCGGTTTGACGGCTTCCCTCCTATTCGTCAGCCGTCGCGCACAGCCCTGCGTGTGAATACCTGATGGCAAACATGCCATATGGATATTAGACCCAGTAGCGGTGCCGGGGAGGAGGGAGTCCGTCCTGACGTTTATCTGGTTCCGACCGCCCTGGGAGCACCAGAACTGGCAAGCAGTCTCGATCCCGGTTGGCGACGGCACCAGCTCTGCCTTTTGGCTGGGCTTTCACTTTGCCAGCGGGGCCCAAATCCCCGCTGCCCTTGCGCCAGTCCATGCAGCGGTGCCCTGGTCGCCGCCCCAGCCCATTCGGCGACCGCTCCCTGTTTATCACTATAGCCGTGATGGACGCTCCGGCAGCGTCTCGTATCCACGTGAACCTTCAGGTCGGCTCCAGCCGGAAGAGGTCCCGGTGCGGCTCTGAACATACTACAGATGGCGGGTGATAGTAGGGAAGGAGTGGTACCCGTGGACATCAACCTTGACAGCTTGTTTGACCGGCTGCACAGGGACGAGAGTCAGCGGGAGCTGTTCAGTCGGGTGTACCAGGTCCTGGCGGTTGCCCCTTCGTCGCGTCATGCCAGCGAGGAAGATCTGGTCAGTGTGGCCGCAGACGCCCTGGACTATCTGGTCACAGACGGACAGTGGCAAACTGCCTCCGTGAATGGCAAGACCATACTCAGGCTGCAGGACGGCGTCTTACGGGTGACCGAGGATGATGACCGCTCGTACCATTATCAGCGATCGTTTCATATCGCTGCTACCCCCGTTTCCCGCTGACAGTCACCGCCCGGCCAACCTGGCCGGGCGGTGACTGCCGTGTTCATAGGTAGCCGCGCAGGCATGGAAACTGCTTACGCAGGGTGAAATGCCACAACAACTGCACTGGGGTAAGGTCGACTACTGCCCAGCCAAACATGGCCAGCAAATCGCTCCAGGAGTGCCCGTCTGTTACCAAAAGGTAGGACTGCCCCCCTAGCACCATTCCCCCCACCACCAGCCAGGCCAGTCGATAGGGCCGGGCGGCCTTCCGTAGTCTCAGCCCGGCCTCGGCCGCTGGTTGGTCTGCCGTGGGCAGTGTAACCCGTTGCAGAAACCGGTCCAGCCCAAGATAGGCTGCCGCCCACCCAGAAAAGGCCAAAGTAAGTGACAGACTCGTTCTGAACAAAATCTCGTTCATTGATACCTCCAAAATAACCCCACGAAGGAAATCATTACCTACAAGTCGAACCTTGGTTAAAGATGTTCTAGCCAGGCTCCCCGGGGGAGGGAGGGAACGCGTGGTTAATGCCAGGCAACACCTGGGTGAGTTGTTATTTAAGTGCGGACTGATCGATCGAGAACAACTGAAATTAGCCCTGGAAATGCAGCAGTCTTCGGGTTTACGCCTGGGCGAAGTACTGGTAGGCCTGGGATATGTCACCGAGGCAGATGTCGGTCGGAGTGTGGCGCAACAACTGCAGATTCCGTTTATCCCTGACCATGAGCTTCAGACTGATGTGCACGTGGCCCGGTTGATTCCCCTGGCAGTGGCCCGCCGCAAATGGATCTTGCCGATCAGTGAACGCCTGGGTCGCATCGTTCTGGCTATGGCCGACCCGCTAGATGTGTTTACTGTTGACGAAGTGCGGTTTCTGATCGGCAAACCGGTTGACCCGGTGGCTGTGACACGGAGTGCACTGGACCGTCTGCTTACCCAATACGAGCGGGTATCGGCGCTGCGCCGCCGCGAGGGCGGGGCGGAAGTCATGCCGCTAGAAGTTGTCCTGCCGCCGGAGGCCGATGCCGCACCGGTCATTTCCCTGGTCAACGAGTTGATCGACCGGGCCCTGCATGAGCAGGCTTCCGATATTCATCTGGAGCCAGGGGAGCAGGAGTTCCGGGTGCGCCTCCGGATCGACGGCTTCCTGCGCGAGGTCCTTTCCACGAGTATGAGTTCTCATGCCACTGTCATCGCCCGTATCAAGGTCATGGCCGGTCTGGACATTGGCGAGCGGCGCCTCCCGCAGGACGGACGGATCGAGTTGCGGGAGCGGAACCGCAACGTGGACCTGCGGGTCAGTACCTTACCAACCATTCACGGCGAAAAGGCGGTCCTGCGGGTCTTTGACCGCAGCCGCAGCGTGCCCCGGCTCAGGGAACTGGGATTGAGCGGCGAAGACCTGCGGCGGTTTCAGGAAATGATCGTCCGCCCCCATGGCATGATCCTGGTGACCGGTCCCACCGGCAGTGGCAAGACCACCACGCTCCTCTCCACCATTGCACACCTGACGGCGCCAAACAAGAACATTGTCACCATCGAGGATCCCGTGGAATACCAATTGCCCGGAATTAACCATGTTCAAACCAACGCCAAGACCGGGCTCACCTTCGCCGAAGGTCTGCGGGCCATCCTCAGGCAAGATCCCAACATCATTATGGTGGGAGAAGTCCGCGACACAGAAACGGCTGACGTTGCTGTTCGTGCGGCACTGACCGGACATCTGGTCTTTTCTACCCTTCACACCAATGATGCACCGGGGGCGCTGACCCGCCTGATCGATATGGGCGTGGAGCCATACCTGGTGGCGTCATCGGTAAATGGGGTTGTGGCGCAGCGGCTCGTGCGGCGTTTGTGTGAATCCTGCCGGGAAGTGGCGCCGGTCCACGCCGACCTCCTCATGGCTTATGGGGTGCAGCCAGGGCCGGGAAGCACTCTTTACCGGGCGGTGGGTTGCGAACGCTGCCGGGGTAGCGGCTACAGCGGCCGTTTCCCGATCTTTGAGCTCATGGCGGTCATGCCGGCCATGCAACACATGATCATCAGTCGCCGAACAACGGCTGAATTACGCCAGGCTGCCCAGCAGGCTGGGATGCGCTCGCTGATGGCAAACGGCCTGGAAAGGGCCTTGCGGGGCGATACCACTGTGGAAGAAATCTTACGTGTGGCCCAGGAGGGTAAGCACGATCGGGAGGTGTCCCACGTTGCATCTGTACGCACTGATGCGGGAGGCCCTGGAACGGCAGGCGTCTGACCTTCATTTATGTGTGGAGCAACCGCCGGTGCTGCGGATTGATGGTACCCTGGTGCGGCGGGAGGGTGAAACCTTGCGCCCGCCCGAATTGGAGGCCATGGCCGAGGAACTCATCCCGGCCACCCGGCGCGCTGAGTTTCAGGAACGTGGCGAGGTGGACTTTTCCTTCCCCTTATCGGGCTACGGCCGTTTCCGGGTCAATATCTACCGGCAGCGCGGCACGGTGGCCATTGCTCTGCGTTCCATCCCCACCCGTATTACTCCCCTCCGGGAGGTTGCCCTGCCGGGCGATGTGACCGAAGTGCTGGCCGCTCTCTGTGAAAAGCCCAATGGCCTGGTCCTGATCACGGGGCCGACCGGCAGTGGCAAGTCGACCACCCTGGCGGCCATGATCGATCTGATTAATGAGAAACGGGAATCCCACATTGTGACCCTGGAAGACCCCATTGAATTCTTGCACCCACATAAGCGGTCGGTTATTAATCAGCGGGAGGTCGGTCAGGATACCGGTTCCTTCGCCCGCGGGCTACGGGCGGCCCTCCGTCAGGACCCGGATGTCATTCTGGTCGGGGAAATGCGCGACTTTGAGACCATTCAAATTGCGCTGGAAGCGGCCGAAACGGGACACCTGGTCCTGGCTACATTGCATACCGGCAGTGCTCCGGCCACGGTAGACCGCATTGTTGATGTGTTTTCTCCGGCCCAGCAGGGACAGGTGCGAACGCAACTGGCCGGTTCCCTGCTCGGGGTAGTTTGCCAGCGCTTGTTCCGCCGCCGCGATGGTGGCGGGCGGCACGCTGCCGCCGAGGTGATGGTCGCGACACCGGCGATCCGCAACCTGATTCGCGAAGGCAAGACACACCAGATGCTGACTGCTATTCAAACGAGCGGGCGTCTGGGGATGCGTACCATGGAGGCCACGGTCCGGGAACTTTACGACCAGGGTATCATCAGTGCGAATGATTACAACGCCTATATCCAGGAGCAGGCGACCCTTGGTACGGCCATGCAACCGCTGTCCGAACCGGCGGCGGCACGCATGCCATCGCTGCGTCCCGCCGGAGGGTTGCGATAGCAAAAAGGGGTCGCCGGAAGGCGGCCCCTTTTTGCTACGGGCAAAAGGGAGGTGAAAGGTTTGTCGGCCTTCTCGTACCGGGCCCGTACCCCCGATGGCCGGCTGTTGCAGGGCCACCTGGAAGCCCCGGGCAGCCGCGAAGCGGTGGAGCGGCTGCGGTCCCAGGGGTTGTTGGTATTGAGCTTGGAACCCAACCGGGACTTGTCTGGACTGCTCAGTCGCCTGCCGTTGCTGAACATAGTCAGTGTCGCGGAAATTGTGCTATTGACCCGCCAGTTTTCTACCATGCTGTCGGCCGGTCTGCCGGTGGTCACCGTCCTGCGGGTACTGGCCAGGCAGAGTCGTAACCAAACACTGCGCCGGGCTCTGGAGCAGGCCTTGTCCGCGGTAGAAAACGGGGAAACCCTTGCCGCTGCCCTGGCTCGTTCCCGGGTGTTTCCGCGGGTCATGGTGCACATGGTGGCGGCCGGCGAGGTCGGGGGGATTCTGGACGTGGTGATGGAACGCCTGGCCACCCAGATGGAACGCGAGGAGCAGGTGCGCCAGAAGGTCCGTTCGGCCATGATTTATCCCATGGTGGTCTCGACCCTGGCCGTTACCGTGGTGACCCTGCTGCTGCTGTTTGTGGTACCCAAATTCGTTCAGTTCTTCAGCGATATGGGCGGTGAGTTGCCGCTGCCGACTCGGATTCTGCTGACCGCCAGCAAATTCGCTGCCCGCTGGTGGTGGTTGATCCTGACGAGTTTGGCCGGAGTTGGTGTCGGGCTGTACCAGTTGTTCCGACAGGAATGGGCAGGGCTCATTCTGGACCGCCTGATTCTGCGTGTGCCGGTATTCGGCGATCTGGTCAAAAAGGCCTGTATTGCCCGCCTCTGCCGAGTCCTGACCGGACTGATGGCCAGTGGCATCCCCATTCTGAAGGCCCTGGCGGTTGCCGAGCGGGCGGTGGGGAACCGGCAATATGGCGCAGCCATCCTGGCCGCACTGGATTCCGTGCGCAAGGGGCAGAGTCTGGTATCACCGTTGGCACGGAGCGGGCTGTTTCCGCCCATGGTCCTGGAGATGATCGGGATCGGCGAGGAGACCGGAACCCTGGAAAAGATGCTGGCGCGGGTGGCCGAGTTTTATGAAGACGAGGTCCAGCGCACCGCCGAGCGCCTGTCCAGCGCACTCGAACCCCTCTTAATCCTGTTCCTGGCCCTGATGGTAGGGGCGGTGGTCATAGCCCTGGTTGCCCCCATGTTCGATATGTGGACCCTGATTGGTTAGGACACAGTAAAAATTCACTCGCAGCAAAAAATGAAACCTAACAAGTTTTTACCAAAAAGCGTCTTGACATATCTATCCACATGGAAGTAAAATCATACCAGAAAAAGACAATAAAAGGGATTGAAGGAGGAAGATATGGATGCACTGGTTGCGTGAGCGGTTGGCGACCCGGCTGAAGGATCAGGGAGGTTTCACGCTGATTGAGCTGCTGGTAGTGGTCGGCATCCTGGCCGTCCTGGCGGCGATCGCTGTTCCGAGAATCACTGAAGTCATTTCTAAGTCCAAGGAAGCGCGCTCCAGGGCTGACCTGAAGGTCCTCAGCGGCGCCATCGAACGCTTCTACAGCGACAGGACCTTTTTCCCGGCCAATCTGAACGAGTTAAAGACTGGCGGCTATATCAAGTTCGACGTGGACTTCAAAAACGCTTATGGAAAATACTACCTGTACGTGGTCAACCGGTCTGACGCCAACAACAGGGCAAGGGGCTATCTGCTGATGGATCCCGGTGTCAACCCGCTTGCATTGGCCGCCAATAACACCCGCGGCACCATCTGGCTGCAGCCGGCCGCCAGTGGAGTCGCCAACTACACAACTGTGATTCCGGAAGGTACCGACGGCAGCGTGACCCTGCAGTGGGACAACGACGCGGCTAACCCTACCATCCAGATCCTTAACCAGGCGGGTGCCGCCTTGGTCAGCAACCCGACCGCCACCCCTCCGGTTGACAGGAGTTCCATCGGCGCCTATTGCATGACGCAGGTTGCGGCCAACGCCTGCCGGACTGACATCCATACCGACTAGCACTGGCTGGGCGGCCCTCGGGGAGGGCCGCCCCACCCTAGCCCTGGGAGGGAATCCCCTTGGTGCCGCCGGAAGTCGCCGCCGTCTGCGGTGCCGTGTTCGGCCTGGCGGCGGGCAGTTTTGTGAACGTGATTCTGTACCGGGTGCCCCGACGACTCTCGCTGGTGTGGCCGCCCTCCGGCTGCCCGGCCTGTGGCCGACGGTTGCGCCCCCTTGAACTGGTGCCGGTTTTCAGTTACCTGCTGTTGCGTGGCCGGTGCGCCGGCTGTCGCCGCTCCATTGGCTGGCGTTATCCAACGGTTGAGTTGTTGGTAGCCACCGTGGCTGCCCTGACCGGCCTGTACGGCGGCCTCATCGCCGCTGCAAGCGGAATCGGCGGGCTGGTGGTGGGGGCCTACCTGTTGGCCCGGGCGGGCCGCAGGGTCCCTCCGGAGGCCCTGGATTCGGAGCGGGGGAGCCTGCTGCTGGAGGTCGCCCTGGTCGGCGCTTTATTCACAGTGGTCATCGCCAGCCTGCTGAGTCTGTCAACCTACAGCCTGGGAGAGACCACCGAGGCGATGCAGCGGGTATCTGCCCTGAATCTGGTCAGGGCGAGGCTGGAGTGGGCCAAACAGATTCCTGCACCGAGTTCCTGGGCAGGACTGGACGCGAATACCGAGACGGCCCTCACCGCCGAAGTCCTTCGCCGTGAACTGCGGGATGCCCAGGGCCAGGTATTTGCACAGGTGCGGGTGCTGAATGTGCGGGCGGAGTACGATCGCCACGGCCGGGCGGGCAGCCGGGTGGCGGTGCGGTTAGCCACGATCCAGGGAGATCGCCCATGAAAGAGCAGACTGGCCTGACCCTGGTGGAAATGCTGCTGGCGGTGGCGGTGTTCAGCATCATTGCGGTGGCAGCGATGGCAACCGTCGCGGCCCAGGCCCGCCTGGAGCGGGGGGTCGTTGGGCGTTTGGAAGCAATAGGGTCCCTGCAGCAGGCGTCCCACCAGATTGTTCTGGACTTACGGCAGGGCATGGCGTTTGCCGCCTATGAAGAAAGTGACTGTCTCGGCGGCGCTAACCCCGGCTGGGGCAGGGCACTGGCGGTTACGGGCCGGACGGCACGAGTGGCCTACTGCCTTTATGGCGACGCTCTGTACCGACGGGAAGGCAGTGCTGAGGCGCAGCGTCTGGCGGGCGACCTGGACGGGGTAGTGTCTCGTCTGGAGATTAATCTGCCGGCCCAGGGCGGCCAGAATGAGCACGAATTATGCCGGCCCCCGGAGCCACAGACCGGTGCGCTGATGTGTGTGAAGCTCGTCACCAAGCTGGGCCCTACAGTCAGTACCGCCCTGTACCTGCACGGGGAGGGGTGACTTGTGCGCCGGATCATCGGGGGAGACGAGAGGGGTATGGCGCTCCCGGTCCTGCTGGTGGTGATGGCCATACTACTGGTTGCAGGTGCCGTTTTGCTGAGTTTTGCCGGCAGTGCCGTCAAAGCAGCCAGGCGTGA
Source organism: Clostridia bacterium (assembly GCA_036676195.1). GTDB lineage: Bacteria > Bacillota > Sulfobacillia > Symbiobacteriales > ZC4RG38 > JAKFDK01. The sequence continues at coordinate 8,679 of JAKFDK010000046.1, read as the reverse complement.
AGTGGAATCTGAACAGGCGTTTTATGCTGCCGAGGCCGGCCTGCACGCTGTCATCGCCCGGGTCACAGAAGAACTGGGGCTGAATTGGGTCCAGGGGCCGGGGGCGCTGAACCTGAGCAGTACAGACATTTGCCCGGACTGCCCCGCATTTTCAGCCCAGGTTACCTGGGACTGTACGGCTCCGTGCGTGATTCTGTTGGTTTCGTCGGAAGGCAGGGCCGGATCAACTGAATACCCGGCTGTCTACCGATTGACCGCGGAGATCAGCTATTCGGCACTCACCAACAGGCCGGTGGTGATATACAGGTAGGATGCAACAGGGGGGAACCTGGTCCATGCATATCCACACGGCCCCGGCCCCACTGCCGCCGGGCAGCCGTCTCGGTCCTAAAAGGGGATCCATTCCCTGGCAGGCCCAGACCGCTGTGGGCATTGACCTGGGGGGCGGCAGCCTGAAATTGGTGCAGTTGGCATGGGGGCGCCGGGGACCGTGCCTGCAGACCTTCGCCTGGGTGCCGCTACCCTGCAACGCTCTGGAAGAGGGCGTGATTATGCACCCGGCCGAGATGGCCGGGACGCTCAAAAGCGTTTGTGAGGCCCTGGGGATCCGCCAGCGCCGGGTGACGGCTTGTATCGGCGGTCCGGGTGTCCTGATGCGCCTGGTGTCACTGCCCCCCCTTCCCTTGCGCGAACTACGGGAAGCATTGCGGTTTGAGGCACCGCAATATTTGCCACTGCCAGACGACGAACTGGTCTACGACTTTACACCTGTGCCGGATATGGAGGAGATCGTCGAGGGGCAAATGGCGGTGTTTCTGGCCGGGACCCAACGGCAGTTGGCGCAGTCATATGTGACTACTTTTGAAATGGCCGGTTTGCGCTTGATCGCCCTGGATGTGGACTGCCTCAGCTCCCACCGGGCCCTGGAGAGTCTGGGTGCGACCCGTTCGAACCCCCGGGCAGCACTGGTGCTCCTCGAGGGCGGGGAGGCCGGGCTAACCCTGACGATTTTTCGTTGCGGTGTACCTGTATTGACCCGCACCATTCCAAGGGGCATCGGTGAATTACGGGCGGCTGTGTCGGAAGGGCTGGAAATCGGTATTGCGGAAGCTCAGACCCGCCTCTGGACCGAGGGCGTGAATCCGGATGGGATGGTGGGCTCCTTTTGTGAGCCCTGGCTGCGGTCTGTCGCTGAAGCCGTGGGGCGGTCCCTGGAGTTCTTTCTGATTCAGAACCGCTTCGTGAATATTCATCGCGTGTACCTGTCCGGGCCTTGGGCGGCCCTGCCCTACCTGGAAGCAGCCTTCAGGAACATACTGGTGGAGGCGACGGGAGACCGGCCGGAAGCGATGGACCCGTTTTGGGTGCAGTGTGTCCAGCTTGGCAACTTTCCCGCCGCTCCGGGGGCTGATGTAAACGCTGCCGGAGCCGGACCGGCGTTGCTGGGGGCCGTTGGGGCAGCGCTGAGGGGAGGGGGCGGGCGGTGAACACCCCGCAGATTAACCTCCTGCCGGCGGATTACCGACCAGCCCGGCGTTTGGGTATGCCCCAGTTTGTGGCTGCCGGAGTACTTTTCTGCTTGATTTCTGGCGGTGCGCTTTACTATGGCGGTCTGGTGCAGGAACAGATGAAACTGGGGACCCGACTCCCCGCCCTGCAGATGGAGAATGAGCAGGTGAAAGCGGAATTGGGCCGGGCGACCCGGCTGAAAGAACGTGAAGACAAAGCCGCCCAGGTGGAGGAATCCTTCCGGAGGCTCAAGGGCCGTCTCTGGTGGCCGATCCTGCTCGACTTTCAGGACGCGACGCCAGCCGGGCTGAGCTGGGAAACCGTTGAAGGCGGAGCAGACCAGATTCGCCTGCAGGGGCAGGCCAATGGAATGAACGATGTGGCTGGTCTTGTCACCGGGCTGGCGGGTAGTAGCCGGGTTGAAGGTGTGGACATGCATCAGGCCGTCCAGGGGGAGAACGGCCGGTTTGTCCTCGACCTGACTGTTCGGCTGGTACCCGAGGAGGGGAATGTGCCATGAGCCTGACCCTCAGCTTGAGAGAAAAGATCGGTGTGGCCACCCTGGTGGCTGTTGCGTTAGCGGCCGTGTTCTTGTTGAAGGTACACCAGCCCTTGGTCAAAAACGTAAACGACCGGCGCACCCAGGTGGCTGAAGCGGAAGCGGCGCTGGAGAAAGACCATAAGCGTCTGGCCAGAGAGGGCGATTTGGCGACCAGGGAGTCGGAGGTGGAGAACCGGGAACAGGCGATCAACGGCCTGACACCTGGGCGCCACGCCGCAGTAGCTTTTGTCCACCTACTAAGCCGGGTTGAACAGCAGGCGGGGGTACAAATCCACAGCCTCAAGGCCGGTGACCGCAAAGCGGTTGGAGAATGGATCCAGGTCACCATGGACCTGGAGGTGGATGGCACGTTTGCCAGTCACATTCTATTCCAACAGAACCTTCAGGCCGTCCCGCTGTTTATCAACATCTCACGGTGGAAGCTGGACGCTGGGAGGGCCGCAACGGCCTCCCGCGCAAATGAGTTGGCAAGTCAGGGCAGGCCTTGGGAGGCCGAAGCCCTTCTCCGGCAGCATCCGCGGGTTAAAGGAAATTACCAATTTTTTGTTTATTTTCGCTCGGAGGGGCCGGGATCTGAAGCGGAAACGCTGGGCACCCGCCCGGCCACCGGACGGGTGGACCCCTTCCTGGACGATCGGATCGACGAATTCATGGGGGAAGTGCACAAAGCCTACAGCCGTGGTGGCACTACCGGCCTTGCCACACCTGCACTGGAATCGGCAACACAGCCACCTGGACTTGCAGTGCCCGAGCCCCCAAAGGTTCAGTCGACACCCGGCGGCCACGTACCGCCGCCCGCACCCGCGGTGAAACAGCCGCAGTTGGGATGAGGTGGTGCTCATGCGTGGCGAGCAAGGCGTAACGGTGGCGGAACTGGCCGCTACCCTCATGCTACTGACCATTATTTCCGGGATGACTTACCGGGCGGTAGCGGTGGCCGATCGTGCCGCTGCCCGCAGTATGGCGTACCGGTTGGCGGGTTACCTGCGCTTAGTCCGGCAGGAAGCGGTTGCGCGGAGCAGCCCCTGTTGGGTGGAGTTTGTCGGCCAGGGCCAGTTTGCCATGTACTGTGGTACCTCACCCACCGCCGGTCCGGTCCGGCCGGCCGAGGCGGTTGGATCCGAGATCAGGATTCTGCCCCCGGGAGGACGGATGGGGTATCAACCCCAGGGGTTGCCCGTTGATCCCGTGTCACAACATGTGGACCTGCGGCCGCGCACGGGCGGAATCACCTGGCGGGTGACCCTGAATGGGCAGAGTGGAGAGGTGGTGGTGACAACGCAACAGTGAACGCGAACCGAACGGAGTGAAATTCCGTATTCATTGTTAGGGTGGAGACATCATTGGGATACCCCGATTGCGGCACGAAGGGGGAATTTCAAGTGCTGCCGGGTCTAAGACTCCATCGCCGCAAGCCGGCCCACCACCGGACGGCGGTGGATGCCAAGCTGATGGAGCGGACCGGTTTCGATGAGGTCACCCTTTGGCGTATCCGCAAATCTTTGATGAAGCGGTACGCTGAGTTGCCCTACCAAGCAAAAGTCAAATTGCTGGAGGGCGGGACGTATCCGCGCTTCAACTTCCTGAACCTGGTGCTGGGGGAAGGACTGCCACTGGAACAGTGGCAGCGCTGGCTCAATTATCTGGAGCATACCGATCAGGATTTGGGCGAGATGGGGCGTGGTGAATATCCGATTTCGCCGTACATCATCCGCATCTACAGTGCTTTATATGGAATAAAGGTGGACTTCTTGTTGGTGGGCCACCCGCCCACGGTAGAGCCGCGCGGCGTTCCCATTGATCTTTGGCCACTAACCGGCACCACTCGTTAGGTCCGTCTGTAGCATCGGTGCGACACCTGTTTGAGACCGTCGGTGTGATACCGGCGGTTTTTTCTTGTCCACAGGTTGCCCACAAGGGGAAGGATTTCGTCTGGCGAAAATCCTCGCCCGAGAGGAATCTTCCATCCCTAAGGCGCTGGCTGCGCTTGGGTAGTCTGGCACGCTGTAAGTGCCTGGCCGGCTGTAAAGTGGACAGGCTCTGCCCCCGATAGCCGGCGATGGTGCGTGAGGGGTTTGCTATTGCCGGAGTATTACGGGCAGACGGATGTCGTGGAGAAGAGGATTAGAAAAGCTGACTTTCCGTGAAGGAAAGCCAGTGGAGGCGAAGAAATCTAGATATAGGGGTATAGTTGCGGAGTTGCCACTAGATCTGGTGCAAACCAGAATTTGGCTTGCTGTGCGGCCTGGCGGCCTGAGGGGGCCGGAGCCGTGAAGATCGGTGGAGCGCGCCGCCGGGCGGAGGTTGGTTATGAAGTGCCCTTATTGCGGTGGGGAAAGTAAGGTTCTGGAGTCGCGCCATGCCGACGAGGGGTTGGCGATTCGGCGGCGGCGTGAATGCCTCCAGTGTGGACGACGGTTTAATACCATGGAAACTGTCGAGATGGGCCCGCTCGTTGTGGTAAAAAAGGATGGGCGCCGGGAAGCGTTTGACCGGGCAAAAGTACTGGCCGGGGTGTTACGGGCCTGCGAGAAACGGGCGGTCACCATGGAAGATTGTGAGCGACTGGTGGCGGAAGTGGAGCGCGATCTGCGTAACACTTTGGAACGGGAAATACCCTCGACACGAGTTGGGGAAATGGTGATGGATCATCTGCGCAAGCTTGATGGGGTGGCTTATGTCCGGTTTGCCTCTGTCTATCGGGAGTTTAAAGATGTCAGCGAGTTTCGGGAGCAAATCGAGAAGCTTCTTGGTTCCAGGTAGCAGTACACTCACATCGGGGAGGTTGGCGCGGTGCAGTTGACCCATATCGCCAAGACGGTCCTGGAGAAGCGTTATTTACGGGTGCGGGAAAATGGCCCCAGGGAGACTCCGGACGATATGCTCCGACGTGTGGCCCGTGTTATTGCATCTGAGGACTCCAAGTACGGCGTGGGCAAGAAGGACGTTCAGAAGCTGGAAGACGCCTTCTACAATCTAATGGATCGCCAGGATTTTATGCCGAACAGCCCTACGTTTACCGGCGCTGGTACGCCGATTGGCCAACTTTCCGCGTGTTTTGTGCTGCCGGTAGGTGACTCACTGCCGGAGATTTATGAAACCATGAAGCAGGCGGCGATTATTCACCAGACCGGCGGCGGAACTGGTTTTGCCTTCTCCCGGCTGCGGCCGGCCGGAGACCAGGTGCGTAGCAGCCAGGGTGTGGCCAGCGGCCCCGTTTCCTTCCTGCGTGTTTATAACGCTTCCACCGAGGCCATCAAGCAAGGTGGTACCCGGCGGGGAGCCAACATGGGCATTTTGCGGGTAGATCACCCGGATATCCTGGAGTTTATCCGCTCTAAGGACGACACTAGCCAGATCACTAACTTTAATATCTCCATTGGTGTTACGGATAAGTTTATGAAGGCGGTGGAAGAAGACACCGTATACGAACTGTATAACCCTCGCAACGGGGAGGTTGTCCGGAAACTGCCTGCCCGGGACGTCTGGGAGCAGTTGGTACAGGCGGCCTGGGCGACAGGGGAGCCGGGAATCGTTTTTATCGACCGCATTAATCGGCGCAATCCCAACAGACATGCCGAGACCATCGAGGCGACCAATCCCTGTGGCGAGCAGCCTCTGCCCCCGTTCGGTTCCTGCAATCTTGGTTCGATCAATCTGGCAAATTTCGTGCAGAACCCGTATACGGACCAGGCTCAGATAGACTGGGATCGCCTGGCGCAGGTTGCTCACCTGGCTACGCATTTCCTGGACAACGTGATTGACGCCAATAAATATCCGTTGGAGCATATCGCTAACAAAGCACGGGCAGACCGCCGCATCGGATTGGGCGTCATGGGTTGGGCCGAAATGCTGGTAGAGCTTGGGTTGCCGTATGACAGCGACGAGGCTTGTGAGATGGCGACCAGGGTGATGACTTACATTAAGGCGGAGGCGGTGCGAGAATCGACCCGCCTGGCCGAGACCCGTGGTGTGTACCCGGAGTGGATGGGCTCCCAGTGGGACAAGGCCGGTATCAACGTCCGCAACGCAACCATGACGACCGTGGCGCCTACCGGTACCATTTCGATTATTGCGGCGCGTCCGGACCTGCCCTGTTCCGGCGGCATTGAACCCAAGTTTGCTCTGGTTTTTACTCGTAATCAGGCCGGTGCTGTCATGCTGGATGTTGACGGCCAGTTTGAGCGGGTGGCGAGGGTCGAGGGTTGGTATTCTGAGGCACTCATGCAAGCGGTGGCCGAGCATGGTTCCCCTCGGGGCGTGGAGGGCGTGCCTGAGAAGTGGCAGCACATTTTTGCCACTGCCCATGATATTACCCCCTACTGGCATGTGCGCATGCAGGCTGCGTTCCAGGGCGGTGATGACCTGGATGTTCTCCACCAACCCCTGGATGCTGCCTGCTCCAAGACCATTAACTTTGCGCATGAGGCCATTGCCGACGATGTGCGTCAGGCCTATCTGCTGGCGTGGAACCTGGGGCTCAAGGGCATTACCGTGTATCGGGATGGCTCCCGGTCGGGCCAGGTCCTCAATGTGGGCGGCAGCCAGGAGAAGAACGATGAGAAGAAGGCGGGGGATCTTGCTATTGCAGCGCCAGTGCCCCCGGCCCTCGTGGCGCAGGCGCCGCTGGGCCCGGCCCTGGCACCCCGTCCTTCCGAGGCGACAGGCAAGATGTTTGTCATCCCCACCCACTTTGGTAAGATGACCCTTGATATCCACATGGACGAAGAGGGCAATCCGTTTGAGGTGATTGTGTCAGTCGGCGCGGCCGGCTCTGACCTGATGGCTGATGCTGTCGGTCTTGGCATGATGATTTCCACCGTCCTGCGCATGCGTTCGGACGTTCCGCCACTGGAGCGTACTGAAATCATCCTCGACAAACTGAAGAACATCGGTGGTTCTGGCAGCTATGGGTTTGGTCCGAACCGGGTTACGTCACTGGCCAGTGCCATTGCCAAGGGCCTGCAGCGTTTCCTGGCCTGGAAAGAGGCCGTACCGGTACATTCCGGTTCAGATCCCATCCCTAATGTGGTATCCTTGCCGATCAATACCGAGGTGGCAGCGGCTGCCGTCTATCAGCCGTCCCATGGCCCCGGACACGCCAGGATGATCGCACAACCGGACAGCCATGTGGATCCGTGCCCGGAATGCGGCTCGCATGCCCTGGCTATGGGTGAGGGCTGCCAGACTTGCCACAACTGCGGATACTCCAAGTGCAGTTAAGGCTGGATTTCGACTGAGGGTGAAAAAGAGGTATGTGGGATATCCACATACCTCTTTTTGGATGAGGTTATCGCATGCCCATGCCCATGCAGATGCCTGTTACCGTCGCCAGCCCAGGATCCGAGCCGGGAGCGTCACCACTGCCCAGACCAGGTGCAGTACGCCGTCCAAAGCAATTCCAACCAATCGGAATGGCAGAAGCAGAACCCATACGATCGGATAAAGGACCAGTGCCGCCAGAGCCAGCGGCCAACAAAGAACCAGTAGAATCAGCCACATTACCAGAGTCAACAAGGCGACACCCCTATCCCCGGCTTGTTCTCTACAATGGGGGACGCGGCTGACCGGCAAAGCGTTCGCTTCGGGATAAAAACGGGAATCGTACCAAAGTAGTACCAGAAACCCGCGTGGAGACATTCTCACTCGTTGAGCCCGGCGATACCTTTCGGTATAATGGGGAGCGATGGTCTAAAAGGAGTGAAGCGGCTGTGGCAGTGGCTGAGCTGACCCTGCTTAAGACATCGATCTACCTGGGAGTGCGCGCACCGGACGCAGATCATGCGAGCCGGCTGGCTGTCCAGGTCTATAAGGCTTTCATCAGCCGTCTGTTCGATTTGAATACGGGGGCCGGCAGTATTCGCATCGACGTGGAGGATCCCGTTCAGCGTAAGGACCTGCCTGAGGTCTGGGACTGTCCCGCCACCATGCGGGCTGAAGTACCAGACACCGTCCGGTTCGAAACCGGGGTCGCTACGGCACATAGCCATGTCGATACCTGGCGGAATCTGGTCCGGGCAGTGTGGAAGGATGTCACACGTGACTATGAGCAGGATGTTTACCGAACCGGGAGCTATGTAGCTCTGACCAGGCCGGTGATCCCCGGCGAGGACCAGGTCCAGGAGGCCAAGCCTGCAGAGCCGAAGAAGCTTATTGCGATCACAGTGAAGTTTCAGGGCCAGACTCATAATATTGAGGTTCCCGACAGCGACACCTTGCTTGACGGAGTCCTGGACAAGGGTATTCCTCTGAAGTTCCAGTGTAAGGCCGGGGTCTGCGATGAGTGCCGGGTCAAGGTTGTAAACGGCATGGAAAATCTCCCACCCATTAACGAAAACGAGGTAAGCATGCTGGGCGACCGGGTCAAGCAGGGTTACCGCTTGTCCTGCCAGGTAAGCATCAAGGGGCCGGTAACCATTGAACAGTAGCTCCACGGTGGGCCGGTAAGCCATAATGAGCCGGGGCTTTGTGCCCCGGCTCATTTACTGTACGCCCGGCATGGGCGTCATCTTATCCGGTGAAAGTCCGGCATGGGTCAGGCAGTCCGACCCATTAGCCAGAGGCAAGGGTGTCCGTCGCGAGGCGGAATCTGAAGGAAGCCCGAGGCA
>JAKFDK010000045.1:0-22334 GCA_036676195.1 Clostridia bacterium | reverse complement strand
GGAATCTGATCAACTGCTGCGCAGGTCGGTGAGAGTCATCCTGACCGGGCAAGGGGCCGCGAAGGGCCAGGTGCCATCGATCTCGGTCGGACCGAGGGAGCACCCTTTTCCGCGAACAGAGCCTTTGGTTTTGGGGTCGGCCTGCAGTTTCTCCAGCCGGTCCGGGACTGCGGCCAGGCGGGTGGGTACGTACAGGAGGTCCAGGCCCTGGTGCCGCCCCAGCACTTGCAGGAGCTGGTAACGCTCTTCCACCTGTGCCCGGTAGCGACGCTCATAACCGGCGGCCTGCACCTCGGTCTGGTCTGGCAACCGCCGGCTCGGGTAGTTGTGCAACAGGATCTCGTGGTGCAGCACGGCCTCCAGCTCAGGCCAGCAGTCTTCCAAGTCTGGTAGTGAAGATGAACTGAACAGCAGCCGATCGGTGGCTGTGTCGTAAACGCTCAGGGCTTGGCCGTTGCAGGTGGCGTGGATGTGGGCACCCAGTTGCCGGGCATAACGGCAAGCCTGGGGGAGGGGGTCTTCCGGATTGGCCGGTTTCTTGGCTTCAAATACGATCAGCGCGGCCGCCGGTACATGCTCTGCCTGATGCGGGTTTCCACTTCGCGTTCGGAGTGAAACTGCTGCGGCAAATTGCGCAACCATTGCCAGCGGTTCATGTCCTGCCTCCTCTGCCGACGCAGAGGAGGTATTCAATTACCAATTGTTAACATCCCTCTACTCAGACCATCCCTGGGGCCTGCGGACCCGCCAAGAGCGGCGAAGGTTTAGCCGTAGTCGGTGGTGCTGACATGGAAGTAGCCGTCGCTCAGCCGGGTCAGTTGCACCCGCACCCGGTCGGCGTCGGGTGGCTCGTAGCGGATGGGGGGGAAGACGATCGGGAAATCCCTGCCATGACTGGCTCCCCCGCCGTGGAGTAGGCCGGAGGCGCCCCGGAGTGTGCCGGAGGCGCCCCGGAGTGTGCCGGAGGTGCCCCGGAGTATGCCGGAGGCGCCCCGGAGTGTGCCGGAGGTGCCCCGGAGTAGGCCGGAGGCGCCCCGGAGTGTGCCGTAGGTGCCCCGGAGTATGCCGGAGGCGCCGTGGAGTAGGCCGGAGGCGCCCCGGAGTGTGCCGGAGGTGCCCCGGAGTATGCCGGAGGCGCCCCGAAGTATGCCGGAGGCTCCGTGGAGTATGCCGGAGGCGCCGTGGAGTATGCCGGAGGCGCCGTGGAGTATGCCGGAGGCGCCGCGGAGTGTGCCGGAGGCGCCGCGGAGTGTGCCGGTGCGGTACAATTCACCGGCGTGTCGGCAGGTGTTCAGGGTGCTGCCAGATCTCTTTGCCCTACTTCAACCACGCCGCCCTTGCCGACGAGCCTCTGGCGGGTCCACGCCCTCCTCATCGGCAAGGGAAGAATCAATGGGCAACTGGGGATGCACACGGAGATCAGACCTGGACCGCTTGGCGACCCACGGTAATACCAGTGGGGGTATCCGTTGACATTGCCAATTTCTATAAGCAATTTGCCCTGAATTCGCCTTGGCTCGGTGGGTTCACGGCCACGTTCCGGGGCATACTGCCCCGGGCGGCGCGGCGTTTTTGACTTCCGATCGCTCCAGGTACGTAGCCTCTGCCCTCCATGCCACCAAACGCGGCACGTTCGGTAAGAAGTTTAAGCTGACTGACCCCCGTTAGCTTTAAAAAATTGCCAACCGGCGGTCTCCAGCGTGAATCGTGCGTTCCGGCGGCCTGAACACCGCCCAGAACCTGACGCCCGGGCAACTGACCCAAACCCTGAAAGCGAGTTTTCCCACCCTTCAGATGCTTCTGGCCCACTGGGGCCCGGGTGACGATGACGGAATGGGGGAGCAGGCCCAGAGGTGCGTGCCGGGTAGATGCCGTCAGCCGGGTAGATGCCGTCAGCCGGGGAGGATCAGTCCCATCCGCTCCTTAACCGTACGCAGGGTGGCATTGGCCACCGTGGCGGCCTTTTCGGTCCCGTGCGCCAAAATGCGGGTGAGTTCAGCGGAATGGCGCAGTTCCTGGTAGCGCTCCTGGATGGGAACCAGGGTGTTAACAATGACTTCCGCCAGATCGGCCTTGAAGGCGCCATAGCCCTGCCCGGTGTAGCGTTGGGCCACCTCTTGCAGGGAAATGGCGGCCAACTGGCTGTAGATATCCATCAGGTTGCTCACGGCCGGCTTCTGTTCCGGGTCATAGCGGACCTCGGCCTCCGAATCGGTCACCGCCCGCCGGAGCTTCTTGCGGATGGGATCGGGTGGGTCCAGCAGGGCGATATAACTGCTGGGATTGGGGTTGGACTTGCTCATTTTCCGGCCGGGGTCATCCAGACCCATGATGCGGGCGCCCACCTTGGGGATCATGGGGTCCGGCAGGGTGAAGGTGTCCCCGTACCGGCCGTTAAAGCGCTGGGCGATGTCCCGGGTCAGTTCCACGTGCTGCTTCTGGTCTTCACCTACTGGCACCAGGTCGGTCTGGTACAGCAGGATATCAGCCGCCATCAGCACCGGGTAAGTGAACAGCCCCACGCTGACAGTGTCTTTACCCGCCGACTTGTCCTTGAACTGGGTCATTCGCGACAGTTCACCGAAGTAGGCAACACACTGGAGCAGAAAGCCGAGTTCCGCATGGGCGGGCACGTGGGACTGCACGAACAGGGTCACCTTGTGGGGGTCCAGCCCCACCGCCAGGTACAGGGCCGCCAGGTCCAGGGTTTGCCGCCGCAGAGCTTCCGGGTCTTGTGGTACGGTCAGGGCATGCAGGTCGACGATGCAAAAGCAGCAGTCGGCCTCATGCTGCAGGGCTACGAACTGTTTCATGGCGCCGATATAGTTGCCCAGGGTCAGGGTGCCGCTGGGCTGGATGCCGGAAAAAACTCGCTTCATGACTGCTCATCCCTTCCAATCGCTGTGGTGTAGACGAAAAAACTCCGTCCCTGAAAAGGGACGGAGTTGTGCTCCGCGGTGCCACCCCGCTTCAGCCGGTAACGGCTGCGCTTGTCAAGGTACAGGCAGGGTTCTGACTGCCGATACCTGCTGCCTTGTAACGGCGGCAGTTCCCGGTCCCGCCTACTGACCTGATCGCCGGCAGTCCCCGCGCAGGGGCGGACACCGGGGTCAGGCGTTGGGAGGACAGCTCGTGGGGCCATTCACCGGGTGTGGACGGACCGGACCTTGCACCGTACGCCGGCTCGCTGTGCCGTTTCTACCCGGTTACTCTTCCCACTCATTGCTTTTGCTCATGGATGCTGGATTACAGCCATCTTACTACTTCGGGAGCGGGGATGTCAAAACAATGCAGGCAGGCCGCGGGGAACGTGACGTGGCCGACCCATCCGCAAAGCATGGCCTGCTCGCCGCTGCTGGGAATTCCCGGGTCGCAGGTGCCCCACGCGCTGGTACGCATAAAAAATTCCATCAGATCCTATCGAACCCAATTCGCCAGACCTCCGTCTATATATGTGGAGAATGACGTAATCTTAAACGAAAACGGAGGATTGGTGTGCATGGGTGAACAGGAAGCAGTGGTGGGCAGTGAGATGAAAAAGACCCTCAGTGGCGGGAAGGTGAAAGCGCTGACCCCGGATGATCTGAATGATTCCCTGCACGCCGCCCCGGCCAATATCAAAATTGAGGGACCGGGCACGGTGCGCCTGAGCGATCAGGCATACGAACAACTGAAAAGCATTGCCCGCAACAAGGGGCTGGCGGATGCCGGATACCCGCAGTGGGTCAGGCTGCTGGTGCGGTCCCTGCCGGAGGCCACATACCTGTGTATGGCCCCCGTTGGCCCGGAGGAAGGGGGCGTGCAGATGCGGCGCAACGACAAGCGGCTGCACGAGGCGCCCTGGCTGAGCCGGCTCGGGGCCTGGTTCAAGCGCAGCGGCTACCCGATGGCCTCCAGGGTGACCCGGGTGAGCTACACAGAGATTGGTACCGACGCGGACCTGGGCGAATGCCTGGTGGTCAACCTGACCACCGCCGAACCGCTACCGGCCGGCGTCCGCAAGCGCCGCGGCGAGCCGGCTGCCCCGGCCACCGGCACACCGGGCGGCGCGGCAGGCAGCGGCCCCGCCACCGAAGCGGCCCCGACCCGATAGCCAACCCGAAAGACCCCGCCGGCTGCCGGCAGAGGCAGCGGGCGGGGTCAGCGCTTGGCGGGGGGCGGTTTACACGTTGGCCGGAACGCTCAGCATGCGGTCGAGGGCCACCTTGGCCCAGTGGCGGGTCTCGTTGTCGACCCGTACCTGGTTGACTACCTGACCGGCCACCAGGTTTTCCAGTACCCAGCACAGGTGCTGCGGGCTGATGCGGTACATGGTCGAGCAGGGACAAACGTTGGCACCGCTGAGGGAGACCACCGTCTTGTCAGTGTACTGCCGGGCCAGGCGGCTGACGAGGTTGATTTCCGTCCCCACCGCCCACTGGCTGCCGGCCGGGGCTTCGGCAATGGTCTTGCTGATCAGTTCCGTGCTGCCGGCGATGTCAGCCAGGCGGACGACGTCGTGGCTGCATTCCGGGTGCACAATCACCTTTACACCGGGCATTTCCGCCCGTACCCGCTCCACCTGGGCGGGGGTGAACTTCTGGTGCACCGAGCAGTGGCCCTGCCAGAGGATCAGGGTGGGGTCGGCCAGGGCGGCGTCATCGCCGAGCAGTTCGCCGCGGTACTGGTTGTAGTTGGCCATTTTGGTCAGGGGAATCCCCAGCTTCACGCCGGTATTACGGCCCAGATGCTGGTCCGGGAAGAACAGCACCCGCTTGCCCCGCTCCAGGGCCCAGGCGAGGGCGCTGGCCGCGTTGGAAGACGTGCAGACCAGTCCGCCGTGCTGGCCGACAAAGGCTTTCAGGCTGGCCGCCGAGTTAATGTAGGTAATCGGCACGATTTCCGGACCGTAGCGGGCGGTGAGCAGGGTCCAGGCGTCTTCCACCTGCTGGATCTCGGCCATGTCGGCCATGGAACAGCCGGCGCTCAGATCGGGCAGAATCACGGCCCGGGGCGGGTCTGAAAGAATATCGGCCGTCTCCGCCATGAAGTGAACACCGCAAAACACAATGAATTCTGCTTCCGGGCGGGAGTTGGCCAGCTTGGACAGCTTGTACGAATCGCCGGTGAAGTCGGCCCAGCGGATGATCTCGTCGCGCTGGTAGTGATGCCCCAGCACCACCACGCGCTGACCAAGTTCCGCCTTGGCTTGCTGGATACGCCGGGCCAGTTCTTCCTCAGAGGCCTCAAAATAGGCCTCCGGCAACTGATGCTGGTACATATCCGCAGGTAGGTATGTCAATGCTATTCCCTCCAGGTATAGCAACGGTCGTCGCAGGCTAGCTACGGACCATATTATAAGTCACTACACGGTTTACCGTAAGTCCATTGTATGAAGTTTGCCCGGCACACCGCTGTGACCGATGAAGTTGACGCAGGGGTTTCGTATGGTAAAATGGGAGCAGCCGCTGTCAGAAATATGAAGGAGGGGGTCAAAGGTGAATATCACCTTGACCGATAAAGCTGCCGCCCGCCTCAAGGAGATTATCGCCGGTAAGGGCGAGGAACTGGCCCTGCGGGTGCTGGTCCGGCCTGGCGGCGCCAACGGTTTTGAGTATGGCATGGCCCTGGAGCGGACCCCCCGGGCCGACGATTTTGTGATCAAGTCGGGCAACCTGCGGGTGGTTTTGGATCCGGCCTCGGCCGAACTCCTGGAGGGTGCCTCCATTGACTATGTGGACAACCTGGCGGGCGGCGGTTTTGCCATTCATAATCCGAATGCCAGTACCTCCTGCGGTTGCGGGGGCCACGGCCACGAGCACGGCCACGGGCACGGCCACGAGCACGGCCACGGGCACGGCCACGAGCACGGCCACGGGCACGGGCACGGGCATGGGCATGGCGGCGGCTGCGGCTGCGACCACTGACCCCGGGCGATACAGGCATGACGGGAGACGGAGGCAGACTCCGTCTCTTTGCGCGTTCACGGGCATGGCCCGGGGCAGCGCCAGGAGACGGTTTTGGCGGCAACCAGGAACCCATTGGCCCGCCGGCGCTTAGAATGGCAAAGGTTCCGAGCGTCTGGGGGGACATAGATGGAGGCGGATGAAGACCTGCTTCTGGTGGCCCTGCTGCTTCTGGCCCTGAGTGACCCCGGTCCGGCGCCGCCCCGTGACTGTCCGGCCCCGTCCGGGGCAGAGGAAGAGGCACGGGTGACAGTGTTGGACGCGCCGCAGAGCCTGGAGACGGAACCTGAGGAGTGCCCGGCGGCCCCGCCGCCGTCGCCGGAGGAACCGCTCCGGACAGCGGCCGCGCCGGGTCGGTATCAGGTCATCCGGCCCTGGCAGGCGGCCGAAGGTACGGTCGCCCGAGTCAACACGGATCCGGACGGACGTGTGCGGCTGCTGCTGCGGCCGGATATCAAGTACATGCCCCTGGTCGGAGAGCGCAACCATGACCTCACGGGCGGCCACCTGGTGGTGACCGTGGTCCCCGGGGCCGGGGCCAGGGTGACGGTGCCGCCGGTGGGCAGCCGGGTGCGGGTCTGCGGCGCCTATGTACTGGACACTACCCATGGCTGGCGGGCCATCGAGCCTGTGCAGGAATTGGAGCGGGTCAGGTGAACTGCCGGGCCCGCCAGGAGGGCAACGAACCCGGTCCCCGCAGGGGCACCGGGTTCGTTGCCTAACTGCCGTTACCGCCCAGCCGCTCCCGGGCGGCTTCTGCCTCCTGGCGCACGGCGGGGTCAGGCTCTTGCACCAGCAGTTCGGCCAGCGCCGCGGCGGCGGCGGACGCGGTTTGGGGAAGCGTATGGCCGAGCTTGCCCAGGGCCCAGGCGGCGGCGGCCCGTATGACCGGGCGCTGCGGGTCACGCAGGGCCTGCAGCAGCAGCGGCAGGGCCCGGGCATCGCCGCTGTTCCCCAGGGCGATCAGGGCGTTGCGCTGCAGAACTGTTTTGCCCCGCCAGCCGGCGGCGGTGGGGGTGAACCAGGCCTTGAACTCGGGGTTGGTCATGTGCAGGACCTTTTCGAGCAGTGGGCCGGCGTCGCCGCCTACCTCGGGCCGGGCCGCCAGTTCCGGGCCGGCGGCGCGCCCCAGGTGAGGCCGACGGTTGTAGGGGCAGACATCCTGGCAGATATCGCAACCGAACAGCATGTTGCCCAGGGCATCACGGTACTGGACCGGGATGTGCCCTTTCATTTGGGTAACATAGCTCAGGCAGCGGAAGCTGTCCAGCACATAGGGCTCCACGATGGCCCCGGTGGGACAGGCGTCCAGGCAGCGGGTACAGTCGCCGCAGGTGCCGGTCCAGGGGGGATCCGGGCGCAGGTCCAGGGTGGTCAGGATCTCGCCCAGGAACACCCAGGTGCCGTGGGTGGGGGTGATCAGCATGGTGCTCTTGCCGAAAAAGCCCAGGCCGGCCTGCTCGGCCACCGATCGGTCCACCGGCGGTTCGGTGTCCACACACACGTGCACACCGGCGTCCGGCCGCTGCTCCTGCAGCCAGGCGGCCAATTGCCGCAGCCGGTCGCGCAGGATCTGGTGGTAGTCGATGCCCCGGCAGTAGCGCGACAGCCAGCCCCGCAGGCCCTCCGGCTCATCCGGCGGCGGGGGGGTGTCGCGGGCCGGCAGGTAGCTGATACCGGCGGCCACCACAGCGCGGCATCCGGGCAGCAGTGCCCCGGGGCTGACCCGGCGGTCGATCTCCCGTTCCTCGAAGGTGGAGCGAAAGCCCCGGGCTTCCCGGTCCGTCAGGGCGGCGCGGTCCCGTTCCGGCGGGGCGCAGGCGGCAATGCCGACCAGGTCCAGGCCAACGGCCAGCGCCTGGTCTTTCAATTGTTCCTCCAGGGTCACGCCAACACCTCCGCTCCTTATCCAATACACCCCTGTGACTGGTTTGTCCAGCCCCGGCGGCCGGGGTATGGTTTACAAACCCATCTGAATGGTGATGATAACGCGGCAGTCATGATGTGATGGAACAAGAAGGTGACCCCCCTGGAGGGCCGGATCCCTGCTGCTCTGTCGGAAGCCGAGCGGTTAATGGCCGCCGCCCTGCACTGGCCCAACAACCTTGGCATAGAATTCCGGCCGCTCTGCCTGCCCACGAACCCGCCCACCCGGCTGTTGGCCGTTTTCATCCACGGGATGGCTAACGTTGAACTGGTGCGGCTGCGGGTGATTGAACCCCTGGAGCGGGTGGCCCTGCAGCAGCCGGAACGGGGCCGGCTGACCGCAGAACGGCTACCGGCGATCTTGCCGGCGCCGCAGTTGAGAACGACG
The DNA here is from genome assembly GCA_036676195.1 of Clostridia bacterium. Classification (GTDB taxonomy): domain Bacteria; phylum Bacillota; class Sulfobacillia; order Symbiobacteriales; family ZC4RG38; genus JAKFDK01. The sequence continues at coordinate 14,075 of JAKFDK010000045.1, read as the reverse complement.
GAGCAGATGGACGTAGCCATTGCGGCCGTGCTCGACGGTGGTACCGCCCTGTTCCTGGACGGGGCGGGGGTGGCCACCCTGCTGCGCACCGATGGGCCGGTGGAGCGGGCCATGGGCGGGGCGGTGCCGGCCAACCCGTACAAGGAGTGTTTCAGCGAGGAACTGCTCAACAACGTGGCCCTGGTGCGCAAGCGGCTGCGGGACCCGAACCTGGTGGCGGAACCCCACTCGCTGCCCGGGGGGCGGGGGGTGGCGGCGCTGGTCCGGATGGCGGGGCGGGCCGACCCGATGCTGCTCGGCCGGGTGCGCGGCTGGGTGCTGCACCATATGGGGGAAGAAGCGGCGCACCGCGGGCTGGCTGGCCGGGTGGCTGGCCGGGTGGGTTTGCTGCCGGAAATTGCCACTACAATGTGGCCGGACAAGGCGGCCGCTCTGCTTGACGCCGGCTATGTGCTGGTGATGGTGGACCGGATCCCCTTTGCCTACTTGACGCCGGTGACGGCGGTGGCGCTGATGTACGGGGGCGACGACAATACCCTGCGCCGCCCGGCGGTCGCACTGGTGCGCGTGTTCCGCGTGATCCTGACAGGATTGCTGATCCTGCTGCCGGCGCTGGTAGTGGCCTTGCTGAATTACCACCAGGAGATGGTGCCCACACCGTTTCTGCTCGGGCTGGCGGCCATTCGGGAAAGCGCCGGCCTGCCGGTGGTGGCGGAAGTGCTGGGGCTGGAACTGCTGCAGGAGATCATGCGCGAGGCCACCTTCCGGTTGCCGGCACCCATGACGCCGGGCGCCTTCCTGATCTGCAGCATTTTGTTAAACTACACCCTGGTGCAGGGCGGGGTGGTGGGTCCCCTGCCTGCGCTTACGTCGAGCCTTGGGGCGGTGATTTCCCTGAGCCTGTCCGACTATGACCTGATCTACCTGGCCCGGATCTGGCGCTACCCGGTGCTGTTCGGTGCGGCGATCTTTGGCCTGTACGGGGTGGCCACGGTGGCGTTCTTACTGGCCGTATACCTGAACCAGGCCGAATCCTTCGGGGTGCCGTTCACGGGTGAAAGCGGCCTGAACTTCACGGCCCCGGGGCGCATGTCGAGCTGGCGCAAGGGGAGGGAACGGCGTGCGGCAGCCGGTCCGGTTCGGTAGTGGGTCGCTGGCCGCCGCCGGTGCCACCGTGTTGTTGGTTGAAGCCTTTCACCCCCTGCTGGTGGTTCCCCTGCAGGCGGCGGAAACGGCGGCCTGGCTGGCAGTGCTGCTGGCCGGGCTGTTCGCCCTGGTGCTGCACTGGCCGGTGGCGGCGCAACTGGCCCGCCTGCCCGGTGGGAACCTGATGGACCTGGCCCGGCGGGCGGCCGGGGTGCCGGGGGCCATTGGCACCGGCCTGCTGGTCTGCGGTCTGCTCACGTACCACAGTGGTCTGGTGGTGCGCAAGACGGCGGAAATGGCGGTCAGTTCTGTGTACCCACATACCCCGGCGACCTTTGCGACGGTGGCGCTGCTGCTGTGCACCGGCTATGGGGCCTGGGGCGGGCGGGCCGGGCTGGTGCGCCTGTGCCGCTCCTTCATGCCGCTGCTGGCCGGCGCCATTGTTGTAATTCTGGTGGGCAGCGCCGGGTGGGGCAGCATTGGGTACCTGCTGCCGTTCTGGGGGCCCGGTCCGGGCCTGTTGCTGGTGCGGTCGGCCGGGCTGGCGTACATGTTTGCGCCCACGCTGCTGTACGTGCTGGTGACGGCCGGACCGGTGCAGGACCGGCCCCGGCTGTGGCGGGCCGGCGCCCTCTGCCTGGCCGGCGGGGCACTGCTGTTTGCCCTGGCGGAGGCGGTGGCCCTGAAGACCTATCCCCTGCCGCTGGGGTCGTCCGTATACTATTTGCTGCACCGGCTGGCTCGGCTGACCGTAGGCGGACGCTTCTTTGAACGGATTGAAGCGATCTGGGTGCTATTCTGGGTGTTTGGCACCGGTTGCCATCTGGCCGCCATGATCCAGGCGGCTGCCACTGCCTATGCCCAGGCCTTCAGCCTGCAGAGCCACCGGGATGCGGTTTTGCCCCTGCTGGCCCTGATGGCCACGGTGGGGCTGTTCCCCCGGGATATCGTGCAGACCTCGAACTGGCAATATGCCAGCGCACCGTTTTACTGGGGGATTGGGCTGGCGCTGCCGCTGGCCCTGGCCCTGCTGGCGGCCGGGCGCAGGAGGTGGCGCCGCCGTGCGGGTTAACCGGCGGGCCGCGGTGGCCCTGCTGCTGCTGGCCGTGTTGCTGGGGGGCTGCTGGGACCGGGTCGAGGTGGAAGATCAGGCCTTTATTATCGTTCTGGGCATTGACCGCGGCCGGCAGGAAGGGCAGTTGCTGGTAACGGCGGGGGTGGCCCTGCCCCAGTCCATGTCCACCGGCGTGCTGGGCGGGGCCTCCCGGCCGGCCACCCCGCGGATGGAAATGGCACGGCTCAGCGCCGAGGCGGGCACGGTCACCCAGGCTCTGCATGTGCTCAACGCCGGCATGACCCGCCGTCTGGAGTTGCGCCACCTGCGGGCGGTGGTGGTGGGCGATGCCCTGTCCCGGGCCGGGCTGGAGCCGGTGGTGATGGAGATGATCCGCAGCCCGATGGCGCGGGGGGCGGTGATGCTGACCCTGGTGAAGGGGACGGCGGCGGAGGCCATGGCCAACCTGCAGCCGGTGGCCGAACTCAACCCGGCCCGGGTGGTCGAGGGCCTGATTCTGATGGGGAAGCAGCTCCACCTGCGGCCGCCGGTGCGCATGCTTCATTTTATTGCCCGGCTGACGGCGCCGGGGGACGATCCCTTTTTGCCGGCGGGGGCGGTGAATCCGCAGGTGCGGGCCCCGTCCGGGGCGGCGCCCCCGGCCGGCCTGTTCCGCTCGGCCCTGCCGGGGGAGGTGCCCCGGCAGGGGGGGAATCCGCTGGATTTTGTCGGTACGGCCATCTTCCGCCGGGACCGGCTGGTTGGTTACCTGACGGTGGACGAAACCCAGATGCTGCTGGCTATGCGGGGTGAGATGGGCAAGGCCTACATGACCTTTCCGGACCCGGCCCGGCCGGACCGGCCGCTGACGCTGCGCCTGCACCAGGAGAACAAGCCCAGATACGAAACGGGTTTCCGGGACGGCCGGCCGTACGCCCGGGTGGGGATGATCTTTGAGGCCGAGACACTGGCCATACCCGGCGGTACGGATTACTCCCGGGAGGATGCCCGGCAACAGTTGGAACACGCGCTGAACCGGCAGTTGGAACGGGCCACCCGGGCGCTGGTGAAAAAGCTGCGGGAGTGGGGGGCCGACCCGCTGGGCCTGGGCAACCGCTTTCGCCGGTACTTTCCGACCTGGCAGGACTGGGTAGAGTACGACTGGCGCTCGCACGTACCGGAGCTGCAGACGGATGTGGGGGTAGATGTGCGCATCCGCCGCTACGGCCTGACGACCGGCCCTGACCGGGTGGATTGAGGCAGGTGATGAACCGATGCAGGAATGGGACCGGCTGGCCATGGCGCTGGCCGGACTGGGGGTGGCCGCTTATACCGGCTACGGCGGGATCAAACTGTGGCGAAAACAGCAGAAGAAAGCGGCGGTCGGCACGCTGCTGCTGGCGGCGGCCACCATCCTGCTGCCCGCGGCGCTGGCCGCCTTCGGGGGCTGAGCGGCATGGTCAGCAGGGCGATCCCCCCGGCCGCAGCCGCCTTTGGTGCCTGGCTGGAGCAGGAGCTTTGCCCCCGGGGAAATCCGGGTGTAACGGTGCGGTCAGTGGCGGCCGGCGGCGGACCCATCACTGTGGTGTTTGTGGAAGGGCTGTGTGATCCCGAGGCGGTGACGGCGCGGGTGATGCGGCCGCTGGCCGGGGGCCTGCCTGACCGTGACCCGGCGGTGCTGGCCGCAGCGGCGGTATTCCCGGCCCCCGCCATGCAGGTGGTGACCACCACCGGGGCCGTGCTGGCCGGGCTGACCGCCCTGCACCTGGATGGCTTTGCCGCCGCACTGCTGGTGGCCACCCGGGCGGCCGACCCCGGGCAGGGCTCTGAACTCACCTTCGATTTAACCGGCAACATTGCCCGTGTCCGCCGTGCGGTGGGGACACCGGCCCTGCGGGTACAGGTGCTGGCGCCGGTCACGGAAACGAACGGGCCCGTCTCCGCCCTGCTTTACCGCGGCAGTTGTTTTTCATGGCGTGACCATACTCTTTGCCGAGGTCTTCCGCCTGCCGGACCACCGCGGGGTGGTGCTTCCCCTGCTGGTAGCCGAGATGGCCATGGCCCTGATCCCCTCCAGTGTTGCATCGGCGCTGGAGTGGGACCGGAGCTGGTTTGGCCGCTACGGTTTTGTACCGACCCTGGTGTTGCCGCTGCTGCTGGTGGCGCTGGCGTGGTGGCGGCAGGGGCGTCAGCGCCGGAGGGTGGGCCATGCGCGTCCGGCTTCAGCACGTGCTGACGCACCTGCAAACCCCGGGGGTTGGTCCCATTGTCCCCCTGGCAGCGGTGAATCCGGCGGCCCTGGGTCAGCCTGCCGATTTGCCGCCCCTCACCGGGGCCTCCCTGAAGGCCGGGGAGTTCCCCCGCAGCGGCGGCAGTCCGGCCGAGCACGCCGGTACGGCCGTATTTCGGGGCGATCGCCTGGTCGGAACCATTACCGTGGATGAAACAGCGGCCCTGCTCGCCCTGCGAGGGGAAATGGGGAAGGTCTACAACAGCCTGCCGGACCCCCTCGCTCCCGGACATTTGCTGACCCTGCGCATTCATCAGGAGAACATCCCGCAGGTGCGCACCGCCTTTGTGGGCGGCCGGCCGGTGGTGACGGTGCACATGCAGGTTGAGGGCGAGATCCTGGGCGCTCCGGCCGAAGCCGACTACACCGCCCCGGCCAACAAGGTCAAACTGGAGCAAGATGTGGCGCAGCGGATGCAGGATGAACAGTTCGCGCCGCTGATTGCCAAGGTGTACCGCCAGTGGGGGGCTGACCCGGTCGGCTTCGGGCTCCTGTTCCGCCCCCGGTTCGTTACGGTGGATGACCGGCCGACTGTGCTATGATGGGGGGAGGGAGGGGAAAGTGGTGAATCTGGGCGCCCATTTGACTATCAGCACAGGTCTGCCGCAGGCCATGGCGGCGTGCCGTGAAATTGGTGCCGATAACTTCCAGTTTTTTACCCGTAACCCCCGTGGCGGGAAACAGCGGGCGATGCCCGATGCCGAAATCACCGCCGGACGCGAGCAGCGGGCGACCCTGGGCGTGCGGACCCTGATCGGGCATTTTCCCTATACAGTGAACCTGGCCAGCCCCAGGCCGGAGGCATACGAATTCGCCCGTGATACCCTGCGGGCCGACCTGCGCTGGGGCGACCGCATGGGGGCCGACGTGCTGGTGGTCCATCCGGGCTCCCATGTGGGCGATGGGGTGGATGCGGGCACTGAGCGGATTACTGCGGCTGTGAATAACGCCCTGGAGGGCTATGATGGGCAGACGTATCTGCTGCTGGAAACCATGGCCGGCCAGGGCAGTGAAATTGGCCAGAGTCCGGCCGAACTCCGGGCCATCATGGTCGGTTGCGGCTGGCATCCCGCCCTGGGCGTGTGCCTGGACTCCTGCCACCTGTTTGCGGCCGGCTTTGATCTGCGCACGCCGGCCGGGGTAGACGCCATGGTGCAGGCGTTTGCTGAAACGGTGGGGCTGGAGCGGCTGCGTTGCCTGCACCTGAACGATTCCAAGGCACCGGTGGGCTCCCACAAGGACCGCCACGAACTGATCGGCCGGGGCGAACTGGGGCCGGCGGGTATCCGGGCGGTGGTCACGCACCCGTTTTTGCGTACCCTGCCGATCTGCCTGGAAACCCCGGTTGGGGATTACCGGGAGTACTCCGCCGAAATTCAGGCGGTACAGGCTCTGTTGCAGGGCGCTGATTGAGGGGGGGCTGTGGCTGTGGGGCGATGCGGCGCGGTGAAGGGTATACCCCGGTGACCGGCGGCGTACCCCTGGACAGGGGGGGAGGCGCACATGGCTGCAGCCTGGGCGGACTGGATGCTGAAGTGGCTGGACGCGGCGGGGCTGTGGGGCCTCGCCCTTGCCATGTTTCTGGACGGGGCCTGCATTCCGGTGCCCAGCGAACTGATTCTGCCCTTCGGCGGCTTTCTGGCTGCCACCGGGCGGGCCGGGCTCGGTTCAGCCACTCTGGTGGCCAATGCCGGGCTGCTGGCTGGGTCCGCCCTGGCCTACTACGTGGGGCGCCGCGGCGGGCGCCCGGTGTTGCAGCGCTTCGGCCCCTGGGTGGGGCTTAGCCCCGCTGATCTGGCCCGGGCCGAGCGCTGGTTCCAGGAGCGCGGGGATCTGGCGGTGTTTGCGGCACGCTTTTTCCCCGGCCTGCGCACTCTGATCTCACTACCGGCCGGTGTGGCCGGCATGCCACCTGGCCGCTTTCTTTTCATGACATTCCTTGGTTCTCTGCCCTGGTCGTTCGCGCTGACCTTTGCCGGCTACCAGCTCGGGCAGCGCTGGGCCACGGTCCGGCAACATCTGTACTGGCTCGACCGGGCGGCCCTGATCATTCTGGCGGCCCTGGCGGTGGCCTGGATCTGGCGCTGGCGGCGGGCCACACCGCGGCGCATCTGAACCGCAGCACTGCGCCCCCCTGCAGCGCCAGGGGGGCGTTGCCAATGGCCCTGTCAAAGGAATTCGATCTTTTCGGCTAGAACCCTTACATTCCAGAAACGTCCCGGGTACAAGGGGGAGACAGCCATGCCGATGACCGCACCCATGGGCGAGGTACCGCTTTGCGGGCGCATACAGGAGCATGGCGCCCTCCAGGAGCACCTGCTCGCTGCCATTGAAGGTCGGGGACAGGCGCTGATCCTGACGGGGGAACCGGGAATGGGTAAGACCCGGCTGATTCGGGAACTGGTACGCTCTGCCCGCCGTCTGGGCTGCCTGGTCTTGGCCGGGCAGGGTTCCCGCCTGGAGTTGGACCTGCCGTATGCCATCTGGGCGGATGCGGTGCACCCGTATCTGCGCGGTCTGGCCGCGGAGGAACTGTCGGCCGTGGTGGGGTGGGCGGCTCCGCTGCTGGAACCGGTGTTCCCGGCCCTGGCCGGGTTACTCCCGCCGGACGTCTTCCAGGGGCAAGTCGGTGGGGGCCTGGATGCCCAGGGTCCGAACCGGCGCCGTGTGCTGGAGTCGGTATTCCAGTTTCTGCGCCGGCTTTCGGCCCGTGCCCCGCTGGTGCTGGTGCTGGACGACCTGCACTGGGCCGATGCGGCCTCCCTGGAACTGTTCGCCTATGTGGCCCGTAACCTGGCCGATTCGCCCTTTTTACTGGTTGCCGCCGCCCGCAGCGGGGGCGGCGCCGGGGTGGCTACCTTTACTGAAACTGTCCAGGAGCTGGGCCGCGGTGGCCGCCTGGCGATGATCGAACTGGGCCCGTTGCCGGCCTCGGCCGGCCGCGACCTGCTCAAGGCGCTGCTGCCGCCCGAGGCTGCCGGTGACGGCGGTCTGGAGCACTTGCTGGAGCGGGCCAGCGGCAACCCGCTGTTTCTGGAGGAACTGGCCCGCGCCCGTCTTCAGGGCCGGGTCCAGGGTCTGCCCGCCACGGTACGCGATGTTGTGCGCACTCGCCTGGCGGCGCTGGAACCGGTGGACCGTGAATTGCTGGAGTGGTGCGCTGTCCTGGCGATGCGGCCCACCCTGGGCCTGCTGGCTGCCCTGAGCGGGCGTCCGGAGCCCCAGGTGCTGGCGGCACTGGAGGCAGCCTGCCGGGCCCGCCTGCTGGTGGAAAAGGCAGACCGGGACGGGGTGACCTGGTCCTTTGCCCATCCTCTGCTGGCTGAAGCACTGGATGAAGATCTGGGTGCCGTCCGGCGGCTGCTGCTTCACGGCCGGGCGGCCCAGACCCTGGAAATGCAATACTGGGAAGGCCGGCGGGACTTGCTGGAGGTGGTGGCCAACCATTACCGGCGGGCCGACCCGAGCCTGTATCGGGAGATCACCCGCCGTTACCTGGTGCTGGCGGGGGAACGCTGCCTGCGGCGCCATGCCCCGGAAGAGGCGGTACGCTGGCTGGAGAGCGCCCGGGACCTGGTGGAGACAGAGACCAGTCTGCAGGAGCGCAGCCAGATCTTACTCAACCTGGGCCTGGCCTACCTGCTGGTGTCTCGGACCTCGCTGGCGGAGCAGCATTTGTCGGCGGTGGCCGCTGACCCCGGTGTCCGGCCGGCTCTGCGGGGCCGGGCCTGCCGCCTGGTGGGGGCAACGCTCTGGTGGCTGGCCCGCCATGCCGAGGCGCTGGAATGGTGGCAGCGCGGGATTCAGATTCTGGCGGGGTGCGCCGGCGATTCTGAAGCCGAAACCGAGCGGGTCCGCCTGCTACAGGTGCAGTGTCAGCACCAGGTGCGTCTGGGGCAGGTCGAGGCCGGCCGCCTGGCCGGTCAGCAGGCCCTGGACATTGCCGGGCGCCTGCAGGACCCGCATCTGGTGGCTCAGAGCCACGCCGTGCTGGTTCTGGCGTACGCCTATACCACCGAGGCAGAGGTGGGACTGGCCCACTCCCAGCAGGCCCTGGCAGCGGCCGGCGGACAGCGGTATACCATGTTCTGGGCGCTGTTTCCCGTCGCCATGCTGCACCTGCTGCGGGGGGAGATGCGTGCTGCCGCCGCCGGTATGGAGCCATGCCTGGAATTGGCGGAACAGTTGCAGTCGCCCGACCTGCGGGGACTGGCCCGTGCCGGACAGTGCATGCTACTGACCCAGTCCGGCCAGTGGGCCGGGGCACGCCAGGCGGCGTTGGAGGCCGAGGAGCTGCTGCGGCGGCTGGGCCTGCCCGCCCAGTTGCCGCGTAACTACGCCGTGCTGGCCCGGGCCGATGCCCTGGCCGGCGACCTGACGGCAGCCGAGGCCGCGGCGGCTGAGGCCCGCCGGTCGCTGGCGGGGGTGCACGCCGACAGCCTCTCTGAAATTCCCGCACTGGTCGCGCTGGCGTCGTGTCACGCCCTGACCGGGGACTGGCAACAGGCCCGGGCCGATGCGCTGCGGGCCGTCAGCCGGGCGCGGGACGCCGGGTTTATGGAGTGGATGTACTGGGCCCTGCCGTCGGCGGCGGAAGCGGCCGTGCAACTGGGAGACCCGGCGGCGGCGGCCGAGGTGGATGAGTTGCTGGCGGCCGGGCCGGAGCGGGGCCGGGCTACGGCCTGGGGGGTTTTCCTGGCCGGGCAGTTGGCCCGGGAGCCCGCAGCCGCCTGCCGCCACCTGACCGAAGCGGCCCGGCAGTTCCGCAGCCTGGAACTGCCCCACGAGACCGGGCGCGCTGTCCTGGCCCTGGCGCGGGCCTTGCTGGAGGCCGGTGACGAAAATGGTGCCGTGGAACAGGCCCGGGTCGCACTGGAGGATTTTGATCGTCTGGGGGCCCGTCGGGATGCCGACGCCGCCCGCGCCCTGTTGCGCAGCCTGGGTGCCGCTGCTGCGTCGGTGCGCCGGACGACGGCGGGTGCGCTGAGTGAACGGGAGACCGAGGTGCTTGCCCTGGTCGCCCGGGGGCTGACTAACCGGGAAATCGGCCAGGAACTGTTCATCAGCCGCCGCACCGTGGATGCCCACGTGCAGAACTTGCTGCGCAAGCTCGATGTCTCTGGTCGGGCGGAACTGGTGGCAGTGGCGGCGGCCCGGGGGCTGTATAATGCCCAACGTTAAGACCGCAGTGGCCGGGAGGCGACGGACAGCCGTCGCCTCCCGGCTGTCTTTAGGTATGCCAGGCTGCCCTACCTAGTGCCGCGGCCGGTGCGCAGACGGCTGGAAAACTCGTAACACAGCCGATGCCAGCCGGCCAGGATTTTGCGATGATGGGTATACAAGAGGTGAGCAGCCATGTGGCTGACCGGAAAGGTCATCCTGGTGGTTGGAGACGGTCGGGGGATCACGCGGGCGGTTGCCCTGCGCAGTGCATCGGCGGGAGCAACGGTGGTGGTGGCCGGACCGGACAGCCGGGCGGTGGCGGAAACGGTGAATATGGTCAGGGACCAGGGCGGGAGGGCGGCCTGTCTGCCCGCTGCCGTGGCCGCTGCCACTGCCTGTGACCGGATGGCTGCCTTCGCCCGGGAAACCTACGGCCGGCTGGATGGGCTGGTTCAGGTCCTGTCCGGCCGGGACCGCTCCCCGGCGGTGATCCTGCGGGCGGCGTACGGGAGCACCCGGGCCGTTTTGGTCGGCATGGCGGCAGCCGGGCCGGGCAGTGTGGTCTATATTGCCGACGCTGCCCCTTCCCCGGGCAACGCTGCCGGGGAGGGCTCAGCGACGGGGCGCGGCGGGCTGGCGGCCCTGATCCGCAAACTGGCCGGCGAATGGGGGCCGCGCGGCATCCGGGTCAATTGCCTGCACCCGGGGCCGATTGCCGGCCCGCAGTTGGCGCATGCGGTGTCCAGTCAGGCTGGCCTGTGCAGCGGCCGGGCCGGGCACCGGGACATTGCCGGCTGGCTGGAGCGTTCGGTGCCGCTGGGCCGGGCAGGCCGTCCGGAAGAGGTGGCTGCGGCCGCTGTATTCTTGCTCAGCGACGATGCCTCGTTTATTACCGGTACGGTGTTGCCGGTGGATGGCGGCTACACGGAAAGGGGCGGCGGGCGGTATGACTGAGACAGAACTGGCGCTGGTGGGCCGGGCCCGGGCCGGTGACGGTGATGCCTTCGCCCAGTTGTACGCCCCGCATGAGCGGCGGCTGTTTCAGTTGGCCTACCGGCTGACGGCTAACCGGGAAGATGCCGCCGATGTGGTGCAGGAAACACTGCTGCGGGCCTACCTGCGGCTGGGGCAGTTTCGCGGCGAGTCCAGCTTTGGCGTTTGGGTCCGGCGGGTTCTGGTCAATGCCTGCCTGGATTTGCTCCGCCGGCGCAAGTCTCGGCGCGAGGTGGTGCTGGCGCCGCGGAACGATTTGCACAACCCCCTGACCGATGCCCCCGACCCTGGCGCACAGGCCGAGTTGGAGCAGTTGGAGACCCGCTTTGCGGTGGTGACGGCTCTGCGTCTGATGCCGCCGGAAGCCCGCCTGATTCTGGCCCTGCGGGACCTGGAAGGCTACACGCAGGAGGAGGTGGCCGCTTTTATGGACCTGCCGGTGGGGACGGTCAAATCCCGGCATTCCCGGGCCCGGCGCCAGGCCAGGCGGATTTGGCTGCAAATGGACAGGCGGACACCGGCCCCGGCGAGCGCCGTCGGGTAGGGTGCGCGCCCGACTCGGGCTTGGCTGTAAGCGTGGTATACTAAACACCATCAGCGGCCAAACGGGGTGATTCGCACCGTGAGCGCGCCAAACCCACGCATTCCGCCGGGGCAATGGCAGACCGGGGATTGGCCGGTTCTGCATGCCGGCCAGGTACCCTGGGTTGATCTGGGCAAGTGGAAATTCCGGGTTTTCGGCCTGGTCGAAGAGGAACGGGTCTGGACCTGGGAAGAGTTTATGGCCTTGCCCAGAACCACCATGACTGTTGATATTCACTGTGTGACCCAGTGGAGCCGCCTTGATATGAGCTTTGGCGGCATCCCGTTTCAGGAGGTCTTCAGCCGGATCCGGCCGCGTCCGGAAGCCCGGCATGTCATGGTGCATGCCGAGCAGGGCTTTACCACCAACCTGCCACTGGCGGATCTGCTCGCCGACAACGTCCTGTTTGCCGATGTGGCCAACGGTCAGGCGCTGACACCGGAACACGGCTGGCCGTTACGGCTGGTGGTGCCGCACCTGTACTTCTGGAAGAGCGCCAAATGGGTGCGGGGCCTGGAGTTTATCGCCGATGACCGCCCGGGTTTCTGGGAGCGTAACGGGTACCACATGCGGGGCGACCCGTGGGCGGAAGAACGGTACAGCGACGACTGAATGGGGGGGAGGCGGTCTCTCCCCCCTGTTGTGTCTGTGCGCAGTGCAGGTGACCTGGGACAGCGTTTCATAAGTTCCTTCCAAGCCTGGTGAGGAGCCCCGAGGGTTGAGACTCGGGCAGAGCTGCTCGGGAGTGGTTTGGCGAGCAGCGTTGCAGCCAGTGCCACTTCACGTAGCGCAGTTGCGTGATCAGACAAGAGATCGCCTTCGTACGGCCACTTGGCGGCGGTGAGGGTCGGAAGGAGATGGCTGACCAGCCATTGATCCGCGGAGGTTGCTTCCCGTTTTGCAGAAACGTCCGGTTTTGCCCAGCCCGCGGCGCCTGCGGGGTGGCAAAAATGGACGATTCCAGCGGCCGGCTCCCCCGCGGGGACAGAGCGCAACCGCCGACTGGCATCCACGGCGCTACAAACGAGGGCTCCTCCAAGCGGGCGCCGACCCAGGGTCACTGCGCTCACCGCCGGTACTAGCCCAGGATTGCGCTGCGACCGATGCGCTCTGCCGCCTCGATCAGGCGCTCCTCCGGCTGGACAAGGGCGATGCGGACATAGCCTTCACCCTGTTGGCCGAACCCGGATCCGGGCGTCAGGACGACGCCGGTGCGCTCCAGCACATCGATGACAAACTCCAGGGCGTTGCGCCGGCCGGGAATGCGCGCCCACAGGAACATGGTGGCCCGCGGGCTGGACACATCCCAGCCGGCCTGACGCAGTCCGCGGACCAGGGCGTCGCGCCTGGCCTGGTAGGTGCGGGCCATTTCGGCCACGCATTGCTGGGGACCGGTCAGGGCGGCGATGGCCGCCTGTTGAATCGGGCGGAACAAGCCATAGTCCAAATGACCCTTGGCTTCGGCCAGCAGGCCGATCAGATGCGGATTACCTACGGCATAAGCGACCCGGGCCCCGGCCATATTGTAGGTCTTGGACAGGGAATTGAATTCAATGCCGACCTCCAGTGCCCCCGGCACCTGCAGAAAGCTGGGCGGGCGGTAGCCGTCGAAGGCCAGTTCCGAATAAGCGGCATCATGTAACACCGCCACATCATAGAGTTGCGCGTATTCGACCACCCGGGTGTAAAAACCGAGGTCCGCCACCGCCGCCAGGGGGTTGCTCGGATAATTGATGAGCAGTACCTTGGCCTTACGCCAGACGGCGATGGGGATGTCCTCCGGGTCCAGGACATAGCCGTTTTCCGGCCGCAGCGGATAGTGGTAAAGCTGAGCCCCCATGAGGACCGGCCCGGCCAGATAGATCGGGTAGCCGGGGTCGGGCACCAGAACAAGATCCCCCGGGTCGCAAAAACCGAGGGTGAAATGGGCAAGGCCCTCCTGGGACCCGGTCAGGCTCACGACCTGCGTTTCCGGCTCCATCTGCACGCCGAACCGCCGCATATACCAGTCTGTTACAGCCGTTCGGAAAGCGGGCAGGTCGCGCAGCGGATAACCGTAAACGGTCAGGTCGGTGGCCGCCTCCTGCAATGCGGCTACGATATGAGGGGCCGGAGGCAGATCGGGGGAGCCTACGCTCAGGTTAATAACGTCCAGACCCTTGGCCTGGACCCGTCGCTTGGCATCGTCCATCAGGCTGAATATACTGCCGCTCAACTGCTCCAGTCTTTGCGGACGTCTGATCACGGGAACCACCTCTGACGCCACATTTCGCCAACCACGGAAAGCACCCCTGCACCGGATTTGTGCGGAGCCGTGTGCCCAGCGCTGCCCGGCCTCAACGCCGCGGTTGCTGTTCGGAATGACACCGGTCATCCGCCCTATGTATATGGGAAACAGACGCGGCTGAATCCGTCGCGCACGCGCACCCCTGGGTGAACAACCCCGGCCACCGTCAGGTGCCACGATTTTTTGTCAAATATCCAGGTGTTGGTGGTTGACGCACAGGGTGACGGAATGGTAGCATCATGTACTGTCACTGGGCTGCGGTGCGCAGGCCAAGGTTGAAAGCCGGTCTGGCGGCGGCGGGAGCGGTGACCCTGGTGCCCGCAGAGATTTGCACGGGCGAGCGAAAAAGCCACAAAATGGCGGCTTGACGCTGAAGAAACGGTATGCTAAAGTATGATCTTGCTGCGGTGCTGAACACAACGCAGCAGCAACCCGAGCCGGTCCTTGAGAACTGAACAGTGTAGTGTGAAGAGGAAAGCCAAGCGAGCCAAAACGCCGCCGAGAGGCGGCGAAAGACTTAGAGCCTGAAAGCTCAAACTCTTTTTTGGAGAGTTTGATC
>JAKFDK010000044.1:0-79197 GCA_036676195.1 Clostridia bacterium | reverse complement strand
AATGGATCGACCTGCGCTGAACGACGGGTGCCTCCGCCTGGGCGGAATCGGCACCCGTCGGTGGTTTGTGGTCTGCACGTCTGGTGATAAATTTACATAATGTACAATCGGGACGGCAGTTTTCACTAACCAGGGGAAGGCTGGCGAGTGCGTTGGCGGCAAAGACGCTGATCATTCCCCGCCACCTGTTTGACCGGATGCTGGCGCAGTGCCGGGCAGACTGGCCCAAGGAAGCCTGTGGCATCATGACGGGCAAGAACGGCGTGGTGCGTCGGGCGTTTGCCATGCGCAACGTACACCCGCATCCGTCCAGCCGGTATCAGATTGACATGGCGGACCAGCATAAAGCCATGCAGGATGTTTTGTTGGGTCGGGAGGAACTGGTGGCCATCTATCACTCCCACCCCACCACCGCCGCTTACCCGTCACAGACTGATGTCGCGATGGCCCACTATCAGGAAGCTTTTTATGTGATCGTCTCCCTGGCCAAGGAACCGGCGGATGTGCAGGCATTCCGGATCGCAGGCGGCCAGATCGAGCGGAGTAACCTGAAGACACAGGATCAGCAACAGGGCGAATGGATCGACCTGCGCTGATCTTTTCCGGCCCCGGCGACGGTCATGGGGATGGTGCCGGGCAAAGTGGGGTACACTATGCCCGGCACCTGCTGCTGTTGGCTGTCCTTCGGGGAGGAATGGCATGCACAGGCTTTTCTGGCGCGCGATCTGGTTGCTGGTGCCAATGGCGGCCGCCCTGGGCGCCGGGGCCGGGCTCGTGTATCCCAGAGCGGCGAGGTGGGACGGTTTCCCGCCGGCCGACCGGCCGCCGGCGACGGAGGCGCGCCTGACCCCGGAACCGGCCGGTCCGGCCATCGGGCCCCAGACCCAGGTCCGCTACCGGCGCTACTACCGGTCGTGCGCCCAGACGGAGGAGGTGGAGGTTCCCGCCCCTGGTGCCCTGCAGGGCATGACCAGGCAGGACCTGTCGATTTATTACGGCCACTGGCAGGTGAATCATTACTCACCCGGCCTGGTGGTGTTGGCGGCCGAATCCGATTCGGGCTGCCCGGAAGTCAGCCGCTGGTCGGAACCGGAATCGCCGCCGGATTCGGAACCGGCACCACCGCTGTCCCTGCGTCCGACGCTTTGGCAATAAAACGCCACCCCGGCCCATTGGGCAGGGGTGGCGCCGATGCTTTGTCGGCCTATTGGTCGCTTTCAGACGCCGGCGGTGCGGCCTGGGGCTGTACGTTGGTAATATAGTTTTGCACGATTTCCTGCTTCCGATCTTCGTTGGCGACCCAGAACCAGATGTTGTTTTCCCACTTGGCCTCGCCGGCCAGGGCGACAGTCTGCAACGTTTCCGGGGTCAGGTTTTCACCCGCCCGGGCCAGCGCCAGGGCGCTGCCGGCATCCAGGTCAGTTTGCACAAAGGGCAGCAGACTGGTGGCCACTGCCGGGAGCCGGCCGATGTTGCCCGAGTCCTGCAGGCTGTGCAGCAAGGCCAGGAAAAATTTCTGGGTGCGCTGAATGCGCCCGATATCCCCCATTTCGTCATTGCGGAAGCGCACAAACTGCAGGGCCTGCTGGCCGTTCAGTTTCTGCACACCGGCTTTCAGGTGGATTTTTAAGGGGGGAGTGGCGTATGGATCGTCGTAGTCCATGTTCTTGTCCACGTCAATGGTCAGTCCGCCCAGGGCTTCGACCGCCTTTTCAAAGCCGGCGAAGTCGATGACCACGTAGTGGTCGATCTTGATGCCCAGGAACTGCTCGACCGTGACCACTGCCAGTTGCGGGCCCTGGTCGGTCATGCTGCCGTAGTGGTGCGCGTGGGCGAGTTTATCCGGAGACATGCAGATGTCCACGTTCTTGGGGCAGGGAATGTTCACCCGGGTATCCCGCGGCAGGGAGATCAGGTTGAGGAGATGGTGTTGGGGTTCCCAGTGGGCCAGGATCACCACATCGGTGCGGGTCTTGTGCTCATCGGTGCCCATCACGAGCACGTTCAGGGGCTGGCCGGAACCGGCAATTACCTGGTAGCCCTTGAGGATAATGGCTGCCAGAATCAACAGCATACTTAGCACCACCAGGCCCCGATGCAGGCGCGGGCGCTGCGGTGGCCGGACATTGGCATGGGCCAATGCCATGGTATCACTCCTCTGGTTGCGTACAGAACATTAGGGCGGGGTGAGGCACACCTCGCCTGGCTATGAATGGCGGTACGTAGTGATTCTATCACTGCTTGGTCTAGATCGACAATAGCAGCGGATCCCACCGAACGTGTGCGCGCCCCCGGCAGGAAAGCTTTTGCCGGGGGTCGAACTTTGCCACAGGCGGGGGGAGGTGCGCACCATCCGGGTACTTGGGATTGATCCAGGCACTGCCCTGATGGGTTACGGGGTGGCAGAGGGCGAGCATGGCCGCCACCGGGCGGTTGAGTACGGCAAACTGGAGACCCCGGCGGGGATGCCGGCTCAGGAGCGCCTGCTCCGGCTGTATGAAGGCGTGCTGAACCTGATCCATAGCCACCGCCCGGACGTGGTGGCGGTGGAAGAGTTATTTTTTGGCCGTAACGTGACCACGGCGATTCACGTGGGCCAGGCCCGTGGCGTCGTCCTGCTGGCGGTAGCGCAGGCTGGCCTGGCGTTGGCCGAGTACACGCCCATGCAGGTCAAGCAGGCGGTGACTGGCTGGGGCCGGGCCGACAAGGCTCAGGTGCAGCAAATGGTCAAGGTGCTGTTGAATCTGCGGGAAGTGCCCCGGCCCGACGACGTGGCCGATGCCCTCGCCGTGGCGCTGACCTGTCTGCAGTCCCGGCCGCTGGAAGAACGGATTGGAGGGCTGAGCGGGCGGTGATTGCATTTGTGCGGGGCCGGCTGCAGCATGCCGGTCCTGATTTCGCAGTGGTCGACGTAAACGGTGTGGGCTACCTGGCCTACATGTCAGCCGCCGCCCGCAGCCGGCTGCCCGGCACCGGAACTGAGGTGATGCTGCATACTTCCATGCAGGTGCGGGAGGACAGCATTACCCTCTACGGGTTTCTGGATCACGGGGAACTGGATTTGTTTCACGTGTTGCTGGGCGTGACCGGTATCGGGCCGAAAGTGGCCCTGGGCATTTTATCGGCCGCCAGCCCGGAGGAGTTTCGCCGGGCCGTGGCCTTTGAAGATGTGCCCTATCTGACACGGCTGCCGGGTGTGGGCAAGAAGACGGCGCAGCGGCTGCTGCTGGAGCTGCGGGACCGGCTGGGGACACCCACGGTGGCCCCGCCGGTACAACCGGGGCTGGCCACGGCAACCGCCGGTGCCGGTGACCCGGCGACCCTGGCCTGGGCCGAGGCGCTGGAGGCTTTGGTGGCCCTGGGCTACACCCGCATGGATGCCGGACAGGCCCTGGAAGCGGTGCGACCACAGGTTCCGGCCGGGGCACAGGCCGCCGATCTGGTGCGCCAGACCCTGCGCTGGCTGGGGACCCGCAAGGCAACGTAGAATCCCGCCGGCCACTCGGCAACGGCAGTTGGGAACAGGCAGGTGGCACCCTTGGCCGAAGATCGGCTCGTCTCCGGCGGTACGACCCCCGAAGACGGCAGTTTGGATACCAGTCTGCGCCCCCAGCGTCTGGCCGATTACCCCGGCCAGGAACGGGTGAAGGAAGAGCTTTCTATCTATATCGAAGCGGCACGGGCGCGGGGTGACGCCCTGGACCATGTCCTGCTCTATGGGCCGCCCGGTCTGGGCAAAACCACCCTGGCGCATATCATTGCCGGTGCCATGGGGGTGAATATCCGGACCACGTCGGGGCCGGCCATTACCCATGGCGGCGACCTGGCGGCGATTCTCACCAACCTGTCGGACCGGGACATCCTGTTTATTGATGAGATCCACCGCCTGCCCCGGCAGGTGGAAGAGGTTCTGTACCCGGCCATGGAGGACTTCAGCCTGGACCTGGTGCTGGGCAAGGGTCCGGCGGCCAAGACCCTGCGTCTGGACCTGCCCCGGTTTACCATGATCGGCGCCACCACCCGGTTCGGCGCCCTTACCTCGCCCCTGCGTGACCGCTTTGGCATTGTGCAGCAACTGCAGTTCTATACCCATGAGGAACTGGTGCTGATCATCACTCGGGCGGCCCGGATCCTGGGCGCTCCGGTGGAGGCGGGCGGGGCCATGGAAATTGCCCGCCGCTCCCGCGGTACGCCGCGCATTGCCAACCGCCTGCTCAAACGCCTGCGTGACTTTGCCCAGGTACGGGCCGACGGCCGCATTTCCAGGCAGGTGGCGGAAGACGGCCTGGAACTGATGCAGGTTGATGCGCTCGGCCTGGACCAGGTGGACCGGAAAATGCTGCTGGCGGTGATTGACAAATACGGCGGCGGGCCGGTGGGCCTGGAGACCCTGGCGGCGGCCACGTCGGAAGAGGCCGAGACCATCGAGGACGTGTACGAGCCTTATCTGATGCAGATGGGCTTTCTGCAGCGCACACCCCGCGGGCGGGTTGCCACCCGTCTGTCGTATGAATACCTGGGCCGCCCGTACCCGGAGGATGCGGGTAACAACCCGCAGCAGTTCCGCCTGTTCTAAGGAGGAGGAGCCTGGCCAACGGGTTAGGCCGCCTGCGTTAAAGATTGCGTCCCCCGTTCGCCGTGACCAGGCAGCGCTTGGGTGCTGTCCCGATGTCACGCGGCCAAAACGCGGCGGCGATGCCGCCGTACGGCCACGACCCCCTGATTCAGTGCGGCAGTCCACGAAGAATATCGGCAGAGCGGGGTGAAGACCTTGCCGGGGTTATTGGCGATCCTGGGTGCGTGGCTGTTCGGCCTTGGCGGGGAAACTTCGTCATCATCCGATGATATCCGTGCGGAATGGCTGCAACGGGCCCGCCAGGGTGACCGGTCGGCGCGGGAGGAATTGATCCGGAAGTATCAGCCACTGGTCCTGCGGGTGGGTGCACAGGTCTGTGGACGCTATCTGCGGGTGGGTCAGGATGAAGAGATTTCGGTGGGGCTGCTGGCCCTGAACGAAGCAGTGGACCGTTACGACCCGGATAAGGGCGCCGGTTTTATTGCCTTTGCCGAACTGGTCATCCGCCGCCGGCTGATCGACCATTTGCGCAGGCAAAGTGGGAAAAAGGAACTGCCCCTGTCCGGGCTGGAAACGGCCGACGAGGAAGGAAATCCCTTGACCGGGGTGGAGGAGCGGGAAGCGATCCAGCGCTATAGTGCGGAGGAGGAGGCCCGGGACCGCCGGGATGAGATCGAGCGCTATTCCCGCCGGCTGCGCGAATTCGGTATTCAGTTTTCGCACCTGGTGGCTGACTGCCCCCGGCACGAGGACGCCCGGGTCCGGGCGGTGGCATGCGCACGGGTGATGGCTGATTCACCGCTGCTGCGGCAGCACCTGTTGACCCGCAAGGAGTTACCTCTGAAGGAACTGGAGACCCGGGTGGATGTCAGCCGCAAGACCCTGGAGCGCCAGCGGCGTTACATTATTGCCGTCACGCTGATCTTGATCGAGGACTTTTACCACTTGCGCCATTATGTTCGTTTCACCGCAGCCACGTAGATGTGTAAGCAGGAGTCAAGGGGGTGGGGGCCGTGGGCAAGGGGGTTCTCCTGGAGGTCAGCGGCCGTCAGGGTATTGTGATGACCCCGGCCGGGGAATTCAGGCGGGTCCGGCTGACGGCGCCGGCTCAGGTCGGTGAGGAAGTCACCTTTACCGACGCGGCGCAGGGCCGCAGCCGCTGGTGGTGGCTGGCGGCGGCAGCGGTGATTCTGGCGGTGGTGCTGCCGCTGTCTGTTTTGCGCAGTCCGGTCGGGCCGGCCATTGCCGTGGTCGCCGTCGACATTAACCCTTCACTGGAATTTGAAGTCACTGCCACCGGCCGGGTCGTGACCGGGCGGGCCCGCAACGAGGAAGGGCAGGCCTTACTGGTTGAACTGGGCCCGGTGCAGGGGAGATTGGTGGAAGAAACGGTGGCCAGGACGACAGAATTGGCCATTACCTGGGGTTACCTGAAGCCGGGCGAGGTTCAGGCGGCGGTGATGGTGACGGTGGCGCCGGCCACCGGCCAGGCCGAGCTGGCCCCGGACGAGGAGCAGGCCCTGGAGCAGAAGCTGCAGGTGGCGGTGGAAATGGTGGTGGTGCAGAAGTACCAGGGCGTGGCCCGGGTGCGGACCGTTGGCGCCACCGCCGGGGACAAGGCCAGGGCCGACAGCCTGGATGTACCCCTGGGGAAGTACCTGCAGTATGAGGCGGCCCAATCCCTGGACCCGAGCCTGCAACTGAGCCCGGCGGAAATTCGCGGCCTGAAGCTGGGGCACCTGAAACAGGTGCTGAAGCAGGGGGAGCCGCAGCAGGTGCTGGATCTGGTGGTGCGGCTGCAGGCGGAGAAAAGCAAGGGTGCCGCTCAGCATCCGGCGTTGCCGGAGGGGGGCAGCCAGGACCAGAAGGGTAAGGACCGGGACGAACATCCGGACGGCGGCGCCGGTAAGGGCAAGGACGCCGACCGGGACAAGGACCGGGACAAGGACCGGGACAAGGACGCCGACCGGAGCAAGGACGCCGACCGGGACAAGGGTGCCGACCGGGACAAGGATGGTGACCGGGACAAGGGCCAGGCCCCCGGCCGGGAGCAGGACGATACGGGTGCAGCCGGTGAAAGCGGTGCACCCCGCACCGGCCCTGGTCGGTCGGGGGAGCAGTCGGACAACCACGACGGGCGTGACCGCGCCGATAATCCCGACGGGCACGAAAACCGCCGGGGCAGGGAAGATAAGGACCAGGCGGAGAACAAAGAAGGTGGGAAAGCGGACAGCAGGGGTGGAGGCAGTCATCGTGGCAATGCGGATCGGAAACCGTAACATGGGTCGGGGCAAGGGCCATCTTCTGGTGGCCCTTGCCCTGCTGCTGCTCTGGATGGTAGTTCCGGCTTCGCCGGTGGCGGCGGTGGACCCGCCGGTCGCCGCGGGACAACTGGTACGGGTGGGCGTGGGCCGTGCCCTGGATACCGCCGAGGTTATTGGTGAAAACGGCCTGGCGGTGCTGGGTCCTGACGGCAAGGTGCTGATGCAGTGGCCACCCAACCAGGCACTGGTATTCAGCCTGTCGCCGCTGCCCGCCGGGGGCGCTTCGCTTTTCCGGCAGATTCAGGCGGCGATTCCCGGCGGGCCGCCCATGCTGGTTCATCCCGGCCCGCTAACTCTGAAGCCGGTGCCCGGGGCGGACAAGTACCTGAAGTTCCGGAACCGGCGCTACCAGGGGGACCTGGAGGTACGGGCGGTCGCCGGCGACAAGCTGGGAGTCATAAACAGCGTGCCGACCGAAGAATATCTGCGCGGGGTGGTCCCCCTGGAACTGGGTCCGGCCAATCCGCCGGAGGCGCTCAAGGCCCAGGCGGTGGCTGCGCGCACCTACGCCCTGTATCAGCGGGGTCGTAACAAGGCCTGGCTGGCCGAGGGCTTTGACCTGACCGACGACACCTCGTCGCAGGTCTACCGTGGGGTCGAGGCCCATGCCCCCCAGACTGATGCCGCCATTGCGGTCACCCGGGGTATGGTGGTGACCTACGGCGGCAAGTTGATTGAAGCGTTCTTTTTCTCCAGCGCCGGCGGCCATACGGAAGACAACGAGGCTGTGTTTGCCAGCGGATCACCCATCCCTTATCTGCGCGGGGTGCCTGATTTTGACAACGGCAACCAGTGGTACCGCTGGGAGGTGCAGAAGACCGCGGCCGAACTGGCAACCGAACTGCGCGCCCTGGATGGCTTCAAGGACGTGGGCGACCTGGTGGCGGTGGAACCGGCCGGCAAGCAGGGCAGCGGCGGCCGCTGGAGTCACTGGCGCATCCGCGGCGACCAGGCCGAGCAAACCATTACAGGCAGTCAGTTGCGCTTTCGCCTGGGCTTGCGCTCCAACCCACGTGAGGTGGCAGCGGTGGTGCCCCCCACATCGCCCATCCAGCAGATCACTTCGGCCGGCAATGTGGTGGTGTTGGGCGCAGCGGGGGCAAAGAGTCAGGTGATGGTGGGCACTGCCATGGCGGTGGTGGGGGGGCGTAGCCCGGCGCCGGCCGCGCTGCCGGGGGCCGGTATCTGGGTAGAGACTGCCCTACCGGACGTGGCCAACGGGCCGGTGGCAGCCTTTATCTTCCGGGGCGGCGGCAACGGTCACGGCGTGGGTATGTCCCAAACCGGTGCCGCTGCGCTGGCCAGGCAGGGCAAGAGCTTTGTTGAGATCCTTACCCACTATTACACCGGTACCGTCGTGTTGCCTTATACCGGATCATAAAGCCAATGGTCGGTGAAGGCCTTTTTGTGGCAGAATGGTAGGAGGGTCAAACGGGAGAGAGGAAGAGCCCAGAGCGCGTGTACACCACTGATTTTGACTACCATCTGCCGGAGGTACTGATTGCCCAGACCCCGGCGGAGCCCAGGGACAGTTCCCGGCTGCTGGTACTGCGCCGGGACACCCCGGAGCTGGAGCACCGGTTGTTCCGTGACCTGCCCGCATTCCTGCAGCCCGGTGACACCCTGGTGCTGAACGATACCAGGGTTCTGCCCGCCCGGTTGCTGGGCGAACGGGCAGGAACCGGCGGCCGGGTCGAGGTTCTGCTGCTGCGGCGGCTGGAGCGTGACCGCTGGGAGACCCTGGTCAAGCCGGGCCGCAAGGCCCGGGCAGGGCAGGTGATCCGTTTCGGTGACGGTCGCCTTGAAGCCACCGTGCTGGATACTACCGAAGCGGGCGGCCGCGTCGTCGAGTTCCGCTATGACGGGGTGTTTGAGCAGGTGCTGGACGAACTGGGGCAAATGCCGCTGCCGCCGTATATCACCGCTAAACTGGCCGACCCGGAGCGCTACCAGACCGTATACGCCCGGCATAGGGGCTCAGCGGCGGCCCCCACCGCCGGGCTGCACTTCACGCCGCAGTTGCTGGAGCATCTGCAGGCAGCCGGGGTCGGGATCGCCTATGTTACCCTGCATGTCGGACTGGGCACCTTCCGGCCGGTGCAGGTGGAGCGCATCACGGAACACCGGATGCATGCCGAGTATTACGAGCTGTCAGCGGCAACGGCGGCGGCCCTGAATGCGACCCGGGCTGCCGGCGGGCGGATCATCCCGGTGGGGACCACTGCCCTGCGCACCTTGGAGAGCGCCACTGATGCCAACGGGCAGGTGCAGCCCGGCAGCGGCTGGACGGACATTTTCATCTATCCGGGCTACCGCTTCCGGGGGACCGATGGCCTGGTGACCAACTTTCACCTGCCCAGGTCGACCCTGCTGATGCTGATCAGCGCCCTGGCCGGGCGGGAGCGGATTCTGGCCGCCTATGCCGAGGCTGTGGCCCGCGGCTACCGGTTCTTCAGCTTTGGCGATGCCATGCTGATCCTCTGACCCCGCCGTACCGTATGAATCAAAAGGAGCAGTCGAGCTTGCCCGCACTGAGGTTTCAGGTTCAGACCACCGACCCGGCCGGTCCCGCCCGGCTGGGCACCCTCACCCTGCCGCATGCCACGCTGGAAACACCGGTGTTCATGCCGGTGGGTACCCAGGCGACGGTCAAGACCATGGCGCCCCACGAAGTGGCCGGTCTGGGAGCCCGGATTATCCTGAGCAACACCTACCACCTGTTTCTGCGGCCCGGACACGAACTGGTCCGGGCGGCCGGCGGGCTGCACCGGTTCATGGCCTGGGACGGCGCCGTGCTCACCGACTCCGGCGGCTTTCAGGTCTTCAGCCTGTCCGACCTGCGCAAGATCACCGAGGACGGAGTAAAATTCCGCTCCCACCTGGACGGGTCGGAAAAATTCCTCAGCCCGGAACTGGCCACCGAGGTGCAGAACGCCCTGGGGGCCGACATCATCATGGCCTTCGACGAGTGTACGCCGTACCCATGCGAACATGACTACGCCCGTAGCAGTCTGGAGCGCACCGCCCGCTGGCTGGGCCGGTGTCTGGCCGCACACCGGCGGCCGGACGAGCAGGCCCTGTTTGGGATCGTGCAGGGCAGCACCTTTGCCGACCTGCGCGCCGAATCGGCCAGGCGGACCGTGGCCCACGACTGCCCCGGCTATGCCATTGGCGGGCTGTCGGTGGGAGAGCCCAAGCCGGTCATGCACGAGATGCTGGAGGTCACCGTTCCGTATCTGCCGGCGGACCGGCCCCGCTATCTGATGGGCGTGGGCTCCCCGGAGGACCTGGTGGAAGGGGTCTGGCGTGGGATCGACATGTTTGACTGCGTGCTGCCCACCCGCATTGCCCGCCACGGGACGGTGTTTACCCGCCGGGGTAAGCTGGTGGTACGCAATGCCACCTATGCCCGCGACTGGCAGCCCATCGATGAGGGCTGTGACTGTTACACCTGCCAGCATTTCAGCCGGGCCTATATCCGTCACCTGCTGAAGGCAGAGGAGGTCCTTGGCCAGCGGCTGTGCACCATCCATAACCTGCGTTTCCTGATACGGCTGATGGAGGAAATGCGCGCCGCCCTGCGCGCAGGAACTCTGGCTGCCTACCGCAAAGACTTTTATGCTCTGTGGGGCCACCCGGCGGAGCCGGTGGCGGAACCGCACGACCCGGAGAATCGCTAAAGCTACATAAGATATAAAGGAGAGGCATTACTTTGGTAGAGTATCGTGGCGCAACCATTCAGGACCTGGACGCGCTGCTGCCCCTGGTGGAGGCATTTGTGCGTGAACGGGCCGGGCTGATGAACCAAAAGCTGCGGGAAAACTTTATGGAGACGGCTACCGAGGCGATGGTCCAGACCATGGAGCATCCGGCGACCTTTGTGTGTGTGGCCGAGGCCGGCAGCCAGGTCGTGGGCTATGCCTCCGGCCTGATTCAGGAGCCCCCGCCCCTGTTTGAGGACGAGTCCTTCCTCTTCCTGGCTGACCTGTACGTGCAGCCGGAGTTGCGCCGGCAGGGGGTAGGGACTGCCCTGGTAGAGCGGGTGCGCGGCTGGGGCCTCATGCGGGGTATTGCCCGCTGCTCCATGGTGGTGCCGCTGCAGAGCGAAGGCGCCGCCAAGGTGGCCGGCCGGGTGGGGGCCCGCCTGGTTGAAGGGCTGTACTATTGGCAAAGCGCGATCTGACCGAGAGGAATTGCTTTCCACATAGCGAACCATCCTAGAGAATAACGGTAGGCGCGCCGCCCGCGCGCCCGCCAAATGAGGAGGTTCCACCTATTGAACCAGGGTCAACTCTTTAACCTGATCATTCCCATCGCGCTGTTCGGTTTCCTGTGGTTTTTCATGATCCGCCCCCAGCAGCAGCAGCAGAAAAAGCGCAAGGAAATGCTCGACACCCTGAAGGCGGGCGATCAGGTGGTAACCATTGGCGGCCTGCACGGGACCATCAAGGAGATCACCGATAGCATCGCTGTCCTGGATGTGGGCGGGGGTGCGCGGATGACTTTCCAGCGCTCGGCCATCGGCAGCCTCCGGACCGAAACTAAATAAATCCGACCCCAGAAGCGAGGCGACACTCGGCGATGAGTGACACGGGCAGCGCCCGGTCCAGCATCAGGCGGGTCATGGATGTGGAGGGTACCGGTCAGGAAACCCTGAACCCCTTTGAAATCGCCCAACTCCTGATTGGCAACGCGTGTCGGGAACTGGGGCTCAGTCAGGCTGTTTACGAATACCTGAAGGAGCCCCAGCGGGTTCTGGTCGTGAATATCCCGGTTCGGCTGGATAATGGCGATATCCGTACCTTTGTGGGTTATCGCAGCCAGCATACCGATGTGATCGGCCCCGGCAAGGGTGGCGTGCGATTTCACCCGGATGTCACCCTGGACGAGGTCAAGGCCCTTTCCATGTGGATGACGGTCAAGTGCGGCGTTCTGGGCCTGCCATTTGGCGGGGCCAAGGGCGGCGTGATCTGTGATCCCGGGAAGTTGAGCAAGCGGGAGATGGAGGCGCTCTCCCGCGGCTATATCCGTGCCATTTCCCAGTTTGTTGGTCCGGAAAAGGATATTCCGGCGCCAGATGTAAACACGAACCCGCAGGTCATGGGCTGGATGATGGACGAGTACTCCAAACTGCGGGGTTTCAACGCCCCCGGCCTGATTACCGGCAAGCCCATGATCCTGGGCGGATCCGCCGGCCGGGCCGAGGCCACCGGCCGCGGCGCCGTGATTTGCATCCGGGAGGCGGCGGCCCGGCTGGATTTGCCGTTGCAAGGTGCCACGGCCAGCATCCAGGGGTTTGGCAATGTCGGTTCGAACACGGCCCGCTTCCTGTACGACCTGGGCGTGAAGGTCGTCGGGCTGTCCGACGTGCGGGGCGGGGTCTACGCTCCCGATGGCATCAACGTGTATGAGGCCATGGAGTTCAGCCGGGCCACCGGCTCGGTGGTAGGTCTGCCGGGCACATCGCCCGTTGACGCCTGCGCCGTGCTCTACATGCCGGTGGACGTACTGGTACCGGCGGCGCTGGAAAACCAGATCACCCTGTACAATGTCGACCGGATTCAGGCACGGATTGTTTGCGAGGCCGCCAACGGTCCGACCACGCCGGAGGCAGCACGGGTGCTGACCGAGCGCGGGGTGCTGCAGGTGCCCGACATCCTGGCCAACGCCGGCGGAGTCACAGTCTCGTACTTTGAATGGGTGCAAAACATCCAGAACTACTACTGGCCCGAGGAAGAAGTCATCGACAAACTCGAGCGCATGATGGTGTCGGCCTGGAACGCCGTATGGAAGGTGTACGAACAGCGCGGCGTGAGCCTGCGGCGGGCTGCCTACATGGTAGCCGTGAAGCGGCTGGCCGATGCCATGGGCGCCCGCGGCTGGATCTGAGCGAGATCAGCGGCAACGTAACAGGCCGCCTGAGGCTGCCATCCTCGGGCGGCTCTTATCGCGTTGTCAGCGTAATGCGGGCGTCGTCACCGGATGGGCATATCCTGAAAGCGGGGACCGATCATCAGGAGGTGATTCCTTGCTCTTCGGAGGACTGCCGATCCCGGGCCTGACCTGTCCGGCGGCGCCCTTTTTCACCCCGACCTTCAGCCCGGTGCCGGTGGGCGTGGGGTTGCCGTCCCCGGGGACCTTCCCGGCGCCGCTGGGGGCACCGGTGGTCACACCCTTCGCAGTCCCGACCCCCCTGCGCCTGCCGACGCCGACAGCGCCATTTGTGGTGCCGGGCACTTTTCCCTTCCCAGCCGCCGGTGGCGGCGTGCCCTTCCCCTTCCCGGCTGCCCCGGTACTTTCTCCATTTGGCATCCCCTTTGCCCCGCCGGTACCTGCCCCGTTCGGTGTGCCGACCTGCTGACCTGGAACGAACGGCCGGGGGCCCAGTCCCAGTGGGACTGGGCCCATTTTCGGCCGGGAATCAGCGCACGTCAGTCAGGAAGGCGGTGAACTCGGATTCGGCCCCGCCGTTGTCACGGACCACCAGGGTGACAGTGTAGTTGCCGGGGCGGGCATACCGGTGCACCACCTGGGCCCCGCTGCCGCTGGTGCCGTCCCCGAAGTCCCAGCGCCACTCCACAATGTGACCATCGGGATCGGTGGAGCCTCTTCCGTTGAACTGGATCCGGCGGCTCGACAGGCGTCGGTAGGTGAACTCCGCCGTGGGCGCCTGGTTGCCAATCACCGAGATCCGGCCGGGCGCCGTGATTTGATTACGGTTGCCGGCGGCGTCTTCGGCGGTAATGATGAACTGGGCGCCGGAGAAGGTCGAGCCGGCCGGGGCGGTCCAGGTGCCCTCATAGTGGCCGGGACTGACCTCGGTCATGGTGCCGTCCGGGACACCGGCCGTGGTTGGGGTGTTGGGACCCAACATCAGCCCATAGCGGACGGTGGCCCCGGGCTCCGAGTCTACAGCCACCAGCACCGGCTCGCCGGGCCTCACAGAGAGGTCCTGATCGGGCAACGGCCGGGTCAGGTCAGGTACGGTCCAGTCGGCTTGGATTTCCAGCGTGATTTCCGTCGCGTTGCCCGCCTGGTCTGTTGCTCGCACGGGGACCAGATTCGTCCCTTCGTTGAGCATGACCCGGCGGGAGAAGTTCCCGTCGGCCTGGAACAGCGTGGCCATGCCGTCCACGTGGACTGTGGCCAGGTGGGCGTCCTGTGCGCGGCCGGTGACCGTGATGGTCTCCCGGTTGGTCAGGCTGCTGCCGGCCGGAGCCAGGATCTCCAGTTCCGGGGCAATGGTATCAAGGGTCACGTGGACGGTGGGTGAGGGATCCGTCGTGCCGTCGGGGACGGTGGCGGTGGCGTGGAAGGCGTTGTCCCCTTCGGTCAGGGTGGTACTGATGCTCCAGGCATTGCCCTGGGCCACTGCCTGCCCGGCGGGCGTCCCGTTCTGGTACAGGGTGACCTGGCTGCCGGTCCGGGCGGTGCCGCTGATCATCTGGCCGGGCTCCCGGGTAATCGTGCCGTCAGCAGGGCTGGTGATGGCGGGGGCGCCCACCAGGGTGCCGACCCGGACCCGGATCATGCGGTCACCCTCGCTGGGATCGAGCGGCTGCCACGAGCCACCGACCAGGCCCCAGCCGCGACCGTCCAGTGGCTGCGATTCGTCAACAGCCAGCCCCACGGTGTCGGGGAAGTCCCCCACCTGGGTATAGGCCACATAGAAGTCCTGGTCCAGGACCAGCCCGGGCAGGGCCACCTCGGTCCAGGTACCGTCCCGGTTACCGTCGACAGTCACCGGGCCGGCCAACAGGGCGCCGGGGGCGCCGCCCGGGCCGTCGGCTGCGTAAACGGAGGCGGTGAAGGCGGTGGCATCCGAGGCCGGCCAGGAGTTGTCCCACAGCCGGTACAGGGCGGCCATCAGCTTCACCGGGCCGCCGGGGCTGAACCGGACGGCCCAGCCGTTGCCGGCGGCAAAGTAAGCCCAGGCGTTTTCGGGGATGCCGTCGTCGTAGCCCAGCTCATCCGGCAGGCCGATGAAAGGCCGGAGCGTCCCATTCGCGGTCATTTCGGCTCCTCCGGCCACCGTGACAGGTACGTAGGCGGGCAGGTAGTCCGCGGCCGACATGCGCAGGGTGTAGGTGCCGGCGAGCGGGGTCAGCCGGTAGGTGCCATCGGGTCCGGTGTGCACCGGTGCCACCCGGGCATCTTCCAGCAGTTCGACCCGGGCCCCGGCTACTGGCTGGCCCGTGTGTGCATCGGTGACGGTGCCGGTCACAGTGCCCCGGGGAATAGGCTGCATTTGGAAGTGTTTGGTGGTTGTCTGTCCATCGGCCAGGGTCACTTCGGCCTCGGTCGGGTAGTAGCTGTAAGCTTCGGCCCGGACCCGGAAGGTACCGGAGTAGTGGGTGAGGGAGTACCGGGCTGTGGACGGGTCCACCCGGGTGGACATGCCGCTTTCCAGCACGGTGACGGTGGCCTCTGACACAGGCAGGGCGGTGATGCCGGGGCCGCCTGCCGCCGGCTGTGGCCCGGCCTGCGGCCTGATCTGCGGCTGAATCTGCGGCCCGGTGGGCCGCAGAGACGGCGCACCTGCGGCAGCCTGGGCCGGCTGGGCCAGCGGGGCCATGGTCCGCTTGTCGGCAGCCGGTTTCAACGCCGGCTGGTTCGCTGCCGCAGGCATACCGGCCTCCACCAGTACATCATCAAGATACCAGCCGGGCCGGGTGACCGACCCGTCAGTTTGCAGGCGGAAACCGAGGCGGACGGTCTGCCCGATGAAGGGCGTCAGGTCTACGTCCCGGAAGCCGCCCGGGCTGGCCCCGGTCACCGTGTTGACGGTGGTCCAGCCGGCGCCGTCGTTGACGGAGACCTCCACATGTCCGAAATCGAAGCTGTTCTCCAGATCCCGCCACTCCCAGAAGCGCAGGCGGGCGCTGAGTGCTCCCTGCAGGTCCACCGGCGGCGAGACCAGGCGGGCGTTGGCGTCGTTGGCGTAGAAGCCGGCCAGATTGGTTGCCCACAGGTTGGCTCCGGAATACGCCGCACCCGGACCGCTGGTGGGGGTGCCCAGCGCCCAGGAGTCGCCGGCACCGCTGTGGGTCCAGCCGCCCGGCCCGGACTCCATGTCGTCGGCAAATACCGGCTGTAAGGCCGGCATATCCACGTAGACCTCATCCGAAGGAGCCCCTTCGTTGCCCCACAGGTCCACGGCAGTGACCCGGTAATACGCACGCTGGCCCAGGGGGGCGGTGGGGTCCACATACCCCGGCTCGGGGCTCTGACCGATCAGTTCGTAACCTTCGCCGCTGGTGGCCGTCCGGTAAACCCGGTACTGGTCCACGTCCGGTTCTGCGGCAGCCGTCCACTGCAACAGCACATCGGTGGCGCCCGGCAACTCGGCGGTCAGGCCGGTGACCGTTCCAGGCGGCGTCTGGTCGGCCCCAAGTACCTGAACATCGTCCAGATACCAGCCGGCCTGTTGCACAGAGCCGTCGGTCCAGAGGTTGAACAGCAGCCAGGTGCGTTGCCCGGCAAAGGGGTTCAAATTGACGGCAACGTTTTGCCAGTCGGCAATGCTGCCAGTGTACATCTGCAGCGGGGTCCAGGTGCTGCCGTCGGTGCTGGCGTACACTTCGCCCCGATCAAACCCGTACTCCAGGTCGTACCACTGTTTGAAGGTGACCGCCGCCGGACCGCCGGACAGGTCAATGGGCGGCATGAGCAGGTAGGCATTGGTGTTCGGGAGGTAAGGTCCGGACAGGTTGGTGGCAGCCACGTTGCGCCCGGACGGAACGGTGCCCGGACCCGAAGTGGGCGCACCGATCTGCCACGGGTCACTTTCGCCGCCGTGGGACCAGCCGGACAGGTCCCCCTCAAAGTCCTGGTGGTAGCCGGGCACCACGCCCAGGCTGACCGGGACCCGATGGGGTACCTTGCGGTTGGCGGGGTGGGTGGTGGTATTGTTGCCATAGTCCACCGCTTCCACGTAGTACTCCAGGGCGGGCAACTGTACCAGGCTGCCGGGGATGGCCGCCCGGTAGAGGCCGTCTTTGTAGTCCCCGGAGACACGGTCCATGGGAATAGCCGTGTAGTAGCGGCTGCCGGTCCGGCGGGCATAGGCAGTGACGCCGGTGACCGACACGTCATCGGTGACGCCGGCAGCCAGTTCCACATCCATACCGGCATAGCCCATCGTGGGCATAACGTGGGTAATAGCCGGGGCGTCCAGGTCATCGCCGCCGGTGTATACCCGACCGGTCAGGACGCCGCGCCCCAGTATGATCGAGGCCACGGCCTGGTGGGCGTTGATCACCCCGTAGCCATAAGCGTTGTTGGGCGACTCGGGGTATTGATTGTCGGTGGCCCGGTTGGCTGTGGCAATCAGAATTTCTTCCAGGTCGTCCACGGTGAGGGAGGCATTCACGGAAAGCAGCAGGGCGGCTGCTCCCGCCACGTGCGGGGTGGCCATGGAGGTGCCGTTCCAGCCCTCTTCGTATTGTCCGCCGGGGACTGACGAGCGAATGTTCACACCGGGGGCGGCCACGTCCGGCTTGATTTCGCCGTAGGGCGAAGGGCCCCGGCTGGAGAAACCGGCGACCCGGCCCTGGTTGTCGACGGCGCCTACGGCGAACGACTCCGGGTAACTGCCCGGTGTGCCGGCCGTACCGGCGCCGGGGCCGGAGTTCCCATTGGCGAAGACCGGGAAGATCCCGGCGGCCCGCCACGACCGCACCATATCCCGGTACCAGTCGTCCATTTCGGAACCGCCGCCCCAGGAATTATTGACCACGTCCGGGGCCATTTCCGGGTGCGGGTTGCCGTCGGCATCGGTGGGGGCCAGGATCCACTCACCGGCGGCCAGCAGACTTTCGTCAGTTCCGCTTCCGCCGGCCGTAAAGGCTTTTACGGCAATCCAGCGGGCACCCGGCGCCACACCGATCTGGTTGCTGCCGTCGGGCTCGGAGCCGACGGCTGTGCCCATGGTGTGGGTGCCATGGCCGTTGTCGTCGTAAGGCTGTGGCCGTCCGGCGACGGCATCGAACCAGTTGAACAGCGGGTCAGGGCTGCCATCGGCGTGATAGCCCCGCCACTTGTGGAGCAGAGCCGGGTGGTTGCCGTCGACACCGGTGTCGATATTGGCCACCACCACGCCGGTCCCGTCCGCCCCCAGCGCCCAGGCCTCGGGAGCGCCGATCTGTTCCAGGTTCCACTGGGAGGGTGGCGGGGCGTCCTGCGGCGCCCCGTGCAGGGGCGGGGTCAGGCTGATCTCCCGGTTGGGCACAATGGCAGCTACTCCGGCCTGGCGGGCCAGTTCCCGGGCTGCCGTCAGGTCACCGGTTACAGCAATGATGTTCGCTACGTAGAAGGAGCGGAAATCCTGCACATGACCGCGCTTTTGCAGCTCGGCCAGCGCCTGGCGCACGCCGGCCTGGGACTGTTCGGCCACGTCCTGCAGGTGGCGCACCACTTGCAGGCGCACCTGCTCTTTGCGCTGCAGCGGAGTGACACCGGCCGCCTGCAAGGCACCGCCCACCCGGGTGGCCACGGCGACCGGGTCAGGTTGGCGCTGTAACCGGACCAGAAACCTGGTCATGCCACCGGAGCCCAGTTGCTGGATCACGGCGGAATCCAGCGCCGCCGGTGCGGCGGTGGTGCGGGAGACGGCCATGGCACGCTGGTCGGCCCGGCTGCTCTGGGGTTGGGCCTGTGCCGCCGCAACCGGAGTCAGGCCGGACAGGGCCAGGAGCAGTGCCACCCCCGCCGCCCGCACATGCCGGTCCCTGGAGAATAAGTGGGGCATGGTGTTCACTCCCGTGTGAAACGGCTACCCCACCTCTTGGACAGTCAGGATTGAATTACCTGTAAATTCAGGGAGATAATTACGATTTTCCCCATGGAGTGTACACGCAATGCACCAGAGCTGTCAGGCAGACACAATGGGCCAGGCCGTCTGCCGCCGGGAAGGGCAGAAGGCCTGGCCGAAAAAAACCGGATGAAACGGGGCTACTAGAGCAGCAGTTCCCTGACGCCCAGGAGGTCAAAGATCTCATTGATGGATTCCTGGAGATTTTCAAACTGAACCTGACACCCACGTGCGGCCAGACGTTCTTTGATGCTCAGCAGTGATTTTACCCCGGTGGAATCGACGAACTCCAGGTTGGCACAATCGAGAATAAGCTGGTTGACACTTTGACCAACGGACAGTGCCTGTTGCTGTACCAGATCGCATTCACTCATGTCTATCGCCGTGGGTAGTGTTACGCGGGCGACCTGACTTGACATGGCCACATTCCTCCTTGCTTAGATGTCGGCCAGCGCGGCGGGCGAGTTGATAATCTCGCATCCCGGGTGAATGACCGGGCAGTTCAAAGCGCCGGGCCGCACCCCGACCAGCGTCTTTACGGATGCCGAGTTTCCCAGTTCAGCCGCTGCAAGTTGCATCCCGGCTGTTTGACCGCCGATGATGGCCTTGCGGGCGGCAATCCGGCCTCCGGCCTGCAGTTTGCACATAAAGGCTCCACGTCCGGTTAGCAGGATATCCCGGGAGGCGGACAGACGGCTGTGATCGGCGAAATCGGTGCAGATATCACCGGGCAGCGCCGACACGGCCCTGATCAGCAACTGAAAGCGCGTGATCTCTTCGTGTAACGCGATCAGGAATTCAAGGCGGTGAACCTGGCTCAGCACTGCCTCGGTGGCCAGCACTAACAAGCCCTTTCTGATGAGCGGGGGCAGGTCCTGAGCGGCTAGCTGCCTGGCCAGGTCAGGTAACCTGGCGGCATGGCGTTTCACCAGCATGGGCAAGATGGAGCCCCAGCCATGATATTGCAAATCAGCAGTTTGAAAGGCGGGCAAACTCTGCAGTTGCCGGCAGATGGCCAGTACTCGTTCGATCCCGTCGGCCAGAGCTGTCCAGTGGCCAACAAAGTCCTGGACTGCCTGGCTGGGCTGCCCCGCCTGCAGGTTGCACCAGAGCACGTTGCCGCGGACCGTGATGCTGCCTCCGGC
The DNA here is from genome assembly GCA_036676195.1 of Clostridia bacterium. GTDB lineage: Bacteria > Bacillota > Sulfobacillia > Symbiobacteriales > ZC4RG38 > JAKFDK01. The sequence continues at coordinate 59,340 of JAKFDK010000044.1, read as the reverse complement.
CCTGACGGTGGCCCGAACCATATTCCCTTGGACAAACAGATTACCACCAACCTCGATTGTTGCACCATCAACAACGCTACCATAGACAATCAGGTCGTTGGCGGTGCGGATCGAATCGGTTACATCCCGATCCAGCAGCTCGCACTGGATCAGCGCCACTGCCCAGGTCCCCTTGTGCTCCAGGACCACCGGGCGCCCAGGCTGCTTGGCTACCAGTAGATTATCGGTGTCTTTTTCCACTGCCAGGGGGGCCAGCACAACGGAAAAGGCGGGTGTAGGTTGCGGGTCCAGAGGGGCACCGGTTACGCTGGTGCCTGGCTGACCGGGGACTGGCGGAATGATGCGGGCAAACGCCTGTCCTGGACTGACCCGGATGACCAGGCTGGATGCAGGCGATTCCAGGTGTGATTGCACCGCACCGAGGATTTCCGGCAACCACTCCACGCGGCCCGGCACAGGCTGTAACGCCTCGACAGCCCTGGTAATGGGTATCGGCCCGCCATCGGCTTCCTGCAGGGCCGCCTGAACTGCGTCCGCGTACATACCGGTCACTACTCCGATCCGTCGCAACTCTGCCTCCACCTGTGCCGGTGTCAGGCTGGTACCTAGCCGGCGGACGAGTCGGGGCTTCCATTCTGCGGACGGGGGATGATCCGCCACTTCCAGCCGTCCCATGGGGTTGACCTGTAGAAAGGCTACTGTGCCGCCAGTGTCCACCCATACGCGTGCCATATCCGAAAACAGGAGTCGCTTTATAATTCTAACATCAATCTGCTCCATGCCATAGATAGGCGTTGGCTCGGTAATGACCTTACCGTCGACCCGGACTTCAATTCCATCGCCTGGCCAGAGCGTGGCCGGGGTGCCGTCGGGATCCGGCGGATAGGCGACCACCTGCCCACCTTGCCACCCAATGCATCCCTTGGGTAGAACCGCCGAGCTATCCATTTGCCTGTTCCCTCCCCAGTGCAGCAGTCTCATGCATGATTTTGCGGACCCGCAGGCTGGCCAGACTCAGGTCATCTCTGGACTGGCTGTCGGCAAAGTGCAACACGTCCTGGGCGATGAGTTCCGGCAGGGCCAGCAGAGGAAGCAGGCGGCTCCCGGTCACGACTGAACGCAGCCGTGCCCGTCCGTAGCGTTGTCCCTGCCGGTTGGGGGCATCGGTCACACCATCGCTGGCCATAAACAACAGGTCATCTGTCTGCACGCGCCACTCCACATCCGTATAAACGCTCTCCAGGCGCAGGCCCAATGGCGGACCCTTGGCCACGATTTCCACGGCATCACCCTGGGGCGGCACCCAGGTTAACGGCCCCTGACCGGCACTGGCAAAGGTCACTGTCCCGCGGCGGATGTCGACCAGCGCACAGCCGAGGGTGGCAAAGGAGTCAACGGCGGAAAAGTCCTGATAGAGGGCGCTGTTGACTGCAGTCAGAAGCGGACCGGGGCGTGACTCGTGTGCAAGGTGATGGCGAACCACCCCACGCAGGAGCACCATAAGCAGGGCGGCCGGCAGGCCCTTGCCCATCACATCGCCCAGCACCATCACGATGCGATGATCATCCAACGGAATCACATCGACATAATCGCCGCCGACGTCGGCCGCGGGATAGGTGGCACCGAATGCCTCGAACCCCGGCTGAATCACCGGGATACAACCGTTCAAATTAGACTGGACGACCTTCGCCAGGCGGAGTTCCCGTTCCCAGCGCGCCCGGGCTTCTTCGGTGGTAGAGACATATTGCGTCAGTAACACCCGATAGGCCACATGGGTGGTGGCAAGAACCAGGAAATGAAACCATTCAAGCAGATGGAATGAGTGGATGGCGACAGCTCCGGTCAGAACATCCACCAGTCCCAGCGACCCATTGTCAAACAGGATGCGCCAGTCGCTGCGCCATCCGTATTTTAACAACCTGACCCCCAGAACCGTAACCCCCATGAAAATCAGGGAACCGGGTTCGGGAGGCAGCAGGAGAAATGCCCAGGCTGCGCACCAGAACAAGGACTGGCGCAGCACCAGGTACATGCCCGGATGATTGATTCGGGCCTTGGGGTTGGGTGGGGTAAGGAGTCCTATCACCAGGTTGGCGATGACCGCGACCGTGAAGTGGCCCAGTGTCAATAGAATGGCGGTGACGAGCAGCGTAAACCAGGCTCTCAGACCATAGCGGTTCTGCAGCAAGGGCGACAGAGCGATGACCACAGCGGCTACCCATATGACCCAGGCGCTGATACCCACGTGTGGCTTAACCAACCAGTCGGACACGGCCACCTGGCCAACCAGTGCCAGTACCACTACAATCAGGTACAGGCGGTGACTGCGGGTCAACAGGGTGCCGGCGGCGGCGCGGGCAGTGGCCCATTTGTCGGCCAGTTGAGAACCTATTCTGCTGCCCATGCTTGTCCCCCCGTCCTGTGCAAATATCGCCCTTGCCGGGCAAGACCCGCCGTCCAGGCACCTAATTGGAACTGCACCGTGTGTCCAGGGCTGGCAGATACAGGTCCAACAGGAGCGTGGTACCGTGGGAATCGGTCGCCAGGTAGATCCGATCCATGTTCTGCTGAATAACCGAAAACCCCCGTCCCAGGGAAACCTGGGTGGAGAAACCGGGTTGCAGCAGCACCTTGGGCAAATTTCCCATGGGGATACCTGGTCCGGAATCGGTGATGATGAAGCGTAATCCGAGGCTGGTCCGCCGTACGGCAAATTGGCCCTGTCCCGCATGCTTGAACACATTGGTACTGGCTTCACTCACGGCCAGGTTGGTGGACAGACAGCGACGCGGGGGCAGGCCAAGAGGGGCCATCACCTCTCCGGTAATTCGGCGTACAGCCGCCAGATCGGTCAGGATATTCAACCCGTGTGTGCTCAGTAGTTCCCCTTCGGCCAGCATGGCCGGTACCTCATGGCTGAGCAGCAGGTACACCTTGGCCCCGGTGGCGTGGGGCAGCAACTCCCGGTAGGCTCGGAGCGCCGCCAGGCGAAGTTCACCCTCCAGGGCCGCCAGGGCAGATACATCGGTGGCTACGGTAACGATGGTTGTACCGGCCGGAATGGCCTGCAGGTGCAGCCACTTGCCATGGTGGCGAACCACCTTGTGGCACGGTTCCGACCGGCGCCGGACCTGCTGGCACAGTTTATGGGTCAGACGCATGGGCACAGGCCAGTTGGCCAGTTGCAGCGGGTCCTGCGGGGTATCGGCAGACCACAGCAGTACCTGGGAAATGTCAATACAGTCCAGTATAGCGGACGGCTCCTGCGGGGCAACCGGGCTGGACGCCGGCGTAGGCAGCGGTTTCAGGGTAGGGATGACCTCACGCAGCGCAGCGGCTACCGCCGGGTCGATGCTGGTGCCGGATAACCTGTTCAGCAGCCTGTCCGGGGTGTCTTTCTGGGTACAGGCCATCAAGTAGGCTTCCACGCCGCCGATAATGCGGGCCAGCAGCGGAATGTCCGTACCGGAGAGGGCGCCGGGATACCCGGACCCGTCCCACCGCTCATGGTGGTGCAAGATCGCCTGCGCAACCATGGGAAGCATCTGAGTATGGCGGAGCATATGGTGCCCGTACTTCACATGGTTCTGGTATTCCCTGGCCTCCTGCAGAGTCAGCACCTTTCCCGAATAGACCTTGCGGATAATGGCAACCGGCACGTGGGCCTCGCCGATGTCGTGCAACAGTCCTGCCGTCTCCGCCATTTCCTGTTGCGGTTCACTCAGCCTGAGCTGCCTGGCCACCATCCGCGCCAGTTGCCCGGCTTCGGCAGCGTGGGAGTCCGGGTGGCCCACCCTTTCTCCAAGGCTATGGACCACTGTGGCGAGCACGACCCGGTGACTGCGTTTGGCCTTCAGGAGCAGGCCGGCCAGATGCCGTGACCACCAGAGCGCGGCGGCCAGGATAACCAGCGGCAGGGTCCCCGCCCTTAAGTAACCCAAACCAATGGCGACGGCCGCACCAAGGGAGTAGAGATGGGTAGCGGCAAAGCCTATTATTTCTGCCCTGAGCCGCGCCCGGGGGAATGATCCGGTCACGAGATAGTTGTGCCACACTTCAGCGAGCATGTCAGTCAGCGCGATGATCAGCGCCATGCTCACTACACGCTCAGAGAAAACCAGTGCCATAGATTGGCCGGGAGTGACCAGCCGGTCGGTTAGCAAACCAGCCAGTGCAGCCGCCAGGGCATGTCGGCCCAGGTGATACAGCGCCGACCAGGTGGCCAGGTGACGCCGGTAAAGGGAGGAGGCCACCAATACCGGGACCGTGACCCAGGGACCTACCAGGGGGTCGGATACCAGCATACTGGCAAAAATCACTGCCGGTGCCAGCGATAACTCGGTACCATTCGGAAGGATGAGTGGCAACACCTCCGACAAGATACCAAGGATGATAAACGGCGACAGGCGCAGCCAGTCTGCGTGGGTCAACGGGTACTCTTTGGCAATGAGCAGGGCGCCTGTGATCAGAAGGATTCCGGTCAGCCGAAAGAGCCAGCGTCTGAACATATTGCAATCCCCCTCGGAGAGGCGACCAGCGTCGTTCCTGAGGAGGGGCCCGCCCCACACGGCCCCGGCAACAGCACCTGAACCAGTGCGAGGGTGAGGTCATCACGCAGGGGATTGGCGCCGGCAAAGGAGTGGACTCGGGCTATGACGTCACTTTGGACCTGAACCGGCGTGCTGGCTGTGGATGACTCCAAGATCTGCGTCAGTCCGCTCACAGTGAGTAACTGACCGTGTGCATTACGGGCTTCTGTAACCCCGTCGGTGTAGAGAACCACCAGGTCCTGGGGCAATAAGGATGTTTCAACCTGGGTATACGCGCTGTCTGCAGCAACACCGAGCATGGCACCCCGGATGCGCAACTGTTCCACTCCCGCTTGGTGGCGGACCTGCAGAGGACTCGGATGTCCGGCGCACGCAACCGCTAACCGGCGGGCGTGAAAGTCAAAGTCGGCGCAGGCCAGGGTGACATAGGCGTCCAGGGTCTGGAGGTCGGCGACCAGGAGCCGGTTCAGCCCGGTCAGCAGATCAGCCGGGCGGTCATAACCAGGGGACAGGGTGCGGACGGCTGTACGCACCATCACCAATACCAGTGCCGCACCTACCCCTTTACCCACCACGTCGGCCACGACCACCCGCAGGCGGTGGTCCGCCCGGGGCAGGAAATCATAATAGTCGCCGCCGATGATGCCGGCCGGGATACAGGTGGCTGCAGCGGCGTAACAGTCGCACTTGGGTACGGGTCCCGCCAGCAGCCGGGTTTGCACCTGCGCGGCTGTTTCCATTTCTGTCTCCCAGAGAGCCCGGGGGGAGGGGATGCGGGGAGCCCGCGGTGGGCGTGAAGGTTTCATCCATTTCCCTCCGTGGTGGGCACCATCGCTGTCACTTCGGGGGCAACAGATCGAAGAAGCCCATGACGTCCAGGGCGTCATGCAAGTCGGACTGTACACCGGCGATATCCAGCGTGGCACCGCGTTCCTTGCAAATCCGGACCAGGCGCAGCAGAGCCGACACTCCGGTGGAATCAAGGAACGTGAGTTGTTGGCAATCCAGGGTAATGCCGCTTACGTGCGCCGGCACGGTCGCCAGTTCCGCGTGCAGATCACCGGCAGTCTCCAGAACCAGTTCTCCCGCCAACGTAATCCTGAGTTGGTGCCCCTCGTATCGAGTGTGAACGTCCAGCATAGCGTGCCCCCCACTTTCCGTTAACCTGTTGCTGCGGTCTGCGTTCGGTGGTCCGTTGTGGCCGTGGATGAACACTGAGGATCAGTCACGTCCGCCGTAGCAGGTGGGACACCCATTTCCGCCACCACGGTAGTTCCGGTCGGTGTGGTGCAAACCAGAAGGCGGTTTGCGTACTTGAGAAGGACATGGAACCCTTTGCCGAGGGAGACCTGGGTTGAGAATCCATCGTCCAGAACCGCCCGGGGGAGTATATCGAGGGGAATCCCCCCACCGTGGTCAGTTACGATAACCCGTAAAGCGTCCCCGCTGCGCCGAATTTCCAATCGGCCGCGGCCGGCATGTTTAAACACGTTGGTGAGCGTTTCCGATGCGCACAGCGTCAACCCAAAAACCTGCGTATCCGTCAGACCGGTATCCCGGCCCACCTGGCGAACCAGGCGCCGGGCTTGCTGACCATCCCGCGGCGTCGTCAGGTCGACTGTACCGCAGCACTGGCCTTCCGCCAGCAGGGCCGCGCAGTCATTGGCATCGACGAGGAGGAAGCGCCCGCGGGTGGCCACAGCCAGGACATCCCGATATGCACCCAGGATCCGGCGGTACTCGCCCAGTTCGTGGCCCACCACCTCGGTGACATCAAAGGCAATCACCGAAGCCTGGTCTGGACCGGTGGGAAAGGAAAAGACGTCGAGCAGGCGGTCCCGTACGGGGAGCTGTTCACGTACTGGCTGGCCGGTCTTTGCTGCCCTGGCGGCCAATGCCTGCAACTGGTCGCAGGTCAGCGGGTTGGGATGGCCGGGTGACAAGGCTAAGATCTGGCCGTGTTCAAGGTGGTAGAAATGTGCCACACCCAGGGACTCCAGAGTGCGGGAATTTCGAGCCGCCTGTATAACCTGAGCATGCAGTTCCCGAATGGCCGGCATGGCCAGGAGGGTGTCGCCCAGCCGCTCCGGCGTTTCGCAGCGGTGCAGCGCCGACTCCAGGGCAACGGCCACTTTGGGATCGATTTGCTTGCCTGCTGCCGCCTGGATGATGGCCACTTTGTCAGCCAATTCCCCCTGGGTGGATTCGACAAACTCGGCGGCCGCCAGGATGCGGGCAGGCAGGGAGCACTGCTCGCCCCGCAGGCCCTGCGGGTAACCGGAACCGTCCCACAACTCATGGTGGAGGCGCACCCAGGTTGCAACCTCGGCCATACCGGGAATCTTCATGATCCGATCGGCGCCCAAAGTGGGATGGCGCTGAAAGGCATCCTGATCGGTCAGGGACAGAATACCGCCCCTGCTGGCCACCGCGATCACATGTGGGTCCAATTCGACTTCGCCGATGTCATGGAGGAGACCGGCGGCATAGAGGAGGTCGGCTGTCTCGACGGGCAGCTTCATGCCCTCTGCGGTGGCTCGGGCCAGTGCTGCAACCTGCTGGGCATGCTGCTCAGGCAGCGCCACTTGCCGGGCGATGAGAGCGCTCAGGTTGGCCAGGATGCCCAGATGTGTTTGCTTTAACTGCATGTACTTGTTCACAGCCCAGCGAAAAGCCAACAAGGTGGATGCGAAGAGTGTCACCGCCATCCACCCCGACTGCCGGTATGCGATGTGCAGCGGCCAAAGGAACGAGACGGTGCCGAAGATGCTGATATAGCCTTCCTTAAGGATGTCGGCCAATAAGAGATGGAAGGGTCTGCGGGTGCGCAGGGTAAGAATCCCTGCCAGCAAGACGATATTGACGGCGAAATAGGGAACGGTGGCCAGGGTCAGGGCAAGTCCGACGAATACCGGAGTTACCTCACCCCAGCGGCTCAGCACTTGCCAGAGCAAGTGGGCAGCGCCCAGGGCGAGCAGGTACTGTCCAAAATTGAAAACGGCCTGTTCCCAGCGGCGGGAGCGGGAGGCCACTGCCAGGGCGGCAGCGGCCTCAGCCCACATGGCTGCCTCGATGCCGTAATTGGCCAGCACGAGGCAGACAAAGAGCAGGCCGAAAGAAAACGTCACGCCATTGGGCATGGTCACCCGGTAGACTTCAAATACGGCGGCCAGCCCGGCCAGCAGCAGAATCTGAGGTACATCAGGGAGCAGCAGGGTCAGGGGAAGGGCCAGCCCATGTATGGCCAGCACCAGGGTGCCGAGGATGCCAACCCCCACGGCAAATGCCTGTACCATGCGGTTCATGGCCCTTCCCCCCCTTCTTTGAGTGGGGCTAGAAGCTCAGCGGGACATAAGGCAGTCCGTGTCCGTACTGCGGGTCGGTGCCCGGAGCGCCAAGGTCAAATGCCTGGCCCTGGAGCATTTCCCGCACCTGGCTGGCGTTCATGTTCGGATGGCGGGACCAATACAGGGCCGCGATAGCGGAGACATGCGCTGCGGACTGGGACGTGCCGCTGCCGATGGCGTATCCTCCTCCCGGGAAGGTGCTGACGATGCCCAGCCCGGGCGCTGCCAGATCAAGCTCGGCTCCGGTGGACGAGAAGTAGGTCCGGCTCAGATTGGGTGCCACGACGGCCACGCTTACGACCGAATCGAACTGGCCCGGGTAGTCGATGGTGTTTCCTTTCCCTGGCCGGTTGCCATTGTTCCCGGCTGCGGCGACCACCAGCACGCCGGCCTGTTCGGCCCGGTTGATGGCGGCCTGCAGGGCCCGAGAAGGCACCCGTGTGCCAAGACTCAGGTTAATCACCTGCATGTGGTTAGCCAGGGCCCATTCAATCCCTGCCACCACATCAGAGATGTAACCGTGACCGGCGGCGTCCATTACCTTGACGGCATAGAGTTCAACGTCTGGCGCGATGCCAGTTGTACCGATACCGTCGTCTCGGGCGGAGATGATACCGGCCATGTGGGTGCCATGGCCATTATCGTCCTGATATCCGGCGGCCGGGTCGAGCACATTGATGCCGCCGGACACAGCCAGGTCCGGGTGCTTTGTATCGACACCAGTATCGACCACTGCAACCCGGATGCCCTGGCCGCGGGCCCCGACCTCCCAGGCGGCCTGAGCCCGACTGGCCCGGAATCCCCAGTCGGTGGCCACCCGGTGCACATCATCCCATTTCCGCGCGTCGGTCCAGGCGAAGGCGTCGGTCCAGGCGAAGGCGTCGGTCCAGGCGAAGGCGTCAGTCCAGGCGAAGGCGTCAGTCCAGGCGAAGGCGTCAGTCCAGGCGAAGGCGTCAGTCCAGGCGAAGGCGTCGGTCCAGGCGAAGGCATCGGTCCAGGCAAAGCCGTTGGTCCAGGCGAAGCCGTCGGTCCAGGCGAAGGCATTCGTCCCCGTCCGGCCCAGTTTCCCTGGCACAGAGACCTCACTGTCGGCTTCCACAAAGGCAATCCGCCGGTCGGAGCGCAGGGCTGCCACCCGGTCTGGTGGCACATCCGCCACGACAACGCCGGACATCGAATGCCGTTTGCGAACCGTGCCGCCGCTTTCAACCACGGCCGATTCACCCTGGGACGACACGTACCCGATCAGGAACCGTTCTTGCCTGGGGGCAGCTCTGGCGGCCGGAGTCAGCAGCACACCCGCCAAAACCAGCGTCAGGAGACCGTTCAACCACCGCTGCCGAGTTCGCACTGCAATCCCTCCCCTGAAGAACATCAAGGCGCCTGCCCCCAAACCGCCACTGCGGGGGCAGACGCCTGCGTCCTCCCTCGTTGTGGCAACCCGGCTGCCATAGCCCAATGGCCACAGGCCCGTGGTTTTGCGTCCCCGCCTTTCGGTCGAGTTTGCCTTTTTCACTGGGTAGGAATCAGTCACCTTGATTGTACTTTCCATTTTAACCGCAGGCTGAAAATTTGGCAATCAAAACAATTGAGATGCAATGCTGAACAGCCCCGCGGCCTCGGTGCAGCGGCTCGCCAGACATCGCCGCGATTGCCAGAAACCGCATTCAGGAGCAAATGCCCGCAGGAGAATTCAGGGTGATACTCGAAACTCGAAAGGTAGTCGAATATCAGGGTAGTGAAAGAATGCCCAGGGCCGGTGGCCCAGTTTCGGCGCGCAGGTGGGGTGAATCTACTCTTCAGCGCTTTTGCGCCACCCCAACCTGTATCGGGTGCTGAGGTCGAGTGGGTCGACCCACCAACAACGCGCTCTTTCTACACATAGGAAACGGATCGCCAGGACATAAAGTTAAAGGAGACGGGACAAGAACATGACTTTGGATGAAAAAGAGGTTGTCATCGTCGGCGCGGCCCGCACGCCTATCGGCAGTTTTGGCGGGGCCCTGGCGACGGTGTCAGCGGCGGAGCTGGGCGCGGTGGCCATCCAGGCAGCCCTGGCCCGGGCGCAGGTGCAGCCGCAGCAGGTAGATGAAGTCATCATGGGCTGCGTACTGCAGGCCGGCCAGGGGATGGGTCCGGCCCGGCAGGCGACTCTGAAGGCCGGGCTGCCGCAGGAGGTTCCGGCCACTACTGTCAACATGATTTGCGGTTCCGGGCTCAAGGCGGTGCGCCTGGCCGCGCAGGCCATCCGCTCCGGCGACGCCCGGGTGGTGGTGGCCGGCGGTATGGAATCCATGAGCCTGTCTCCTTACCTGCTGCCCAAGGGCCGCTTCGGCTACCGGATGGGCCATGGCCAGTTGCTGGACCATATGATGCTCGACGGCCTGACCGATGCCTTCGCCAACTATGCCATGGGCATCACGGCGGAAAACGTGGTGGAAAAGTGGGGCCTGACCCGCCAGGAACAGGACGAGTTTGCCGCCCTGTCCCAGCAAAAGGCCGAGGCGGCCATCAAGGCCGGCCGGTTCAAGGACGAAATCATCCCGGTGTCGGTGGCCGGTGCCAGGGGTCAGGTGACCGTGGTGGATACCGACGAATACCCGCGGTCTGGTACCACTGCGGAAACCCTGGCCAAGCTGAAGCCGGCCTTCAAAAAGGACGGCACCGTTACTGCCGGTAACGCCAGCGGTATCAACGACGGGGCGGCGGCCCTGGTGCTGGCGTCCCGGGCGACCGCTGCCGAGCTGGGTCTGCCGGTTCTGGCCACCCTGGCCGGTACCGGTCAGAGCGGCGTGGACCCGGCCATTATGGGCATTGGTCCGGTGCAGGCCACCCGCAACGCCCTGGCGGCGGCCGGACTCAGCGTGGCCGACCTGGACCTGATCGAGGCTAACGAGGCATTCGCCGCCCAGTCTCTGGCCGTAGGCAAGGACCTGGGCTGGGACCCCGCCCGGGTGAACGTCAACGGCGGGGCCATCGCCCTGGGCCACCCCATCGGGGCCAGCGGCGCCCGCATTCTGGTGACTCTGATCTATGAAATGATCCGGCGGGAGAGCCGCACCGGCCTGGCCACCCTCTGCATCGGCGGAGGCATGGGCATCGCCGCGGCCATTCGTCGCTAACCGCCGGCCCAACCCGGTCCCGTCCGGGACCGGGAACCGGTGCGCGTCTGTGAAAAAAGTCATGTGTGGCAAGGAGGGTCCGCCGTGTCCCAGGATCAGCAAGACGCCGTTCGCCAGGAGAAAGAACGGTGGCAGAAGCAGATGGTGGATAAGTCTCTGACCCGCAACCCCGAGCGGCAACCGGAGTTTGCCACCCAGTCGGGACTGCCGGTGCAGCGCCTGTATACCCCCGCTGATGTGCCGGTTGACTACCTGCAGGACCTGGGTTTTCCTGGCGAATATCCGTTTACCCGCGGCGTGCAGCCCACCATGTACCGGGGCCGCTTCTGGACCATGCGCCAGTATGCCGGCTTCGGCACGGCCGAGGAGTCGAACGCCCGCTACAAGTACCTGCTCCAGCAGGGCACCAGCGGCCTTTCTGTGGCCTTTGACCTGCCCACGCAGATCGGTTACGACTCCGACAGCCCCCTGGCCGAAGGTGAGGTCGGCAAGGTCGGTGTGGCCATTGACAGCCTGTTGGACATGGAGATCCTCTTTGACGGCATCCCCCTGGATAAGGTCAGCACTTCCATGACCATTAACGCCCCGGCTTCGGTCCTGTTGGCCATGTATGTGGCGGTGGGCGAAAAGCAGGGCGTCAGCCCGGATAAGCTGGAAGGCACCATCCAGAACGATATCCTGAAGGAATACGCCGCCCGCGGTACCTACATTTACCCGCCCAAGCCCTCCATGCGGCTGATCACCGACATCTTCGGCTGGTGCGCGCAAACGGTGCCGAACTGGAACACCATCTCCATCTCTGGCTACCATATCCGTGAGGCCGGTTCCACGGCGGCTCAGGAAGTGGCCTTTACCCTTGCCGACGGCATGGCCTACGTGCAGGCGGCCGTGGACGCCGGGCTGGACGTGGACGTGTTTGCCCCCCGGCTGTCCTTCTTCTTCAACGCCCATAACGAGTTCTTCGAAGAGATCGCCAAGTACCGGGCCGCCCGGCGACTGTGGGCCCGCATCATGAAGGAGCGCTTCGGCGCCAAAAACCCGCGCTCGTGGATGCTGCGCTTCCATACCCAGACCGGTGGCAGCACCCTGACGGCACAGCAGCCTGAAAACAACATCGTGCGGGTAGCCGTTCAGGCCCTGGCGGCGGTGCTGGGCGGCACTCAGAGCCTGCACACCAACTCGTTTGACGAGGCCCTGGCCCTGCCGTCGGAAAAGTCGGCCCGCATTGCCCTGCGCACCCAGCAGGTGCTGGCGTACGAGAGCGGTGTCACTGAAACGGTCGACCCGATGGCCGGCTCCTACTTCGTGGAGAGCCTGACCAGCGAAATTGAAAAGCAGGCCCAGGCCTACATCGAGAAGATCGACGCTGTGGGCGGCGCCGTGGCGGCAGTGGAGCGGGGCTATATCCAGCGCGAGATCCAGGAAAGCGCCTACCGCTACCAGCGCGAGGTCGAGACCAACGCCCGGGTGATCGTCGGCCTGAACAAGTTCCAGATCGAGGAGAAGCCGCCCGAGGACCTGCTGAAGATCGACATGTCGATTGCCCAGCGGCAGCACGAAAAGATCGCCCGGGTCAAGGCCAGCCGCGACGCCACCGTGGTGTCCGAGCGCCTGGCCGCTCTGAAGCGGGCGGCGGGTGGCAGCGAGAACCTGATGCCTTACATCCTGGAATGCGTGCGGGCCTATTGCACCCTGCAGGAAATCTGCGACCAGATGCGGGCTGTCTTCGGCGAATACCGGCCGGAAGAGAGCGTGTAAGGAGGACTTTCCATGGACCGCAAGATTCGTGTCGTTGTTGCCAAGCCGGGACTGGACGGCCACGACCGGGGCGCCAAGGTGATCGCCCGGGCCTTCCGGGATGCCGGGTTTGAAGTGATTTATACCGGCCTGCGCCAGACGCCGGAGCAGATTGCCGAGGCCGCCCTGCAGGAAGATGTGGATGTGGTCGCCCTCAGTTCCCTCTCTGGGGCGCATGGCACCCTGTTCCCCCGAGTGGTGACCGCCCTGAAGGACCGGGGCCTGGGCGAGGTGCTGGTGCTGGGCGGCGGGGTGATCCCGCAGGACGATATCCCGACCCTGAAGGCCGCCGGCATTGCCGAGGTGTTTACTCCTGGCACCCCGACCGGGACTGCCGTTGAGTATATCAACAACTGGTTTGCCGGTCGCGAAGCATAAGGTAAGGCTGCCAGAACGCTTGTATTGTGATTTTAGTATCTGGTCATAAGGGGTGGCCTTTGCTATGATGGTGAGGAAGATCGACCACCTGGGGATCGCCGTCAAGGACCTGGACAGCGTCATCCCGATTTACCGGGATGCCCTCGGGCTTGAGTTGGAGAAAATGGAGGAAGTGCCGACGGAAAAGGTACGCACTGCCTTTTTCGTGGCCGGCGACAGCCATATTGAGCTGTTGGAATCCACCGACCCCGAAGGGCCCATTGCCAAGGCCATTGAAAAGCGTGGCGAGGGCATTCACCATATGGCCTTCGAGGTGGCGGACATCCGGGCAGCCATGGCCCAGGCCCGGGCTGCCGGCCTGCAACTCCTTGCCGAGGAGCCCAAACCGGGTGCCGGTGGTACCCTGGTGGTCTTTGCCCATCCCAAGACTACCCGGGGTGTGCTCATTGAACTGGTGCAAAAGCCCCAGAAGTAGGAGGAGACCTGTCGACCGTGAGCATGGAGGAAAAGATCGGGCGGTTGGCCGCTGAGACGGAACGCTTGCGCCAAATGGGTGGCGAAAAGGCCATCGCCAAGCGCCACGAGCAGGGAAAGCTGACGGCCCGGGAACGGCTGGCCTTGTTCTTTGATCCGGACACCTTCACGGAAGTAGACCTGTTCGTGAAGCACCAGTGCACGGAGTTCGGGCTGGGGAAAAAGGAAATTCCGGCCGACGGCGTGGTCACCGGGTGGGGTCAGGTCAATGGGCGCACTGTATACGCCTTTGCCCAGGACTTTACCGTGCAGGGGGGCTCCCTGGGCCTCAGTCACGCCCGGAAGATCTGCAAGGTCATGGATATGGCTATGAAGGCCGGGGCCCCCTTCGTGGGCATCAACGACTCCGGCGGTGCCCGCATCCAGGAAGGCATTGACGCCCTGGGCGGATATGGCGAAATCTTTTACCGCAACACGCTGGCTTCCGGCGTCATTCCCCAGATTTCGATCATTATGGGGCCGTGCGCCGGCGGAGCCGTGTACTCGCCGGGCCTGACGGACTTCGTCTTCATGGTCGAGGGCCGTTCCCATATGTTTATCACCGGGCCGGAGGTCATCAAGACCGTGACCGGTGAGGATGTCACCTTTGAGGCTCTGGGCGGTGCCCAGGCCCATGCCACCAAAAGCGGCGTGGCCCACTTCGTGTCGGCCGGCGAGCAGGAGTGTCTGACCCAGGTCAAGCGCCTGCTCTCCTTCCTGCCGGCGAACAACATGGAAGAGCCGCTGATGCAGGATCTGGGCGACAGCGGTGAGCGGCTGGAAGAGCGGCTGACCCAGATCGTACCCGCTGACCCAAACAAGCCCTACGACGTGCGCGACGTGATCCGTGGCGTGGTGGATGCCGGCGACTTCCTGGAAGTGCAGCCCGGCTGGGCCATGAACATGGTGGTCGGTTTCGCCCGCCTGGGCGGCCGGTCGGTGGGTGTGGTGGCCAATCAGCCGCGGGTGCTGGCTGGCTGCATCGACATCAACGCCGCCGACAAGGGCAGCCGCTTTATCCGGTTCTGCGATGCCTTTAATATTCCCCTACTTACCTTTGTGGACACTCCGGGCTACCTGCCGGGCGTGGCCCAGGAATACGGTGGCATTATCCGCCATGGGGCCAAATTGCTCTACGCTTACTCCGAAGCCACGGTGCCCAAGCTGACGGTGGTGTTGCGCAAGGCTTACGGCGGTTCGTACCTGGCCATGTGCCCCCTGTCCCTGGGGGCGGACATATCCCTGGCCTGGCCCGCCGCGGAGATTGCCGTGATGGGTGCTGAGGGGGCGGCGAACATCCTGTTCAAGCCCGCCAAGGATGAGGCCGATCCGGTGGCCGCCCGCAAGACCTGGGTTGCGGAGTATCGGGAGAAATTTAACACACCCTACATCGCAGCGGCCCGTGGTTACGTGGAAGCGGTGATCGACCCCCGGGAAACCCGGAACTACCTGCTTCGGGCCCTCACGGCCATGGGCAGCAAGCGTGAAAGTCGTCCCGCCAAGAAACACGGGAATTTCCCCGTTTAAGTCGGAGGTTTAAAGAAGATATGACGAGGAAGTTTCGTGTCACCATCGGTGGGATCACCTACATGGTGGAAGTAGACGAGGTCGGCGCCGCCGCCGCTGCCCCGGCCTATGCGCCGGCCCCGGCTGTGGCTGCCCCGGCGCCGGCCGCTCCGGCTCCGGTGGCTGCTGCACCAGCGGCACCGGTTGCTGCGGCTGCTCCGGCGGCTGCCGCCACCCGGCAGGCCAGTGCCGCCGGCGAGGCCGTGAAGGCGCCGCTGCCGGGTATGGTGGCCAACGTGCGCTGCGAGGTCGGTCAGCAGGTGAGCCAGGGCCAGGTCCTGCTGGTGCTGGAAGCCATGAAGATGGAGAACGACATCACCGCCCCGGTGGCCGGTACTGTGAAGGAAATCCTGGTGGAAAAGGGCACGGCCGTTTCCGTCGGCGACACCATGGTGGTCATCGGCTAGAATCGGGACCAGGCTCTGTGCAAGAACCGGGCGGCTGCTGCCGCCCGGTTGTTCGCGTGCTTTTCCCTTGCAAAGAGCCTGCTGCTGCCGGGGGTGACAGGCGAACCGCTTACTGAGTCACATGCGTTCAAATCAGTGCCTGAAAATGTGGTACAAGGCATGTGGACTTTTTCTGGGAGCGAGAACAACCTGTAAATATTTGCAGAGGCCGCTATTAGGAATAAACTGGGGAGCGTTGAGCGGTTGTTGCGTTGATAGGTTTAGCTTGTCGAATAGCGATTACGGGGGGTTGATTAAGACAAGTGAAGCCGAGGATAGCGCTATGTGCTTTGACATTAGTTATAGGAAGCTTTATTGGAATCCGAATGGCCCTGTTCTCCATTCGCTCTGCTGACAGCGATTTATTGATCAGGTGGTCTACCGGTGCAAGCGCCTACCTGGGGCGTGGGGATCTACAACTACAAACTACTGACAAGTCTTGTGGCCCCGCTTCCCTAAAATACTTGTTGCACTTGCTTGGCCAAGAGGTAAGTGAAGCCACAATTGCTGAATTAGCTGGGACCGGACCTCACGGAACAACCCTGCTGGGACTGGTCGGCGCGGCAGAGCACTTTGGTTACTTTGTTGAGGCGTGGAAACTCGGTTCCTGAACGTCTTCACCCACCGGTTCTCGTACATATACCCGATCGTCAACATTTCGTGGTGGTAGTGGAGGCAACACATGAGCACGTGGTCGTGGCGGATCCTGCTATCGGGTTTCTTCTCTATAACCCGGTGGAGTTCAGCCATGTATGGGACGGAATTGCTTTGCTGGTTCAGCCGCAAGACCTCAACCCAAGTCTCGAGCGTGAGGCTCAGGTCTGGTGAACCACATGGACTGGTAGGAGGTGTTTGCTCGTGGTTCTCGCATCCTGGAGGTATCCGGTCGGGATTCTGGTGCTTGTGTCGACCTTGGCGTTATTTGCTGCACTGCATGTTGTTCTACCCGTTGGCCAGGCGATGTCCACCAAGCTCGACCACGGAGCCATGGAGTTGGTTATTGGCGGTGAGGCGTCCACTACCACCAAGGTTTTGACCGGCGTCATGATCGCAACGGTGGCTGTGTTTGTGGTTGCTGCCGTCGTGTGCCCCTTCTTTGCGCCGGCCGTTGGTGCTGCTGCATTGAGTGCGCTCGGGGGATGGGGTGGAGCCGCAGGATATGTGGCCGCTTCTGCTGGCGCAGCATGCGCAGCGTGGGGGCCATGCCAACCAGACTAGCGAAGGGGTGTGAACGTATTGTTCAGGCAGAGCGTGGCTGGGATTCTTGTTGTGGTACTCATGTTACTGGGAATGTTGACATCAACTGTAAGTGCCAAACCGAGCACCGACCTGTTCCTGGCTGCCAGGAACGCCCCGGCTGAGGCGTATCAGTTGTCAACGGAGCACATGCAGCAAATCCAGGGCGGGCTTACTGTCTGGCAGGCTGTGGGGATTGGCCTGATCGTAGCCGGGGGAGCAGTAGCGGTCGTTGGCTTGATCGGCGTAGTTGGAATCGTCTCTGGCTTGACCCTGGCGGCTGAAGCTGGAACTGCCGGTGCCTTGTTTCTTGGTGGGGTGTCGGCAGCTACAACGGGTTCGGCAATCTGTGACATCGTCGGGTGTAGTTAGCATCATGAACGGAGGTGGTGCGGGGTGGCGTTTCGCCATCCCGCACCGGATTTGAAGTTTGATGAGGGAGGTATTGGCATGGGGGCTAGTGGTTTTGTTTGGGTGGTGCGCATTGTTTTATCAGTTGTGGCGATACTGCCATTGCTTTTTGCCAGTCAGCAGCTTGTGCAGGGGCATACAGCCCAGGCCACTGGCATCGCAGCCATGACCATACCACTCGTACTGTTTGCCGTGCGCTCCTGGAGGACCAAATGAGAGCGCGCAAGATAGCCAATCGGAAGGCTGAAACAGTAGCTACTCGCACCTCACCCGGTCTTCGACCGTTTCTCGTATTCGGGCAGCCGCAGCGCTTGTTTGTGGAACTCAAGGATCGTTGGAATTGGGGATTGGCCTATTTTTACGGTGCAGTAGGTCTGTTGATTGGTAATCTACTGACACTTGAGCAGATGCAGGCTTTTGAGCAAATCCGTAACTCAGGCCAGGAATTGCCTGTTGTCATCGCAACTGCCGCAAAGATTGCCGTGGCGCTTGCAGCATATATTTCGCCCTTTACCACCCCGTTAATTCAGGCATATGTCATGGCCTTTGTGGCACAGGTGATGAGTTCGTTACTCTCGGTGCGGGTTCGGTTTAGTAAGTTGTACTCCCTGGTTTTGCACTGCACCCTGCCTTCGTTTATCTGTGGAGCAATCTTGAAAGCGATTTTGGCCCATCTTATCCCACCGAGTATGATTTCCGGCATCTCAATCGGTCCGGAGGTATTTCTTCCACCGAATTATTCGGGATGGATCCGGACCTTCCTTATGTCTTTGGATTTACTAAATCTATGGTTTCTTGGGCTTTTCATTCTGGGATATGGCATTGTTCACCGGGTCCCGGTGAAGAAGTCTCTAATTGTGACGGCTGGACTCTATGGACTTACACTACTGCAAGCTTTGATCATGAGTTCAGTTCGCTAATCTGCATATGCTGTGGGCGCCCACAATCAACATCGGCCGCTAAGTTATGTGCCTTAGTCGGCTGCGGTGCCGTCCCGCAGCCGACCTCCCCACTCAGCATTGCACATGGAAGTACCGTCCTCCAATTCGGCTCGAATGAGGCAGATCGGGTCCAAAAGGTCTGGCATGTGTTCACAGAGGCGGTGGCACAGGACAGAGCCTACTCACTGCCGGAGCCAACAAGAGATGTTGTCGAGTCAATTCTTCATCTAGCTCGAAAACGCAAGACGGCCATCGAGTTAGCCGATGCACCCCGCCAAGACCCGCTTTGCGTACTGGATCCCCTGTCGGACCTCAAGCTAAAAGTTCCTGTAGTAACTGGCGAGACCGACATCTACGGTGTCGTAAACCGAGTAGGTGGGTCGAACCCAAAATTCGCATCACTCTCGATGAGGGGTATAGCATTTCGTGTGCCGCTACTCCCGAACTCGCCCGGAAGCTGGGTACCAGGCTCTATTATCGAGTGGGTCTGAGAGGTATAGCCGTTTGGAATACCGTTGACTGGACCATCGACTCGTTCAGGGTCACAGAGGTTCTCCCCTGTGAGGATACTCCCATCACGCAGGCTATTGGTGGTCTAGCTGAAGTGTCCGGGCCAACAGCATGGGCTGATGAACCGGATGTCGAGTTAACAGACGTCCAGCCTTGAGTTACCTTATGCCTCCCCGCTATGGGGAGGCATGAACAATTTCTTTAGGGATTGCCCTCCCGCCGCACCGTTGCTCCGACGCATAAGAAGGCTGGACGGACCGCACGCTACTGCTGAACCAGTCTCGCCAATAATAGGGTCCTTTGATCGGTTCAGTGGCCACCCTGAGCGACCGGGTGGCCCTAAACATGCAGCGGAGACCAGTGTCCGCCATAACAGCAGGGAGGGACCGGAGCGTGCGACGGGTCTACCTTGGCCTGATTTCGGCAGAAGGCGATCAGCTCGGGCATCTGGTGCGGGGGGTCAACATGCTGATGTCGTATGGCAGCGAATGCCGGATTCGCCACCTGAGCAGTGTCCGCCAGGGCCAGCGGCAGGCCGACGGCCCGCCGCTGCTGGGGGTGGTGGTGGCAGCGGACACGGACCTGGGGCCGGAGCGGCTGGCTGACCTCTGCCGGGAAGTGGAATGGGCCCTGGGAGCGGGCCAGAACCGCGGTACCGGCGGTAATACCCGGGCGCTGAACGTGGCGGTGCTGCCGGATCATGACCCGGCTGCCCAGGCCGCTGCGGCAACGGCAGGGCCGGCGGCAACCCCGGGGCTGCACGCCGGCGGGCCGGTGCTGGCAGGGCTGGTGGAACTGACCGGAGGTGCCGGGGAACTGTCGCCAGCCAGCCTTCATACCATCATGGCGGCGGAGGACTTCCGGCTACTCTGCCGCCAGGGCCAGCGGGATGGGGCGGAGGGGGCGGAAGTGATCGGTGAGTGGCCGGGCCTGGACGGCTGAACCGGACCGGAGTAAGCCGTGGCTTAATACCTGGTACTAACGGCCGCACTTCCCCCCGCCGGGAAGATGTGGTTTAATAGAGAAGGTATTTCCCTTAGTGGAAAGGTGGGTCCGGCGTTGCAGCAGCAGACCGTGAGCGGAGCGCCTCTGGATGTGGTCGCAGCCATCTCCTCCGTGCTGGCGGTGGTGTTGGGGACCGAGCCGGGACGCTTTGCCATTCGCTCCATCACCCCGTTGACCCCGGCGCCGGCCCCCTCAGCCTGGGCCATGTCCGGGCGGGTGGAGCAGCACCTGGCCCGCCGTTCCTTCGCCATGCGGCCGCGTTAACGGCTATACTCCGGGAGGTTGGCAATGTTTCAGAAGGTCCTCGTAGCAAACCGCGGCGAGATTGCCGTCCGCATCATCCGCGCCTGCAGGGAACTCGGAATCGCCACGGTGGCCGTCTATTCCGAAGCGGACAAGGATGCCCTGCACGTCAAGCTGGCCGACGAAGCGCATTACATCGGTCCGGCCCCGACCAATCAGAGTTACCTGAGCGTTCCGGCGATCATTACGGCTGCCAGTGCCGCCAAGGCGGACGCCATCCACCCCGGTTACGGCTTCCTGGCAGAGAATCCGTTCTTTGCCGAGGCATGCAAGCACTGGGGCATTACGTTTATTGGCCCGGAGGCTGATGCCATCCGGGCGATGGGGATTAAGGACCGCGCCCGTGAACTCATGAAGCAGGCCGGCGTGCCAGTCGTTCCCGGGTCGGACGGGACCGTGAGTTCGGTCGAAGAGGCCCTGCAGGCGGCCGAAAGCATCGGTTATCCGATTCTGATCAAGGCGTCCGGCGGTGGCGGCGGCCGTGGCATTCGCATTGCCCGTAATGCCGATGACCTGCGCCAGCAGTTGGAGCGGGCCGCCTCAGAGGCCGGCGCCGCCTTTGGCAACACCGACGTTTACCTGGAACGTTACCTGGAGGTCGCCCGGCACATTGAGGTGCAGATCCTGGGGGACAAGCATGGCAACGTGATTCACCTGGGTGAGCGCGAGTGCTCCCTGCAGCGCCGTCGGCAGAAGTTGTTCGAAGAGGCGCCGGCGCCGTCCATCAGCCGGGAGAAGGCTGCCCAGGTCCACGCCGCCGCGGTGGCGGCGGCCAAAACAGTGAACTACTCCAATGCCGGCACCTGTGAGTTCCTGCTGGACGACAGCACCGGTGAGTTCTTCTTCATTGAAATGAACACCCGGGTCCAGGTGGAGCATCCGGTGACGGAACTGATCACCGGAGTGGACATTGTGAAGGAGCAGATCCGGGTGGCGTCCGGTGAACCTCTGCGGTACAAGCAGGAGGACATCTCCTTCCGGGGCCACGCCCTGGAAGCCCGCATTAACGCCGAGGATCCGGATAACAAGCTTTTCCCATCCACCGGCACTGTTTCCGTTTATGAGCCGCCCGGCGGCCCGTGGGTCCGGTTTGACTCGATGCTCTACCCCGGGTACAAGGTGGCACCCTTCTACGACTCGCTGGTGGGCAAGCTGGTGGTCTGGGCCGAGAACCGCGACGAGGCGGTGGCCCGGATGCTGCGGGCCCTGGGCGAATTCAAGATTGAAGGCATCAAGACCACGATGCCTGTGCACCAGCGCATCCTCACCAACGACGACTTCCAGGCGGGCAAGTTCAGCACCACCTGGCTGGAAGACTTCCTGGGCCTCAAGTAAGCGCCTGGCGTACCAGGGCCGCCCCGGCTTCGAGCGGGGGCGGCCCTGCATTTTCTGTGTCTGGCTGCCGAACCTCCAAGGGGTTTTTCCAGTCTGTACAGACGGGATTACCTGAGGAGGGAGTAGATGAAAACCATTATTCACTGGCCGCGGCCCAGAACCACCGCCCGGACGCGGTGGCGGAAATTCACACCCGGCACCCCGATTTCGAGGTGCTGCGGTTAAATGCCTACGTGAGCCTGGACCTCCTGCGGCGACTGCGGGCCCGGCCGGTGGTGAACCCCGGGCTGGCAGCAACGGCAGCGCCCCCGCCCGCCACGGCTTCACGCTGCAGCCTGTGTGGTCGAGCCACGGAGCCAGAACCGGGGGCAGTGGCTCCCCCCGTCGCCGGCGCCGTTTACATATGCGACCGTTGTGGCGGCCGCGCCCGAATACAGGCGCAGGCGGCTGGCCACGGGCCGTGTGGCAGCCCGCCGCGCCCCATCGGTTAGGTGATCTTTTGCACCTCGACCGGCATGGGCTGGTGTCGCAGGGTTAAAATAGCAGGAGGTTCGTGTGCCGCGGGCGAAAGTAGAGCGGGTGAAAAAGCAGGCTGTAGTTGTCCAGCCTGGCGGCCGGGCTGGTAGCCCCTGACAAATAAAGGAGGCGCCTACGTTGAAGGCCCTGAATTTCTACTCCTCGGTCTATCATGGCTTTCTGGTCAGCCGGGATAAGACCTGTACGATTCGACTCGGGGATAAACGCTACAAGTATGATGACGGGGACGTGGTTCTCGTCACCTACGGTGACCGTTACAAGCGGCGCAAGAAGGTATTTACCGCCATCATCGACAAGGTCGTGGTCAAACCGATCCGTGACCTGACAGCGGAGGAACTCGAGGGCGAAAACCCGGAGATGCGCACCGCTCAGGATGCGGTTGACTTCCTCCAGCAGATCTACAGCGCCCCGATCAGCATGGACTCTGACGTTACCGTGGTGTTCTTCTCTGAAATCGGCGACTGAGGCGGGGCAGGCGGCATGAGGGAGGAAAAGGCGGCGTTGCGGGCAGCCATGCAGCAGCGCCGGGCGGCCGAAGACGCGGCTATGCGGGCGCAGCGCAGCGCCCGAGCCCAGCAGCACCTGGTGGAACTGCCAGAATTCGGCCGGGCGGGGACCATCGCCTTTTACTGGGCCATGGCGGAGGAAGTGGACACCCAGCACGCCATTGCCACAGCCCTGGGCCAGGGCCGGCGGGTAGCCCTGCCCCGGGTGACCCGACGGGCCGGTATCCGGCAGATGATGTTCCATCAGTACACGGGCAGTCCGGCGGAACTGGTCCCCGGTCCCTTCGGGCTGACCGAACCGGCGGCCACCGCACCGGTGGTTGAGCCAGAGGAAATGGACCTGGTGGTGGTGCCCGGGCTGGCCTTCGACGGGCAGGGGGGTCGGCTGGGTTACGGCGGTGGCTACTACGACCGCTTCCTGCCCCTGGTCCGGCCGGAAGTGCCCAGATTCGGCTTCTGCTTCGCCTTTCAGGTGCAGACGGCATCGGTGCCCCGGGGGTCCCATGATATCCTGGTGCACGGCACCGTCACCGACGCAGAGGTCCGGCGGTTTTAACAACCGCCGGACCTCTTTCAGGTGAGCACACCGGCGGCCTCAGTTGTGCTTAAACACGCCCCGCCAGGCGCAGGTCACGGGGAATCCCCGCCTGCCCCGGCTGCCACTGGGCCGGGATCTGCAGGCCGGTGGCGGCATGTGCCTGCAACCCGGCCAGGATCCGCAGCACTTCGTCGATGTTGCGGCCTACCGTGCGGGGGTAAATCAGCACCGCCTGCACATAGCCGTCCGGATCAATGAACACGGTGGCGTGTTGGGCAGTTCCCCGCCAGGGGTCCAGCACACCGTAGGCGGCGCTGATCTGGCCGGTGTGGTCCGAAAGCAGCGGGAAATTGATCTGTCGCCCTGAGGGCGAAACCTGGGTAAACACGGCATGAGACTCCACACTGTCGGTGCTGATCGCCAGGACTCGGGCGCCCATGGCCCGGAACTGAGGGTGGCGCACGGCCACTGCCGCCAGTTCGGTCGGTCAGACGTAGGTATGGTCACCGATGTAAAAGTGGAGCACCAACCACTCGCCCCGGAAGTCAGACAGGCGCACCTGCTCGCTGCTGCCGCCGCCGGTATAGGCAGGGGCCACAAAGTCGGGCGCAGGGCGCAGGGGCTCGGCCAGCGACGGGCGGACCCGAGGCAGGGTACAACGCTGCTCGGCCGGTACCTGGCCTACAGCCAGGGGCAACGCAGACGGGGTTGAGGCCACAGCCCACACCTCCCTGTAGTCTTCATGCATCGTACGGGGCGGGGTGGGTTTGGGTCACTGCGCTGCTTCGGCGACCGCCTGGCGCGGCACCGCGTTGGATACATCCTTGATCTTATAGGTGATGGCACCTGTGGCCAGGAGAACAAGCCCGATGACAAATGTATAAACATCATAGGTTCCAGTCATGTCGTAGGCGATGCTGCCCACCAGCGGTCCGCCGGCTGCACCCACCTGGTGTACGATGAAACTTATCCCCAGGATCATGCCGGCCAGTTTGGGACCAATCGCCTCAAAGAACATCACGTTGTTGACGGCAACCGTACCGTAGGTGGGTCCGATACCAACCACCACCAACAGAAACAGCCACGTTTCATTCGGCACCGCAAAAGCCAGCCCGATGGTGCCGATGCCACGCAGGAAATAGGTGATACCCAGCACACGTCCTCGTCCGTACCGGTCGGCCAGCCAACCGGAAAGGAATGTCATGAGCACGGCTGAGCCGCCGAAAACACTGACCGCCAGGGCCGCCACGGCGGGTTCGACCCCCTTGCTGATCGCCAGCGGGACCAGGTGGGCAATCTGGTAAAAGGCCAGGCCACAGGCCAGGCGGGCCAGGAACAGGGCCATAATGGTTTTATCCCGCAGGTAGGGCAAGCACGCCCGCCACCCGATGCGGGCCCGCTCGGCGGGGTGGGGCGCCCTGGGGTCACGGGCGCCGATCCAGGCCAGTGGAAAAGCAATGAACAGCAGCAGCGCGCCAATGAACAGGGCGGCCATCCGCCAGTTGCTTTTCTCGATCAACATGAACAGGACCGGTGCCAGCAGGAGCGCGTTCAGTGGCGATGCCATCTGCACCAGCCCCACAGCCCGGCCCCGACTGGCGGCATCGAAATGTTTGGCCACCAGGAGCGAGATGATAGAGAGACCACACGCCCCCATCGCCAGCCCGACCAAAATCCCAAAACACAGGGTCAGTTGCCACAGGTTCTGTGCCAGACCCATCCCCAGGAACCCTGCGGCCATCAGGAGGGTACCGCCCAGAATAACCGGACGGGTGCCAAAATCGTCGGCCAGCTTGCCAAAAATCGGGGAACCAATCCCCCAGGCCACCATGGCGACGGTATAGGGCACGGTGACCATGACGCGCGACCAGCCAAACTCGGTTTCCATGGACGGCAAAAACAGGGTGAACGAGCCCACGCTGATGGAGGTAATGAGCAGGACGACGGTGCTGAGGCTAACGATGAGGTTACGGGAGACAGGCACCGGCATTCTCCTTTATGAGGCTGAGAATTCACTGTGTTAATTGTATGAGTTCTACTTGATCGGACGAACGCCTGCTGTCGCGCACTGTTTGTTGCTGCCCCCCGCCACAGGAAACAGAGGGTCCTTCCGGCTTGCGGAAGGACCCTCTGTTTCGGTTTGATGAGTAGGAGAATAATAGTTCCTACTTCATCACATACTCTGCCAAAACGGTTTGGATTTCGTAAACGTTCAAGCTCTTGTTAAATTGCACCTGCAGGGGCTCCGGACTGCCGGAAATCCAGATCTTTAGTTCAGCTTCCAGGTCGAAATGCCCCGCGGTCTCAATGCTGAAATGGGTAATGCTCTTGTACGGAATGGAATGGTACTCCACCTTTTTTCCGGTCAGGCCCTGTTTATCGACCAGGATCAAGCGTTTGTTTGTAAACAAAAACATATCCCGAATGAGCCTGTATGCCTTTTCGATTGTCTCTGTCTTGGACAGCAGGCCGGCAAACTCGGTTTGCGCGTCCGCACGATTCATCTCCGAAGCGTTGCCCATCAAGCCGCTAAGAAAACTCATCCTGTTCCCTCCTCCCATCAGGAGTATCAGGCCTTCGTCACCGAGCAGTTGCCATTACCCCGGTCCCTTTTGCCCGCCCTAACTTCATTATTATAGAATCCAATGGGTCGTTTCATAACTGGATAAAAGCAGGCGCCGGGAAAACCCCGGCGCCTGCTTTACGACTAGTGCTGCTTCGGCGGGTTCGGATCCTTGTAGACCTTGATCTTCACGCACGTATCCAGGTTCAGGTTGGTCGGGTCCATATTATCCAGTTCCACCTCAAGTAGTTCGTTGAAGCGGACGCCCTTGCCGAGGGCGATGGGCTGGTACTTGGTGAAGTGGCCGGCGCAGCCGCCAACGGCGATGTGCTCAGGATGAATGGTATCGGTGAGCATAACCCGGCCCTGAACCTTCTTGCCCTTCTGGGACTCGACGATGACATGGTCACCGCTCTTGAGCCCCTTCTTGGCCGCCACCTTGTCATTAATGGCGATGGCGTAGCTGAACGGGCTCATCTGGGCCGCCTCATCCAACCAGGGGTTCTCGTAGGTGAAGGAGTTGGTGTGTAGCACGTCCCGGTAGTAGAAACCGTACATGTCGTACTGCGGGTCCGTGCAGGCGTGGGAGTTGCAGGGCGCCCACTCGGGCAGCGGATCCCAGCGATTCCAGTCGAAGTGCTTCGAGAACTCGAACTTGTCGAAGACCGCCTTCTGCTTTTCGCCGATCGGCTTGATCATCTCAAAGTAGATCGGCACCCGGCACTTCACAAAGGGCCGCCAGTAGATCTCCTTGACCGTCTTCTTCCAGCGCATGAGACCGTTTTCCTTGAACCAGTCGAGGTTGTACTTGTCCCCGAACATGGTGCGCAGCCGCCGGTCGGAAATCTCCTCCCAGGAGTACTTCTCGCCCGGTTGCAACGCCCACTTCTCCTTGATCGGGAAAATCAGGTTCATCATGGCGTGGAACTCGTCGCCGAAGCCGACTCGGTAGGCCAGTTCCAGCATGACCTCCTGGAAGTTACGCCGCTGGAACTCGGGTTGAATGACCGGCTGGCGAATCGGCCAGCCCCAGTCGCCCGTGCCGCCGGGATGGTTCAGCAGGGGCGGATACTGCGGGGCCGTGTCCAGGCGTTCCAGGTACGAGGTGTCGGGCAGCACGATATCGGCAAACTCGCTGAACTCGGTGATGAACAGGTCGAAGGAGACGATGAAGTCGTACTTCTTCAGGGCCTCGGCCACCGTAGCGGGGTTACCGACGCTCAGGATCGAGTTGGCGCCAAAGTTGATCATCATCTCCGGCCGGTAGTCTACCCCAAGCTGGCTCCAGATTTCCTCCTGATCCTTGGAGCCCAGGAAGCCGGTGCACATGGTCAGGGGCCAGGAGTTCACCAGAGTTAGCTGGTTGGGCTGTTCGGGCGGATCGGTGATCGGGTAGGGCTTGTGCGGGGCAAGCCAGGCGCCGGTGATCATCAGGCCGTCCGGGCCTTCGTACGGCTCAAAGTAGGGCCGCCCGGTTTCTGGATGGCCGTGCATTACCGGGGAGAAGCCCAGCGCGCCGCCCGGAACATCGGAGGCGCCCACGATTTGGTTCAGCAGCTCGATGGCCAGGCAGTTCCAGGTCGAGTTCTTGTGGCCCTGGGCGCCGCGGAAGTAGGTGGCGCTAACTGGCCGGTAGGGCAGCTTGTGGCCGTCGATCTCGATGGTGCTGCCAACCCGGGCATGTTCGCCGAACTCCCTGGCCAGGCGGCGGACCGTGGCGGGCGAAACGGTCGTGATGGACTCGACCTTTTCCGGCGTATACTTTTTCACATGGTCCTTGATCTTCTGGAAGCCGGTCTGCGCCTTGACGCCGTTGACCTCGTAGGTGCCCAGGATTGCCATGTCCTTGATCTGCACCGTCGGGTCGTCATAGGTCTTGGCCTTGCCTTCGGCCGCATCCCACACCAATGGCTTTTTGGTCTCGGGGTCCCGCACATACTTGCTGTCGGCGCCAATCAGATAGGGGGCGTTGGTATGGGTCTGCAGATACTCGGTGTCGTAGATCCCGAACTCGTTGAGCAGCAGGTTGACCATGCCCAGGGCCAGGGCGGCGTCGGTGCCGACCCGGATCGGTACCCAGTCGGTTGACTTGCCGCCGGCGAAGTTGCACATCGGGTCCACAACCGTCAGCTTCATACCGCGCGCCCGGGCCTCGGCGGCCTGGCCGGCCAGGGGGTTGGCGGAGTGACCGGCGGAGTGGCCCTTGCTGGCGCCAAAGTAAATGGCGTACTCCCCGTAGGTATAGTCCGGGTGCATGGACCAACTGGCGTGGAACATGCCGTTCAGCAGGTGGGCGCCGTTGCCGCAGTGCAGGCCGCCGCCGGCGGGCCACTGGTTGGGCGAACCGAAGGCCGACATCCACACCAGGCCGGTCCGGGCCGTGTTGGGGGAGGTGGTGGTCCGCTGCAACACCAGCTTCTTCGGGTTTTCGGCCCGAATCTTCTTTAGCCTGGCCGTGATGATGTCCATGGCTTCGTCCCAGGAGATTTCCTTCCACCCGGGATCCTCGCCAAAACCCTTCTTCGGGTTGGTGCGCTTCAGCGGCACGTTCACCCGGTTCGGATCGTACAGGGTCATGATCCCGGCCACGCCCTTGGGGCACAGGTGGCCGGAGCCCAGGGGGCTGTCGGGGTTGCCTTCGATCTTCATGACGACCCCGTTCACAACCTTGGCCTTGATTGTACACTGGCTATAGCACAGGCTGCAGGCCGACGATACCCAACGCACATCGTCTTTCGCACCGGTCCTCTGCTGGGCCTGTGGCTTGTCTACCAACGCCATGTCTATTCCCTCCCGCCTTCACTCATGGGGACCAGGTAAATGTCCAGTTGATGGGTGCCGGTATAGGGGCCGAATCGCTCCGACAGATCCCCGCGCACGTCCTGGCCGTCGACAAAGACCTTGACGTGGCTGTGAATGTAGTTGCCGGAGGAGATCATCTCTTCCCGCATCCGCCGGCCGTACAGGGCCTCCAGGGCATCCACCACGTCCTGCAGGGTAAACTCCCCCGGTAGCAGGACCGTGGCCCGGGGCTGGTCCAT
Organism: Clostridia bacterium; assembly: GCA_036676195.1. GTDB lineage: Bacteria > Bacillota > Sulfobacillia > Symbiobacteriales > ZC4RG38 > JAKFDK01. The sequence goes on along the minus strand of JAKFDK010000044.1, from coordinate 30,695 downwards.
CAGGTGGCGGATCACACCGTAGAAGTTGACCGTGGCGGTAACCATGCTACACCTCCGGCCGAATCACGAAAGATGCGCCCAGGTAAACCTTGGCGCGGGTGCCGGCTGCCAGCACAGCACGGCGCAGCAGGTAGCCGCCGACCAGCACGCAGACGGCGGACACTGCCTCAAGGGCGGCGCCGGCCGCCGGGGCCAGCAGATCCAGGACGATGGGCAGCACCAGTCCCACCAGCACAACACCCCACCAGAAGGTGCGGGACAGGGCACCACGCAGCAACAGGCTGACGGCGTCGGGGGTGCGGCTGTTGACGATGGTCAGGTAGAAGTACAGCACCAGGAGTTCACCGATCAGCAGCAGCATGTGCGGGATGCGCAGGGCCGCCGCCAGGGCGTGCACTTCCTGCTGCCCGCTCAGCATGCCAACCAGGCCAATCGCGGCCAACCCAGTGGAAAGGGCGGAGACCAGGAACAGGACCGGCAGGATGGGCGTATTCCAGATCGGCCGGGCCAGCATGGTGCCAATCAGCAGACCGGTATAGGTGGCGACGGCCACGGCGGCAGCCAGGGAGAGGCCGGTGAGCCACTGCGGCGCGCCCAGGAGTACGTTGAGCACGGCCAGGCCGCTGAAGGCCATCAGGATATAGGCACCGCGAGAGAGCCAGGAAGACTTGGCCCGCCACAGGACCCGGAAAAAGCCCAGAGGACGCTCCAGGTCAAGGATCAGGAACGGAACTGACAGGATCACCACTACTGCACCAAGAATCATGGCAAACAGGCCGGCCGACCGGCTACCCAGATCGGGCAGGAGCAAAGTCGCGGCACCGGCCGCGTAGGCACCGGCGCCCATACCGGCCCCGAACAGATACGCGGCGACCTTCCAACCCCAAACCGTTTGTAAAAGCGTTCGCTGTTCCAGGCGCACGTGCGTTAACCTCCCTATCGGGCGCCGGCGGCCGCCGGCGGACTCTGGCGATGCGCCACGCCGCCCCGACCGGGCGCCAGGTAGTATACCTGCGGGCTCGTGCCCTGTTCGGGCTTGAGCTGAACCGCCTGTCCGGAAGCTACCAGTTTGGCCACTTCGCTGTTCGGGTCCTCCAGGTCACCGAAGATGCGGGCGTTGGCCCAGCAGTTGGTGACACAGGCCGGGGTAGCCTCCCGGTCCACACCGGGCCTGAGGCCTTGGGCCAGCCCTTCGTCGATTTTGTGGGCGCAGAAGTCGCACTTGCTGACAGTGCCCACCTTGTGGCGCTTATAGCCCTCGCGCTCATACGGGGTCAGGTGACCGGGGAAATACGTCTTTTCCTCTTCGTACATATAACGGGCACCGTACGGGCAAGCCACCATACAGGACTTGCAACCAATGCACAGATCGTCGTTGATCTTGACGATCCCGTCCGCCCTCTTGTAGGTAGCACCCGTCGGGCAGACACGCTCACATTCCGGTTCACGGCAGTGCATACACAGGACAGGCATCGGTATCCGGTGCACGTTGGGGTAATCCCCAATCTCCAGCAACTCAAGTCGGGCCCACGTAATTCCTGGCGGTGTGCAATTTTCCGCCTTGCAGGCCAGTTGGCACCCCGAACACCCGCTGCACTTGGTCAGGTCAATGACCATCCCCCAGCGCACAGCCATCCCTCCCTTTGTACTTTGTCAGGAACTATGAGCAAGGACCGTGCCAACTAAAAATGCGTAATTGGTACTGTTCAACTTGTCATTTTCGAGGTAATATGACTGTTGATAGGTCAAAAATGACGAGTCAAAATTGATGAAGCGGTTCTGCTACAGGGGGCATAGCGGTGGAGAACCTGTTGCGCATGCTTACTCCGGACACTGGCCGGCGTGGGATCGGCCTGTGCTGTACCGACAGCACAGGGCGAATCGTCTGGGCCAACGACCCGGTGGCTGAACAGCTAAATAAGGAACTGAGGGCGTTGATCGGCCAGCGCCTGGAGGCAGCCGCCACGGCCGCTCGGGTGGCGTTGTACGGGCTGGGGCTCCCGGGCCGAACTCAGATCGCGGCCGGGGTTCGGGAGCACGACCACTTGCTGCACGCCATTCCGCTGGCGTCGGACACGGACCAGACGCTCTGGCTCCTGTGGGGAATGGAAGGCGTCAGCCACCTGGTGCGGGAACTGCTGGAGGTCTTCGACTACGTGCGGGATGGGGTGGTGGTGGCTGACGCCCGGGGCGTGATTCTGGACATGAACCGGGCCGCCGAGGATTTTGGCCTGCAGCGCTGGGAAGTGGGCAAGTCGGTCGATGAACTCATGGGCGGCGGCACCTTTACCGGTTCAGCCATCCAGAAGGTGGTGGAGTCCGGCCAGCCGGCCACCACCATGGTGCAGCGCAGCCACCGCACCGGCGTCTCCAGTGCCTATCCGGTCTTTGACAGCAGCGGCCGCCTGTGGCGGATTATTGCCTGTATGCGCGATATCACCGAGATCCAGACCCTGCGCCAGCAACTGGAAATCGCCAAGGGCATGAGCCAGAGCTTCGAGCAGGAGCTGCGTAAGAAGCAATCGATGGCCGACGTGGTGGCGGTGAGCAAGAACATCAAGGACGTCTTCGACCTGGCCGCCCGCCTGGCCGAGGTGGATGTACCCGTGTTTGTGGAAGGCGAGTCGGGCGTTGGCAAGGAGGTCGTGGCAAAATTCATGCACCGGCACAGCAACCGCCAGGACGGCCCCTTCGTCCGCATCAACTGCGGGGCGATTCCGGGGCAATTGCTGGAGTCGGAACTCTTTGGCTACGAAGCCGGTGCCTTCACCGGCGCGAACCAGAAAGGCAAGCCCGGGCTGCTGGAACTGGCCGACCGGGGCACCCTGTTCCTGGACGAGGTGGCCGAACTGCCCCTGGAGTTGCAGGTCAAGCTGCTTCATGCCCTGCAGGACCAGGAACTGACTCGGGTGGGCGGTTTGAAGGCGCGCCGGTTCAACGCCCGCATTGTGGCGGCCACCAACCGCAATATCAGCGAGATGGTCCGTCAGGGCACCTTCCGGGAGGACCTGTTCTACCGGCTGTACGTGATTCCGGTGCGGGTACCGCCGCTGCGCGAGCGCCGGGCCGATATTCCCATTCTGCTGGCGCATTTCACCAAGCACTATGGCACTCGGTTTGGTATTACCCGCTACCTGGACCCGCAGGTGATCCATCTGCTGACCGAGTACGACTGGCCCGGTAATGTACGGGAACTGATCAACCTGGTCGAGCGGCTGCTGGTGACAACCCCGGGCGAACTGGTCACCGAGGCTGACCTGCCGCCCCGTTATCGGGAAGGCGGCAGTGCGGCGGCCGGGAATATCGAGGCGCCGGGCCCCGCCGCCGCTGCCTTGCCTGCGGCAGCGGTGGCGGTGGCGGCCGCAGGCAAGGCAGCAGGTGCCCCGGTACTGGCCGCCGGTACGGCGGCCAACGCGCCCATTGCGCCTCTGGCTGACGTGCTGGCCGAATGTGAACAGCAGCATCTGCAGCGGGCGCTGTCCCAGTATCGGACCCAGGATGAGGCGGCCAGGGCGCTGGGGATCAGTCTGGCCTCCCTGACCCGGCGCATCCGGGCCTACGGGTTGCGGCCAGGGCGCCGGGGGGGGAGCTGAGCGCGGCTCAGTCTTCCCCGGGCGTCTAGATGGGGGAGCGGTAGCCCAGCCGCCGGCTGGCATTGAGGCCGGCGGCCCGGACCTGGGCGGCCAGCCGGGGCACGTCGGCCTCGCTCACCCGTAAGGTGGGGCCGCCGGCAATCACCGCGGCCACCGGCTGACTCTGATGGTTAAAGACCGGGGCGGCCACCGAGCGGATGCCATCGAACCGTTCCTGGTCATTGACGGCATAGCCGATCTGGCGGACCACCGCCAGATCGGCTGTCAGTTCCGCCAGGGTGGTGGCGGTATGGGTCGCCAGGGCCGGATACGGTCCCGGTCCCAGGAGCTGCAGCCGTTCGGCTGGGTCCATCCAGGCCAGAAAGATCTTGCCGCTGGCCGTGCCGTGCAACGGCGCCCGCTCACCGATGCCATGTACCAGTTGCACCGGGTGGCTGGAGGCAATCCGGTCCACGAAGACAACGCTGGTGCCTTCCCGCACACTCAGCATCACGGTTTCGCCGGTGGTGGCGGCCAGTTCGGCCAGCACCGGCCGTGTTTCCTCTAGCAAGCCCATACGCCGCAGAGCCTGGCTGCCCAGTTCAAACAGCTTCAGGGACAGCCGGTAGCGCCCGGTATCTTCGCTCTGATTCATGTACCCGGCTTCCTGCAGGGTGACCAGCAGTCGGTGGGCCTTGGAATGGGTCATGCCCACCGATCGGGCCAGGTCCCGCACCCCGGTTTCACCCTGGCGGGCAACCTCCTCCAGGATCTGCAGGGCCGCCTGCACCACCTGGCTGGTATAGCCGCTTCCTTCGCTCATCGGTACCTCCCCGCCCCCGGTCTGCCGGGGGCGTTAGCACGTCTTTTTCTTTACTTACCCAGGTCTGGTAGCGGATCCATATCCACCACCACGGCGTTGCTTTCGAGGACCAGATTGGCCAGACTGACCGCCTTCTGGATCGCCTGGATTACCACCTGGGTGGGGTCGACGATTCCCTGTTCTCGCAGATCTCCCCAGGTCATGGTCTGCAGGTCCAGCCCCTGTCCGGGAGGTAGTTCGAGAGCCTGTTGCACCACCTGGCCGCCATTCAGTCCGGCGTTATCTGCCATCTGCCGCAGGGGCATAGGCAGGGCGGTAGCCAGAAGGCGAGCACCAGCTGCCCGATTTTCGGCCATCTGCCGGGCAAAGTCAGCGCCCAGCGGATGGGCCGCCACTTGTTTAGTCAGGTCGGCGGCCAGCACCGCCGCCGACCGGGCGCCGTGCAGGTAGGCCAGGCCCCCGCCGGTGACCACGCCGTCGGCCAGGGCCGCTCGGACGGCCGCCAGCCCGTGGTTGGCACGGAAGCGGGTCTCCCGGATATGGCTGGTGGAATTACAGCCTGGCCGCAGAATGGCCACGCCGCCGGAGAGCCAGCCGATCCGGCGCTCCAGGGTATCCCGGACATAGTCGTCCCGAGTTCCGGCCAACTCCTTGCGCAGCGCGTTGGCTCTGGTCTCGCGTACAGCCGCATCCCCGGCGCCGCCAATCAGCCGGGTCCGCTGGTCGGTGATCCAGGCTCGGGCTACCCGCCCGAGCATTCCCTCGTGGAATTGCTCCGGCCGGTACCCGCGCACAGGGGTCAAGACCTCGGCGCCGGTAATGGCGGCCAGGTCGGCCAGCATGTGCCGGCTGCGCTCGCCGCCGAACCCCGGCGCCCGCACCGCGTAGGCACGGGTGATTCCTCTCACGTTATTGATTATTAATGTAGAAAGTGCTTCGCCGGATACCTCTTCGGCCACCAGCAGCAGGGGGATTGCCCGTTGCTTGACCAGTTCCAACGCCGGCACCAGGTCATCGCCGTTGGTGACATTCCCCTCCATCACCATCACGAAGGGGGCCTTCAGGTCCACGGCGCCCCCGTCCTTGCCCGGGATGAGCCGGGGGGTGATGTAGCCCTGGTCAAAGACCATGCCTGCCACCACCTCGACCCAGCTCCGCACCGCCTGGCTCGGTTCCACTTCAATCAGCCCGAATTCGCCCACCTTGGCAAATGCCTCAGCGACCAGGTTGGCAATGGTTTCGTCATGGGCGGCCATGAGCGCCACCTGGCGGAGGGCATTTGGCCCGGCGGCCGACAGCGGACAACTGTCATCCGTAATCGCCTGCGTGGCGGCGACAGCCGCCGCACGCAACCCGGCAGCCAGGGCCCTGGCCTCGGCACCGCCGGCCAGCAGGCGCAGGCCCCCCTTGACCAGTTCGCCAGCCAACAGGATGGTGGTGGTGGTGCCGTCACCGATATCGCCTTCCATCTGGTTGGCTACCTTTCGAAAGAGCTGAACGCCAATGTTGGCCAGCTTGTCCTCCAAAATGAATTCTGTGGCGATGGAGGAACCGTCGTTCGAAAAGATCGGCGCCATGAAGCGGCGGGCGAGAGCGACGCGGCGACCTCGGGGTCCCAGGGTGGGGCGTACTGTGTCGGCCATCAGTGTAATTCCGGCCGCCAGTCCCTGCCGCGCTTCGGCATCAAAGTAGATCCGCTTGGCCACCGGGTCATCCCTCCGGGTTACAAGACATCAAAGATGGCTGACACTGATAGTGATTGCGTCCTTGGGACAAACGTCGATGCACTTGGTGCAGCCCGAATAGGTGCACAGTTCCGGCACAAAGGGCATAACCACCCGTGGGCGGGTCTCGGGATTGGGTTCGTCGCTGCCCTTCATCCATACCTGCACGCCATGCGCCTTGTCGGCCGGTTCCATGCGCTGGGCCGGTTCATCCTCGGCGTAGACCGGCATGATGCACAGCACCCGGTTATTGCAGACCTGAAGGCACTTGAGGCACTCAAGAGCATTCCCGCACTTGTTCGCGTCGATGGTGATGATGGGCGACCGCTTGATCGTCTCCTGGTAGTGGGGCGAATCTTCCAGGCGGGTGATCTGGAAATTGGGGTGGGCAAAAAACTCCGCAACCGCCTTCAGGGCAACGGCCCGCTTCTCTTCTTTAGTCAGTAGCTTGTCTTCGGCCATGTGGGCTGCCTCCTTAATATGATTACCACAGGTTCTTGGCGACCGCTACATTCTCACGGTCTTCCATGGCGATAGCGTCAAACTTGCAGCCGTTGCGGCAAAGACCGCAGCCGAAGCACGCGGTGGGATCGATGATGGCCTGGGGACCCAGGGCAGTGCGGGACATGCTGATGGCGCCGAACTGGCACCAACTCACGCACAGGGTGCAGCCTGTGCACTTTCCGGAATCCACCAGTGCCACATGGTGTGCCTTAAGAAACGCTTCCTTTAAGTCCCATACCTGGCGGCCGCGCAGTTCGGTGCAGTAGTCGGTCTGGCAGTTGCAGAAGGTGGAAGCTACCATGGTGTCGTTGGGGCCGCCGATGGAGCGCAGCTTGTGCACCAGGCCCTTGCGATCGAAGGTCTTGAGGAAGCCCTCGTACTCTTCCTTGCTGATCACCCGGGGGTTGCGGCCGGCCTTCAGGGTGTAGTCGATGGTCACACCAAAGCCCATGCAGCGGAAGTCTTTCTTGCCGGTAACAAAGGTGATGCAGGGGCAGGGGTGGATCTCGAACCAGCCTTTGTCGACTTCCGCCATGGTGGCGGCCAGTTCGACCACTTGCAGGGCGTCCTCCAGGGGCAGGATCTGGGAGGCCATGTGGTCCTTGATCTTCTTCATGCGCTCGTAGAAAACTTTCTGCTTCTCCCAGTTGTAGATCCAGCCCTGGAAGAACTCGCCAGCACCGGATGCCTCCCAACTGTCGCGGGTGAAGGCGTCCGGATTCAGGTACCACTTGTCGCCGTGGCCGTACTTATCGCAGGAAAGACACATGGTGTTGAAACCTCCTTTTCAAGATAGACCGGGTCACGACCCGGCGTGGGACGGGCAACCGGAACAGTCGGTCAGGGGGCAGTCTCCGCAGGCATCATTTTGTTTAAGTTCGCGTAAACCGAGGGCGTGAAAGGTACTCAAAAGTTTTTTGGCACCGCGGTGGCCGCATTCCGGGCACTCCAGGCCGGCCCCGGTTTCGTCGGCCTGGCACAGCTCATCGAAGCTGTGGCCGCAGGCGCTGCAAGCGAATTCGAAAATAGGCATCGGCCAACCTCCTTTCCTATAGGGCCATGAGTTGCTGACTCACCACCAGAACTCCGAGGCCAATTCCGGCCACACCGGCAGCCAGGCGGAAGCCACGGCCGGCCAGGTTGAACCGACCCGGCAGCACCAGGGTGGGTAGAGCCACTGCCACGGTTGCCAGCATCATGCCGCCGGTGGCGCCAATGCCAAACAGCAGGATGAAAGCCAGGGCAGCGCCACGGGAGGGGGAGGACCCCAGGGCCAGCAGCACCAGGGCACCGCTGCCGGCCAGGCCGTGGACGGCGCCGACCAGCACCGAACCCAGGCCGCTGCGGGTCGCATGCCTGTGGGCATGCCCGGGACCCCCGGCGTGCCCATGGAAGTGGGTATGGATGCCATGACCGTGGTCGTGGCGGTGGCAGTGCAGCCGCTCCCGCCGCAGGGCCAGGAGGGTACGCAGTCCCAGGATGACGAGCATGATGCCCACCCCGGCCTCCAGCCAGTGATCCAGCGTTGGAGGCAACTGCAGCCGGAAGGCGATCACAATGAACCCAACCAGCGCCAGGGTGGCCGTGTGGCCCAGTCCCCAGAGTCCACCCACCAGCAGGGCCCGGCCCGGGTGCCGGTGCTGACTGACCAGGGTGCTCACTGCCACCAGGTGGTCTGCTTCGAGGGCGTGCTGAAGGCCAAACAGCAATCCGGTTCCGGCCAGGGCGAACCAGGTTGGCAACATCACCAGGCAGCACCTCTCTGTCCTGATATATGAGACAGTGTCTCATATTTGTAGTATAAAGTTTCGGTGCAGCCCGGTGGATTCCTGCTGCCAAATCAAGATTCTTTGGGATTTGTCCGCATCAGGTGGCCCAACTGATCAGCCGTTCCCGGTCCTTGATCACGATGGCGGCGCGCCGCTGATCAATAATGCCCTGGCGCCGCAGACCAGCCAGCACATTGGTCACCGTCACCCGACAGGTGCCCGCCATCCGGGCCAGTTCCTCGTGGGTCACCCGATACTCGATCATGCGGCCTTCAGACAGGTCAATACCATAGCTGATGCCCAGTTGGTGCAGGGCATAGGCAATGCGGCCGCCGGCGCTGCGCAGACAGGTACATTCCAACTCACTGGTGATCAGGTCGATTTTGCGCGACAGGCTGCTCATCAGTTGTAGGGAAAAATCCGGGTCCGTACCCACCAGCCGGTCCAGATCGGACCGGGTCAGTACGATTATATCCACGGGCCAGGCAGCCGTGGCGGTAACGGATTCAGGCTTGCCGCAGAACACACCGCTTTCACCCAGGATGCTACCCGGGCCAAGGTGGGTAACGATTTTTTCCGTGCCGTCTTCCCGGACGAAGGAAAGTTTAACGACCCCACGTGAAACGTAGTAGACTCGGTCACAGATCTCGCCGGAAGAAAAGATGACCTGGCCCTTCAGATAGGACCGACGGGTGACCCCGGTCATGCGCTCCGCTGGCTCAGCCATGGCGAGCAACTGCCCCACGGTAGGTCCTCCTTTTGCATCCTGAATGGTGATGTGGGTTATTTAGGCGCAAACCGCAATTGCAGTTCGTCGTATTCGCGGTCCACCAGTTTCTGGATTGTCGCAATCTCTGCCTCGGTCAGGTGCTTGAACCGGCCCTGGGCCTTGAGGTAATCCGATACCGGCTTGTGATTTTTCACCGTCACCGTGTTCCGCCAGCGGCCGTTCACGATTTCGTACAGGGGCCAGACCTTGCTTTCGGTGGCCAGCTTGGCCACAGTGATGCTGATGGCGGAATCATGGCGCCAGCCGGTGGGGCACGAGGTGTATACGTGCAGGTAGGCGGGGCCGTGGGCCGTCATGTCCTTGGCTTTTTCAATTTTGCGCCGCAGGTCGTCCACATAGCCCATGGAGGCGTTGGCCACATAAGGAATGCCGTGGGCGGCGACGATCTGGACCATATTCTTGCGCCAGTTCGGCTTGCCCGCCGGAGTGGTGGTGGTCCAGGCCCCCAGGCTGGTGGAGCCGCTGCCCTGAATGCCTGTATTCATATACCCTTCGTTGTCGTAGCACAGATACAGGATCCGGTCGCCGCGCTCCAGCGCGCCGGACAGTGCCTGCAGACCAATATCCACCGTGGCGCCGTCGCCGGCCAGGGCCACTACGTTCACATGGCTGCGGCCGGTGGCATCGAGCCCGGCCCGGATGCCGGCGGCGTAGGCGGCCGTATTTTCCAGGTTGCCTTGCATACCGGGGATGCGCAGGGCACTTTCTTTCCCGTAGCCGGAGAACAGGGCGGCGCAGCCCGGCGGAATCACAATAATCGTTTCCGGGCCCATCACATTCAGCAGAATCCGGGCAATCAGTTCCAGACCACAGCCGGCGCAGGTGGCCACACCACAGACTACCGGGCCTTCGCGTGTTGCCAGAGATGCATCAGTCACCGGCTGTTACCTCCTCCAGGGGTCGCGCATCAATCCACACCGACTGCAGGGGCGCCTGACCGGTGGCGGCTGCCTCCCGGCAGCGCTCGATCACCGCCGTCATGGTCGGCGGGGTCACATCCCGGCCGCCCAACCCGGCCACAAAACCAAGCACCTGCTGGCCCTGGCCGTTCAGGCAGGAGCGGACTTCGGTAGCCAGCGGCCCGGCGGCTGCGCCCAGACCGGCGCTGCGGTCGACCACGCCCACCACCGGCACACCGGCCAACGACGCCTGCAGTTCGGCCACAGGGAAGGGCCGGAAACTGCGCACCCGCACCGTGCCGACCTTCACACCCTGCTCCCGCGCCGTCGCGGCGGCAAAGCGGGCGGTGCCGGCCATCGTGCCCATGGACACCAGCACAATGTCGGCGCCTTCGCAATTCTCCGCCTCAATCAGGCCATAAGAACGGCCAAACTGGCGGCCGAACTCGGCTCCCACCTCGGCGATCACCTGCCGGGCGACATCCAGCCCGAACTGCTGGTCCTGGCGGATTTCCGTGAACAGGGTGGGGGGGCACAGGTCGTTGACGAACCGGGGTTCGGCCGGGTCCAGGTTCACATGGGGCAGGGGGCGGTAGGGTGGCACAAAGGCATCTACATCTTCCTGAGCCGGGACCAGAGCGGCCTCACTGGTGTGGGAGAGATAGAAGCCGTCCAGGCAGATCATCAGCGGCGTGAAAACCCGCGGGTCTTCAGCGATGCGGTACGCCTGCAGCACCGTGTCCAGGACCTCCTGAACTGTTTCCACATACAACTGAATCCAGCCGGCATCACGCACCGACATGCTGTCCTGATGGTCGCACCACAGGCTCCAGGGGGCGGCCAGGGCCCGGTTCACCACCGGCATCACAATGGGCACCCGCATGCCTGAGGCCATATGGATCACTTCGTTCATCAGCGCCAGGCCAACCGACGAGGTGGCCGTTCCGGCGCGGGCACCGGTCAGAGCGGCACCAATGCAGATGGACATGGCGGAATGCTCGGATTCCACCCGCAGGTACTTGGCCTCCAGGGTCCCCTTGGCGACAAAGTCGGCCAGGGATTCCGCCAGCGGGCTCTGGGGGGTAATGGGGTAAGTGGCTACGACCTGCACACGGGCCAGACGCATGGCTTCGGCAGCCGCCGTGTTGCCGTCGAGCAGTCGTTGTTCTTGCTGCATCAGCCCTCAGCTCCTTCCGGTACCATAGCGATGGCCACAGGGGGACAAACATCGGCGCAGATGCCGCACCCCTTGCAGTAATCCCAGTCGATAATGAAGCGGGTCTTATCTACAGTCATCACGCCGCAGGGGCAGTACTTGACACAAATGCGGCAACGGTTGCACTTTTCCAGGTCTACCAGCGGCCGTTCCTGACGCCAGGTTCCCGTACGGGAAGCCTCGGCCCGGGTGGCGACCGGGACCAGGGGAAGCCTATGCCCGGCAGAGGGCAGCGTAGGCGCTTCGGGCAGCCCGGACATTGGATTCACCGGCCTTTCCAGCAAAGTATTCAGCAATGGCGTTGCAGACAGAGTCCAGGGTCAGCCAGCCGGTGGCAGCAGCCAGGGCCCCGAGCATGGCACTGTTGGGCAGACCCCGGCCGATCTCCCGCACGGCCACCCTGGTGGCATCCACATGACACACGGGCTGGTCTTCCGCCATAAAAGCAGGCCGGGCGGCACTGTTCACTACATAAATGCACCCCGGTTGGGCGCCTTCGATTACGTTCACCCCGTGGGCCTGGGGCAGGGAGGCGTCAAAGACCACTACGCAGTTGGGCTGATACACAAACGACCGCAGAGGGATCGGCTGGTCATCCAGCCTGACATAGGCATAAACCGGTGCTCCCCGCCGCTCATGGCCATATGCCGGAATGGCGTTGGCAAACTTGCCGTCTTTCAGTGCGGCCGCTGCCAGTACCTTGGCCGCCGTCACGACCCCCTGGCCGCCCAGTCCATGTAGACGTATTTCCTTAATAGCACAAACCTCCTGGTTCATCGCCGGGGCCAGGCCCCGGGGTATGCCGAGATGTCCCGGCTAATGGCTGCCGCCCGTTCCTGCAACGTGGTCAGCAGGTCGGCACGCCGGGGAACGATGCGGCCGGTGGGACCGGAGATACTCACCGTGCCCACCACCTCGCCGGTGGCATCCCGGATGGGAGCCGCCAGGCAGTGCAGGCCGTCGGTGACCTCTTCCCGGTCCTCGGCGTACCCGACCTGGCGGATATTTTCCAATTCGCTGCGCAGTGCGTCCGGGGCGACCATGGTATGGGCTGTGTACGCCTGCAGAGGCGTGGCCAGCACCTGTTGCCATGCCGCTTCGGCGGCATGGGCCAGCAGCAGCTTGCCCGAGGCCGTGCAGTGCATGGGGGCTGCCCACCCCACAAAGGACCCCATGCTGGACAGCGGGCGGTGCGACTCGACCTTATCAATAAAGAGCGCCGAGTCCTGGTGTAAAATGGCCAGGTGCACCGTTTCTTCGGTCAACTGTCCCAGGGCCTCCAGATGCGGACGAGCTATCCGCCGCAGGTCAACCTGACCCAGAGCGGACCAGGCCAGCCGGACCAGCTTGAGACCCAGGCGATAGCCCTGGGTGCCCGGCTCCTGCTCCAGGTAACCGGCTGCCTTCAGGGTGGTCAGGATGCGGTAAGCCGAACTGCGCCCCTGGCCCACCAATTTGCTGACCTCATTCAACGTCAGGGGACCGGGGTGACGCTGAAACAGGTCCAATACCGTCAGAGCGTGGGCCACCGACTGCAGTACATAAGGTTCTTTCAAATGATCGGCCATCAAGCCTCCTCCGTTTCTCTATGTGAAACAGCGTTTCCCTATACGAACACTTCGCCGACCGGGAAGTGAATTCCTTCCGGCGTGATTTATTCAAGTTTATCGATTACGATATTGTATATTGTCTAAATTCGTGTAGCAACACAATTGTAGTTTGTTTGACCGACAACGAGGAAATAGGGTCCGTATACTAGAACCTAACCTATCCACTGGCGAAGGACCCAACAAAACCGCACTGCAGACAGGGTGAAGGAATTTGAACCAGGGGCAGCAGTTTCTGCAGTATACCTTGAGCGGGCTCACCACCGGCGTGATCTACGCCATCGTGGCCCTCGGGTACGTGACGGTCTTCAACGTCACCGGGGTCATCAACTTCATGCAGGGTGAACTCGCCATGCTTGGGGCCCTGCTGACGGTCTCCCTGATGGCGTGGGGAGTCAATGGGGTTGTGGCCGCTCTCGCCGCAGTGATCGTGACCGCATGTGTGGGGGCGGCGGTGGAAACCGTCACGATTCGGCCGGCCGGCAAGGCCGGGGCACACGGGCTGATTCTGATCACTCTGGCCTGGTCCCTCATCATCCGGGGCCTGGCGCCTCTGTTCTGGGGCACCCGATCCTACAAGCTGGCTCTGTTCCCGGACCTGGGCGAGGCCCTGAACATCGGCGGGGCGGTATTGCCCCGTGAAACCGGCTGGATCCTGGCCATTACCGTGGCGGTCATGGCGCTGCTGATGATCTTCTTCTATCGCTCCTTTCCGGGATTGGCCTGGCGGGCCAGTGCATCGAACGCCCTGGCGGCCCGGCTGATGGGCATCAAGCCCAGGACCATGTCGACCCTGGTGTTCGCCCTGAGTGGTGCGCTCGGCGCAGTGGCCGGGATTGTGGTCACCCCGCTGACCCTGGCCAGTTTCGACATGGGTTTTGCGCTAGGACTCAAGGGCTTTGTGGCAGCCGCACTGGGTGGCCTCACCCGGGTGCACGGCGCCCTGCTGGGCGGCGTTCTGCTGGGGGTGTTCGAGGCCCTGGGCGGCGGCCTGGTGGCAACCGGGTACAAGAATGCAATTGCGTACGTGGTTCTGATTCTGGTCCTCCTGGTGAAACCGGAGGGGCTGACTGGCCGGAAGATTCGCGACAAAGTCTAAGCAAGGGGCGGCCAAGCCCATACGAGGAGGAGTACCATGGCGCCTGGGGCGTGGAAACGGACGGAACGCGCACTCCCGCTGGTTTTGCTGGCCGCGATGCTGGCCGGGGGGGCCGTGCTGTCCCGCTCACAACTGAACCTGATCAACTTCATCGCCATCTTTACCATCGCAGTCCTGGGGATGGGTCTGCTCCTGGGTTACGCCGGTCAGATCTCACTGGGCCAGGCCGGTTTCATGGCGGTCGGCGCTTACACCACCACCATCGCCACCACCAAGTTCGGACTGCCCCCGGTGGCCGGGGTGCTGCTGGCCATGGTCGCCTGTGCCGTGCTGGCGGTCGCACTGGGGCGAGTTGTGCTGCGGCTGAAGGGCTACTTCCTGGCGCTGGCGACCCTGGCCCTTGGTGAAATCATCTTTGTGGTGCTGCGGGAATGGGTGGACCTGACCGGTGGCCCCTCGGGAATGTACAACATCCCGTCGCTCAGCATCGGCGGCCTGCAGTTTGATTCCTACCGCAGTTTCTACTACCTGGTGGTGATCCTGACCGCCCTGCTCATGCTCTTTCAGCGCAACCTGTTGCGCTCACGCACCGGCCGGGCCCTGCAGGCCATTCAGGACGGCGAGGTGGCAGCCGAGTCGGTCAGCATCGATGTCATGGGTTACAAGGTCCTGGCCTTTGTTCTCAGTGCCGTCCTGGCCGGTCTGTCCGGGGCTCTGTATGCCCACTATGTGCAGTTCATCAGCCCCGAAGGCTTTGGCATGGTCGTTTCGATCGAACTGCTGATCATGATCATGATCGGGAGCCCCCGCAGCATCTACGGACCGGCACTGGGCGTGATCGTGTTTTTCCTCTCCAAGGATTACCTGGAACATTTCCTGCCCAAGGTGTTTCCCCAGGCCGGCAGCCAGATGGTGATGGTGTTCTTCTCCATCATCCTGATCCTGATCGTCATCTTTGCCCCCCATGGGATCATCCCGGCGGTGGGTGACCTGCTGGGCCAGAGGAGGAAAAAGGCAGTATGATCCTCGCCGTACATGATCTGGTCGCTTACCGTGGGCGGGTCCGGGTTTTGAACGGGCTGAACCTGTCGGTGGAAAAGGGCGAAATCGTGGGGATCCTGGGCCGCAACGGCGCCGGTAAGTCGACCCTGCTGGGGGTGCTGAACGGCCTCTTTCCAGCCACCAGCGGCAAGATCCAGTTGGGCGGCACCTCACTGGTGGGCATGGCGCCGGAAGAAACGGTCCGCCAGGGTGTGGCGCTGGTGCCGGAACGGCGGCAGATTTTCCCCGACCTGACGGTAGAAGAAAACCTGAAGCTGGGCGCCTATGCCCGGGCCAACCGGCGGGCGGCCCTGGCCGAAATTGACGGCATCTACGAGCTGTTCCCCATCCTGAAGGAAAAGTGCCGCCTGGCGGCCGGCAGCCTGAGCGGCGGCCAGCAGCAAATGGTGGCCGTCGGGCGGGCGCTGATGTCCGGCCCCCGGCTGCTGCTGCTGGACGAGCCCTCCCTGGGCCTGGCCCCCGTGGTGGTAGACGACATCGGCCGCACTATGCAGGCCCTGCGCAGCCGGGGCGTGACCATGATTCTGGTCGAGCAGGACATCCGCCTGGTCACCGCGGTGGCGGACCGGATCGGCGTGATGGACCAGGGCAAGATCTCCCTGCAGACCCGGGCGGAATTCAGCAACAGTTCGGATCTGGTGCAGCGTTACTTCGGGCTGGCCGGTGCGGTGTAAGGTGGTGGGCGTATGGAACTGATCCGGGCACACAAGGTAAGCAAGGTTTTCGGTGGGCTGGTGGCAGTCTCAGACCTGAACCTGACCCTGCAGCAGGGGGAAATCCTCGGGCTGATCGGGCCCAACGGCTCTGGAAAAAGCACCACCCTGAACCTGCTGACCGGTTTTTACCGCCCTTCGAGCGGTGCGATCTTCTATAAGGATAAGGATTTGGGCAAGGTCCCGACCTGGCGCATCGCCTCCCTGGGTCTGGCCCGGACCTTTCAGACCCCGGTGGTTTTTCCCCAACTGACGGTGTTGGAAAATGTCATGGTGGGCTGTCACCGGCAGGGCACCAGCAGTTGGCTGGCCAGTGGCCTGGCCCTGCGGTCGGTCCAGCGGGAGGAGAAACTCCTGCGCGGTCGGGCCATGGAAGCGTTGGCAGCCGTCGGACTGGTGGACCGGGCCGCTGAACGGCCCGATGCCCTGCCCTTTGGCCTGCAGCGGATGGTGGAAATGGCCCGGGTGCTGGCCGCCAACCCCCAGGTGGTACTGCTGGACGAGCCGGCCTCCGGTTTGAACCCGACCGAACGGGCGCTGCTGGTGGAACTGGTGCGGGGTCTGCGCAACCGTGGCCTGTCCGTGATTCTGGTGGAACACGACGTGGCCCTGGTGCAGAGCCTGGTCGACCGCCTGCTGGTCATGGCGGAAGGGGCCCTGATTGCTGAAGGTGATCCGTCGGCCGTACTGCGAGATAAGCAGGTCATCTCCGCCTATCTGGGCAGCGCCGCCGTTTAATGTATAAGGGATTCAACCACCGAGGGGGTAACTGAATGAATCGGAAAATGCGGATGATCCTGGCGAGTGCGGCTTTGACGGGTATGATGGCTCTGGCTGGGTGTAGTGGCGGCGAACAGCCGAAAGACACCAACACCAAGGGCGCGGCCACGCCGGCCGCTGAGCAGAAGGCCGAAAAGAAGCCACCGATCAAGATCGGTGCGTTCCTGCCCCTGACCGGCGGTGGCGCCAGCCTTGGGCTGCCGGCCCGCGACGGCGCCGTACTGGCGGTGGAAGAGGTTAACAAGGCCGGTGGGATCAACGGCCGGCAGATCGACCTGATCCTGGTCGACGACGAGAGCAGCGAACAGAAGGCGGCCCGGGTCGCGCAGAAGCTGGTCGACGAGGACAAGGTCTCCATCATTCTCGGCTCCATCATGAGCGGCAACGCCGCAGCGGCCATTCCCGTGGTCACCAAGGCCGGTGTGCCGATGGTGGTGCTGGGCGCTTCTACTGCGTTGACCGACCCGCCCGCCGAGCGCAAGTTCATTTTTGCCCCCAACGGCCCGACCATCTCCCACGCCCGTGGCCAGGCCCATTACTTCAAGGCCAAGGGCTGGAGCAAGGTGGGCGTGATCTTTGACTCCTCCGCCTTTGGCCAGGACGGCAAGAAAGCTTCCGAAACCGCGGCCAAGGAAACCGGTCTGAACGTCGTCGGCGCTGAGTCCTACAACGCCACCGACAAGGACATGACCGTACAGTTGACCAAGCTGAAGGCGGCCAATCCCGACGTCGTCGTCATGTGGGGCTATGCCCCGAACATGGCCCAGATCGTGAAGACCGCCTCTGACTTGAAGATGAGCCAGCCCTTCTTCAGCACCCACCTGGTGGCCTCGCCGGAGTTCGTGGAACTGGCCGGCCCGGCCGCCAACATGGTCCACTTCACCGGCGTGCCGCTCCATGCCGGGGAGCAGTTGCCCGACAGCGACCCGATCAAGTCCAAGGTCATCAACTTCAATAAGGCCTTCCAGGCCAAGTACAACAAGGCCGCCGACTCCGGCGCCGGTCACGGCTACGACGCCATGAAGGTGAT
The DNA here is from genome assembly GCA_036676195.1 of Clostridia bacterium. Lineage (GTDB taxonomy): Bacteria > Bacillota > Sulfobacillia > Symbiobacteriales > ZC4RG38 > JAKFDK01. Next base: position 13,107 of record JAKFDK010000044.1, on the reverse strand, counting down.
CGTGGCCGCACTGGAAAAGGTGGGCGAGGACCCGGCCAAGCTGCGTGACACCATCGAAGGCTTCAAGACCTTTGAATTCGTCTCCTGGCCCAGCAGCGGCTATTCGCCCAACAACCACCGGCCGCTGGGTGCGCACTATATCCTGAAGATCGACAACGGGCACTTCAAGCTGCTCGGCGTGGCCGAATAAATCTCGGTCCGGGGAACCGGGACTGGTAAAGGAAAGTGGTCGCCGTGGAAATCGATGTACGCGTACTGATGGACAAGCACCAGGAACTGGTAAACAGCCGGGGGCACGTGTTTGAGTGGTCCCTGCGCCAGATCAGCCCCGGTGTTCTGGACTTCATCTCCCATCTGGGCAGCCATCTGATCGCCGAGGTCAAGGAGGCCTTTCCGCCGGACAGCAGCTTCCCGGAGGCCGAGGAAGGCCCGCTGCGCTTCGCCTTCGGCCGGGCGCTCCTGGGCGGGTACTGGGTGCACTCGGCGGAACTGATGATCCAGGGGACCATTCCCCGGCCCAACGCTGGCATTACCGAGGCTGACATGCATCACCGGTTTGACCACGAACCACCTCTTGATACCAGTTCCTTCCCCGAAGCTGTGATGGCGGCACTGGAGTTCTACAACGGCCATATGCAGAAACAGGCGGAAATGATCCTGCCTGGGCTGAAGAAATGGCCCGACGCCCCGCAGGAGTGCATTCGCACCCTGCTCCCCAAGTCGGTGCTGTCTGGCTATGTGATCGGCCTGCTGGAAGAGACCTTCCCCCGGCCGGGCGACCTCCTGGGCGACGGCCACTCCCACGGGCATGGCCACGATCATTCCCACGGGCATCCCCACCCGCACCCGCATCCGCATAAGCACGGTCCCGCTTAGGACCTGGCTGCTGCCCGTCACCCCTATGGTGGCGGGCAGCGGCGCGTTCGGCACCGCCCGGGATGGCGACCAGGGGCGCCGCAGCGCACCACCGAGGCTGGATTTCTCGGCCGGGTGTCCAGTGTGCGGGTGCTCACCAGCCGCGGGTTACGCTCGGTCGCGCAGGGCATTGGCGGTTGGGTCGCCGTATTGATTGGGGTTGGCCCGGCCATTGTGGCAGGTGGATGCCTGGTTGCTTTAACCGGCATCATGATGCACACCAATCACGCGTTGCGCACAGCAAAATAATGGATACGTGGCACGTGACCCCCCGGCAGGCCGGCCTTGCGCAGCGGGGGGTATTTTTGCGCAGCGATCGAACCAGCAGCGGTTGCCGTTCGTCTGGTTTGGCAGGAGCCTTCAGGTAGGAGGTCAGGCCAGCATGGCAACCGCCATTGAAACGCGCAGCCTGCGCAAGACATTCCGGGTGGCCCGGCGCCCCGAGGGCAGCATGGCCCGGCTGCGCAGCCTGTTCCGGCCACAGATCACCGAGGTGGCCGCGGTACACGGGGTGGACCTGACAGTGGAGCGGGGCCAGGCCCTGGCCTTCATCGGCCCCAACGGGGCGGGCAAGTCCACCACCATCAAAATGCTCACCGGCATCCTCCACCCCACGGCGGGCGAGGCCCGGGTGCTGGGGCTGGTGCCGTGGGTGCACCGGCAGAAGCTGGCCTTTCGCATCGGCTCGGTGTTCGGCCAGCGCAGCCAGCTCTGGCTGCACCTGCCGCCGGTGGACACCTTCAACCTGCTGGCCCGCATCTATGAACTCGACGACGCCGCCTACCGCACCCGCCGGGCTGAACTGGTCGAGCTGTTCGAACTGGGCGACTTGCTCCAGGTCCCGGTCCGCAAGCTGTCCCTGGGCCAGCGCATGCGCTGCGAGATCGCCGCCGCCCTGCTGCACCGCCCGGAGGTCATCTTCCTGGATGAGCCCACCGTGGGCCTGGACCCGGTGGCCAAGGCCGGGATCCGCCATCTGATCCGCCAGGCCAACCGGGAGGAGGGGGTGACAGTCTTCCTCACCTCGCACGACGCCGGCGACATTGAGCACCTGTGCAAGCGGGTGGTGATCATCAACCACGGTGCGGTGGTGCTGGATGATGCCGTCTCGGCCATGCGCCGCCGGTATCTGGGGCGCAAGGTGGTGGACCTGCGGCTGGACGAGGCATGGGATGGCCTGGAGCTGGCCGGCGTGACGGTGGTCAAGGCCAAAGGATACGGGGTGAAGCTGGCGGTGGATACGGCCTGCACGGCCATCGACCAGGTGGTGGCGGCGATCTTGCAGCGCTACCATGTGCAGGACATCACCATTGAGGACCCGCCGCTGGAGGAGATCATCGCCGGCATCTACCGGACCCAGGCGGCAGGGGGTGACGCCGATGCGCCGGCTCAGTAAGTATGTGGAAGTGGGCCGCATCACCCTGCGGTCACAACTGACGTACCTGGCCGATACGGCGATGGGAACGCTGTTTCTGGCCCTGGCCATCTTCGTGTTTGTGTATCTGTGGCGGGCCACCTACGCCGGGCAGGAGCGGCTGGCCGGCTACACCCTGCCGCAGATGATCTGGTACCTGGTCCTGACGGAAACCCTTGTGGTCTCGGCCCCGCGGGTGCACATGAAGATGGATGCCGATGTCAAGAGCGGCGACCTGGCCCACTGGCTGAACAAGCCCTTCAGTTACCTGGGGTTTCAGTTCAGCGGCTATGTCGTCGAACTGGCCGTGCGGACTGTGATTTGCCTGGCGGTGGGCGGGGCGGTGGCCGGGTTCATGGTGGGCGGCTTCGACCTGGACCCCAGGAGCTTGCTGCCGGTGGCGGTGGCCTTCTTGTGCAGCCAGACGGTGCAGTTCCTGATTGCCGCGGCGATCGGGCTGTCGGCCTTCTGGCTCGAGGATGTGAACGGGGTCTACCTGGTGGTGGACCGCACCAAGTGGATCCTGGGCGGCCTGCTGTTGCCGGTGGAGGTGTTCCCGGACGCCCTGCGCCGGCTGGCGGCCGCACTGCCCTTTCAGTATCTGCTCAGCGGCCCGGCCCGGCTGCTGGTGCACTTCAGTTGGGACGCCTTTTTCGCCCTGCTGGCCCGGCAACTGCTCTGGCTGGCGGTGGCTCTGGCCGTTTGCGGCCTGCTCTGGCGCCGGGGGGTAAGGAGGCTGGACATCAATGGCGGGTAAGCCTGCAGGGAAACGCGGACGGGCGCTGTCGTATCTGCCTGCCTACTGGCGGTTTAACCTGAACCAGGCCCTGGAATACCGGGCCTCGTTCGTCAGCCAGGTGCTGGCCATGTTTGCCAACGACATCCTCTGGGTGCTGTTCTGGGCGGTCTATTTTCAGCGCTTCCCGGTGGTGCGGGGCTGGACACTGGCCGATGTACTCACCATGTGGGCGGTGGTGGCCTTCAGTTTCGGGCTGGCAGCCGTCTTCGCCGGCAACGCCGTGCAACTGCCGCGGCTGATTTATACCGGCCAGCTTGACTACTTTCTGGCCCTGCCCAAGCCGGTGCTGCCGCACGTACTGGTCAGCCGCATGAGCACCATGGCCTGGGGCGACCTGCTCTTCGGGCCGCTGGTGTTTTATCTGCTGGTGCCGTGGACCTGGACCCAGGGCCTGCTGTTCCTGCTGGCCGGCTTGCTGGCGGCGCTGGTGTTCGGCGGTTTTGGCGTGATCGCCGGTTCACTCGCCTTTTTTCTGGGCAACTCGGAACAACTGAGCGGGAGCGTGCACATGGCCATTCTGCACTTTGCCACCTACCCCATGGGCATTTTCGACAAATGGATCAGGGTGATTCTACATACCCTGGTCCCCGCCGCCTTCATGGGCAGCGTGCCGGTCGAGGTGATCCGCCGCTTCTCCTGGGGCAGCCTCGGCCTGCTCGCCCTGGGCGCGGCCGTGATCACCGGGGCCGCCGTCTGGGTCTTCACCGCCGGCCTGCGCCGGTACGAGTCCGGCAATCTGGTGCAGATGCGGTCGTAGGGGGGCGTGGGGGGAGCAACCGCCCGGCACCACCTAACCTCTGCCGGTAATGCACTCACATGTCCCTCAAGAACGGGGTGCGGCACTTGGGCCGCGCCCCGTTCCCTGCTGGCCGAGAGCCACCGGGGCTGGTCGGACCCCGACTGCGGCCGGTCGGCAGGGGGTATCCCACTGAGGACCTGCCATCAGGTGGCCTGAACCTCGCCCCGACGGTAAGGGTATCAAGTGACGCCTCCGTCAGCCGGAAACGTTCATTTTTGCCCGTTCTCCCCCACCAGTGCCTGTACAAAAGCGAACGATTTGGCCAAAAAAGGCAAGAAAAGGGTGCAGCAGGCCGCGGTTACACACCAAACTTGGAGCTTGAGCCGTCCTGCGCACGCGCCTGGTGTGCCGGCTCCGGAAGCTCACATCGCCGCAGGGGCAAGAGGAGACCAGTGAAGGCACACCGAACATGAGAGCCAGCAACCGCCGTGGGGAAGGAAGCGGAACAACCAGCATGACCACCCGGACGATGGTCCAGAAGCTGTGGCACCTCTGCCACATCCTGCGGGATGATGGCATTACCTACCACCAGTACGTCACTGAACTGACCTACCTGCTCTTCCTGAAGATGGCCTGCGAGACCGGGACCGAAGAGCAACTGCCGACGGGTTACCGCTGGCACAACCTGGCCAGGTACGACGGCCCGGACCAGCTTGAATTCTACCAGGACCTGCTGGCCCACCTGGGCCGCCATGGCTCCGGTCGCGTGCAGGCGATCTTCGCCGGTGCCGCCACCGCCCTGCGGTCGCCCCGCAACCTGCAGCAACTGGTGGCGGCCATTCACGCGCTGGACTGGTACAGCGCCCCCGCTGAGGGCCTGGGCGACATGTACGAAGGGCTGCTCCAGAAAAACGCCAGCGAACTCAAGGCCGGCGCCGGGCAGTACTTCACCCCCCGCCCGCTGGTGGAGTGTATGGTCGCGCAGGTGCAGCCCCGGCCCGGTGAACTCATCGAGGACCCGGCGGCGGGCACCGGCGGCTTCCTGGTGGCGGCCGACCGGTATATCAAGGAACGTACGCAGAACCTGGCTGCCCTGGGTGAAGCGGAGCGCCGGTTTCAGCAAACGCAGGCATACACCGGCCTGGAATTGGTGCGCGACACCCATCGTCTGGCCCTGATGAACCTCATGCTGCACGACATCCAGGGTCAGGTCCTGCTTGGCGATACGCTGTCGGCGGCCGGGGCCGGCCTGCCGCCGGCTGATGTGATGCTGACCAACCCACCCTTCGGCGCCAAGAAGGGTGGCGGCGGCCCCACCCGGAGCGATCTGCCCTTCCCCACCGCCAACAAGCAGTTGGCCTTCTTGCAGCACATTTACCGCGGACTGAAGCCGGGCGGGCGGGCGGCCGTAGTCGTGCCGGACAACGTGTTGTTTGAGGAGAGTGTGGGCGCCCAGGTGCGTACCGACCTGCTGGAGCAGTGCCACCTGCACACCCTGCTCCGCTTGCCCACCGGCATTTTTTACGCCCAGGGCGTGAAGACCAACGTGCTGTTCTTTACCCGCGGCACCGCCCCCCGGGGAAATACGCCGGGGGTGTGGGTGTATGACCTGCGCACGCAGATGCCGGCCTTCGGCAAGCGCAACCCGCTGGCCCGCCGGCACTTTGCCGAGTTTGAGGCTGCTTTCGGCCCTGACCCCTGCGGGCGTAGCCTCCGGATCGACCAGGGCGAGCAGGGGAGGTTCCGATATTTCAGCCGGGAACAGATCGCCGGGCGGGGTGACAACCTGGACATTACCTGGCTGCGCAGCGGGCCGGGGGCAGACGCGGCGGAACTCCCCACCCCCGGGCAGATTGCCGCCGAGATCATGGCCGACCTCGACCTGGCGCGCCGCGAGATCGCCGCCATCAGCGCCTTCCTGGCCGAGTGCGGGGATGGAGGCGAGCCATGAATCAGCGCGGCTGGCGCACGGCCAGGGGCAGCGAGCTGTTTGAGTTCATCCGTGGGGTGTCTTATAGGAAGGCTGATGCCCGCCCGCAGCCAGGGATCGGGCTGGTGGGCATTGTGCGGGCAGGCAACATTCAGGATGGCCGCCTGGATCTGTCCGACCTGGTCTATGTCCCGGATCGCCGCGTGGGCAAGGCGCAGCGCCTGCGCCAGGGCGACCTGATTGTGGCCATGTCTTCCGGTTCGGCGGCGGTGGTCGGCAAGGCGGCTGTGGTGGAGCAGGACTACCCCGGCCTGTCTTGCGGGACATTCTGCGGTCTCCTGCGCCCGCAGGATCCTGCCCTGGCCCCCTGGCTGCACTGCTATTTCCAGACGCCGGCGTACCGGGCGGCCATGACCCGGGCGGCGGCGGGCATTCACATTCACAACCTGAAACGGGACCATTTGCTGAAGCTGGAGATTCCGCTGCCGCCGCTGCCTGAGCAGCAGCGGATTCTGGCCCAGCTTGCCGTTCTGAACGTGCACTGCCGGCAGGCGCGGGCGGCGCTGGCGCGGGTGTTGCCGCAGCTGGAGCAGTTGCAGCAGTCGGTGCTGGCGGCCGCCTGCTGTGGCGACCTCACGGCTGGCTGGCGCGCCGGTCGGGGGGCCGCCGAGCCGGCGCGGGCCACCGAGCCTGCGGGGGCCGGGACGGCGGTCCACCAGCCCCCGCTGCCTGCCGGCTGGTGCTGGACCACGCTGGGCGACGTGGCGCTGGTCACGAAGCTGGCCGGGTTCGAATACAGCCGTTCGGTCCGGTATGATCCCAACGGTGACCTGGCGGTGATCAAGGCGGAAAACGTGTCCAGGCAGGGCTTCCGGCCGACTGACTTTTCGTACGTGCGGGCGGAGACGGTTGCGCACCTGACCCGCTCGCGGCTGGCCCCGCACGACCTGCTGATGGTTTTCGTCGGCGGCGGCCTCGGGCAGGTGGGGCTGGTGCCGCCCGACCGGCGATACTTCCTGGGGCCGAACGTGGCTCTGATCCGCCTGGTGGCCGAGCAGGCTTTGCCTGCTTACATGGAATTGTACCTGCGCTCACCCCTCGGCTTCACCCTGGCCACCGCCGCGGCAAAGGCCACGGCCCAGGGCTCACTGTCCATGCGGCAGATCCGGCAGATTCCCTGCCCGCTGCCGCCCCGGGCCGAGCAGGCGGAAATCGTGGACCGGGTGCGGCGCAGCCTGGCGCTGCAGGCGCCGCTGGCCGGCCGGGCCAACCGCCTGGCCGGGCAGTTGCAGCGGCTGGAGGAGTCCATCCTTGCCCGGACCGGGGTGGTGACCGCTAACGACCGGACTTCTTCAGTGGGATCGACAGGACCATGATGTGCCCAACTGCTCGAGAATCGCTGCCCGCAGGCCAGGGGCATCCGGCACTGTGTCGGGCACGTCGACGATCAGGAACCAGTGGTCATCGTGCCATGCGTGGTAGTGATGGCCGCCAGAGCGGAACCGGGCCGCACCGACGCTGCCCGAGTTGACCTGGACCGACATCGTCCGGAAATGGAACTTCCGGTTCCAGTCGTCGAACGCCGCCCTGGCCCGGTAGGGTGAGGAGTGCAGGTAAAACTCCAGGGTTACCAGATGGCAGGCCGGAATCGCCATTTTGACTCACTTCTCCTCTGCGTTGTAGGCGGCCCGGAAGCGAAGCCGGGCACGGTGGATGGTCACTTTTGTGTTCGCCAGGGTCAGGCCGAGCATCTCGGCGACGGTCTCGTAAGCAAGACCGTCGGCGTCGCGGAGCATGAGTGCCAGCCGCTGGGTTTCGGGCAGCTCTTCCATGACCTTGTCGATCACGGCGGGCTTCACCCCGGTATGATGCCGCCCCCCGGATGGCCCGGTAAAATGTCTCTTGCAGCAACTCTTCGGCTGTTTCGAGGCAGCCGCTCAGGCGAAGCAGGTAGGCGAAGTCGTTGATCAGCCAGGTTCAGACGCATAACCCGAAGGATATACTCCTGAATTAACGAAATCCATCACCACCAGTCAAAAGGTGGTGATGGATTGACCCAGTGGGCAGGTTTTGTCCGCGACCTGGGCCGGGCGGTGGTGCCGGCGGCACCAGTCAAGGACCTGTGGATCAGCGCCGCTTATACCAGTGTCCAGGGTGCCCGGGCGCTGCGCCGGCTCATCACTTCGAGCCGTTCCAGCCATGCGATCCTGGGCTGCAACGCCCAGACCGAGTGGCAGGCCCTGGCGCGTCTGGAGGAGTGGGGGGTTCAGGTCCAGCTCATGCCTGATCCCCGTGGGGGAATCTTCCACCCCAAATGTATCTACGCCGAGGGGGAGGATGGGCGGGCCTGGGTGGTGGCCGGCTCGGCCAACCTGACCGCCGGCGGGTTCGGTCGCAACATCGAGGCCGGCCTGAAGGTCAGCGGACCCGCCTCGCTGAAGGTCATCCGGCAGGCGCGGGAGTTCTTCGCCGAACTGGCCGAGTCGGCCGCCCCGCTGACTCCGGCCTTGCTGGAGCAGTTCAAACACGCACAGGAAGAAATCCGACAGACGGCAGCCGCCGCTGAGCATGCGAGCATGACGCAAATGGTGGGGCTGGATCCCGGCCAGGTCATGCATCTGACACCGGCGGGCCGGGCCCTGGTGGTCAACGTGACTGTGCACGGGTTTTTCCATTACATAACCAGCACCCGGATGGAAGCTTCGTATAAAATGGTCATTCTGGCGCTCCTGCTGCAAATTGATACCGGGCAACTGGACCTGATCCGCCTTGCCTGCCGGTTTGCCGGCTTTTACGGCCTGCTGGCCGCCCGGTCTCTGCCGCCTGAGCGACCCGGCATCAAGATGCAGCAGGTACGCAGTCTGACGCTGAAGGCTGTTCAGGACGTGTTGCGGGGCGCCCCCCGGGAGGCGCTCACCCGGTCCGGGGCGGTGCAGTACACTCGCAGTTATGTGGAGGTGAACCGGCAGATCTGGGCCGGCTTGAACCCGGGCGACCGGGAGCGGGCCAGGCAACTGGCCACTGACCGGCTGAGCGGCTATTACCGGGACCACTTCGGTTACGCGGCCGATTTCAGCCAGCTTTTGTTGGCAACGGAAACGGCCCCCTGGCCCGGTATTGGCCTGGTGTAATCCGCTCATGTCCTACTCGACCGGCGGCGGCACAGGGAAAGCCGTATTGGAGGACCTGACCACCGCCGAGTAGAAGCGAAGGCAACAGACCAGGCTTAGTACCATCGCCGAGGCGCCACATGGCGCCCATACACGCTGAGCGCCAAACCGGTCGGCCATGTGACCAGCAAGAGGGAAGATGAGGAACATGACAAGTGAACACGCAAAACTCATGACCGAAAGGAGACTGGCCCGTTGGTCAGAGGGCATTTCGCTGTTCACCACACTGCTGGCGATCGGCTGAAACAGGCTGTAGATCAAGCTCAGAATCAAGAAGGATAGGACGTCGGCCAGGTGATGGTTCAAGGCGACAAGAGGGAAGAGCACAGCGGAAACACCGATGGCGGCGAGCAGCACGCGCCGGGCGCCCGAGTTCGCTTCAACCACGTGGGCGGTGGCGGACAGGCCGGCTGACAGCAGGGATTCAACGGCAAACAGGCCGGAGACGATTGCAACGGTGAAGCCCATATCGCTGAGCAGCTCCTGGGCAAACATATAATAGGTAGAGACCACCCCTGAATAGATGGCTATTCCCGCCATGAGCGCACGCGTGGCGTGATTGGACTTGATGAACCCAACAGTTTGACGAACATGGGCGGCGAGGGTCTGCCGTTCCGGCTTGTCGTCGGCCTTGATCTCGGTCAGGAACAGGCACAGTGCCACTGCGCAGAGTTGGAAACATGCCGAAATTCCAAACACCAGTGCCCAGGAGATTCCTTTCAGGAATCCGCCTGCCATCATGGCGGCGGCAAGACTGAGCGTAATTAACGCCATGTATCGTCCCAGGTGGCGGCTGGTAATTGGCTCGGCCGAGTGGCGTGGAGGATGGACTGGAGCAGGCCGATCTGCAGCAGCGAATAGCCCTGCTCGGTCAGGTAAATCATCCAGATCGCGCGCTCGAAGAAGAGGTTGCCGCATAGAGCAATGGCGTTCAGCAAGGAGACATTGCGATTCAGCACCTGCCGTCCGCCCGCCCTGTCCATGGGTGCACCTCTTTACCTTTTGGTGTGTGCACGGTGAGAGTGTCTGCGCCCTGGGTGCGGCCGGGTGAATCTGGGTGCAGCGGCGAACAGCCGGGTGAAGGCAAAAACAGCTGCGCGCGGCCGGGTGAGGGGAAGAACAGGAATGAGCGGCCCAATAGCAAGGACAGATCACCAGGGTACCGGGTTGGAACTGGATGGTGAATCTGCGCGCACCCGGGTACCGGCAGGTGAATCAGGGTGAAGCGTGGTGAATGGCCGCGCGGGCAGGTGCGGGGAAAAAACAGTGGGGTGCGGGGAAAAAACAAATGAAAACAGGGAGGTGCAGAGGTTTTTCCCCTCAGGTGGTGCCGAGGCGGGGGGCAGAGGGGCGCAGCCCGGTAGCTACGGTCAGGGGATCGTCAGCGCCTGCTCCATGTCCATCTCTTCCTGGTCGGTGAGGATGTCTCCGTGCGGGACAACTCCCGCTGAACTGGCCAGGTTCGCTCAGGCAACCGTTCAACATATCGTTCGATAAATCGTTTGATGGCATGGGTTGTGAACCGAGAAATGGTGGACCACCTCTCCGCTTCAGGCTGGTACTCGCCCGTCGAGGGGGATTCCAGTCAGCGGGAACTTGGAAAGCCGCTGGTCGTTTTGGGTGGATAACGGGGTGCCCGGGCGGATACACTAGAAGCGGACGGGCGCCCGCAGTACACGGGCGCCCGGGAGCCTGCAGACGCCGTTCCACCATACATGTGACGGCGGCGCTCGGCCTTACGGTCTCACGCCACCGCTATGCTATAGCGGAAGCGCCAGGCAAATCAGAAGCACGATGAGCCAGAAAACAAAATCCGAGTTCAGCTCGATCGTGATCTTCATCGATTGGCAGCCCCCTTTCGGGAACTGGCCCGCAAACAGCTCCACCACTGGTAGCATAGCACGAACGGCCCGCCAACCTTGTCGAAGGGTGGCGGGCTGTTCGGTTTTTCTACAGGCGCCCGCGGACGGCAGGGTCGCAGGCTGGTGCGGCGGCAGCGTCAGGGCTCCCGCCGAATCGCCAACCTGCGACCATGGCGGACATCCAGCCAAAGCCCTGTGGTCCGACGGCCAGACTTTCGGCCTTGGGGGCAAAGAGGACGCCGGCCGCACTGGCGAACAGGTTGAACAGGCTTGTCACGGAACCATGCCCAGGGTCGTAGGGCTCGCAGCCGTGTAGCGCAGTCCCTCCCATAGGTCGGGCAGGAACCGGCTCTGCCGCACCACCCGTGCTACCGGGAAGGCTCCACACATCAGACCGGCCAGGGAGACCAGGAAGGTCCCAGCATCCAGATAGGCCGCAACCTGTGCACCGAACAGGGCCAGCAGCATTTCGCCAGCGGCCATGGCTCCGAACCGGGCCATACTCTGGGCTGAACCGAGCAGCGAGTTGGCCGAAACAAGCTGTTCCACGCCGAAGAGTTCCCGAAACGAAGACTGCAAGGCAGGCACAAAGAGCGACGCTGCCACCTCCATGACCGCCACCACGGCGAGAATTGCGGCCACGCTGGGCCTGTCCACGGACATGCAGAGGCCGATCATCATCGCCATAGCGGCCCCCATCGCGCCCGATTGCACCAGGACGGTCCGCTTGCTCATTCGGTCCACCAGCACGCCGGCAAACGGCGAAAAGAACAGCCGGGCGACAATGGTCACTACCCAGATCAGGGTAACGGTCCTTGCGGAACCCGTGAGCTGGAGCATCCACCACGGCAGAGCCACCATGAAAAGGCCGTCGCCGAACGCCGAAACCGTACTCCCGGTGATCCAGTCAAATTTGGGGTTGGCCCACAACCCTTTTCTGGTCCCCGTCATCGACTTACCTCCGCGTCCTCTCGGCAAAGGAGAGCCCCCGCCATACCGGCTCCCTCCTCGTTTCCTACGTGGGCGGGTGCCCCACCATCCGGGGGCGCCCGCCGAGTTTGGCTATTCATCAACTAAAACGGAAATCACATACATGAAGTTCTAGATTTCCCACTGCGCTGGTCGCATTTTGTTGGGCCGCTCACGCCGCTGCCTGGGTGGTTGCACGCGACGGGCTCGACGGTTTTCATGCGCATTCCGTAGGCCGCCCGACCTGCTGGGGTGCGAAGCCTGGCCAGCATTCGTTGCCGCACCGTTGGGTCGTCCGGCAGGGGCTCAGAGTCTGGTGGGTTGCGCCATTCGGCATGGCGCACCTTGCAGGGCGGAATCAGAACCTCCAGCCCCAGTCCCTCAAGTTCCACCACATTAGAGGCACTGAAATAACCGGCATCTGCCACAGCCCCATCAGTACGATCCTCCAGGTTCTCTTTGGCCTGCTTCATCATGGGCACGGCATGCGGAGAGTCTGCTGCCTGGACATCTGCGGCCACGATGATCTGGCTGTCCGGGTCAACGACGGCTTGAGCGTTGTAGCCCTGAATGAACTGCTTGTCGGAGCCTCGCATGATCCGGGAATCCGGATCGGTGAAGTTCCGCTGGCTTTTCTTCTCGGGCTTACCTTGTTGCCGCTTCCGCTTCTTGCCGCCTTTGGGAGTATCGTCTGAACCCTCTGGTTGATCATCTCCAGGTGCCACCGTCTCGGTCACCCTGTCACGCTCCCGGGCAGCCGCCTCAAGGGCCGCTTTCGCTTCTCGGATTTTCGCCAGCCGCTTCTCCCGGAAGGCCAGTTCAGCGGGGAGGTCATCGTTTTTGAGTTGCTCTTCCGTCTTGTCGATTCGCTGAGCCTCCGCCAGCATGGCGTCGATCTCTTTCTGCAGCCTCTCTTCTTCTTCCACCATGCGGCCGTAGCTCATCGCCTTGTGCTTGGAGGCGTTGGCCTTGAGCTTAGTGCCGTCCAGCGCCACGTTTCCGCAACGCACCAGCCCCGCGGCGGCGCACAGCTTCAGGATCTGAAGGAACAGTCCCTTCATCGCCGCCTCGTGGCGCTTGCGGAATTTGCAGATGGTGCGAAAATCTGGCTGGCTGTTCCCAGCCAGCGATTACGGAGACACGCTCCTAGGCCCGTAATCCGCACATGGAATCTTCTTGAACGCGTGGATCGCGGGAAGAGTTGAACTTTGAATCTGGCACAGGAATTCAATGTGGGATCGCGAACCAATCTGGAAGCAGCAGACATTGCGCTGTCCAGGAGGGTTCTTTCGTATGACTCCCGCCAATC
>JAKFDK010000043.1:0-3154 GCA_036676195.1 Clostridia bacterium | reverse complement strand
CAGGCATTTCCCAATGTTGGCCCGATAGTCGTTGACCCCAACGCTGTAGGCCACACCACAGGCGACCTGCAGTCAATCACGAACGCCGCAGGCCACATCACCCAATTCACCCAGTACGACAGGGCAGGGCGGGTCCGGCAGATGATCGACCCCAAGGGCGTGGTCACAGACACGGCCTACACCCCCAGAGGCTGGATCGCCAGCACCACCGTCACCCCGCCAGGCGGGGTCGCCAGAACCACCAGCTACAGCTACGACAACGCCGGCCAGTTAACCGGTGTGGTGATGCCTGACACCACCACCCTGACTTACAGCTACGACGCAGCGCACAGATTGACGGGGGTCACGGATGCCAAAGGCAACACCGTCACCTACACCCTGGACAACATGGGCAACAGGACGGGCGAACAAGTCAAGGACCCGCAAGGCAACCTGCAGCGAAACATCACCCGGGTGTACGACGCCCTGAACCGGGTCCAGCAGACCACGGGAGCGGCCAATTGAACAAGCTCAACAACAGCAACAGCAACAGCAGCAGCAACACCAACATCATCCAAAGGGGAGTGAACATGGACAGTCCTGGCCAAACCGGTAAAACCCTCAGCCGCTGGCTCAGCCGCCTGGCGCTGCTCGCCTCGTTCCTTCTGGCGGCCCCCGCCTGGGCCGGCCCCAGCAGCACAGCTTTAACCAGCAGCAGCGCCTCCGCCCCGCAGGGCCAAAGCGTGACCCTGACGGCCACCGTCACAGGCGCCAGCCCGACGGGATTGGTCACCTTCAAGGACGGCACAGCGACCTTGGGCACAGGCCCCGTCACCGCAGGAGTTGCGACCTTCGCCACCAGCGCCCTCGGCCTGGGCAGCCACACCTTAAGCGCCGACTACGCAGGCGACGCCAACAACGATCCCTCGACTTCCAGCGCTGTGGCTGTCAGCATCACCGCGGTGGCGGCCGGCCCCATGACCTGGCAATACGGCTACGACGCCATGGGCCGGCCCACGACGGTTCTGGATCCCAACGGCCTGAGCACCTACACCTACTACGACAGCCTGGGCCGGCCCATCCAGACCCAGCAACCCCCCAACACCGGCAGCGCCACCCCCACCACCACCGGCTTTGCCTACAACGCCGCCGACAGCCTGACCAAAGTCACCGACCCCAGAAGCCTGGAGACCACCTACAGCCCCAACGGCCTGGGCGACGTCACCGCCCAGGTCAGCCCCGATACCGGCGCCAGCCAGTACACCTACGACGCCAACGGCAATGTCCTCACCAAGACCGATGCCAGGAACAAGCTCACCCAGTACGCGTACGACAACCTGAACCGCCTGACCAGCGTCACCTATCCCACAGGCATCCCCACGGCGATTGAATACGACGGCGGCTCCACCCCCACGCCTGCAGCCATCGGCGAGCTCACCAAGATCACCGATGCGTCCGGGCAGACCAGCTACAGCTACGACAGCCTGGGCCGCAAGACCGGCAAGACCACCGTCATCAACGGCAAGAGCTTCACCGTCGGCTATGCCTGGGGCGACACGGGCAGCGCCCTGGACAAGCTCACCGCCATCACCTACCCCAGCGGCAGTCGGGTCAACTACAGCTACGACGCCCAAGGGGTCGTCTCAGGCATCACGGTCAACCCGGCCAACGCCAACGGCGTGGGCACCAACACGGGAACCAGCCTGCCACTGCTGGGGAACATCACCACCAACGCCGAGAACAAAACCACGGGCTGGAGCTGGGCCAGCAGCAAGGCCCAGGCCGTCAGCTACGACAGCAACGGCCAGATCAGCGCCTACAACCTCGGTGATTCAACCGGCACCGGAGTGTCAGCAGGCGTACGGCGCACCCTCACCCGCGACAGTGCCGGACGCATCACGGCCTACACCCACACCAGCAACGGAACACCGGTTCCCAGCCTGGACCAGTCCTTTGCTTATGACAACCTGAACCGCATGGTCAGCGCCAGCCTGGGCACAAGCACCATCCAGTACAGCTACGACGCCACCGGCAACCGCACGGCCAAGGCAATCAGCGGCACCAGCTACCCGAACACCATTGCCCCCACCAGCAACTGGCTGACCCAGATGCAGGACGTGCTGGGCACCGCGGCCATCGTGCATGACGCGGCCGGCAACATCACCAGTGATGGCACCAATACCTATACCTACAGCGACCGGGGCCGGCTGGCGACGATGACGAATGCGGGCGGTACCGTCACCTACAGCTACAACGCGCTGGAGCAACGGGTTGGAAAGACCGGCCCGACGGCGCTGGTGCCCACGGGGGCGGCCTACTATGTGTATGACGAAGCCGGCCAGCTGCTGGGGGAGTACGACACCAATGGTGTCCCTCAATACGAAACCATCTATCTGGGCAGCCCGGTGGGGGTGATGGTGCAGACGGGTACGGCGGCGAACAGCGACATTGCGACCACTCTGTACAACGTCTCGACGGACCAGGTGGGGGCGCCGAGGGTCATCACACGAAGCACCGACGAAGCCATCGTGTGGAGGTGGGACAGTGCGGAGGCGTTTGGGGCGACGGCGCCGGATCAGAATCCGAATAACCTGGGCGTCTTCACGTTCAACCAGCGCCTGCCGGGGCAGGTGTTTGACGTCGAGAGTGGGCTGTTCCAGAATTGGCACCGGGAGTACAACCCGCGCATCGGGCGCTACATGCAGTCCGATCCTATTGGCCTGGCGGGTGGGATCAATACCTTTGCTTATGTGGGGGGGGATCCATTGAGATTTATTGATCCCAGAGGTGAGGCTCTAACTACGCTAGGCGTTATAGCAGTTGCAGGTGGCCTCTACGGCGTTTACAAGATATATACAAAGTTTAAAAAATTAGATCAGGATGTTAGAGCGTGTGAAATCCAATGCAGTAACACTGTCTCTTGCGGTGACCCAGATAAAACTGCCTTATATCAAAGCAACCAAGCAAGGTGCATCCAAGTATGTAAGAGTCACTCCCTCTTGCAAGATTTCTTCGGGGTTGGCAAAGGCCCAACTGGACCGCAAGCGCCAGCAAAAACTCCTGATCTATTTAAGCCATGAAAATCATTATTCAGATTGCGGTCTTTTTTGGACTAATAACTAGCTTAGTTTCGTTTGGATCTGTCGGGATAATTTTGATGCTGCAACTAACGCAA
>JAKFDK010000042.1:0-11909 GCA_036676195.1 Clostridia bacterium | reverse complement strand
AAGTTTCGGGTGTCTATACCGCAGCGGACCCGCCCGTTCCCATTCCGAACACGGAAGCGAAGCGCTGCAGGGCCGATGGTACTGAGGGCGCAAGCCCTTGGGAGAGTAGGTCGATGCCCGAGTTAATTTGTTCCGGCATAGCTCAACGGTAGAGCATCCGGCTGTTAACCGGAGGGTTGTAGGTTCGAATCCTACTGCCGGAGCCATTTGGCCCGGTAGCTCAGCTGGTAGAGCAGCGGACTGAAAATCCGCGTGTCGGCGGTTCGACTCCGCCCTGGGCCACCAGCACTGACGGCCCGGCGTATAAACGCCGGGCCAACCTTGGACCGCTAGCTCAATTGGTAGAGCATCCGACTCTTAATCGGACGGTTATAGGTTCGAGTCCTATGCGGTCCACCAGTCCCTTACGGATGCGGGTTTAGCTCAGCTGGTAGAGCGCCACCTTGCCAAGGTGGAGGTCGCGCGTTCGAACCGCGTAACCCGCTCCACACAAGGGCCCGTAGCTCAGTTGGGAGAGCGCTTGAATGGCATTCAAGAGGTCAGGGGTTCGACTCCCCTCGGGTCCACCAACGGTTTCATAATTCCCAGTGTTCCATGCAGGGGCGCTTAGCTCAGCTGGGAGAGCGCATGATTGACGTTCATGAGGTCAGAGGTTCGATCCCTCTAGCGCCCACCATTAAAGCCTTCAACCCCGCACACAGTGCGGGGTTGAAGGCTTTTTGCCGCGTCTGTGGTTATGCGGGGCTGCATATGCCACAAGGCTGCGATTCCCCCGGAGATCTCGGTTCCAGGCGATATTGCCCACTACCCTGGGAAGGGCCGACTCATCGGGACTGGTTTCGGCGGGGTAGCAAGGGCGGTGAACAACGCAATACATCAAGCCCGGTGCTTTCGAGCGCCGGGCTTGATGTATTTTGGATCGACTCAGAGGTGTACGCTGCCACCCATCTATTCCGGTCCCGATGCGTCTGCCAGTTCCTTGAGGTAGTAAAGAACCGCCTTGACACGTGGCTGCACATGTGGGTCATCCCAGTCAATGGCAAGTCTCTGATAAATGCTGTTAATGTAGTTGGAGACCGTCTTCTCCGCCAGGCCCAGTCTTTCGGCAACCCCTTCGTTGCTATAGCCCTGTGCCATCAGGTGGAGCACTTCGATCTGGCGCGGTGTCAGTTCCACTGGGGCCTTCTGGGTACGCTGGGCGTTGGCCATGATCCCGGGATCGAGCACCACCATGCCATCGGCTGTTCCGGCAATGGCCCGTTCAATCACGCCGAAGTTCTTGACGGCGGCCTTGTGGAGGTAGCCCCAGCCCATCATGTCATCCTCGGGGATGGCACTGAGAATCCACGGTTTCAGGTGATTGGACAGGAGCGTGATGCCCAGGCGTGGGATTTCTCTCCTCAGCTTCAGGCCCAATTGGATGCCGTTAATGCCTCCGCCTAAAACGATATCCGTAAGGATCACGTCGGGTCGCAACGACGGGACCTGGGCAAGCGCATCGGCCCCGGTCGCAAAGGAGCCCACTACCTCGAGCTGTGGCCGCAGGCTCAGAATGGAGACCAGCATCTCGCGGTAGAGATCCTCGTCTTCAATCACCGCAACCCGGGTACGAGCCCTGGGTTGATCAGTCACGGCCTCCACTCCCCCCTCATATAATCTTTACCTTAAATTACTTGTCAAAATGGTGTCAACGATATAGCGTGGATACATGGGCCTAACGTAGTAAGAGTGGAGTCCCAGGAGGTGACTGATTGGCTCTCCCGTCCAGGAGAACAGCTCTCTTACTGGTCTGCATTCTCGGTGCGTTCATTGCGGGCTTCTTGCTGCCCGCCCCCGATCGGTCGGCGCCGGTGGCAGAGCGAGGCGAGATCGATCTTACGAAGTGGAACTTTGCGGAGATGGGTTCCGCGCAGTTGAATGGAGAATGGTCATTTTATTGGCAGCAGATGCTCGGACAAGACGCCCTGGCATCATCCGCGGCGGCGCCGACCGGCTTCCTCAGGATGCCGGGTTCCTGGCGCGGCTACCAGTCGGGTGCCGGGCGGCTTCCCGGCACCGGCTACGCGACACTCCGGCTGCGGGTAGACCTGCCGGATCACACCGGGCGGCTGGTGCTGGAAATCCCAACCCTATTCAGCGCCTATCGGCTGTGGGCAAACGGCAGACTGGTCGCCGCGGCCGGCACAGTGGGAACCTCTGCCGCCACAGAGCACCCCCAGTATCGACCGCAGATGGCGATCCTTGAACCGGGCGCGTCGACCCTTGACCTGGTGCTGCAGATCTCCGATTTTCACCATAGCCGCTCCGGTTCAGTCAGTGGCATCAAACTGGGGAACTATCGAGAATTGCTCCTGGCGAAACGCACCGCCTCCATTCTCAAGGCGGGTCTATTCGGTGCGCTGGCCTTCCTCGGACTTCAGAACCTCTTCCTCTTCCTGAGGCGCCGTCAACAAAAGGCACACCTGATCGGCGGCTCCTTTATCCTGGTCGGGTCCGTAACCGTTGCGGTCGTCTACGACCTGATTTTTGCGGATCTACCGCCTGGTTTCGGCTGGGAGTTCCACTGGAAGATTGAATATGCCGGTGGCTTTCTGCTCCTCATATTGGCCATATGGCTGGCCCAGATCCTATTCCCGCATGAAGCAGGTTCCGACCTGCTTCGCCGCGCAATGATTTTGGTGGCGGGAGCGGGGGTCGCGCTCGTCATTTTCACACCCGCGCTCATCTACACCTCCACCCAGCCCTTCTTTCACCTCCTGGGCGCACTGACCATTGTTTATCTCCTTGACATCGGCATCCGAGCGATTGGTCGGGGCCGCCCTTATGCCTGGACGTTTCTGCTGACCGCCATGGTGATCGCGGCCTGGATGGCGGCTGAGTGGCCGCGCTACTACGGCATTCCGAGAGAGGACATCTTGTTGGAGCCGATTCCGCTACTGGCGATTCTGCTTGGCCTGGCAGTTATCTATCTGCTCGAACACGGCCGGCTGGCGGACACCAGTACCGCTCTGCTCAGCGAGAACGCCGAGTTGACCACCAGCCTGCGCAGCAAGGTGGCCGAACTGCGGGCAGCCCGGCAACTGCTTGCGACCCAGGAAGAAGAGCAGCACCGCAAGATCGCGGAGTTCCTCCACAGCCGGGTTCAGTCCCGGCTGCTGGTGGTGGGGTTCCACCTCAGCCAGGCCGGCGAGTGGCTGAGTACCAACCCCTCCGGGGCAGCCTCAGCGCTGGAGACCGCCCGCCGTCTGACCGATGAGATCCGGGAAAAGGATATCCGGTTGGTCAGCCATCTTCTGCACCCCACCGCCATCACCGTCGGGCTGGTGCCGGCCGTTAACTCCCTTTCGGCTGACTTTGCCCGACATTTTCACACCGAGGTGGCGCTAACGCCCGCAGTTGCGGCGCTTGATGATGTCAGCTACAACCGGATTCCGGAACCGGTCCGGACGGCGGCGTACCGGGTGTTGGCCGAGGCGCTGGGGAACGTCCAGGCCCATGCACAGGCCACGCGCGTGCGCATCGCTTTGAGCCGGACTCCCGACGGGCATCTGACCATGGAGGTAGCCGACAACGGCCGCGGCTTTGATACCGGTGCCGTTACCCCCGGATTGGGTTTACGCACCATGGCGGCTCGTCTGGCTGAGTGTGGCGGCTCGCTGGAGTTGGAGAGCCAACCTGGCCGTAGCGGCACCCGCCTGCGGGTGCGCATTCCTTTGGGTGCAGCAGCGGTAGAGGCGGCGGACTGAAGGCACTAACGGCGTTGCCGTTCCGGGAGGTGGTCTTGTGGTTCTCCCGTCCAGGCGAGCACTCTTCATTCTGGTCCTCGTTCTCGGCGCGCTGCTGGCCGGATCAGGACTGCTCCCGCGCCATCAGACCAGGAACCCGGTGGCCGAGCGGGGCGTGCTGGATCTGACCGATTGGAACCCGGTGGAAATGGCGCCCGTACCCCTTGATGGGGAATGGTCTTTTTACTGGGACCAACTGCTCGGACCCGACGCCTTTGCAGCGCCGGCGGGGCCGGTGCCGACCGGATTTCTTAGCCTGCCCGGCACCTGGAGCCGCTTCCCGCAGGGTTCTGGACGGCTGCCCGCAGACGGCTATGCCACGCTGCACCTGCGCATACCACTACCGGCCGTATCTGAGCTGATGGCGATCAGAATCCCGGCCGTGTTCAGCGCCTATCGGCTGTGGGCAAACGGTGACCTGATCACCGAGGTCGGAATGGTGGGAACAACCGCTGCCACATCCGTGCCCCAGTACCGGCCGCAGATGGTGGTCTTCGAACCGCAGTCGCGCACCCTGGACCTGGTGCTTCAGATCTCGAACTTCCAGGAACACTGGTCCGGACTGGTGCGCAGCATGCAGTTCGGCACGTTTGAACAGGTCATCGTGGCGAAGGGCCGCGAACTGAGGCTTTGGGCGAGCGCACTCGCGGCGTTGACCTTGCTGGGCTTTCAGAATCTGTTTCTTTTCTTCAGGCGCCGCTACCAGGAGATCTACCTGGTGGTTGGCTCCTTCATCATGGCCGGGGTGCTGACCGCCGCCAACGACAACGAACTGATCTTCATCAATCTCCGGCCGGGCTTTGGCTGGGAGTTACATTGGAAGATTGAGTATGTCACCGGCTTTCTGCTGGTCATTTTGGCCGCACGCATGGTCCGGATCTTATTTCCCCGGGAGGTATCCGCTGGTGTCGATCGCACCGTGCGCGTGCTGGCGGGTGCGGGAGTGCTGCTGGCACTGCTCAACCCGGCCCGCATCTACACGCCTCTGCAACCGTACTTTCACTCCATGGGCGTGCTGACCATTCTATACTGCCTCAGCGTTGGCATGCGGGCAGTCGAGCGCAATCGCCCCAACGCCTGGACGATTCTCATCTCAGGTGTGGCAATCACCGTCTGGCTGGAACGGGAGTGGCCGCGCTACTACGGTGTGCTGAGCCATGACATCTCCATCGGAGTGGCGGCTGCCATCGCAACTGCCTTCGGATTGGCCTTCATTCATCTGATTGACCACGGACGGCTGTCGAAGACTGCCTCCGTCCTGGTCAGCGCGAACAGTGAACTGACCGACCGACTGCGCGAGCAGGTGGCTGAGCTGCAGGCAGCCCGGCAACTATTGTCGGCTCAGGAAGAAGAAATGCACCGGAAGATGGCGGAGTTACTCCACAGCCGTGTGCAGTCCAAGCTGCTGGTGGTGGGGTATCACCTGAGCCAGGCGGAGAAGTGGTTAAGCACTGCCCCGGAGCAGGGGCGGGCAGAGCTGGAGATCGCCCAGAACCAGATCGAAGCGATCCGCGAAAAGGATATCCGGTTGGTCAGCCATCTCCTGCATCCCACGGCCATCTCCTTCGGGCTGGGGCCGGCTGTGCAGTCGCTGGCCTCTGAATACGCCCATCAGTTGCGCATCGCAGTGGAGATGAAGCCCGAGGTGGCAGCCCTCGATGATGTAACAGAGAACCGCATCCCGGAGCGGGTCCGGCTGGCGGCGTACCGGGTGCTGGCCGAGGCGCTGGGGAACGTGCAGGCCCACGCACAGGCAACCGCGGTGCGCATCGAACTGAGACTGACCCCGGCGGGCGACCTCGCCATGGAGATCTCGGACAACGGCCGTGGCTTTGATCCCGGCGCCGTTACGCCCGGGCTGGGTTTGCGGACGATGGCGGCCCGCCTGGCCGAGTGCGATGGCGCGCTGGAGTGGGAGAGCCGGCCCGGCCGCGGCACCTGCATCCGGGTGCGCATACCTCTGGGTGAACCCGCCGGCTAAATGGAAGATGTGTGCTGAAGTTACTTGGGCGACCTACTATGGCTACGGGACAGCCAGTTGGCGGTTCAGTGACCGCGAAGACCGCGGGTGAAGGCATCGAAGAGCCTGGCGGCTCACGCCTGTTTCACGCTACTTGGCAGATCCCTGAAGACCTGCTCCATCGCCAGTCCGGCCTGAGTTCCCACGCTGCGATAGCCCTCGTTGGTGATGGTCCGCGTGAAGCTATCCCGTACGACCGTCCAGGTCAAGGTTTGCGTGCCGATCAGGTTATCCACGGTTCGACCGAGGGTGATCCAGCAGTTACGCACGGCGTTGGCTGCTGCCCCACTGGAAAAGCTGCGCACCCCCGTTGACGACGATGTTCTGAAACCAAGGCTTTCCCCTTATCGGGTCTGGCGCTATTTCCACGATCCTGCAAAACCTGAAGCTTGGAAACAGTGCCTGAATGCTTTTCAGGTGCGGAAACAGCGCGACCAATATTCCGATCAGGCAGTCATCGTTGAGGTGGCCTGGCGCAATATGAAGTGCCTTCGGAAGGGCGTCCTGCCGGGACCAATCCGCAACAGCGTACAGGGACTGTGGCGAGATGAGACGGTGGACGAAGTAGAGGAGCGGGCATGCTATTTCCTTTTGGCCTTACTTCATTAGGGTGTTAGCACCCTAGTGGGGGCGGGGGTGGAGCCTCTAGCGGGTCAGGTTGGGCGCCGATACACTCAATTAGAAAGGAACGCAACTATGAGCAAGTATAGAGATTCACTGTAGAAACGTGGCCTCATTGAGTAAGATCGCCAGTGAAACTTTGGCGGGATGCTCACCCTCAGGAGGGTGACGAGGAGCCATGAAGAGGATGCGACGTCCTTACCTTGTTTACCTGGGCCAGTACACCCAGTTGGAGAGCGGGACAGCCAGTGCCCCCATCGACTTGGAGGTGGGCGAGAATACGATCAACGTCTGGTCCGTCGCCGCCGACATGTCGTCTTATAAAATCCATACGCTGACCGTGACCCGAGAGGAGAATGCCGCCTCCAGCGATGCAACGCTGGCGGATCTCACGCTCTCCAGCGGCACGCTCAGCCCGGCGTTCGAACCCGGGACCACCGACTATACCGCCACGGTGGCGGCGAACGTCAGCAGCCTCACGGTCACGCCAACCGTAAACGAGGCCAACGCCACCATCGCCGTGAAGGGCACAACGGTGGCCAGCGGTGCTGAGTCCGGCTCCATCGCCCTGACTCCCGGCGTGAATGTGATCAACACCGTTGTCACCGCCCAGGACGGCAGCACCCAGCAGACCTACACCGTCACAGTCACGCGGCCGGTCACGGCCCCGACCTGGGTGACGCCGGCGGCAGCCGGCAGCCACCTCGACGCGGTCAGCCTGTCGGCCACGGCTGCGCCGGGCGCCGACTGGACCGGCACCTTTGAGGTGCACGGCAACAGCAGCTACACCGCCCTGAAGAAGAGCATCACCGGCACAACGGCGGCTTCCGGCACGCCCGCAACGGCCACCTGGACGGTTGACCTGAACCAGGGCACCTACTACCTGCCCCCGGCCTACGGCACGTACAACTTTGCGCTGCGGGCCAGGGATGCGGCGGGCAACACAGGGCTGACGCCCAGCGGCGTCGACAGCATTCAGGCCACTACCAGACTGAGGTTACCACCGGACCCCCCATCCCCGCCGCCGGCGCTGCCGGAGGAGGAAGCGCCGCCTGCCGAACAGCCACCGGAGACCCAACCCAAGGTGGAGCAGGTGGAGATCCCGGTCGATCTGGGCCACGCGACCCAGGTGATCGCCAGGGCAGTGATCCTGGCCCGGGCCACCAGTCCCGCCCGGCCCGAAAGCATCAGCCCGGCTGGCGCCCGGTGGTGCCGTGCCGGCGGACAGCGCCGGACACTGGGCTGCCGATGCGATCGCCAGGGTCGTGGCCGCCGAGGTTATGGCCGGCTACCCTGAGCCAGCCACCGGTCGGTGCGCAAGGCGACCCGGGAGGAGGCGCTGGTTGAATACACCGACCACGGTACCTGGTAATCGACTGCTGACCGACCGGGCGCCTGGCGGCCCACCGCCGGGCACTCGACAGGCAGGGGCGTGTGTGTTCCAGACGTATACAGTCGTTGACAGACTCTGGAGTGTACTTCTATACTTTGGGTTAATCGAATAATTGACGTTAGGACTACCAGATCACCAATGACGAAGTGAGGGAGAAAGGCATGTCACAGCGCGCAGGCATGCGCGCGACGGGGTCTGCAGAACCATGGGTTGAGGGTGCCGTTGGTCGACCGCAGCGCCGTTGGGCCAGGGTGAGCCTGGGTCCGGGCAAGGGTGTGCCGGTCGGCTGTGCGTTTTCGTAATTGACCTACCCCAGGAGATGAGGCATGAAATGATGCATGGAGAAGGTTGCTTGTTCAAAGATCACCCACCGGCAGGCGCCGGCGCCACCCGGAGATCGAACAGCTTCAATGGGCGCCGGCTGGCTGCGTACCTTCTGAGAAGCTTTCTGGTCGCGATCCTGCTCCTTGGGCTCATGCCCGCCGCTTACAACCGGGCGGAGGCAGCCAGCGGCATTCGTGTGGCCGCCGGCCGTAACTTTGGGCTCATGGTGTTCGAAGACGGCAGGGCGTATGCCTGGGGTAGCAATTCCGACAAGCAGATCGGGATTGGCTCTTCCTACACCCTGGTATCAAAAGTCTCACAGGTAAAGGCAGACTACAGTACCTTTCTTACGGATGTGGCGGCCATGGCGGGTGGCTATGGCCACTCCATCGCCGTTAAGAAAGACGGCACTGTCTGGGGCTGGGGCAGAAACGCGAGCGGCGAGTTGGGCAATGGCAGCAGCGGAACAATCGTGTCGTACCCGGTCCAGGTCAAGGGCGCAAACGGCAATGGGTATCTTACCGGCGCCACTGCCGTCGCGGCCGGCCGCGAGGCGAACTACCCTTACGCGTTCAGCGTTGCGCTCCTGCAGGATACCACCGTTTGGGCCTGGGGCGGCAACGCGGTGGGCCAGTTAGGCGACGGAAGCACCGAAGACCGGACGACGCCTGTCCAGGTTCAGGCGTTTAACGGGTTCGGCTACTCCCCCCTCACGGGCGTAACAGCCATTGCCGCCGGCGATGGGCATGTTCTGGCTCTGAAGTCAGACGGGCGGGTCTATGCCTGGGGCTACAACAAATATGGGCAACTGGGCCGGAGCGACCTCACTGGGAACCAAACGTCACCCTGGTTGGTGACTGGGCTCACCGATGTGGTGGCCATCGCGGCCGGAGGGAACTCTTCCTATGCCGTCAAGTCGGACGGCAGTCTCTGGGCCTGGGGCTATAACGGTAACGGCCAGTTGGGCGACAACACCACGTTCGACCGCCCAACGCCGGTCCAGGTCAAGGGCGCAGGTGGCAGCGGCTTCCTTTCGGGGGTTGCGCAGGTTGCCGTCGCCACTGGACATGTGGTGGCCCGCACCACTGACGGCAACGTCTTTGCCTGGGGCACCGGCCTCCAGGGCCAACTGGGCCAGGATAATACCACGAGCAGTTACGTTCCGGTTCAGGTGAAGGACGCGGCCGGCACGGGTTTCCTGACCGATGTGGAGTGGATTGCCGCCGGCACTTATTCTTCCTACGCCGTCCGCAATGACGGCACCGTCTGGGCGTGGGGCAACAATTCACAATTCGAGCTCGGGGATGGGACTGTAACCGTACGGTCCCTCCCGGTGCAGGTGGTCATGCCCAACGCCAGTCCCACCATCTCTGCCATCAGCGACCAGACCATCGAACAGGACAACAGCACCAATGCGCTGCCGGTTACAGTGGCCGATGCGGAGACAGCGCTCGCCAGCCTCACGCTCTCCGGCTCGTCGTCGAACACGACGCTGGTACCCAACGCCAACATCGTCTTCGGGGGCACAGACGCCGACCGCACCGTTACGGTCACCCCTACGGCAGGAAAGGCCGGCACGGCTACCATCACCGTCACGGTAACCGATGCCGGCGGTGGCACGGCCCAGGAGACATTCACCCTGAAGGTGAAGTCGTCCAACCCCAACCTCGCCGATCTGGTCCTGTCGTCCGGAACGCTGGTGCCGGCCTTTGCTGCCGACGTGACCAGCTACACCGCCCGGATCGGGAACAGCGTGGACGCCATCAACGTGACCCCGACGGCGGCCTACTCCTTGTCGGCCATCACCGTCAACAGTGCGAGTGTGGCCAGCGGCTCGCCCTCCGGGGACCTGGATATGGCCGAGGGTGCCAACTCCCCGGTTACGGTGCAGGTGACGGCCGAGACCGAGGCAACCAGGAGCTACACCGTTACAGTCAGCCGCAACCGCAAGCCGGCGGCGGGCGGAGACACCACCGTGGTCAGCCCGTACGGCGGGGCGGCAGTCATTCTGAAGAACACCATCCCGACGGCAGCCAACATCCGCCTGGCAGGGCCGACGCTCACGGATGATGACGGGGACACGCCCGTCGCCGTGCGCATCCTGGAGGTCACGGGCGGCATGCTGCAGGATGCCAATGGCGGCGCCATCGTCACGGGTGCCGACGGCACCACGCTGGACCTGACCGATGGCGCCGTTGACCTGCGCTTCCAGCCGGACACAGACCGCACGGACGACGCTAACTTCACGTATGTGGTGGTGGATGCGTGGGAGAACAGTCTGAACTCGGATGCTTCCATCGCCACCGTTAACATCGGGTCGCCACCCTCGATCATCCAGATTGGCGACCAGACCATTGACCAGAGTACCGACACCGGCGCCCTGGCGTTCAGGGTGGGCGACGAGGTGACGCCGGCCGGCGACCTCACGGTCACCGGTTCGTCGTCGAACACGACGCTGGTGCCCGATGCCAACATCGTCTTCGGGGGCACTGGCGCCGACCGCACCGTGACGGTGACACCGGTCGCCGGGAAGACCGGCACGGCCACCATCACGGTTACCGTAACCAACGGGGACGGCGAGTCGACGCAGATGTATTTTACCCTCAACGTGCACTCGACCAACGCGTACCTCGCCGTGCTGACTGTTTCGGGGCACACGCTGACCCCGGACTTCGACGCCGGCACGACAGAGTACAGCCTGACGGTGGGCAATGCCGTGGACAGCATCGACTTGAGGGCGATTGCCATGAACGACGCTGCCACCATGACTGTGAACGACACTTCCACCGCCAGCGGCAGCACGGCAAGCATTGATCTCGCAGTCGGTGACAACGCAGTCAAGGTCGTGGTCACCGCCGAGAACACAACGACCAAGAAGACCTACACGATCACGGTGCGGCGGCTGTCGAACGACGCCACCCTGTCCGCCCTGTCGTTGTCGGAGGCTTCGCTCTCCCCAACCTTTGCGGCCGATCACACGGCGTATACTGCCAGTGTGGCCAACGAGGTCACGGACCTGACGGTGACTGCACCCGCAACCCATCCGCAGGCTACCGTACAGGTGACCGGGGGTACCGACCTGCAGGTGGGCAACAATACGGTGGAGGTGAAGGTTACCGCTCAAGACGGCACCACGACCAAGACCTACACCTTGACCGTCCGGCGGCTGTCGAACGACGCCACCCTGTCCGATTTGACGCTGGCGGAGGGTGCGCTCGCCCCGGCCTTCAGTGCCGATACCGCGGAGTACACAACGAGAGTGTCCAACTCGGTTTCGGAAGTGACGGTCACCGCCACCGCTGCGCACCCGCAGGCTACTGTGCAGGTCACCGGAGGCACGAACCTCACGGTAGGCGACAACACGGTCGCGGTGAAGGTCACCGCTGAGGACGGCACTACCCAGCAGACCTATACCATCACTGTCCGGCGGCTATCGAACGACGCCACCCTGTCCGAGCTGTCGTTGGCGGAAGCTACGCTCTCCCCGACCTTTGCGGCCGATCACACGGCGTATACTGCCAGTGTGGCCAACGCGGTCACGGACCTGACGCTGACTGCACCCGCAACCCATCCGCAGGCTACCGTACAGGTGACCGGCGCTACCGACCTGCAGGTGGGCGACAACACGGTGCAGGTGCTGGTGACCGCCGAGGACGGTACTACTAATACGTATACCATTACCGTGAACCGGGCGCCCTCCAGCAACGCCAACCTGAGTGATCTCACGCTCTCAAAAGGGACCCTGAAGCCCGTGTTTGCCGCCGAT
>JAKFDK010000041.1:0-35179 GCA_036676195.1 Clostridia bacterium | reverse complement strand
GGGGTGGCCGGGCGTGCCGCCGGGGTGGCCGGGCGTGCCGCCGGGGTGGCCGGGCGTGCCGCCGGGGTGGCCGGGCGCCCCGTGGGCATTCCCGGGCGTGCGGGGACCGGGCGCCCCGTGGGCATTCCCGGGCGTGCGGGGACCGGGCGCCCCGTGGGCATTCCCGGGCGTGCGGGGGCCGGGCGCCCAGTGGGCATTCCCGGGCGTGCAGGCGGCGGCGATAGGACGGTGCTCATTTGCCGCTCGGCCCTGGGCGCACCGACCCGCAGGTTGCCAGAACGTTGTGGTGCCTCTTCTGCCTGCGCCAGTTCCCGCGGGGGCTCCGGATGCAGGCCGGCCGCCTCTCGCAGGGTCTGGATCTCACGGAGGTCCAGATACCGGTACTCACCGGGGGCCAGGGCGACCAGACGCAGGGGACCCATGCGGGTACGCTGGAGGCCAATGACCTCATGGCCCACATATTCAAGCATCCGCCGCACCTGGCGGTTGCGACCTTCATGGATGCTGATCTCCACCCAGGCCATCTGGTTGCCGGTCTTGCGGTCGGCACGGATGCCGAGCAGCCGGACCCTGGCCGGCGCGGTCAGCCCGTCGTCCAGTTCAACCCCCTGCTCCAACTGGCGGAGTTTGGCCTCGGAGGGTACGCCGCGCACCCGGGCCACGTAGGTCTTCCAAACCTCACGGGCGGGATGCATGAGGGCATGGGCCAGTTCGCCGTCGTTGGTGCAGAGCAGAAGACCTTCGGTGTCAAAATCCAACCGGCCTACGGGAAAGGCCCGCACCGGCACGCCCTTGAGCAGGTCAAGGACAGTGGGCCGCCCCTGGGGATCATACAGGGTGGTCACGTAATTCCTGGGCTTGTTCAGTACCACATAAACCAGGTTCTCGGCCTCACCGATGGGGCGGCCGTCGATTTCGATGCGGTCCCGGCCAGGAACTGCCTTGGTCCCCAGAACCGTGACTACTTCGCCGTTGAGCTTTACCCGCCCGGCCTGGATCAGTTCCTCGGCGGCGCGACGGGAGGCAATCCCGGCGCCCGCCAGCACCTTTTGCAACCGCTGGGGTTCATTCGACGGCGCCGGCGGCCGGGCCGCCAGACGAAGCCGGGCCACCGCACCCGCACGGCGGGCAGGGGGCGCGGCCGCATGCTGCGTTGGCGGCGCACCGACGGTGCGCCCGACTTTGGCCGTTTCCGGTGCGCCCGGCCGGGGCGGCCTGCTTGGCCAGCCACCCTTGTCAGCCTGGGGCCGCAGCGGCCGCTCGCCGTCTGCAGCCTTCGGCCGCGTCGGATTGCCACCCGTGAAAGCCTTCGGCCGCGTCGGATTGCCACCCGCGGCAGACTGCGTCCGGGCCGGATTGCCGGTTGCTCCTGCACCCCGGGCCCGGTCGTAGGCCCGCTTGTCCAACATTCCCTCGCGTTCCAGAGCCTCGACTACCTGCGAATCCAGTGGTCCGGCCCCGTGCCCGCTACCACCCCGGGTATGATCCGGGCGATCCGCCGGGCGGTACTTCCCGGCCGTCCGCTGCCCCTGGCTGTGTGCCACATGCTCACGCTTCCCCGGCCGCGCCTGCGCATTGCCCTGCTTCCCAGCGGGTTGCGCCATCCCGGTACCCGGTTTGCCCGAAGTACCCCTGCCTGGCAAGCCCGGCTTTCGGCCGGGCCCACGATCCTGGGCCATTCACAACACCTCACCTGAAATCCGTTCGGAACATAGGATAGCGAACAGACCTGGGCGCAGCCGCCACCTCAGGTACGGTTCGTGGCGGGGCCCACCAAACCACGGGGGGGTGCCGCCCTTGCGTCTCGGCCTGGAACTGGTGGCAGCGGAGCCGGTACGCCTGCATTTGGGCAGCTTCTTTGAAAGCTGGCTCGCCCTTTCCGCCGGTGCGATCAAGCGCTCCCTGGGGCGTGACGACTATCACCTGGACATCTCCGTGGGACCAGGCCGGCGTCTGGCCGCCACCGGACGCACGTATATCTGTCAGATTGATGCCGAAGAGATCGGCCTGGGCATTAATCAGGCCCGGGCGGCGGTCATGGTATCGGCCGACCTGGCCCCGGGCACACCCCTGATGCTGGGACTGCGCACCAATGTGTTCTTGGACCTGGCGGCCATGAGAGCATCGGCGCGGCTCCGGGTGCAATATGACAGCCATCCGGTCATTGAGTGTGGTTTTGGTCATTCGTGCCTGGGCCCGGAGCAACTGGCACCCGGCCGTTACCTGGTAGACCTGACTGGTCTGCTCCAGGAGTAAAGGAGGGCCGGCGACTAGCCGGCCACCTGCACCGTTACTTCGACTTCAACGGCTGCATCCCTGGGCAGTTCCGGTGCGCCCACCGCCGACCGGGCGTGACGCCCCACATCGCCGAAGATCTGCAGGAACAGTTCCGAGGCCCCGTTGGCCACCTCTGGCTGGTTGGTGAAGCCCGGGGCGCTGTTGATGAAGGCCACCACCTTCACAATGCGCCCAATGCGGTCAAGGCTCCCGATCTGGGCCCGGATTGCCGCCAGGGCGTTAATGGCGCAAACCTTGGCGGCCTCGTATCCCTCTTCCTGCGTCACCGTTCCGCCGACCTTACCCTTGTAGCGCAACTGACCGTCGACCATCGGAATCTGACCGGAAGTATAAACCATGTCACCGCTCAGTACGGCCGGCACATAGGCCGCCACCGGCTTCGGCGCCTCCGGAAGTTCAATGCCCAGTTCCTTCATTTTGGCCTCAAAGCTCACGGTTCTGTCCTCCTATAAGGTTTTTCAGCGGCACAGTGTTTGGCGAAGAACAGATAACATTTCGCCCCCGGGAGACGCTTTTCCTTCCTGGCGGATAAGTTTCCCCTGCCGGGCCATACTTAGCCGAAGAACCAGCGGGCTACCAGCAGGGCGGAAAAGAAGCCCACCACGTCACCGAATAACGCCGGTGCCAGGCCATAGCGGTAACGGCGAATCCCCACCGAACCAAAGTATACTGTCAGTACATAAAAGGTTGTATCCGTACTCCCTTGCATGATGGCTGCCAGCCGGGAGACAAAGGTATCCGGCCCGAATGAACGCATCAGATCGGCCACCGCCGCCAACGAGCCACTGCCCGAGAGCGGCCGGATCACCATCAGCGGCAGAACCTCGGGGGGGAAACCCACCAAATCGGTGACAGGCCGCAGCAACCGGGCCACATGGTCCATAGCCCCGCTGGCCCGGAAGATACCCAGAGCTGTCAGAATCCCCAGCATATAGGGAAGGATTTGCCAGGTCACCCGCAGGCCCTCCTCGGCCCCGCGCACGAATGCCTCATAGACCCTGACGCCACGCAGATAACCCCAGAGCGGAATCAGCGCCAGCATCGCCGGGATCGCCCAGGTGGAGATCCCATCCATCCAATTCAAGCTTTCACCTCCGGCACCGGAGCCGCCGGACACCCTCGGGTCCTGTCACCGGTGTTTGCGCGCATACCAGCGCCGGCACCAGGCGTCGGCCAGCAGGCCGGCCACGCCGGCAATCACGGTGGCCGCAAAGGTAGGGACCAGGATTTCACCCGGGCTGTTGCTCCCGTGGGCGGCCCGGAGCGCAATCAGGGTCCCGGGGATGATCGTGGGTGAACTGGTGTTCAGAACCATAAAGGTGATCATGGCCGGTGAAGCCTCGTCCGAGTCGCCCGGAATCAGGGATTTCAATTCCTGCATGGCCTTCAGGCCCAGCGGGGTGGCGGCGTTTCCCAGACCGAGGAAGTTGGCGCTCAGGTTCATTGCCATGGCCCCCAGCGCCGGGTGATCCCTGGGTACCGTCGGAAATAGCAGGCGGGTCAGCGGGCTGATCAGCCGGGCCAGAGCCTGCATCAGGCCGGATTCCTCGGCGATCTGGGTTAGTCCGAGCCAGAGTGCCATCACACCGGCCAGGCTTCCGGCTGTTTCGATGGCGCCCTTGGCCGCTTCAGTGGCAGCAGTCGTCACCGCACCGACATGGCCATGGACGCCGGCAACCAGGAATCCGGCCACAATCAGGCCCATCCAGATGGCATTCAGCATGGCCTTCCCCCCAAACACGTAAAACCCGCAGGCCGTCAGGCCTGCGGTTAAACGCTATGGGCAGGGCGGGTCCCTCAGACCTTCACGACCTGATCCACAGACAGAATAAAGACAGTGGCGCCGCCAACGCTCACCTCACGGGGCAAGGGGCCGGCCGGGTTCGTGCCGGCTGCCAGCAAGGCGCCTTCGGCAAAGGTCAGGTCCCCGCTGACTGTCTTCTTCTTGGGGCAGGACTGCTGGATCACGTCCAGCACGCCCGCCAGCCTGTCTGCCTCGACACCGATCAGAAAGGTACTGTTTCCAGCCTTGAGAAAGCCCCCGGTGCTGGCCAGCTTGGTGGCACTGAAACCATCTCGGGTCAGGTTATCGGCAAGCTGGCCGGCGTATTCGTCCCGGACCACGGCCACGACCAGTTTCATGTCATTTCCTCCCCATCTGACTGCTCTCGTACGCGAAACTTGCTAATCATTCCCCCCCGACGCCGGGTTCTCCTGCCGTATCGTTTTCGCCCGCTACCCGCTCCAGCAGCTTCCGAATGACATAGGCCGCGAAGACACGCCATATAGACAAGTGATCGGTTCAGCAACAGGGGAAAGGGACTGGGTGCTCCCCTGAATCGCAACTCTGGGGTGAATCCGCTTGGACAGGCAAGCACGGGTTAGCTTCCGCGTCATCCGTATTAACCGCTGGTCGTTAGCGGTCGCGCTGCTGGTGGCCGTGGGTCTTCTCCTACTCCCATTCAGAAGCCTGTTGCCGGTTTCCGGCCCCGCGCCCAGGTGGGTGCATCCCGGGGTAACGGTTCTGGGCCATGACCTGGGCCGGCGCAGTGCCGAGGAGGCCAGGGTCATTCTGGAACAACTGGCACAATCGGCAGGGGCGCCCCCGGTGGACGCCCGCCGTGTGGTGCAGACTCAGGGAACTGCAACTTCCGATTATGTAGTGCCGGACCTGGCCGGCTCCCGGCTGGATGTGGACCTTACCCTTTTCAGGGCCATGACCGCCCCGCCCGATACCAGTGTGGAACCGGTCTGGGTGCCCTTACCGGCGGCGGTGTCGGCGCGGGATTTCCCGGATACGGTGGTCCGGCAGGCCAACCCGGGTAAGCAAGCGGTGGCACTGTTGATTAACGTGGCCTGGGGTACGGAATTTCTGCCCGATATGCTGACAGTGCTCAAGAAGGACGGGGCCCGGGCCACCTTCCTGGTCACCGGCCAGTGGGCACAGAAAAATGCCGAGATGCTACGCGCCATGGTCGCCGACGGCCACGAGATTGGCAACCACGGCTGGGATGCCAACACACCGCCCCTGGAACTGCTGGCCAAGGGCCAGATCCGCCAGGATATCGAGCGGGCCGATGCCGCCATCCGGACGGTCACCGGCAAAAAACCGCAGTATTACCAGCCCCACCAGGGCGCCACCGACAAGGCGGGCAAGATCGTGCAGATCGCCCGGGAACTCGGGTACACCACCGTGCTCTGGACTCCGGGGCAGGACACCATTGACTGGCGTCCGGGCACCACACCGGCCCAGGTACTGGAGCGGGTGGCAGACATGAAGGCCGGCGACATCATTTTGATGCACCCCACTGACCCCACCCGCAAGGCCCTGGCAGATCTACTCAAACTGGCCAGGGGGAAGAACCTGCGCACCCTGACCCTGTCCGAAATCCTGACTGCCGAATCCCAGTCTCAGAGCAGCACCCCCGTTCACCGAACGGAACGCTGACTGCCATCGCGGCCCCGGGCCTACGGTGCCCGGGGCCGCACTATGTTCCGCCCTGCTCTCTACTGCCCGGACTGGTCGCGCAGTTCACGCTCAATCAGCGGCCAGATCTCCGGGTCTTCCATCCCCAGCTTCCAAATGGCGATTCCCCGTACCCCGTGGCGTTTCATAATCTCTAGCTTGAACTTCAGGCTTTCGGCGTTCTCGTAGTATACCACCCGCTGCAGGCCCTGATCGTCCCAATACAGGAAGTAGGGTACCCTGGCGACCTCATCCCAGACCACGGTGGCCCCGCGCTGCTGGATCAGGCGCGTGATGGCCGGAATCGAGAGGGCTCTGGCCCGGGTAGTGCCGTACAACCAGTCGTAGCCGTATTGCGGAATGCCCATCAGGATTTTAGACGCCGGGATGGCGGTCAGGGCGTAGCGGATCACCTGTTCAACCCAGCCCGCCGAGGCCACCGGGCCGGCCGCCTGACCGGGTGTGTGCTCGTCGTAAGTCATCAGCATGATCAGATCGGCCAGCGGCGCCAGGGCGGCGTAATCAAAAGCCCCGGACCACAGATCCCTGGGGTTGTCGGCCACCTTGGCCGGGATCGATAAGGTTACCTGGAGGCCCATGGGGTTCAGGCGGGCCTGCAGGCGGGCGACAAAATCCGTATACTCGGCCCGCAGACCGGGCGGGATGTTTTCCAGGTCGACGTTGACACCATCAAGGCCCTTTTCCTTGAGCAAAGCCGCCACGTTGTCTACCACCTGCTGGCGGTTTTCCGGAGTAGCCAGGATCTGCCGGGCCACCTCAGCGCTGAACCCGCCGTCCTGAAAGTTATGGATGATGGCCAGCACCGGCTGGCCTTCACGCCGGGCCACAGCCATCAGGTTGGGCCAATCGCTGCCGATCAGTTCCCCCAGGGCGTTGACACGGTATTGAAAGGTCACCACCAGGTTTACCTGGTTCTGGCTGTTCAACAAGCTGTTCAGGCTTCGGGTGTCGCCATTCCAGTCTTCGCTGCAATACCCCAGCACCAGGGTGCCGGGCAGCGCCACGCCAGGGGGCTGAACCGGCGGCGGCACGGGTGCCTCGGGCGGCGGCAGCCACGGAAAAGGTGGCGGGAGCGCCGCCGCCGGTGTCTGACCGGGCAGCACGGGTGCCTCGGGCGGCGATGTCGCCGCACCAGCGGCGTCCGAGTCGCGATCCGTCGGGGCGGGGCTGGTCGGGTTGGGTGTCGTCGGGACAGGGACCCGATCGTGGTGGGCCCGGCGCAGGGCATCACGGGTGAGCCGCCCGTTGGTACCGGTCACCACCAGCCCGTAGTCGCGCTGAAAAGCCGCCAGGGCGGCCTGGGTAAGCGGCCCGCGGATGCCGTCCACATGGGTGGAGTCGAGGTACCCCATCTCGTACAGACGCTGCTGGAGCTCCTCCACCTGGTGGCCGTTGCCGGCAGCAGGGGGCCGGGGCGTCAACTCTCCGGCCGAGGCGTAGCCGTTTCTGGCCGGGCCCGCCAGGAACGCGGCCAGTAACAGCACTGCCGCCGATCTGCTTTTGCCGGGCATGGGTCACCTCCGCACCATCCCGGTCAGCGGCTGCAACGCGCCGGCTTCCGAGCTTATACACGTGCATTATACAGGTCTGTTATCATATTCGTCTGCGCACAAATATTGACAGGCAGAGCCAGGGGCAACCCCGGGATGACGAGCTCACGTTCGGTACAGTTCCCCCTGATCGATAGATAAAATCTTGCGATAATTTCCCGTTTTGCTGGCAGGGAAGGAAACTTGTTGGTCGAACTATTCTGGCACCACCTCGAAAGGAGGCTAGTGGTATGGCCACAATTAAAGGCAGTCTGATCGTGCGCGCCCCGGCCGAACGGGTATGGGCGTTTGTGACTGATGCGGCCGGTCTGGGGCGCTGGCTGCTGCATGTGGAGGGATTTACCGACGTCGGGCGGTGGCCACAGACTGGAGGAGCCTTTCGATTCCGCTGGAGATTTCTGGGGGCCTCTGGCTTTGGTGTTGGCCAGATCATACACCATGAGCCGGTGCAGAAACTAATCTGCTCCGGCCGCTGCGATACCTTTGCGTTTACCTGGGATCTGGGCGCGTCGACACGCGGCGCCGGCTGCCGGGTGACGCTGGCTGTCCAGTATGAGGGGAAAGCGTCTGCCAAGGCGGGGCCTTTCCTTAACCCGCTGACCCTGCAACAACTGCTCCGTTGCCACCTGGATGTCTGCCTGCACTCCCTGCGGGCCCTGGCTGAGCGCGGCAGCAGTCCGTACCGCCAACAGACCAGGGATGTAGCAGGTGGCTTCTCGAACGCCTAGTCAAAAAGGCTCTATGGTTTGCCGACGTGGTGGGTAACCCCGGAGTGACATGAATCACGGCGCAGGTGGGATGGCTACACTATGGTAAAAGCAGAAGAGGAGGAAGATGCCGATGGAACTGGCATTTAACAGTACCCAGCCGGTGGGTGAAATTGTCGCTGCTTTTCCGGGGGCCAGCAACCTGTTTAAGGCCCACAATGTCGACTTCTGCTGCGGCGGTGCACGCCCGCTGGGGGAAGTCCTGCGTGAGCACGGCATTCCGGAACATGCTTTCCTGGCCGAACTGCAACAGGCCTTTACAGAAGCCCGGCGCCGGCAAGAGGCTGCGGAGACGGATTGGCGGGTAGCACCCCTGTCTGAGTTGGTGGACCGAATCGTCACCGTGCATCACAGGTATTTGAAGCAAGAATTGCCAGTGTTAAGCGAATTCGTGAGTAAGATCTTCTTTGTACATGGAAGCCGGCATCCGGAACTGCAGACCCTCGGCCGTCAGTTTCACCAACTGAAGGCAGAGTTGGAGCCACACCTGTTTGCCGAAGAAACCGAGTTGTTCCCCCTGATTCAGGCCTACGAGAATTCGGGCGCCCAGTCTGACGCTGAGCAGGCTGTGAAGGTCCTGGATCAATTGGAAACCCAACACCAGACGGCGGGCCAACTGCTCCATGACATGCGTGAGACGACGAAGGGTTACTTGCTGCCCGAGGATGCGTGCCGGACCTATACCCTGACCTTTCAGAAGCTCGCGGATCTGGAGTCTGATACCTTCGAGCACATTCACCTGGAGAACAACGTTCTCTTCCCGCGGCTGCGGCAGGCGGCCGGGGGGGCCAAGCAGTAAAGCAGGCGGGAATCCCGACCCCGCTCACGCAGCCGAGCATTCAACCGACCGGGGCCTGATCAGGCCCCGGTTTTCGTCCGTACGGCACCCGGCGGCATGATCTCCCGGCCGCCCGGGTGCTGTTGCCGCGCCAGTGCGCCGCCCCGGGGCATCCTATCGCCAGGGAGGTGAGGAGCGCCATGACCCGTATCAACGCCAATGAGACCATGCCCAGCCCGGTGCTGCCGCCCCCCGGCTCAGCCTTTGATTCGACCGACGGCATCCGCCAGACGGCGGCCACCGGGAACGACCCCGAACGTCATGCCGGATTGCCTGAGTCGAAAAGCCGCCGGGCCATGCAGCGGCGGGCCGCCGAGGCACCACCGGACGGACATGCGCCCGGCCCGGGGGTCGACGGCACCATCACTCCGCCGGAGCAACTGGAATCAGGCGGCGCGCAACTGCCGCCGCCCTGGGCGCCGGGTGAGACGGCGGCGGAAATCGACGCCCGCCGCTACCCCCCCGGGCAGCGCGGCAATGGTATGCCCGGCAGCTAATGCGGGGTGGGGGGCGAGGGCCCCCCACCACCCCCCACCCCCGCTCCGGTTGTCAAGCCTGCAGTTCCGCCGTGGGCCGGCGCAGGTCCTGGCGCAACACCAGCACCTGAGCAAACAGATCGCCGACCCGGGTCAGCCGGTCGAACAGGGTCTTGATGTTCGCGTTCGGCAATGTGTTCCCCCGTAATTCCGCCCATGTCACCGGAGCTGAGACGGGCGCACCCGGCCGCGGGCGCACGCCATACACACTGGTAATCGTCTGGCCAAGGCGGTTTTGCAGGTAGTCCACATAGACCTTGCCGGTGCGGCGGGCGACCATGCGTTCCATGGTCACCTTCTCCGGGTAGACCCGGGCCAGCAGGCGACCGATCGCCTCGCAGAAGGCAGCGGTATCCGGGTAGGTGTGATCCGGGTTACAGGGGCAGTAGATATGAATCCCGGTGGCTCCGGAGAGTTTGGGAAACCCCACCACCCCGATGCTGTCCAGGATCTGTTTGACCAGGAGGGCCAGCCGGCGCACATCGTCCCAGGTGGCACCCTCGGCGGGGTCCAGGTCCACAATGGCGAAGTCCGGGTGGTCCGGGGATTGGATCCGCCCGGTCCAGGGGTGAATCTCGATCGCACCCAGGTTGGCGATCCAAGTCAGTGCCGCCGGTTCATCGGCCAGCACATAGTGGTGCAGCCCGGTCTCATGCATGTGGGGGAATGTACGCAGCCACTCGGGCCGGTTGGCCGGCGCATTTTTGTTGTAAAACCAGTTGCCGTGGATACCATCCGGGTACCGGGTAAGCACCAGCGGCCGGTCCTTCAAGTACGGCAGCAGCACCGGACCCACCCGGGTGTAATACTCAACCAGATCCCTCTTGGTATACCCATCCTCAGGCCAGTACAGCTTGTCCGGGTTGGTGATGGATACTTCCCGTTCGCCCACCCGGGCCAGTACCGGGGTCCTGGTGGCGGCCATGCCCTAACCCACCCCGGCGCCGGAACCTGGCCCGGGCTGGGACTGGCCGGATTCTTTCGGCAGACCGGTGTCGGTTTCGTGGGGAGAGGGAGTTTGACTATGAAAGGGCGCCCCGGGCCCGGTGTCACGGCGGTCGCCGCCGGTCAGGGCCAGGCCGCCGGCCACCTGCCCCGCCGACTGGCCGGTGCCGGTGGGTCCGGGAAGGGTGCCGCCCCGGTTTGTCTGCGCCGGCCTGGTGTTTTCTGCCTCCCCCACCGGCCCGCCCGGGTGCTGCCGCACCTCCAGGGCGCCCATGTCCCGCAGCACCTCCCGGCAGGAATCGGCCTGTTCCGGGGCACAAACGGCCACCACCAGCAAACCGCCCAGGCGGACGGTCCCGGGGTGGGGGATGGTTTCCTTTGTACCCGTCTCGAAGAGCGCGCCCAGCCAACTGCCCAGCCCCGCCCCCACCACGGTGCTGACCACCGGTGCGGCCGATGTCAGCGGGCCGGCCCCGGGCACGACGTAGGTGGCAGCCAGCATGCCCAGGGTGCCGCCCACCGTAGCCCCCACCGCCACCCCGGTACCCAGGGGGTCGTCGTCGCCCGGTGGCGCCTCTTCAGACGCAGTCTGCCCGTACCCCGGCCCGGTGATGACCGGATTGATGCCCTGCTCCGGGCCGTCCTGGCGGCGGCTGAGTACGGTCACGTCCTTTGCCAGGTCCCGCGCCCGCAGGGCACGCACCGCCTGGTCCGCCGCGTCGGCGTTTTCAAACACCGCCACCACTGTCGTCGTCATGGCTACCTCTCCCCCCTTACGGCAACAGCGCTTCCCCCGGCGGTGCGGTGGTGAAGCTCTTCACCACCGGGTGGCGCAGCCGTCCGTCCTCGGTCCACTCACTGAATTCAACGGCTACCGTCAGATCCGGCCGCACCCAGACCACCCGGTCCGGCTTGCGGGCAAACCTTTCAGCGGAAATCCGGGGTTCCGGGCGAAACGGGCAGCGCGCCGGAGGCAGCAGCGCCGTAATCTGCGCCAGTTGCGCCTCGGTCAGCCCGGACCCGACCCGTCCCACATAACGGAGGTTCCCCGCACCGTCATGCGCACCGAGCAGCAGCGCCCCGGCCCGGCCGGCCGTCACTGTGTACCCGCCAACTACACATAGCATGTCCAGGCGCCGCTTGATCTTGACCCACAGGCCCGACTTCTCCGGACCCAACTTGTAGCAACTGTCCAGCCGCTTGCACACGATCCCTTCCAGTTCCTGCTGCACGACGGCGGCAAAGAGCGCCGGTCCCTGGCCGGGGAAGCTCTCGATCACCTGCGCCGGTCCGCCGGGGCGGAACAGGGTCCGCAGCGTCTCCTGCCGCTGGTGCAGCGGCTGGCTCAGCAGCGGCGTGCCATCCACTTCGAGCAGGTCGAAGATGACCATGGCCACCGGTTCCCGTTCGGCGCGGCGCCTGGCTTCCGCTTCTCCGGCCACCTGCTCGCGCCCCAGGATGCCGGAAAAGCTGGGCCTGCCCCGGCGCAGGACCACCAGTTCTCCGTCCAGTACTGCCCGCCGGGCGGCCACCTGGGCCGCCAGTTCCTGCAGTTCGGGATAACGCTCTGTGCGCTCCCTGAGCCGCCGGGTGAATAGTCGCACCTGCCCGGCGTCGACCAGGGCCAGGTTGCGCACCCCATCCCACTTCAGCTCCGCCGTCCATTCCGGGGATTCGATCGGCTGGTTCAGGGCCACCGGTTCCATGGGAGCCAGCGGTAGTTCCAGCATGGCTCAGTGCGGCCCCGGGGTCGGCATGGCCGGCTCGCTCGCTGTACCGGCCGGTGGCGGCACCAGGGCCGGGTCGCTTTCCGGGCGCGCTCGGGTAGCCGCCTGGCGGGCCTCTTCGGCCAGGTTAATGCTCTGGCGTAAGGCCTCCATCAGGTCCATCACTTTGGCGGCGGGGGCCGCGACGTCCGGCCGGTAGACCTGCTGCCCGGCCACCTTTTCCTGGATCATTTGCAACAGCGCGGCCCGGTATTCGTTCTGGAAGTTTTCCGGGACAAACGGCCCGGCCAGGGTGCCGATCAACAGCTTGGCCATCGCCAGTTCCTGCTCCCGGAAGCCTTCGTCGGCGGGCAGGTTCAGGCTGGTGAAGGTGCGGATCTCTTCCGGAAAGTGCATGGTCTCCATGACCAGGCAATTCTCCCGGTACAGACGGATGGCAGCCAGGCTGGCCTTGCCCCGCAGGGCCACCCGGGACAGGCCGATCCGCCCCGACTCCCGCAGAGCCCGCCGCAGCAGGGCGTAAGGCTTGGCCCCACCCTCGCCGGGTTCGAGGAAGTACGTCTTGTCGTAGTTCTCCTTTTGCAACCCGGAAATCGGGTCACTTTACCTGCCAGCGGAGACAGATTACAAGAATTGATCTGGGGTGGGGCACATGTTATGCTCAGGTGAGGGAACTTATGGATATACTTGAACAAAACGGTATGTCGTGTAAGTGGTCCCCGGTTAGAAGGCTGCACGGAGTGCAGTGCCAACTGGCTTCGGCAGCAACGTTGTTGTTCGTTCGCCCAATGTAGACTTGCCTTGCGGTTTTCAGCTAAGGCGAAAGAAGTAATCCAAGTATTGCGAACCGAAAGCTTCGTGCGATATAGTGTGAATCGTGTTTTGGCTGCAGCACATGCCCGTTGGCAGCGCCGGTAGTCAGGTTCTGTGTGCAGGGGGGCTCCCATGAGAAAGCGATGGATTCACTGTGTTCTGGCGGGGCTGATGGTTAGCCTGGCTGCGTGCGGCGGCCCTGGCGTGAGCGACACCACGCATTCAAGCGGAGTCGTCATTCTGCCAGTAAACGCCTTCCTGGCCTTCAATGCACACGAGGAAGTCCGCTTACCGCTGCTTTCCGTCCGGATGCCGGGTAAGAGCCCGACCGTTACACAGTGTTCGCTGGTCACCGACACGGAGCAGGTTCTTGATTGCCGCCTGGGTCCGACTCCGGAAGCGGCGGGGCTGGCAGCCTGGTACGTACAGGTTTCCAACCTTGCACCCGGTACTTACCACTTCAAGAATGTTCGCCTGAACACAGCCGCCGGAGAACAAAGCTTTCCCCTCGGAACGGTACTGGTTGAAATTTTGCCATTAAAGCAGGCGACTCCCCAGGTCCGAACCGGGTCCTACGTGACGCAGTCTTCTAGGGTCGAAGGCTACACAGTTGAAGTGATCAACGAAAGTGCAGCCGCAATGCAAATTGAGGGGCTACATTTTCAGGTTGATTCACTGACACCCGGAAGGACCCTTGTGTCAACGTCCATCGATGCTCAGCCCAACGACTACACCCTGGCCAGTGGGGCAGTGGTAGTGAGCCCAACGGAACGGCGCAACTTCAGATTTGAGTTTGCCAAGCCGATTGACCTGACAGTTGCGCCTCCCTACTACATGGTGAAGCCCGTTCTCCGCTTTACCAGCGGCGGCGAGCAGTATCGCTTCGCTCTGCCCCTGGTGAGTTACGTTCCCAGTGTTCCGACCCAAATGTTGTTGCAGTACCTTGAGAAGCACCCCATCAACCCGCCAGACCACGCCTGAGTGCCATCGATCGGATGGCTTGGCCACGATGTCCCGGCGAGGAGGGTTGTCCTTTGGGTACCACCAGGTTCAAGGGACCCAGGCTCTTCTGTATCGTTGTGGGGCTGTTGGTGCTTTCCGCCGGCCCCACCTTGGCCCACGAATCCGTCACCGCTTCTTTGGCCCCCGCCACCAAGGGTGAAATGCCGTCCTATCTGCACCCGCAGAAGGTCAAGGGCGATGCAGTGACACCGGCGACGCGCAAGGCCGCCCTGGCTGCGGAAAAGCTGCATGCGACCCGCCCGAGCGGGGACCTGGCGGTCCAGAGTTACGAGCAGTATCCCCACAAGCATTCGGTCACCGGCACCAGCGGCTTCTACGATGGCTTCATAGACGGCAAGATTCTGATCAGGGGCACTAACTGCAGCTACACCAACACCTCCAGCGTTGGCTACAGCGAGGGCCATTCCTACGGCCATCGGGCAAGTCTGAGCGGGTCGTTCGAAGTCGCTCAGATCAAAGCGGCTGTGGGCTATGACTATAACTGGAGCACCCATGAAACCATCACTGGCACCCTGACCCTTCAACCCAGGTCTGCAGGGTATCTACAGATGAGGGACTGGTACAAGCACACTGACGTGAACTACAAGACGGAATTCTATGATTGGAGTGGCAAGTGGCTCTATACCCATCACTACTCAGGCTGGACGGAAAAATGGAATTCCAAGGACATTGTTTTCCGGGACGCCAGCCTGAACTGCTAAAGGTCAAGCAAGTAGGAGCGGGGGCGCAACTGCCCCCGCTCCTATCCCATATTATGCCAGAGACCTTTATCCACGGGAAACAACACCCATTTTCGTGGAATTGGAAGGATTTTCTAATACAAACAACGAATAGGAGTGCCTGTAACGAGGAGGGACGGACATGGACCTTGCTCAGGCACAAGGGGAGTTTGAGCGCTGCTTTGCGCAGCGTCAATTCCCGGCGGCGCTGGCGGTTTGTGATACCGTGCTGTCCGGCCGCAGCCTGCGCAAGACGATCCGGGCCGAGTGGCTATCCCGCAAGGCCGCCGCCCTCATGACCGCCAACCCCGGCTGGTACCGCCGGGCCATCGCCATGCTGAAAGAGGCCAACACGCTGGTCAAGGGCTTTCCCGAGTCCAAGGTCAGGGTGCTGGCCTCATTATCCGCTGCCTACCG
The DNA here is from genome assembly GCA_036676195.1 of Clostridia bacterium. GTDB lineage: Bacteria > Bacillota > Sulfobacillia > Symbiobacteriales > ZC4RG38 > JAKFDK01. The sequence continues at coordinate 20,059 of JAKFDK010000041.1, read as the reverse complement.
GAAGGCCGGAGACCCGGCCCTGATCGAGCAGGTGCTGGGGGATTACCTCCTCCTCCAGACCATACACCCCAGCCTGGAGATGACCAGCATCGGCGCCCGGATCTACTACAACTACGGGCTGACCCTCAAGGAAGACGAGCAGTTTGAGCGGGCAGAAGCCGCTTATCGGTCCGCCCTGGCCGGTTTCCAGACTGCGCCGGACGGGGCCGAGAAGCGTCTGTACGTTGCCCTGGCGCAAGACCAGTTGGCCGGCGTGTACATGGAACAGAATCGACTGACCGAGGCCCAGGCCCTGCTGGACCAGGCCCATCCCGTCCTGAGCGACAGCCAGTGGGGAGCCTATCTGCGCTGGCGCAAGGCCCGCCTGCACCAACTCAAGGGTGATCTGCAAGGGGCCGACCGCCTGTGCCAGGAAGCGGAGATGCACCCCAGCGCAGAGGACCGGACCAGGGCCGACATCCTCTACACCCGGGCCACCATCGCCGCCGAGGCCGGCAACTGTACACTGGCCGCCACGCATGCAACATCAGCCAGTGAACTGGCGTTAAGGGCCGTCTATCCTCAGCTCATGAGCCGCATACAGAAGTTCCTGGTGCAAATCCGGAGGGAGGTGTAAACGTGACTCTCAAAAGGCTCTTTTGGGGGCTTTGCCTCTTCGCCGCCGTTTTCGCCGTCAGCGCCATGGTCGCACCGCAGACAACGTATGCCGAAGGTCCTCCCATTTGGGGATGGAGCAGCACCAGAGTCCGTTAGGCCGGTCCAATTTACCCGCAGCAAAAAGCCGGGGCTCCTTACTGGAGTCCCGGCCTTTTCTTTTGCTGTTTACCGGGACCGTGCGCCCAGGAACCAGTTCAGCGGTAACCCCACCGCCCCGCCAAACCCGGCCAGGTGCGTTTCGTTGGCATCCTTCCTGCCCTCGACCAGTTCCACAAAGACCTCCCGGGTGCAGCCCGTCAGCAGGGCCAGCCGGACAACAGGGAACGCCCCCGGGCATACCTCCTGCGTGAGCCGGAACACCAGGCCCAGGCGTTCCGTGGGTGAAAGCCCACGCACGCCTTCGGTCCCGGACAACCGGTCGTGAAGCTGGCGTTTGCCGTCCTTCACCGCCGGGCTGTCCCGCTCGGCTCCTTCCCGCCCCAGCAACCAGTCCATCGACACACCATAGAAGTCGGCCAGGAAAAGTAGCACATCGACGGGCGGGGTGACCATACCGGTTTCCCATTTGGAAACACCTCCCCGCCCTCCTTTCATACCGGCGAGCTGGGCCAGTTCGTCCAGGGACAGCCCGGCCTCTTCCCGTAGATCCCGCAAGCGCTCTCCTGTGCGCAGGCGAGCGGCCGGTTCCATCCCCACGGACTGGCGTAACACAGACCACTCCTGATTGCGGGTAATACGGCGTGGCACGCTCCCTGCGCCCCCTTCCGCGGGTAACATCATGGGCTAAGTTCTGCGCATCCGCCGCCGATTCCTCCAGAACCAACTGGGAGGAGCTAATATAATTTGGAAGAAACCCCTTGACGTTCTTTTTGGGATAAGTTACCATTCGAGGTGTCGGGTTGATTCTTTGCAAGAAACGCCAACCGATCCCCAGTAAAGTGGGAGCACAGCCGGCGTAAGTCACAGTCCGGCGGGCACACGCCTCTTGGGGGGCTGTCACCCCCCGGCCGGCGGGCATCCCCCTACCGGTCACCCCTTCACGGTACGCAGAGTTAAATAATGTTAACGAAGCCGTGCGTCCCTACTCCCACGCATCCTGGCCGGTTCACAAGAGAGCGGGAGATTGTTAACAGCACCCGCCCGATCCGCCCTGGGAAGGAGGTTCGAGGTTTACGTGGCCGTCAAGGAACTGCGCGGGTTCCATATCGACTCTGACCTGTTCCGGGAGCTTCAGGAGGTGGTCAGGCACCGGGGCGGGCGCAAACACGGGGTCACGCTCAGCAGCGTGGTGAACGAAGCGCTGCGCCAGTACCTCAAGGCGGACAGCCAGGAGCGCAAGACCCGCCTGGTTCTGCCCGGCCTGCAGGAACTGCTGGACGAAAAGTTCGCCCAGACGGAGGCATGGCTGCGGCCCCTCGCCGCCGGCAGCCGGTTGTTCGGAGCCGTCGCCACCTTCCTGGCCCTGGAGTTGCTGGCCGGGTCCAGGATTGCCCCAGACCAGGCCATGGCGGTGCTGGACACCATGCGGGGGCGGGCTTACAAGTATCTGCGGCATAAGGACCGCGGCGACCCGCCCCGGCCGGAAGGACAGGCCTCATAAATGGCCGCCACCGTCAAGATGAGCTACACCAAGCACCTGGACCGGGCCGCCAGGAGCGTGCGCTACATCGCCTTCCGGTCCCGCGACATCCCGCATGAGAAGCGGGGCGCCTTCAGCCGCAGCAGCGACCATGCCGACATCCGCCGGTTCATCGACAGCCTGCACGACCCGCTGACCGCCGACCGGCCCCTGCGAGGCGGCCGGGTGTTCCAGCCGGCCAAGATGCACCGCCTGGTCTTCAGCCTCTCCCGGGCCGAGTTCGACAAGAGCGGGCTCACCAGTTGGAAGCCGGTGGTTCGGGAGGCCCTGGCCGAGTGGGAGCGTGCCCGGGGCATCCGCCTGGAGTGGATTGCCGCCGAGCACCTGAGTCCGACCCACCCCCATGTCCATATCGCCCTCAAGAGTGTGTACCGGGATGCTGACGGCACCCCCCACCGCCTGAAGGTGAACCGGGAAATGTTGCAGGATCTGCGCCAGTGCGTGCGCACCGTGGTACAGCGCCACCGGGAGCGCCACTGGCGGGAGATCGAGGAGCAGCGGTCCATCGAACGGGAGGCCCGGGCCGGCGAAATGCAGTTGCAGCGCAGTGTGGAGCGGGTCCTGCGTGGCCTGCTGTACGACCTGGAGCAACTGGCCCGAGAGGAGGAACGCAGCCCGCTGGTTCTGAACCGCCCGCGGCGCCGGCGTCCCGCCCGCCGGGACCAGGACCGCGGTAGCCGCTGACCCACAAATTGGCCGAAAGAGGTGGCTGACATGGAGATGCCCATGCCCTTCTGCGAGCAGAAGCCCCAGGTACAGGCCCGGGTGCTGGTGGCCCTGGCGGCGCACCTGAATGCCGTCAAGGCCCAGGGCGGCCTCAAGTGGGGCCAGCACATGGGCCGCAGCCTGCGACAGACCGTCATGGCCGCCCTGGCGGTGGCCGGGACCCTCGAATGCCAGGGGACAGACGGCGGGGGAATGGGCGGTTCCCTCGACACGGCCACCCCGACACCGGGGGACCTGCCCAGGTGGTCGGCCCTGCTGCTGGAAGAACAGGCCGAGCACCTGCGCCAGATCAGCCGCTGGGGCTTTGACCAGTTGAGCCGACCCAAGTACCGCTCGCCCTACTGGCTGCCGCTCTGCCTGGCCCTGGAGCGGGGAGCGGCGGAACTGGCTGACTACCTGTCGGAACTTGCCCTGGACGCCGCCACAGCCCAGAAGAACAGCCCGGAGGAGGTAACAGCCTGGTGTCCTGCCTGCTGACCGCTGCTGACTACGCCGCCGCCCAGGATATCCTGCGGCAGGTGGAGATCAGCCGGGCCCGGCTGGGCACCCACAGCCGGCCCAGGCCCCGGGACTGGCTGGACCTGTTCGAGCGGCAGGCCATCGACTGTCACCAGGCCCTGGAAGGTTGCCAGGGTGAAGCCCTGCGGGACCAGTGCATCCGGCTGGCGGCCCTGCTGCTGGAAGTGGCCCTTCGGGCCAGGGACCCGCTGACCAACCCCGGCCCGCCCGCCGCCTGAAGGAGGTGCAACGCCTCTGCGCATGCCCCGCTGGCTCCTGATCACCCTGTTTGGCCTGCTTCTGTTCACTGCCGATCTGCTCTGGGTGGCGCCCGAAGCCGTACAGATGCGCATGGCCTCGGCACCGCCCGGAGAGCCGACCTGGTGGCTGGCGCCCCTGGGAGCGGCCCGGCAGATGTTCGCCCCCACCACCGACTTCGCCGGCAACGTGGCCCGCTTTTACTGGAGTCTGCACCTCATGCTGGCCGGGGTGGCCGCCTCGGTCCTGTACCACCTGCACACAGGCCGCCGTCAGCCCCGGGACGCCAGCGGCTATGCCTCCCACGGGTCTGCCCGCTGGGCCAGGGAAGCCGACCTGCGCCGGCACCTCAGGCCCACCGGCCCCGGCCTGATCCTGGGTAAGTTCCAGGGCCGACTGCTGCTTCACCCGCCGGACCCCAGCTTACCGCACAACCAGTTGGTGGCCGTGTTCGGCGGCTCCGGCTCCCGCAAGACCCGCAGCTTCGTCATGCCGAACCTGCTGCACGCCGCCGGTGAGGACCTGATTGTGGTGGACCCCAAGGGCGAGAACTACGCCAAATCGGCCGCCCTGCTGGCCGCCCGCGGCTATCGGGTGCGGGTGCTGAACTTCCTGCGCATGGGCAACAGCGACCGCTGGAACCCCCTGACCTATGTACAGGGTGTGGGCGATGCCGCCGACCTGGCCTGCAACCTGGTCACCAACACCGTGAACCCCAACCGTCCGGCCAAGGGCGATCCGTTCTGGGACCAGGCCGAACAGAGCCTGATCACCGCCCTGGTGCTGTATGTGACCATGCACCGGCCACCGGCCGAGTGCCACATGGCCAGCGTGCTGGAACTGGGCACCGAGCCCCACCCGGCCGACCTGGACCTGATCTTCGAGGCCCTGCCCCGTGAAGACCCGGCGCGGCGCTACTACCGCACCTTCCTGCGGGCCGAGGAAAAGGTCCGGGCCGGCATCACTGCCGGGCTGGGCAGCCGCCTGCAACTGTGGAACGACGACGCCCTGGCCGCACTCACCGCCGGGGATGAGGTGGACCTGTGCCTGCTGGGCACCGGCAGGACGCCCACCGTCCTGTACCTGATCATCCCGGACTCCAAGCCCACCTATGCGCCGATCCTGGCCCTGTTCTGGCAGCAGGTGTTCCAGATAATCTACGAGACCGCCGATGCCCACGGCGGCACTCTGCCCCGGCGGGTGCGGTGCCGGATGGACGAGCTCTGCAACTGCGGCTTCATCCCCGACTTTGAGAAAAAGCTGTCCACCATGCGCAGCCGGGGCGTATCCGTGGAAATGGTGATCCAGACCCTGGACCAGCTAAAAAACCGCTACCCGCAGACCTGGAGCGAACTCCTGGGCAACTGCGACACCTGGCTGTACCTGGGCGGCAACGACCTGGAGACCGCCAAATACATCACCGAAAAGCTGGGGCCGACTACCCTGCAGATCCACGGCCAGGGCAGCACTGTGAGCAGCCGCACGGCAACGGACTCCACCAACCTGAGCTATACCGGCCGGCCCCTGCTGACGGCCGACGAGTGCCTGCGCCTGCCCATGCATGAAGCCCTGCTGCTGCGCCGGGGCTGCCACCCGGCCAGGGTCCGAAAAGTGGACTACACCGAGCTCCCGGCCGCCCGTCAGATTGCCCTGCGGGTGCCGGCCGAGTACCCGGGCACCCGGCGGGAGCCACTGGTGCTGACGAATACAGCCGAACTCCTGGGGGCACCGCAAATCGTGTCAGAAGGAGGCGTGCAGGCTCCCGACCCCGGTGCCCCCGTTGCAGATCCGCCCCCCGGCCCCAGAGAACCGCCCGGCCCTGAGCCGCTCGTGACCGGGGCGCCGGCTGTCACCGGCCTCGCCGCCACCGCCCTGTTCTGCGCCGGTTCCCCGGAAACAGACGGCAAGGGCCAGGGACCCGGCGAACCGCCCGCTGCGGCGTGTTCTGACCCATTCGAAGGGAGGAGTTCCTACGCAGATCCTGGCTCGCTGGACCCGTGAGCGTCTGCACGCCCTGTGCACCCTGGCCCTGCTCCTGGTTCTGGCCCCGGTTCCGGCTGCCGCCCAGGACCTGAACGGGGCCATTGAGACCGGCCTGACCAATCTGGTCAAGTTTGGCCGCTGGGGAGCGCTGGGGGTTCTGGCTGCGCTGTTCTGCTACGCCTGGGCGCAGAAGGCGCAGGACCGGGACAACCACGGCACGCAGATGCAGGCCGGCAAGCTCATGTGGGGTACGGGTGTCGGCTTCACGGTGGTGGCCCTGTACAGGCTCGTGCTGCAGGGTTTCATCAGCCTGGTGGGGGCCGACCCGAGCGTGATCCCGGCCTGGATCTGGAACGCCGGCTAGGCCCGCTGTCTGCCGGAGGACCGGCCTGCTTCCGGGCCGGCCCCCGGCCCCTTCGGGGAGGAGGTGCCGCTACCTGAGAAGGCTTCTGGCCCTGCTGCTGGTCTGCGTGGGCCTGCTGGTGGCCTTACCGGCTTTGGCCAAAGATGACCCGGGTGCGGGCGGGTTCGTGATCGCCCCGGAGGCCGTGGAGGACTACCGCACCGCCCGTGCGGCCGCCCTGGGGCTGACGGTGCTCGGGTTCGTGCTCGGCGTGGCCGGTGCCGCCGCCAGTGCTGACCATCCGGAACAGCACCTGAACTACCGGCGGCTGGCCACACTCTGCGGCCTGGCCTTCACCCTCATCGCACTGGACCGGATGGTGGTGCAGGGGCTGGCCGGCTGGTTCCTCGTTAACCCGGCTGACCTGCCGCCCTGGTGGAGGTGAACAGGCTGAACCGCAAGTCCCTGGCCCTGGTTGCCCTGGCCCTGGTGCTGCTCGTCATGACCCCGGGGACGGCCCTGGCCGCCGACATGGGCAGCACGATCTTTCAGCGTTTCTGGGACAGTCTGGTGCAAACCGCCAGCGGCCGGATCAAGAGCGATGCTCCGGCCATGGGCCGGACGCTTCAGGAAGCCGAAAAGGTCTTTTTCGGCTACACCGAGGACGTGACCCGGCATGCGGCCGTGCGGGATGTGGTGGCCGGGATGCAGTATATCGGGCTGTTCCTGCTCGCCTGGTGCTTTGTGCTGAGCCTGTCCGACCTGACCACCGCTTCCCTGGTGGGCGGGAATCCGAATGTGGGCAGCTGGTTCTGGCGCTTCTTTGTGGCCACCTTCATGACCTTTGCCGGCACCGAGGTCTACAGCCTGATCATCCGCCTGTTCAATTTCCTGATCAGCAATCTGCGCGAGTTCCTGGACAAGCGCTGGACTCCGGCCAGCACCGGCAACCTGTATGCCCAGCTGGTGCAGATCAACGCCCCGGATCTGCAACCCTTGCTGCTGGTGGGCTTCGCGGCGATGTTCATGCTGGTCTGCATCGTCCTGTGGTTCCTGATCGGCGGGGTACGGCCGGCCGAACTGACCGTCTTCACCCTGCTGGCGCCCCTGACCTGGCCCCTGTACATGCTGCCGGGGTACGACGATATCCCCAAGACGGCCTTCCGGGGGTTCATGGGTGTGAATGCCGTGCTACTGCTGGTGGTGGGCATGAGCCGGGTGGCCATTCGCTGGGTGGTGGGCGGTGCCCAGGCCGGCAACTACTGGAACTGGATTCCGGCCATCTCCCTGCTGGGCATGTGCGTGTTCCTGCCAGCAGTCGTGAAGCGGATCGTCGGGCAGGGCCACGCCGGGCTCAGCCCCCTGATGACGGCCGCCCGACTGGCCCTGGGGGTGAAGCTGCTGAGCACTGTGGGGGTCATCGGCGGCGGGCAGGCCGTGGCGCCGCCGGCGATTGGCGCCACCCCGGCCACGGCCACAGCACCCAGCCCGCACAGCATGGCGGCGCCACCCCCGCCTCCACCGATGCCGGTACACGCCGGGGGAGTACCGGCCACAGCAGGCCAGCCCATGCCCACCTACTACCGCTACTGCGACCCGCCGGTGCCCCGGCTGGAGTCAGCCCGGGTGCAGGCAGCGCCACCGGCCCTGGCTGACCCGACCGTGCGGCCCAAACCCCACGACATCCTGATTGACTCTTATATCGACCCCTGTACCCAGACCTGGGTCAACCGGGTTCGGGAGTGGAGCGGCCCGGAGTCACTACCCCGCCCCGCCACACCGGCGGACGGGCGCACCGGGAAGGAGGACTGAACCCTTGCCCCGTACCGCCTTTGTTCCCGGCCAGATTGCCAGTGTGGAGGGGCGCAGTTTTCGCAGCCTGTACCCACGGCAGACTCGTGGCCTGGTCGCGGCTGCGGTCCCGGCCGTGCTGTCAGCCTGGCTTCTGCCCCTGGAGGGTCCGCTGCGGTTTCTGGCCCTGTTCCTGGCCGCGCTGCCCGGGCTGGTCTACGGTTTCTTCCAGCCCGGCGGCCGGCCGGTGGAACACTGGTTGCAGGTGATGCTGGCGTATCATCTGTCCCCCAGGGTGGCCCGATACGTCCAAAGGGAGGTACGCCCGCGTGCCTGACTTGCGCCTGATCACCAGCCTGTACGAGAAGGCCCGCCGGTGGCGCCGGTTCAAGGTGTCGCAAAGCCTGCCGGTCAAGGGCCTGGGGCACGGGATGATGACTGTCTACCAGGGGTCAGCCGAGTACTTTGTATTCGCCCTGCAGGTCTCCACGGTGAACTACAGCACCCGGGCCGAGTCCGAGCAAGACCTCATCGACGGCAACTACCAGGCGTTCCTGAACAACCTGCACCAGCCGGTGCAGTGGCGGTTCAGTGTCCGCCAACTGGACCCCGCCCAGCTAACGGAGGCCATCCGCAAGCGCATGGCCGGCGTGACAGACGACAAGACCCGCTGCTGGCTTCAGGACCAGTTGGAGCATGTGCAGGGCCTGGTTCAGGAACACAACATCCCCCAGGCCAGCCTGTACCTTTTGGTGCCCCTGCGGGTGCCGGGCGACATGGGGCAGGACGATACCTGGACCAAGGCCCGCAAGGAGGCGACAGCCCAGGCCACCCGCCTGACCAACGCCCTGGCCGATCTGGGTCTGAGCGCCCGGCGCCTGAACAGCTTTGAACTGGCCACCCTGGTCTGGTCGGATCTGAACCCTGATCTGGCCATCATCCAGAAGTGCCCGGCCCCGGCCTCCATGGTGACCTACGGCCACAACATGCCGGAAGGCACGGCCCGGGTGGAACTGCACCACCATGTTCTGGGCGACGACGCCATTTCCGTGGGCGCCCAGCGCCTGAGCGACGTGATTGCCGCCCGGGACATGGAATTCCACAAGGACCACCTGGAACTGAACAGCATGTATCGCTGCGTGCTGGGCGTGTACAACTGGCCCGGCTACATGCAGCCCAACGCCCTGCGCTTTCTCACCAACTCCAACCTGAACCTGGACATCGCCCAGCATGTGCTGCCCTTCCCCAGCGATGAAGCCCTGGGCTTTCTGGACAAGCGGCTGCGGGAACTGACCCTGAGCGCCGAAAAGGATCGCCTGGAAGGCTACACCGAGGACCACAAGGTGATCAAGTTCATCGACCAGGCCAAGTACTGCCGGGAGTACCTGGAACAGGGCAAGGGCCGCTGGTTCTACGTGGCCATGTATGTGGCCGTCACAGCCCCCAGCAAGGACCAACTGGACCAGGACGTGAAGACCGCCATCGCCCTGCTGAACCAGTCCGGGCTCAAGGCCGCACCGCTCTACCGCCAGCAGGAACAGGGACTGTACGCCGCCATGCCCCTGGCCCTGGACCCGATCCAGCAGAACCGGAACATGCTCACCGATGCGGTGGCCAACCTCGCCCCCTTCGACTGCCAGACCTGGATGCAGCCCGGCGGCTTCTTCGCCGGGGTGAACCGGCTGAACAGCGGTATCGTCGCCCTGAACCTCTGGGGGCTGGATAACTACAACGTGTGCGTGATGGGCCTGCCCGGCAAGGGCAAGACCATGTGGGAGCGGCACGTACTCACCCACTACCACAACATGACGGACGAATCCCAGGTGATCGGCGACCCGGATGGCGAGATGGACGCCATGGTCGAGGAACTGGGCGGGCAGGTGGTGCGCCTGGGCGCCGGCAGCCCGCACCGGATCAACCTGATGGATCTGGCCCTGGACTTCGACAACAACGCCCAGGACTGGCGCAAGGGCCGCCCGCTGGACAAGAAGATTGACCAGTTGGCCGCCTGGCTGGAGCACTACCTGGGCACCCCGGCCGGCCAGGAGGGCGAGCGCCGGCTGACGCCCCTGCAGCAGGCCCGAGTCAAACATGCCGTGGTGCGGGCTTACGGCCGCTACGGCATCAGCCCGGAGAACCAGGCGGATATCATCCGGGACGGGCGGCTGGTGGAGATGCCCCTGCTGACCGACGTGCAGGACGAACTGGGCGCCACCGACCCCGACCTGGCCGAGGCCATGGATATCTTCCGCTTCGGCACCATGAGCATTTTCAACGCCCGCACCAACGTGGATGTGTCCGGCCGCCTGGTGAGCCTGAACATGCGGGACCTGGACCCGGCCACCCGGGATATGGCCATGCCCTGGCTGGTGAACTGGATGTGGGGCCGGGTCGGCCTGAACCGTGCCCGCAAACAACTGACCCACCTGTATTTTGAGGAGGTCCTTGCCTTTTTATCCAACCCCATCGCCGCCGAATACGTGTCCATGATCTGGACCCGTGGCCGCAAGTGGGGCTGCAGCCCGGTGGCGGTGTCGCAACTGGTGTTCCGGCTGCTGGAGAACTCAGTAGGCAAGACGATTGTGCAGACCAGTGACCTGAAGGTGCTGTACGACCAGGGCGACGCCATTGACGACATGACCCGGCTCTGCAAGCTGTCGCCGCAGGAGGCCGGGTTCATCCGGGGCAGCCGCCCCGGGGACGGGCTGTATGTGATCGGGCCGTACCGGGTGCCGTTCAGCCTGCCGCTCTCCCGCTACCAGTACGAGTACTACACCACCCGGCCCGGTGAGATGCGGGAATGACCGGGGCTTTGGGCAAGGGTACCGTGGTATTCGCCGGGGCAGCGCTGGCCCTGGCCGGAGTGCTGGTGGTACTCAGCCCCCTGTTCCTGCTGGTCGGCCTGGCGGTGGGTCTGGTCTCCTGGACCAGGGCGGAGGCGCCGGCGGTGCCTCCGCCCCTGGAAGCTTACTACCGCCAGGCTCAGGCCGAGACCGGCGTCCCCTGGCAGGCGGTGGCCGCCTGGGATGCCGTCCAGTGGGGCTTTGATCTTCCCGTGGATTCGGTGGCGGTGATCTTCACCCGCCTTTACGACGACCTGTGGGAGCGCCGGGCCGAGGCACGCCGCCGCTCGTGCGAGGAGAACCGGGATCCCGAGACAGGCGAGGTGCCGGACTACTGCCGAGAGCCGATCCGCATCTCTGAGAGCACCGTAATCTCGCTGCAGAAGCAGGCCCTGCGCCTGCACCAGCAGGCCTTGCGAACCCTGATCTTTACCCGGGCATACACGCTGCAGGCAAGGGTGGAGCAGTTCGCCGTGAACCCGGAAGACGCTTACCGGGGTCTGGTGGCCGCCAACAAGGTGACCTACACAGCGGACCTGTTCGAAGGCTACCTGCTGGCCGCGGATTTCGAGGACGGCCACCAGGACCATGCGCCGGTGGGTGTGGCGCCGGTGCCGCCGCCAGGCTTTGTCCCCTCGCCGGGCTGGATCTGGCCGGCGGCCGGGCCGATTACCTCCCGTTACGGCTCCCGGATCTCGCCGATTGACGGACAGCCCCGGTTTCACGCCGGGATGGACATCGGGGTGCCCACGGGCGCCGAGGTGGTGGCCAGCAAGGCCGGACGGGTCACGGCGGCCAGGCCGGATGCGGTATACGGGCTGGTGGTGACTCTGGACCACGGCGGCGGGTACAGGTCGCTCTACGCCCACAACTCCCGCCTGGAGGTATGGGAAGGGCAACAGGTCTCCCAGGGTGCCCTGCTGGCCCGGGCCGGGTCCAGCGGCCAGAGCACCGGCCCGCACGTGCACTTCGAGATCCACCTGCGCGGGGTGGCCTACGACCCGCTGCTGTTCCTGGGCAACCCGTGACGGCTCTTGCTGCTCTATCCGGAAGGGGGGTGATGGGTGCCCCGCTGGCGGTTGATGGTAATGAGGAAAAGGAAAGGAGGTGTCTATGACTCAAACAGCCGGTCAGGCCCCGCCGGTCCCGGCCTGGGAGAGCCTGCCGCCCCAGGAACAGGCCCGCATCCTGAACGGTCTTGCCCACGCCTGCAGCCGTGAACGCACCCAGGTGTACACCCGACCCCTGTCCAGCCACGAGCGCACCCTGCTGGACCGCCTGCAGACCTGCGCCGATGTCGCCGCCCGGCGGGTGGACGCTGCCGCCGCCCGGCAGGCCCACTACGACTGGACCCGCCTGAATCCGGGGGACCAGGCCCGACTCCTGCGGGAGATCGCCCGCTGGGCCGAGTCCCACGGCTCCCGCTGGTACCGGCCCGACGCCGGGGAGCATCGCCGCCTGGCGCATTACGCCAACGTGCGGGCCACACTGCTCCAGTATGAGCGGGCGCGGTAGCAGCGCGTGGCTCCCCTTTTGAGATCCTGCACTCCGGCCGGGGCGCAGGGTGGCCCGACGCGCGCCTTTTTGGCCCCCCTGCTCCCCTTCCCGGCTCACCATCATGCGGAGGTGCTTGCACGAGAAACTACGCGACTCAACCTGAAAGGAGGTTGGCAAACCTGGAGGGTGCCCAGTGCACCACTGACAGCCCCCCAAGTTTTGACCTGACATTCCTGATGTTCCAACCCTTCCTCCACGGCCAGATCTCCCGGTTCCATGACCCCAGTTCCGTTTACCCTGACCGGCAGGACCTGTACCAGGTTGCCAGCCTGGCACTGTGGACCGCCTACCGGCGCTGCACCAACTGGCATACTTTCCCCACCCTCGCCTGCGAAGCCGTTCAGAGAGACCTGGCTGAATGTCTGGCCCAAGCCAGCCGGATGGTCCCCACCATCAGTCTGGATGCGTTGAGGTCAACCGGCAAGCATAGCCCAGATACTGGGCACCCTAGCTTCAGCCGGGTCCGAGGGCGGAAACGCAGGTCTGGTTCAAGGGAGGCATGAGACCGGTGCCACAGGCGGACAGAGACGCCTTCGCAAGATCAGAAGCCGCGGCGCGAGTCTATGCCTTGCTTGTGCGCATGGCGGCCAAGCATGTTGTCAGAGTCGGTGGGGTTACCTTCCATCCACAGCGCAAGGAACAACAGAAATCGGTTCCGCCGTCTGCCAATTCACACTAGGCCATCCCTATGACCTTGGCCGCCCTCCAGTTGGTGGAGGGCGGCCTCACCTTGCCCACAACAAAACATTCGGTACCGTGGCATACCAATCCCCATCAACTCGCCCGGAAAGCAGTTTCCAGTTGACAAAGTTTGGGGGCATCCTTGGTCCCGATTCACCCCGAAACCGTAATCAATCGATGCATCAATTGGGGTGTGCATATGACCCACATGTTGCCACTCACTCACTATGCGTACTGGCCAGGATACCTGTACCTCCTATGAGACGCGTAATCCGAGTAGTGTTATTACCATATCTGGAAAGTCAACTTCATTGCTGAGCGCTCTTTGGACCCACGATTCAATACACGCATTGAACCGTACACTTTCTGTCGCGCCAAGAACCTTCGCGGTTTCAGCTCCATCATAGCCCGTTGCATCGTACACACATCGAGCGTACGTATTCCAAAGCACTGAGAGCCCAATATGGCCATGGCAAACCCAACGGACTACTTCTGGAGAAGAGTCCTGCACTGTATCGGACCAGTAGGCAAACCTGGTTAAGAGTTCATCTACAACCGACGCAGAGAGCTTAGTGCTCCTCTGCAAAACCGTTCTCCATGCTTCCAAGTCAATCTGGACCTCGCCACTATGTATGTGTATAATTTTCCAACTGATGCTACTTTTCACCGGTACAAGAAATCCGACATCCAATCCAGCAAGGCTAACTGCGCATGCCAGCTTCATGGTGGATTGAAATACTAGTTCGAATTCATCAAGGGCACGATCGAAATGCTCCGTAACCGAGAAAGTCCTTAAAGGGTTCCGCAAAGTTTCAAAATCGAAGCAGTAGTTTTCCATTGAGTGTCCTCTAGACCATACAAGATTGCCTTCGGATACATGTTGACCAACAAGGTCCTCGACAATCCGTCCCAAACTAAAACAGCGGAACTCCCTGTCAACAAACCCTACTAACTTGTGGTCCAAACGACAGGCATGGACCATTTGAAAAAGCGTCTCGATTTTCTGGCGGTTGCCCATCACTGGAGTTTCCGGGGCCTCTAGCATGTCGGCTGTATCAATGTCAACCGATGCCATGGATTCGCGATTCCCACCTACGAACTCTTCAAGAAGCCTCTTGAAAGCGCGCTTATCAGCTTGTCCTTCTACAAGGAGTACCTTTCTCCCTGTTACCAGCAACCTTGCAAGATAGGCAGATAACCTGTACCTGGTCATTCTTGCCCACCCCTGGGGTTACTATCTCCGCTTGAGGAATCGGTCGGTAAAGGATTCAAATTCTGAATCGTATGGAAATAATCTGCTCCGATCTCAACTGAATGGGTACAGACAATAACTTGACGTTGTCCAAGCTGCTGGGCCATTTTAGGGAGTAGTAGCCGCTGCCAGTCGATGTGCAGGGAGATCTCCGGTTCATCAATGAGGACGACATTGCCTGTTTGACTAAAATAGGTGGTAGCGTACAGCATACTTAAGATTTGGCGCTCGCCTGAAGATAATGCACGTAACGATATCCTGGCCCCGTTCGCGAACTCAAGCGAAACTGGGCGTTCTGAACGTCGTATGTTGGCTACTTCAAGCTTCAGTTGCTTCCCTTCCAAGAACTCATTGACTGAATCTCGGTAGCGTTCCAGCGGAGCAAAAATCTCTCGCTGGATCTGAATGCGACGAGAAAGGGACTTGCGGTAGACAGATAATACACTCGCTGCAGTATCACCCTCAGTCTTAAGGGCTGGGATTGCAGTGTGAAGCCTCCTGTACACATCTTGGTGTTTCGTGTCGGGCTCCTCAAAGTCTGACCTCTCCAAATCCTCCAAGAGCGCGCTGATCTCATCTAAAATCATTTCAGGTGTTTCAGTTGTTTTGGAACCGGTGTGGGACAAGGCCGCAAAAACATCCAAGAATACCTGCGTCAAGATACCCTTGTTTTCGTCTGCTACCGCCAGAGCGGCAGTGCGAAGTCGCACAGACAAATGTTCCTCGATTTCTGCCGACGATGAGTACTTGATGTCTGGAACGAAGTGTCCAAACCACTTCCTCGCATAGTGAGTTAATTTCCAATCCCTTCCGGATCGATCATTCCGAAAGTATGCTGAAGTTCGGTGCGCGGGTGGCGTTCTTTGCACAACGTCCTCAGCCGTAAGAGCCTCGAACATGGTGCGGAAAGCGGGAAAGTATGCAGCAGGTCCTCCTACAGGAAGACGCTTTAGGAACTCCCGGCTCTGTTCAAGTTCTTCCACATCGGGGTCAACCGATGTGGGTGTCGAAGGACGCCATACCCTTTTCTTGACATCTCTCCTATTGAACCTATGTAGCTTTTCATCATTTACATAAACTGAAATAACCTCATCATCTGGAGGCTCACTCTCAGACTTTCGGATTTGAATGACCCTGTTGTCCCCTGTCAGCACATTTATCTGCTTAAAATCGAGGAAAGCAAACCTTTCAAAAGAGCCGTTCAACACATTTGCTAAAATGTGTAACATGGTTGTCTTGCCCGTTCCATTTTTCCCATAGATAACATTAATGTCAGGCAAAAAGTCAATTTGCAGATCAAACCTACCATGTATCCCATAAGCCTCAAGACGCTTAATGTAGGCACACATATCCATAGCCCTCCCTCAAAGAATGGAAATCCATTCATATGAACTTTTTCGGGACTGGTACTATAATACCTGCCAAACAAGATATATTTACACCATAGGGCAAACTTTTGGCCTAGAAATTACAGTATCACGGACATCCATAGCCAAGCTCTTTGAATGCTCCTATCCTTTCTACGGTGCACAATGCACACCCCTCTAGTCATGAACGCACCCACTGTTGCCTCCCCCCAGGATCACCAGGGGTAGGCTCAAACGGCGCAAATGCCCACTTGATATCCAACTCCCCGTTGCCCAGCACAACGATCCGCTGGAGCAAGAGGAAATACAACTGCTCCATCGCCTCGTTGGTCTCGCGCGGGTCCTGGGGCAAGACGAAGTCCTTGATGGCCGCCACGATCCGGTCCACCATGGCGTCCGCCCCGTCCACCTGC
Organism: Clostridia bacterium; assembly: GCA_036676195.1. Classification (GTDB taxonomy): domain Bacteria; phylum Bacillota; class Sulfobacillia; order Symbiobacteriales; family ZC4RG38; genus JAKFDK01. Next base: position 4,051 of record JAKFDK010000041.1, on the reverse strand, counting down.
GCCAACTGCTTGTCCAGCCGGGCCAGTTCCGCCTCCTTCTCCTCCCGCAGCGGGCGAATCACCGACATCTGCTCAGCAAATTCCCGCTCCGTCACAGCCCCCATCACCCGGTCCACGCCCAGGCGCTTGATGCCCTCGGCGAGCCTTTCCAGTTCCGCCGCCAGGACCGAACGGCGCTGCCTGAGTTCGTCCAGCCCCTCCATCACCTGGTAGGCATTCCGGGCGACATGGGCGCGCATGATCTCCGGGTCGGCCACAATCTCCAGAATCCGCCGGTTCACATGCTCCTCCAGGACCTCCCGGCGCTGGTAGGGCAGGTTGCAGGAGCCGTGCTGCTGGAAGCACACATAGTAGTAATTGTGATACACCGGCCGCTTCTTCGGCCGCTTGGTGAACTTGTGGCCGTACAGCTTGCTGCCGCACATCCCGCAGTACAGGTAGCCAACCAGGGGATAGGTCTTCGTCACCTTGAAGCGGTGCTTGCTGGCGCCATGTTCAGCGCTGCGGCTGTCCAGCAGGGCCTGCACGGCATCCCAGGTGGTCCGGTCGAGCAGAGGCGGGTGGGTGTTCTCCCGGCAGACCCACTCATTCTGCGGCCTGGCCACCACCTTGGCGCGCCCGTTGCCACCCTTCACAATCCGGGTGGTGGCCCAGTAGGTATGACCGAGGTACACCGGGTTGCGCAGCACCACCGTCAGGCTGGGGGCCGTCCAGGAGCGCCCCAGGCCGGTGCGGATGCCCGCATCGTTCAGCCAGGTACAGATCTTCTTCTTCCCCGAGCCGCCCAGCCAGCGGGCGATAATCTCCCGGTAGACCGGCGCCGACTCCGGGTCCGGCTCCAGAAAGTCCTTGTCGCGCTTGCAGTAGCCGAAGGCCGGCCGCAGGCAGGGGTTGCGGCCTTCCTTGGCCTTCTGGGTCATGGTCATGGCCACGCGGCGGCCGGTGGTCTTGCGCTCCTTCTGGGCGATCACACCGTACATGACCAGGAAGAGTTCATCGCCGTCCTTGCGACTATCGTAGCCGTGAATAATATCGATATAGCAGGCGCCCACCTGTTCCAGGGAGCGCTTGATGCTCAGAGTATCATACACGTCACGGCTCACACGGGAGATCTCCTTGGTCACAATACCGCGAATCTTACCGGCCCGGGCATCCGCCAGCAGGCGTTTGACCTCGGTCCGGTTCTCCATGTAAGCGCCGCTGCGGGCGTCATCGACATAAACGTCGTGCACCTGATAGGCGTGGCCGGACCCCCGGCACCACTCGCGCACAGCCTTTTCCTGGTTGCCCAGCGAGGTCTTCTGCAGGTCACTGTCGGAGGAGACTCGAATGTAAATTCCGACCGGAAAGCCGGACTCGTGGGCCCAGTTCTCGTCTGACGGGCGCACCTCCAGGTTCTGCAGCGAGCGCTTGGCGGGCATGGTGGCAGGTACAGACACAGGCAACCCCTCCTACATTCCCTGACGGAGTTCCGGCGCCCCGGGTGCGGTACGCACCCCGGGGCTTTGAGCGCGTCCCCGTCAAAGTGGGTTGCAAATGTAATACTACGTCTTGAGAAAGTAAATCGGGTCAATATCGGCCAGGTCGACGAAATCCAGGATTTCCACCGTGCGGGCCACCGCCGCCGGCAACCGTTCGAAGTCTTCTTCGGCCATGACCACGAAACGCCCGGGCTCGTATTCATAGCCGCGGACGATTTCGTCCATGCCCACCTCGCGGTTGCAGGTGGGGCACACCTTCTGGTAGCGGATCGGCGTCTTGCATTCCCTGTGCAGGTAGTTGAACTTGACGTCCTTCTCTTCGGTGGCCGCGTAGAGTTTGACCGGTATCGTGACCAGGCCGAAGCTGATGGTACCTTTCCATAAGCTGCGCACCGGCCAGCCCCCCTTGCCATCCGGATGCTCGGGTACCCTGCGGCTGTACCCGGCGGACAGGCACAAATGACAGGTCCCCGGTCAGGACCGGGGACCACCGGCTCAACTGCGGCCCATGCGATTGGATTCCCTGCCCCCGCTCTGACCCAGCTTCTGCGTCAGACGCCGGGCCAGGCGGTCGGCACGGTCACGCCGGGCCGGGGCAGAGCCGACAGGTTCTTCCTGCCGCTTCTGACCCTGTCGCTCGCCGCCGCCTTCCCCATGACCGCCCTTACCGCCACCGGCTCGGGTACCAGCCAGTCGCTCCAGGAGCTGCGGCGCCACATCAATCAGTTTTTCCATCGGCCCAATGCTGTTTACCGGCAGCATGCGCAGGCTTTCCTTGCCCACCACCAGGAAGCCCACCGGTTGCACCGAAACACCGGCGCCGCTGCCGCCGCCAAACGGGAAGGAATTCTGTCCGCCGCCGCTGTTCTCGTCCTCGTACTGGGACCCACCGCCACCGCCGCCGCCGCCCCGGCCGCTGACAAACTCCGTTCCGCCGGCGGCAAAACCAAAGCTGACCCGAGAGACCGGAATAATCACCTGGCCCTCGCGGGTCTCCACCGGATCGCCAATTACGGTGTTGACATCCACCATTTCTTTGAGACTTTCCAACGCCGTGCGCATCAGGCCCTGTATCGGATGCTCGGCCACCGTCATGACCCCCTTGACACTGTCCTCACCCTGTAGCGTGCGCACCGGAAAGGCTTGCTATGCCGCGGGCGCCTCAGCGGCGGCGCGCCCGGCGGCGGGGCGGGCGCAGACCCGCGGCACGCAGATGGCGGAAAGCCCGCAGCAGGTGCAGCGGCCGGACGCGCAGGGCCACGTCGGCCAGTCCGCACATGCCCGGCGGCCCGAACTGCGGCCGGATTCTGACCTGCAGGGCCTGGGTCGGCAAGTGCACAACCTGCCCCAATGCACCCAGCGCCTGGCCCAGCAGAGACCAGAGTCCGCCGCAGGTCAGAGCCGTGACCGCGGCATCGCCGGTACCGATTTCGGCCAGCACATGCAACCGCTGCACCCGTAGATGCGGCGCCACGCAGCGGGCGGCCGCCAGCAGTCCCCGCAAGCGCAGGCGACCCCACCGTTGCCAGAGGCGTGGCCGGCTGATCGCCGGCGCATCCGGTCCGGGGACCTTTTCCGTTGCGCTGGACAGCAAACGCTCAATCGCCACCTGGGTCTGTTGGCCCAGGTCAAAGTCCCACCGCAGGCGGATGATGCCCCAGCGGAATTCGGCAGTCGTGAGCGCCGCCCCGGCCAGAACGGTGCGCACCCGCAGATGGACCGGCACCAGAACCGCAGCCAACAGGAAAACCGGCAACAACCCGAACATGAACCACCAGACCACCGCACGCGCCCCCCAGCACAGGTTATTTTTGGCCCTGGGCGCCGGGTTATGCAGCCTGGAGCGTACTGGCGGGCGAGCAGGCGCGACAGAGCCGTGCCCGGGTTTCCCCGGACACGGCTCTGTACCACCGGTGCAGACCCCATCAACTGCCGACCCGACCGGGGTCGAAGCGCAGATTGTTCAGCCAGGTGGCGCCGTCGAGGGTCAGGGTTTCCCCCGTCACATAGGCAGCATATGGACTCATCAGGTAGGTTGCCGCCCAGGCGATTTCCTCCGGCCGACCGAACCGACCGGCCGGAACGGCCGCCAGGACGGCCTGCCGGGCAGCGGGGGTCGGCCACAGGTGGGCAGCGGCACCGGTATCGTCCACCGGCCCCGGGGCAATGGCGTTTACCCGAATGCCGTGGCGGGCCCACTCCACAGCCAGGGTGCGGGTCATGGCCAACACCCCGGCTTTGGCGCTGGCACTGTGTACCACATAGGGCCCGGCCCCCCAGGCATAGGTGGCAATCAGATTGGTGATGGTGCCGCCGCGCTGCCGCTCGATCTGGTGCTGGCCCACCAGTTGGCTCATATAAAAGGTGCCGTCCAGGACGATGCCCAGCACCGCCCGCCAGCCGTTCACCGAAAGCTGCTCGGCCGGCACTGTAAAGTTACCGGCGGCGTTGTTGATCAGGTGGTCAACGGCCCCGAATTCGTCCAGGGCGGCCTGGACGGTGCGCTGGCAGTCCTCATAATGGCGCACATCCATGGAGACGCACAGGGCCTCCCCACCGGCCGCCCGGAT
>JAKFDK010000040.1:0-188215 GCA_036676195.1 Clostridia bacterium | reverse complement strand
AACCAATGGGCCTCTCATGTTGCCGGAACTCGACGATTGTCGATGCGACGATTCCCCTATCTTATCGTTTACGTGAAGTAGGAGGAAAGGTGCAGGTTCTAGCCATCGCGCATGCGAGACGCCGTCCAGGCGACTGGCGGGAGAGATAACCCCTTAGTCGTAGTCCCTGCATCGGACTCCGACGTCCCTCAGGACGTGGTTCAGCCCACGGGATTACTGATTCCAATAGTTCAATTCTCGCGACCCTAATCCTCCGGGATGTTGAGGATTTAGGAACCTGCGGTCCCTGGCCGGGGAGATGCGCAGTACCGCCAGTTCGGCGGGAACTGAAGCCGGTGGAGAGCCCTCTGCCGGGCGGCCGAGCAACCGGTGGCAGGTATGGCCCGATGAAGCAGAAAGCAACCTGGGGGTCCCCTTGGGATATTTGTCCATGTGTTGCAGAACGGTCATTAGTCTCGCCGCGTCGGACTCCATGCCGGGTATCGGCCGGCTGTCCGATACCGGCGTGGAGCAGCGCTTTGGCCACCGCCACCGTCTCGGGCCTGTCGCGAGCTACCGTGGCTGCGTAGGCCTAACGGGCACAAACGTCTGCCTGGCTTCCGGCAAGCCCACACCTTCTTCCACAAACGTCTGCCTATCTTCCGGCAAGCCCACACCTTCTTCTACAAACGTCTGCCTATCTTCCAACAAGCCACTACCTTCTTCCACAAACGTCTGCCTATCTTCCAACAAGCAACTACCTTCTTCCACAAACGTCTGCCTGGCTCCCGGCAAGCCCACACCTTGGGGCAGGGGCGCCCCCCACAAAGGCACAGCGGGGCGAGTGATCCGGTTGATAGGCACTGTCCCAGTCCCTGGGCGGTTGGGAGCACAAGAAACTCCCCGCCACCCAGAAGGCGACGGGGGGTTATTTTCTGAAACCTCGGCAGTCTCATTGCATCTGATTGAGGAACGGCCAAATGCAACTCCATCGACCGTAGTCTGCAGATCGTCGAGGCCCTGACCAGGGCATCGCCAGGGGAGGGTGCAGGGCGCCCTCAGCGAGATGTGGTACGTCTGGGACCTGGTATAGTCGACAAGCGCAGGGCACACAATACGGAAGCCCGATGTGCAAGCACACCGGGCCGGAGGGCAGCCGTTGTTTAGCCATGAGCAGGTGAGGTATTCCTCACCCCTTACAAATTAAGGGAGAGGAGTTTCAGCAGGAGCGCCAGGAAAACGAGCCAGAATAGCCGGTCGTCTCCCAGTCGCCTCATGCTGTCACCCCCTTCCGTTCAACAGCGCTCCCTCCGTGAATACATACGCACAAACCCGCGCACGAGTTCGCGGGTTTGTACGCGTTGGCACTGCGCGACCGTAGGGCCCGCCGGTCAGGCTGTTTCGATGCCGGCCGCATCCTGCGCCGCCGTGCCTGTCAAGCGTTACGGCGGCCGCGAGGGTGGTGGTGCCCTGCCGCTCGACTCTCGTCGAGCGGTTCTGCCCGCGGGAGAACATGCGTCTTGGTATCAGCCATCTCTTGCGTGAGCTCGGCCCCGGCCTACGCACACTATAGGTGACACAGCCGTGAAGGAGGCACAGCCACCGTGACACATAACGGGGAACACGACAGCCGGCTCGCCCAGCGGGTGAAAGACTCTCTGATGGCCAACACCGATTCCGCCGGCGTGGACGTACAGGTGGAGGAACGGGCGGGGGGCACGGTGCGGCTCCAGGGTATCGTGGATACGCTGTCTCAGGCCCGGGCGGCCGAAGAAATCGCCGGGCAGGTGGCAGGTGTGTCCCGGGTCGAGAGCGACCTGGCCGTGCACGGGGAGAAGCGCTGGACCGACAAGACCACGCGCCTGGCCATCGTCAGGCGGATGGAGCGCAATGCGCGCACTGAAGGAGTGGGCGCCGAAGTGGAGGGCGGCATCATCACTCTGGTGGGCCACGTCCCCGCCGCAGCCGATGAAGCCGAAGCCATTCGCATGGCCCAGGGTGTACCCGGCGTTACGGCAGTGAGCAGCCGGATCAAGGTCGGGGAAGGCGACGATTCCGACGATGCGCTGGTGGCGCGGCAAGCACGGCGGTCGCTGGCCCAGATGGGCCTCGAACCGGGGAATTTCACGGTGTGGTGTGATGCCGGTACCCTCTGCATCCGCGGCCTGGTAGCCAGTCAGGCGGAGGCTGTGAGTATCAAGCATCGGCTGAGGGACCTGGACGGGGTCCACAAGTTGGATGCCCTGCTACCGGTTGACCCTGACGTTGAAGAGGTGCACGCCGGCCGGGGCGGTAAGGAGATCCACTAGATCGGGTGGCTGGCATGCTGAGGGCGCCGGTGGTGTTCAGGCCACCGGCGCCCTTGATTCGACAGAACCGCTCGATTTTTGTCGAGCGGTTCCCAGTTCCAGAAGAACACACGTTCTGGTATTCTTTGGGTGAGGGGGAGACTCAGCCTTCCAGGGAGGTGAGTCGCCGTGCTGCCACGTTGGGCGCGCAAGGTCGTTCTGGCCGTGCTCCTGACGGAGGTGACCCGGTTTCTTATCCAGTCTATTCTCCCCTGAACCGGATCAAAGCGTCCCGTACGTACCTGATGCGGGCTTCCGCAGCAACTCCCCCTCCCTCTCTATTTTACCCGACTTCGGTAAGCTTGATACCGGCGCGGCTACGCACGGTGGTGCCGATCGGACGCCACCGTGCGCTCAGATCCAGTCCATTCCACGAACGGACACCCACGGTGCCCCTAAGCCGAAGTGCTTCAACGGCCGGCCGCCGTCTGGGCCGCCAGGCACTGCATGACCTGTTCGGTTACCTGGCGCACCAGCACGGGCGAATACTCACCCGGCATGGCCTTGAGGATCACCGTGGACACCACCCGCCGCACCTGGGCCTCGGTGATGCCGGCCGGCGGTGCACCGGCAGCCGTCCCGGCCGAGCCGGGACATCCACAACTGTCCCCCGGACGACACATGGTCATCGCTCCTTCTTCTGCACCTGCACGCACCAGCCGCACGCCCAGGTCCCTGGCCCGTTCGGCGGCCAGCGGTGTAATTACGGCGCCGGCGGGTACATGCAGTGTCCCGCTGCAGCGGACGCGCACCGTTTCCACGTCGGCGGCATGAATCAACAAGGGCATGGCGGGTCACCTCACCTAAACCAGGAAGGTCAGGAGTTCCTCCCGGGGCCGGGGAATCACCACCGCTGAGGCCAGCATGCCGTCGGCCACCACCGCGGCCCTGGCCACGTTCACGGCCTCCTGCACCGCCGACTCGTCCCCGGTCAGCGTGAAAAAGCCCTTGCCGGCCATCATGATGCCCAGGCGGACCTCAATGGGCGTCACATCGGCCTGTTTGGACGCGGCGTCGGCCGCCTTCAGGGTGGCACAAAGCGTAAAGCATTCAATGATGCCCAGAGCCTGAAAGTGGGTGACGCCGCTGGTCTGGGTCAGAGCCGGGAGCAGGCCGGGGTGGGGCCGCGACAGGATCAGGCTGTCCACCAGGCTGTCGCCGGCACTCTCAACCCCCGCCGCCACCGCATCTGTGATATCGGCCAGGGGCCCCTCCACCATGGTAATATGTTTGCCCGGACAAATCGGGCGGCTCATGCGCAAGGTCACGCCCGCCCGCTTCAGCATGGCTTCCGCCGCCAGGATGCCGCGGCCGACGCTGCTGATTTCCAGCACGCCAATGGCATCCACGCCTGTAGCAGACATGCACTCACTTCCTCCCTGCCGGTGGCGCCGGTCCTGTGATCACGACATGGCGGTCGGTAACCGCCTCCACCCACCCGGCGATGCTGGCATGCGCCCGCGCCCCGAGGGCCTTTTCCGGAGTTTCGCCCACCACGGTGCCGACCTCCACCTGGTCGCCCTTGGTGACAACCGGCTGGCAGGGGGCACCAAAGGGGGGCTTGAGGGGAACGTATACGGTCACGGCGGCCCCGGCGTTGGGCGGTACGGGATCGTCCACGAGGGGGGCCGGCACGTCGTAGCGGCCCAGGCCCAGCCGCATGACCAGGCGCTTGGAAGGCACCCGGCGCTCCTCCTGCATCGGCCGCGGGGTGGGCGGGTGTTCCCGGTCCACCGTGGGGCGGATGCCCTGAGCGGCCAGCCTGGCCTTGAGCCCACCGGTGACCCGCCGGGGGAAGATGCCCACCGGGCAGGCATACAGTTCACACACGCCGCATTCCACACAGTAGGCGGCGCCGGTCATGGTCGGCGCCGGCGGCGGGCCGCCGCCGTAGGCATAGGTGCGCATCACCTTGTGCGGCTCCAGCAGCAGGTGCCCGAGCAGATTGCGGGGGCACAGGTCGGTGCAGCGCTGGCAGATCTCACAGTTCGAGGAGGAGCGACGTTGAACCGTTTCCCAGTCCACCTGGCGGCGGCGGATCACGTCCATGTCGTCCGGGAGAACGAGGATGCCCTTGGTCGTGCGGGTCACCACCGGATGAGGGTCGCTGACCAGCCTGCCCATCATGGGGCCGCCTTCGATCATGGCGATCTGGTCCGGATTCCCCGCCACCCCGCCGGCCATGGCCAGCAGGGAACTGAAGGGCGTGCCCACCGGCACCTCCACCGTACACGGCCGGGCCACGGCTCCGCCGATGGTGACGAATTTCTGCGTCACTGCCAGCCCTTGCACCGCCCGGCCCACATTATACAGAGTCTCGACGTTCATGACCGTGACACCCACGTCGGCGGGGATGCCGCCGGCGGGCACCGTCCGGCCCGTAACGGCATGCACCAGCACATGCTCGTCGCCGGCCGGGTAATAGTCGCCCAGGGGATGCACCCGGAAACCGGCATGCTCCCGTTGCTGCCAGGCGCTGATCAGGGCAGCGTGCTTGGCCTTGATGGCCAGGTAGAAGTCCTGGGGCGCCAGGGCCGCCTTCAGGGCGATCATGGCGGCCAGGATCGTATCGGCCCGTTTGGCCAGCAGTTCCTGGTCAACCCGCAGCAGCGGTTCGCACTCGGCGCCGTTAATGATCAGGATTTTGGGCGGTTTGGCCAGCTTGACGTGGGTGGGAAAGCCGGCACCGCCGGCCCCCACCACTCCCGCCAGCCGGACCTGTTCGGCAAGGCTGGCCAGATCGCTCATGACACAGCCATGCTTTCAAGCACACCCACGGCCGCCGCCTTGGCCGCCAGCACCTCGGATTCGGTGCCGGAGATAAAGAGCCGGCCAAAGCGTCCGACGTTGGCAATGTTGATGATCTTGATGTCGGCGCCTTTTTCTGCTTCGTTGGCCGCAATGGTAATGTAGGCAGCCGGGGAGCATTCCAGCACAAACAGGGTCTCGCCGGGCACCAGCATGCTGCCGCGCCGGAAGCGGTTAATGAGCTGGGCCTGGTACGGATCGACGTTGCTGATGACCTGCGCCGAGGCGATGACCGGCTTGACCCGGTCGGATTCACGCAGCCCCAGGGAGTTCAGAACCGCCTGCCCGGCTGCCAGCACCGCCGACTGGTCATACGAATGAATCTCCAGCATGCCGAATTCCCGCTCGATGACCAGGGAGGCGGGCTTGACGTCGGCGGCCTTCAGCGCCACGTCGGAGATGCGAAAGACCTCGTTACCCGGCGCGACCTCGATATACAACTGGGACATGCCGGCCACGGGGATGTCGCCGGAGACGGTGGTGCCAACGAAAGCGGCGTACTGCGGCTGCATCCGATCGACGACGGCGTAGGCGCGCAGTTCAGTGGATTTGTTGCTCACGGTTTCACTTCCTAACCGGCAGTGCCAAAGTCACCCAACTGTCCCGCCATGCGCTTGAGATGCATCAGGTGCCGGGTGGTGATGTTGTCGGAGAATATGCCGCCGCCCCAGGTGCCGGTGCCGATGATCAACGACTTGTCCAGCCCGGAGAGTGCGCCGATGGCGCCCACCGAGGTGGGGCAGTTGACCAGGACCCGGAAGGCTTTGGCCCGCAGGCTGTAGGCCGCCACCACTTGCGCGTTCTCGGCCCAGATGCCGCAGGTATGACCCAATCCGCCGAAGTTCAGGAGTTCGTTGCAGCGGGCAATGCCTGCTTCGGTACCGTCCACCTCATACCAGGCCAGCAGGGTGGTGAGGATCTCCGCCGAGAAGGGCTCGCTGCGGCCCACCTTCAGCACCGGGGCCACCAGCACCCGGGTACCGGCGGGGACCCGGAAGCCGGCCAGTTCGGCCAGCCGCTCAGCGGTGCAACCCACCACATTCACGTTCGGGCTGCCGTCGGGCATGACGATCATGCCACGCAGGGTGCCCGCCTCGCGCTCATTCAAGAAGTAGCAGCCTTCCCGCTCCAGCGCCCAGCGCAGGGTTGTGGCCACAGGGCGGTCCACCACCAGGGACTGCTCCGACGCGCACGGCGTGCCATTATCAAAGATCTTGCTCTGTACCAGCCGGTGGGCCAGATCGCCAAAGTCGGTGACCGAGCGGTCCACGTATACGGGGACGTTGCCCGGCCCGACGGCGATGGCCGGCTTGCCCGCACTGTAGGCCGCCTTGACCATGGCGCCGCCGCCGCTGGCCAGAATCAGCGCGATGTGCGGATGGCGCATCAGTTCGTTGGTACCCGCCAGGCTGACGTTGTGCATGCACTGCACCAGCCCATCGGGGGCCCCGGCCGCCATGGCCGCCTTGTTCATCAGATCAGCGGCCATGGCACTGGAGCGGGGGGAACGGGGATGGGGGGAGAAAATGATGGCATTTCTGGCCTTGAGGGCGATCAGGCTCTTGCCCAGTACATCCGCCGTAGGAGCGGTGACCGGCGCCAGAGCGCACAGCACCCCCATGGGCTCGGCAATCTCTACCACGCCCGTCTCCGGGTCGTAGCGGACCACACCCACCGTAGTCAGCCCCTGGAGGGAACGGTGGATATGTTCACTGGCAAAGCGGTTCTTGAAGACCTTGTCAGCATAAACGCCGAATCCGGATTCTTCCACCGCGGTCCTGGCCAGTTCCTCGGCAGCCGCGCTGCCAACCCCGGCCATGGCCGCCACGACCCGATCCACCTGGGCCTGGTTAAAGGTCGCGAACTCGGCCTGGGCGGCGCGGGCCTTTTCGGCCAAAGCCCGCGCCTCCTGCACCGAAAGCAGATCCGGATCCAACGCCAGCGTGCTGCCTGTGGCGCTCATGCCGGTTTATCGGAACTGCGGGAAGGTCCGGCACACGCCCGTGGTGCCGCACGCTCCCAGGACTGACCCGCTGTTCACGTATTCCAGCATCTGGTCGGGGGTCATCCCGGCCAACCCAAGCTTATCCAGGGTGCGGCCCTGGGTCCAGTAGTCGATTTCGGTCATGGTGCAGGCGAGGTTGACGATGGCATCGATGCTGGGCGTGGGAACCCCCACGACCCTGGCCAGCAGCGACATCGGCACCAGCGAACTGGGGATTTCGTCGGGGAGGTTGTTGTGGGAAAGGATGTGCCGGGGGGCGCTGAAGCCCTGGATATACGTGCAGTTGTTGTAGCACTCGTACAGGGTGTTGCCGGTGACATGGTAGCAGTCCCGGTACCAGTCCATGGTCGTCCAGGTTTCCAGCCCGAATGCCTTGCCCACATCCACCCGCTGCTTGTCCATCTTTTCCATGACCAGGCCGCAAATGGTGGGGTTGATCATGTCACGATAGAAGTTCAGGTTGTTATCACCGGCCGCCGCCGCCTCAATGGTCGAGGTGCTCAGCAGCATGGGCGCCACATGGTTGATGGGGCCGATGTTACCCAGGCCGGTCTCCAGCACGTTGCGGGCCGGAATGACCTGCGGGTAGAACTGCTGGAACATGCTTACCACGTGGTCGTTGTCGGCGGCGGGGAAGGCCACGACCCGCATCTTGAACTTCTCTTTGAGGATCTCTACCTTGGCCGGACCCCGGGCCTCGGCGGCATAGATAAAGGTCTGGGTCTCGCCCAGGAAGATCCGGGCCTTACAGGCGTAGCGCTGCAGCACCTGGGCAAACTCCAGGGCGCCGCCGGTGCGGCCGGGGTTCAGGATCACCGTCTGGCCATCCTTCAGCAGACCGGCCAGCAAGGCGGCATAGGTCGGATGGGTGTAGGCCGGGGAAACGATCATGATCAGGTCCACGTCCTGGACCGCGGCATCCAGGCTGCCCGTGATCTCCGGGATCGGCGCGAAGCCGGAGACCTCGTTGCCGATCATCTCGATGCCGCCCTTTTCCCGGACCGGCGCCAGTTCCCGCTCAAAGAAGCTGAACATCTTCACCTTGGCGCCCATCAGGGTCAGGTGGCCGGCCATGGCCAGGCCGCCGTTGCCTCCGCCCAGCACCGCCACCCGGGTCTTGGTATTGATACGCCGCCCGGGATTGGTGGAACCGTTGTTGGCGACCCGGGGGGCATCCCGCTTCACGGCTGCCGGTGCGGGCGCTGCGGCCGGGCTCTGCGTCCCCAGCTCCTTCATAACTGCAGCGACAATCGCATCAATTCGTGGGTCGCTCACCGCTGACACCTCTCTCGCCAGGCCTCAGGCGACCCGGCTGTTGTCGTTTAGTTCGTGCGTAGCAGCAGCAGGTTAGGAATTGGCCTTGGGCAGGATGGCTTCCACATCGACATGCGGCCGGGGAATCACGTGCACAGACACCAGCTCGCCCACCTTGTTGGCTGCCGCCGCGCCGGCGTCGGTGGCCGCTTTCACGGCACCCACATCGCCCCGGACAATCACGGTCACCAGACCGCCGCCCACCTGTTCCTTGCCGAGCAAATGCACGTTGGCCGCCTTTACCATCGCATCAGCCGCCTCGATCGCACCCACCAGGCCCTTGGTCTCCACCATACCGAGCGCTCCACCGTTGGCGTTTGCCATGATTTGGTCTCCTCCTTGAATTTGTGTGGTACTCACAGATGCAGATGCCGTTGTTCCCTTGCGCGTGGTTGCTTTTGTTGCTGCCATTCTAGTCGTCCACCGCCTCCTCACCGGCGGCGGCATACCCGCCCTGCGGATCCACGATGGCCACAATGGCTGCATCAGTGGGAACTTCCGCCGTTTTGGGTGTCAGGCGGGCCGCCGACCCGGTTACTACCAACACGCGTTCGCCGATTCCGGCGCCCACGGTGTCTACTGCTACAAAGGGGGGCTCGTCCTTGTCGCCACGGTCCGACCGGACCAGCATCAGCTTGAAGCCGATCAGCCGTTCATCCTTGGCCGTGGCTGTCACAGAACCCACCACCCGGCAGACCTTCATTTCCCCCTGCCCCCTGTCGCAGCAACCATACTTGCGGCCAACCCTAGAAGAAGCCGAAGGGCTGTCCGAAGGTGTAATCAGATCCGATCAGGGGGATGCCGGTCATGGCACATGCCTCCAGGGTCAGTGCCCGCAGGTCTTCCCGTTCCAGGTTGTGCACATCGGTCTTGCCGCAGGCCTTGGCCAGGATAATGATCTCGTTGGTCATGGCGGTGAGCAGGTTGGCCACCTGCCGGGCGCCGCGTTCAATGTTGAGCCTGGCCCGGAGTTCCGGCTTCTGGGTGCCGATGCCGAACTGGCAGTTCCCCTTGTGGCATTCCAGGCAGACGTTACACCCCATCGCCACCATGGCGGCTGTGCCGATGGCGCAGGCATCGGCGCCCATGGCCAGGGCCTTGGCCACGTCGGCACCGTCCTTGATGCCGCCGGAAATCACGATGCTCATCTCGTCCTTCAGGCCCATCTCTTCCAGGGCCCGTACCGCCTGGGCCAGGGCCGGCAGGGTGGGGTGACCCAGGTGGTCCAGAGCCACCATGGGTGCGGCCCCGGTTCCGCCCTGCAGACCATCGATGGTGATGCCGTCGGCGCCGACCTTGGCGGCAATCTTGACGTCCTCACGCACCCGGCCGGCGGCCACCTTGAGCAGAATCGGCTTTTCGCCGCCTGTGAGTTCCCGCAGTTCGTCGATCTTCAGGGCCAGGTCATCGGCGCCGAAAATGTCGGCATGCCGGGGGTGGCTATGGATATCGATCCGGGGCGGAATCTGGCGGAAGGCCGCGATCTCCTCGCTGATCTTTTCCGCCATCAGGTGACCGGCCAGACCTGGCTTGGCACCGATGCCGACCACGATCTCGATGGCGTCGGCGGCCTCGATGTTGGCCAGGGAGAACCCGAACCGGCTGGGGCACACCTGCACGATCTGCAGGTACGAATTCGCCCGCTCCTCGGGCAGGAGGCCGCCTTCACCGTTGTTCATGGCGGTGCCCACCATGGCCGAGCCCTTGGCCATGGCAATCTTGGACTCCTTGCTCAGGGCTCCGTACGACATGCCGCCAATGAAGATGGGCGTCTCCAACACCAGGGGTTTGGTGGCGAACCGCTTGCCGAGGACGGTGCGGGTCCGGCATTCCTCCCGGTAAGTGTCGATGGAAAGTCGGGACAACTGAGCCGGCAGGAAAATCAAATCATCAAAGGTAGGCAGTTTCCGGGTCGAACCGCAACCACGGATCTGGTGCTTGCCGGTGTTGGCCTTGTCCTGGATCGACTTGATCAGGGCGCCGCTCCAACCACCACCGGTCAGGGACGTGCTGCCGGAAGCCGCCGCCACCACATCGGCGGCCGACTTGGTGGCTGAACCCGGTGCATCGGCCGCCGATGTGGCCGCACTGCCCTCATTCGTGCGCTTCTGCATGGATTCGGTCGGGCAGCACTCCACACAGGCGTTGCAGTCAATACAGGTATCGGGATCGGACTTGTAGATCATCTTGGGGTCCCTGCCTCTCCCATGGTGGCGGTGCCCCGCGGCGTGTGCTGCGGACGGAACAGCACATACTCGTGCTTGCCCGGGCGGGCTTTGATGGTTGTAAAGGCAGCAGCGGACAGGCCGCAGCCGATCTGGTCCAGCACCGCCTGCAGGGCCTGGCGTTCGTCGGACGGCAGCTCGGTGATGTCCACATTACCGCCCAGGGCCTCAATCTCGCCATGCACGTGGATGAAGCCGCCATACATGGACTCGCCCACCGCCCGGCCCACACCGGACAGCAAGACAATGCGGCCACCCATCATCATCTTGCCGGTCTCAAAACCGGCCCGGCCCTCCACCACGACAGTTCCGCCCTTGAGACCATAGCCGACCCGGTTGCCGGCCCGACCCCGCACGTGCAGGGTGCCGCCGATCATCGAGGGGCCGAGGTTGGAGCCGCAGTTGCCGTTGATGGTGATGCTGCCGCCCATCATGTTGTCACCGGTATACCAGCCGGTATTGCCGGTCACGGTGACCCGGGGGCCGTTCATGAACCCGCCCACGTAAGAACCGAGGCTACCCTGCACGGTGATGCGCACTTTGGCCTTGCTGCCAACGGCGAAGTTGTGCATGGCGTGCGGGTTCAGGATGACAATTTCCTCGTCGCTGCCAGCCGCCTCGAGTTCGGCGGCCAGGGCGGCCAGTCGCTCGCCTACTTCCCGGGAGGTCAGACTGGCACAGTCAAGTTGGACCACACCCGCACCTCCCCTGGCGTGATCTCCACCCCCGCCGCCTCGTCGGCGAGTACGGAGAAGCACAGTTGCTCCGAACCCAGCAGCACATAGTCATCGGTTTCGAAGATCACGATCGGCTTCAGGCCCAGACGGTCCTGCACGGCGCCCATGGCAGTGGAGGTGGTGACCACATAGCTGTACACGCCGTCCAGTTCATCCAGCGACTCACGCAGAGCCTCTTCCAGGCTGCGCCCCACTACGGCCATCTTGTAAGCCAGGTAGTGGGCCACCAGTTCTGAGTCGTTGAAGGTCTTGAAGCGGACGCCTTTGGCTTCCAGCTTGCGGCGCAGGTTGAAGTAGTTGGTGAGCTGTCCGTTGTGCACAATGGCCATATCCGGGCACAAGGGCGAGGAAAAGGGGTGGGCGAAGTTCAGGTTGTCCACGCTCTCGGTGGCCAGGCGGACATGGCCGACCGCATGGGAGCACCAGTGGGCATCCAGCCCGCCGTAGTCCTTGAGATGGCGGGCGCCCCCCACATCCTTGTAAATGGTCAGATGGTTGCTCAGACTGTGTACGCACACGTCCTTCTCGGCGTCCAACCGGCTGAATACCTCACCCACGGCGGCGGCAGGCAGGTCAACCTGGGCATCCAGCATCTGGTAGGTAGAATGGGTAATCTGCACCTGATGCGAGATCCAGCGGCCCTTCTCCCCCACCACCTCCCGAGCAAAGGCCAGCGCCGCTTCCGGGTCCCGGCAGGACAGCCGCAGCCGGTAGTGCGCCTGGGGCGTGGCTGCATAAGCCGCAATGCCCGTAGCGTCCTCGCCGCGGTGCCGAAGCAACTCCAGCATCCGTACCATGGCTCCGACTGAAACCTTGTCATGCCGCTGTTTGTAGAACACACCTGCGACTCCGCACATCTTACCCCCGCCCCCTTTCCTCTAAAGGTAGAAGGAATACTCGTTTAATTCCCAGTCGGTCACATAGTCCCGGAAGCGCTCGGCTTCCTGCCGCTTTACGGCCAGATATGCCTGCACAAAGCCCGGGCCCAGGGTCTCCAGCATTACCGGGTCGTGTTCCAGGGCATTCAGGGCCTCGGTCAGGCTCTGGGGGACAACGGGGATTCCCTCGCTGGCCGGGATCTGATAGGCATCGCCCAGGTAGGGTTCGCCGGGATCGAGTTGGCGGCGGATGCCGTCCAGGCCGGCGGCCAGGTTGGCGGCAGCTACCAGGTACGGGTTGGCGCAGCCGTCGGCCGCACGGTTCTCGACGCGGGTGCCGCCCTTGCGCTCCGGCGGGATGCGGATATAAGTAGAGCGATTGTCCAGACCCCAGAGCACATAGTAGGGGGCGAAGGAGAAGAGCTTGTAGCGCTTGTAGGAGTTAACCGTCGGCGCCATCACCGCCATCATCGCCCGGGCGTGTTCCATCTGCCCGGCGACAAAGTGGCGGATCAGGGGCGAGAGCCCACGCTCATCGTGTGGGTCGTAGAAGCGGTTCACACCGGTCTTCAGGTCCTGCAGGCTGATGTGCATGTGGTAACCGGAGCCGCCGGAGCCGTTGAGCGGGCGAGCCATGAAGGTGGCGCGCAGGCCGTTCATGGCGGCCATTTCCTTGACCATCTGCTTGTAGGTGGTCGCCAGGTCAGCCACGGCCACGGCATCGCCGTGCTCCAGGTTAATCTCATACTGAGCCGGGAAGAACTCATGGGCACAGGCCAGGTTGGGGATGCCCATCTCGCGCATGGCCTCGCGCAGCTTGGCCATGAAGCCGTCCGGGTCGACCATGGGGTTCATGGTATAGACCATGCTCGGCTTATCCGAGTAGGGCTGCCAGCCGCCGCCGGGAGCAGGCCTGAGCAGGAAGAACTCCAGCTCGCTGGCGATGATCGGCCGCAGACCCATGTCGTTGTAGGCCGACACCATCCGCTTCAAGATACTGCGCGGCGCCAGGGGCAGCATGCGGTCATTCAGGTACAGGTCGGCCTGCACCTTGGCCGTGTGGGGCTCCCAGGGCACGATGGTGAAGGTATCCAGGTCGGGAATCGCCGTCATATCGCCATACCCGACTTCATCGGCCAGCCCGGTGCCCATGGCCACATTGCCCGCCAGGTCCAGGGCGAAGGTGGGCAGGGCAAAGTGCACACCGTGCTCCGCCGCCTGGGGCAGGCGGTCTGGAGAGACCGCCTTGCCCCGGACGACACCGTAGAAGTCGCTGAACTCCACGCGCACGTGACGGATATCCCGTTCGCGGATCAGCTTTTGAATCTTCTCCAGGTCAGCCATACGTTTTAACCTCCGACTGCTTCAGCCTTTTCCTGCTCGCCCATCACATCTTCCAGGGGCACAGGCTTGAACAGCGGCTGCTTCTGCACCACACCGACCCACACAGCCGACACGACGGCGGCCAGGCCGAGGAAGATGAGGGCGTACTGGTAGATGGCAGCCTTGACGGCCGGATCAGGGAAGATGTTGATCATCACGTAGACCATGGAGACGATGCCAAGGATCTGCGGCAAGGGGAAGAGCGGCGTCTTGAACGGCCGGTGGACGTTGGGGTACTTCATGCGCAGGACGATGACGTTCAGGTGGGCGATGATATAGGAGACGAACCAGGCGAAGGCGCCGGCCATGATGTAGGTGAGGACGGTCTGCAGATCCGTGATGCCGATCCAGATCGGCACCAGGATACACAGGGCGATGAAGGCCGTGCCCCAGGTGGGCGTCTTGTACTGGGCATGCAGGCGGCCAAACAGGGCGGGCGCCTGACCCTTTTCAGCCATGCCGTACAGGAGCCGGGGCAGGGCGGCCAGCAGGGTGTTTACGGTACTGGCGGCGGCCAGAACGGTGACGATGCCCATCCAGGCGGCGCCGGGGGCACCCATGATCGCCTGGGCCGCGTCCACGTGCGGCGCGGCCGACCCGGCCAGCGTCTCCAGCGGCACAAAGCGGATCGAGGCATAACCGAACAGGATCATGGCCAGCATGATCACGCCCAGGGCGACAATCATGGCCATCGGGATGATCTTGCCGGGGTTCTTGATCTCTTCGGCCATCGGCGTCACGTATTCCACGCCGACGAAGAGCCAGAAGCCCAGGGCGGTGAGGCTCAGGACCGCCATCCCCATCGGGTTGAAGCCGCCCCCGGCCGGTACCGGCGTGGCCGGGCCGCCGCCGACGAGACCAACCACACCCATGATGACCAGGGTGGCCATCATGATCACGGTCAGGGTCAACTGCACCCAGGCGTAAATCTCGACGCCACGCAAGTTAATATAGGTGAGAATCAGGACCAACACGGTGGCAGTCACCATGGGCGGAATGCCGGGAAAGAACTGATTGAGTACGAGACCAGGGACGGATGCCTCAGCGCTGCCGGCGAAGATGGTTACGATGACATATCCGCTGATAACTGCCATCATGGCCAGGAAGCGACCCAGGGCCGGCATGGTGTAGTGGTCGATACTGCCCGCCTTGGGCACGATTCCGGACAGTTCAGCATAGGTGAAGGCCACAAAGAGGTTTATTACCAGTGCGAGCACCATGGCCCAGATGAAACCGCCGCCCCCCAAGCCGAAGCCCTGACCCAGCGACACCAGAGTCGTGGACGCCACCACCAGACCACAGGCAGCGGCCACTGCCGACGGTAGACCCATGGTCCTTTTCAAGCCGTCCGGAGCACTCATCCCGTCATCTACCTCCCTTTCTCCCCCTCGGAACTAAAAGAACCGGGACCATCGAGACTATATAGCAAGTCCCATGCCACCGGGAGACATGGGATACGGCAGATCCGGTGCGTTCGGCTATTGAGGCGGCTACCGGGGCATTGGCAAAATCAGAACGGCGAGGGCTGTCCCCCGCCGTTGTTATCATTAACTTAAAATACCCTAATCAAAAATGATTACGAAGAGAGCCCAAGTTCTTTCAACCGCCGATACAAAGTGGGCAGGCTCACGCCCATGCTCTCGGCCACCTGCCGCTTGCCCTCCACATTCTGACCCACCGCCGCCAGGGCAGAAGCCAGCAATTCGCGCTCAAAGGCCGCCACCCGGTCCCGCAGCGACAGGCTGCCGCCGATCGAAACCTGGTCAGGCACGCAGCCACTGTGATCCCCATTGCCCTGCATTTCGGCCGGCAGGCAGTCAACGCCAATCACTTCGTCCTCGGCCATGGTGGCGGCATACTCCACCGCATTGCGGAGTTCGCGCACGTTGCCCGGCCAGTCATAGGCCGTCAGAGCGGCCGCGGCCTCGTCGCTCCACCTGCGCGTCATGCGGCCCTGGCAGCCGTCCACCTCGGCCAGGAAGGCGTCTGCCAGCAGCACGATATCCCCGCGGCGCTCCCGCAGAGGCGGGATGTAAAGGGGGAATCCTTTCAGGCGATAAAACAGGTCGGCCCGAAACCGTCCGTCCCTGACCTGTTCGGCCAGGTTACAATTGCTGGCGGCAATCACGCGAATATTGAGCGCCCGGCTGGAGGTGCCACCCACCCGGTCGATCATCTTGCGTTCCAGAGCGCGCAGGAGCTTGGGCTGCAGGCCCAGGGGCAGATCGCCGACCTCGTCGAGGAAGAGCGTGCCGCCATCGGCCAGTTCAAATTTCCCCGCCTTGCCGCCGCGCCGGGCCCCGGTGAAGGCACCCTCCTCATAGCCGAAGAGTTCGCTCTCCAGCAGCGATTCGGGAATGGCGCTGCAGTTCACCGCCACCAGCGGACCCAGGCGGGTCGCCCCCACCGCATGGATCGCCCGGGCAAACATCTCCTTACCGGCGCCGGTCTCGCCGGCGAGCAGGACCACGGCGTTGCTCGCCGCCACCCGTCGGGCCTTGGCAATCGTATTCATCAGGGCCGGGCTGGCACCGATGATCTCCGCAAACGGGTCATCCGGCCCGAGGGTCAAACCCGATCGCGTCCGGCCGCAGGTGTGCCCGGAACGGCGGGTCGCCGGCGGCGTGGCCAGGACTTCCGGCAGCGCCCCGCAGGCCGGACTGATTCGATTAGATCCGGGCAGGAGCGGCCCGTTGACCAGGCTTGACGAGATTTGGGCGATGAATTCGAGCAGGCGTTGGCCACCCTGATGGATCAGATCCCGCTGGCCGTGGGTGAGCCCGACCAGGCTGAAGACCCCCACCACATGGCCCTGGTGCATGATGGGACAGGAAAGCCCGGCGCGGTACATACAACTGTCTTTCAGGTCGCAGGGGGTACACAGGTGCTCCCGGCCGGGGTTACTGATCAGCACGGGTTTGCCGGTCTCCAACACATAGCGGTTGATAAAGCCCCGTTCCTGCCGGGTACCGAGCAACCGCCGGAAAGGTCCGGAGGCACCGACCCGCTGCAGCCGGGTGTCTACAATCTCCACTTCAAGCTGTAGTCGGGTTGAAATGGAATCGACCAGGTGCTGCATGGATTCCAGCTCAGGCACTGGCTTCACCCCGTTGCCTTTGTGAGAAGTATGACCATTGTGTCTTTCTGTATGGTTCTTGTTTTCCCTTTTCTTATCCAAATGTTGCAGTGTGGAACTTGCCGCCCAAAGCCCCTGATAGAACAACGATCAGGTGTGCTTTTCCCCACCACGACATAACCTTTATAATGTTTTGTCAGCAGCCCCTGAACTTTACGGTATGGCAGCAGGCAAGCGTCCGCCTGCCATGGAAATCAATCACCGCCCATCTGTGCCGGACTTGATCGACGAAACAGGGAGAGGGGCCAAGCCATGGACGAGGCTGCCATTCGCGCCGCACGGATTCTGATCGTGGACGACCAGCCCACCAATGTGGACCTGCTGGAACGCATGCTGGGTCGGTCCGGCTACACCAATCTGATTAGTACGACAGACCCCCGCCAGGTCCTGTCCCTGGTGGCGGAAACCAGGCCCGGCCTGGTCCTGCTGGACCTGCAGATGCCCTATCTGGACGGCTTTCAAATCATGGAGCAGTTGGCTCCGCACATGCAGGGGACTTACCTGCCGGTGCTGGTCCTGACGGCGGACATCACGCCCGAGTCCAAGCGGCGCGCCCTGTCCATGGGCGCCAAGGACTTCCTGAACAAACCGCTCGACCGAACAGAGGTGCTACTGCGCATTCATAACCTGCTGGAGACCCGTCTGCTTCACCTGGAACTGCAGCACCAGAACCAGTTTCTGGAGGTCAAGGTGAGCGACCGCACCCGGCAACTGGAAGCGGCGCAGAAGGAGATTCTGGTTCGTCTGGCGCGTGCCGCCGAATTCCGGGACGATGACACGGGTCACCATACTGAGCGGGTGGGCCGCCTGGCTGCAGCCATGGCCGAAAGGATGGGCCTTGATCACGTCCAGGTGGAGCTGCTGCGCCAGGCTGCACCCCTGCACGACGTAGGAAAGATCGGCATTCCCGATGGGGTTCTGCTCAAGCCGCGCAAGCTCAGCAGCGAAGAATTCGAGCAAATGAAGACCCATACCGGTATGGGCGCCAAAATCCTCTCAGGCAGCCACCATCCGCTGCTGCAACTGGCCGAAGCCATCGCCCACACCCACCATGAGCGCTGGGACGGTACCGGCTACCCCCACGGCCTCAAGGGCGAGGAAATTCCCCTGCCGGCCCGGATCGTCAGCGTGGCCGATGTGTTTGATGCCTTGCTGCATGAACGCCCTTATAAGCCGGCCTGGTCCATCGCCGAGACGCTGGCGGAAATTGAACGGCAAAAAGGACGGCTGTTCGACCCCCGGGTGGTCGATGTGTTCATGGCCGTCATTCAGAGCGAAGAAGGCGTCCGCCTGCTGGCGGAAACGTCCGGCACCGTTCATGGCGATGACGGGGATTCCCCCGAAGGTCTGCACGAGGCGGCACGCCGGGGACTGCGTGAAAGCCCAGAGATTTTCGGGCGGGAATAATGGCCGGGGACGCACCGGCCGGTTGGCGCTGAACACTCGGAGGGGGGACTGCCCTTGCGCTGGCAATTTCATTATCTGGTGATCCCGGTCCTGGTTTCAGCGCTTCTGCTCTTTGTAGTGGCCACCTATGCCTGGCGACGGCGTTCTACCCCAGGGGCCGGGTGGTTTGCCGCGGGGATGTTCTGCATTGCCTGCTGGTCGCTGTTTTATGCACTGGAGATGTCCAGCGCCGAATTGACCGCCAAACTGGGCTTTGCCCGGATTCAAACCCTGTGTTTTTTCCCGTTGTCCGTCTGCTGGCTGGCTTTTGCCCTGCAGTACGCGGGCCTGGGGAACGGGCTCACCCGGCGCCGGCTGGCGCTTCTGTTCGTGGTGCCGGTACTGACGATGCTGGCGGCAGTAACCAACGTGGGCGGCCTGTACTGGAAATCAGTCACGTTGGTTGCCAACCCCTCCTTTCCCTTTCTGAAGACGGTAACCGGGCCGGCCAACTGGATCCAGAGTACTTATGACTATACGTTAATCCTGATCGGCCTGCTCCTGGTCCTGTGGAAGCTCTTTACTTCCGCACAGGTCTACTGGGGGCAGGCCGCTGCCCTGTTTGTCGGGATCCTGCTGCCTTTTCTGGCTGACATCGCCGGCACCTTCGGGCTGAATCCTGTGCCTTACCTGAATCTTACCCCATTTGCCTTCAGCGTCACAGGGTTGGTGCTGAGCCTGGGAATGTTCCGCTACGGCCTGCTGAACATCGTACCCATGGCCCACGATGCCATCATTCAGGGGTTAAGTGACGGGGTCATCGTGCTGGAGGTGCAGGGCCGGATTGTGGCCCTGAACCCTGCAGCGGAGCGCATTACCGGCCAGGCGGCCGAAGCAGTGTTTGGGAAGCGCCTGACCCAGGTTCTACCGGAGCTGGGCGCCACGGCCACCGGCGCAGGCATCCTGGCCGCGCCGCAGCAAGAACTCAGGGTGGGCAGCGGGCCGGAACAACGAATCTATGAAATCCGGGTCTCGCCGCTCTATGACCGGCGGCACCAGTTGACCGGCGGCGTAGTGCTCCTGCACGATGTCACCGACCACTGGGCGCGGGAAGAGGAACTGCGGCAGGCCAAGGAAGTGGCCGAAGCGGCCAACCGGACGAAGAGCGCGTTCCTGGCCAACATGAGCCACGAACTGCGAACCCCGCTGAACGCCATCATCGGGTACAGCGAAATGCTGCGGGACGAGGCGGAGGAGATTGGCCAGGACGAGTTTATTCCTGACCTGCAAAAGATCCAGACCGCCGGCAAGCACCTGTTGGCACTGATTAACGACATTCTGGATCTGTCCAAGATCGAAGCCGGTAAAATGGAACTATATGTGGAGAGCTTTGAACTGACCGGCGTGGTCCACGATGTGGTCAACACGGTTCAGCCGCTGGTACAGAAGAACAGCAATACCCTGCAGGTGGAAATGGCCGGCGACCTGGGCACCATGCATTCCGACCTGACCCGCGTGCGGCAGGTGGTGTTCAACCTGCTCAGCAATGCCTGCAAGTTCACCGACCACGGCACTGTCACCCTGGCGGTCAAACGGGAGGCCGTAAGCGGCCAGGACTGGGTGGTGATCCAGGTCATGGATACGGGCATTGGCATGACCCCGGAGCAGATTGACCGGCTGTTCCGGGAATTCACCCAGGCCGATGTCTCCACCACCCGCAAGTACGGCGGCACCGGTCTCGGCCTGGCGATCAGCCAACGCCTGTGTCAGATGATGGGCGGAAACGTTACCGTGGACAGTGTACCCGGGCAGGGATCGACCTTCACCCTGCGTTTGCCGGCGCAGGTGCATACCGGCGGCGATGAGCCGTCGAGCCCGCTGCGCGCGGAAGTGCCGGTGGTGCCGGGGGATGCCCCCCTGGTGCTGGTGGTGGATGATGACCCGACGGTGCACGATCTGATGCAGCGCTACCTGAGCAAGGAAGGTTACCGGGTGGTCTGCGCAGCCAGCGGCCAGGAAGGGCTGCACCTGGCCCAGAAGTTGCGGCCGGACGCCATCACCCTGGACGTGATGATGCCCAGTATGGACGGCTGGGCTGTGCTGACGGCGCTCAAGGCCGACCCTGACCTGGCGCCAATCCCCGTGGTGATGCTCACCATCGTAGACAACAAGAATCTGGGCTTTGCCCTGGGCGCCGCCGACTACCTGACCAAGCCCATTGACCGGGTCCGGCTGGCATCCGTGCTGCGCCGGTACCGCAGCGACCGTTCCCGCCAGCCCGCCCTGGTGGTGGACGACGACCCCACTGCCCGGCAGATGCTACGGCAGATGCTGGAGCGGGACGGCCTGAGTGTGGTGGAGGCCGAAAACGGCTGGGTCGGCCTGCAACGGGTGGCGGACAGCCATCCGCAACTGGTCCTGCTGGACCTGATGATGCCGGAAATGGACGGGTTCGGCTTCCTGAGTGAGCTACGCCGCCGCCAGGAGGGGCGGAACCTGCCGGTGATTGTGCTGACGGCCAAAGACCTGACCAACGAAGATCGGCAGCGCCTGCAAGGTTCGGTTGAGCGGGTCTTGCAAAAAGGGGCCTGCAGCCTGGAGACGTTGTTACAGGAAGTACACGACCTGATGGCCGTTCACGTACGACCACCCGGTGCTGCTTGAACCGGGCGGGCGACGCTTTGAAGGAAAGGGGCTCACCACATGGCCAGGATCTTACTCGTGGAAGACAATGAAATGAACCGGGACATGCTGTCCCGGCGTTTGCAGCGCAAGGGCTATGAGGTGTTGATGGCCGTGGATGGCAGGCAAGGCGTTGCGGTGGCCCGGGCCGCCGTCCCCGATCTGATCCTGATGGACATGAGCCTGCCGGAAATGGACGGCTGGGAGGCCACCCGGCAAATCAAGGCCTCCCCTGACACCCAGTCGATTCCCGTGATTGCCCTGACCGCCCATGCCATGGCGGGTGACCAGCAGCGGGCTCTGGACGCGGGCTGCAATGAATATGAAACCAAGCCGGTGGACCTGCCCCGGCTGCTGGAGAAAATCGAAGTCCTGTTGGCCAAGCGGGCCGACTCTGCCCCCTCCCCCTGACCCCAGGGCCATTGAAAGGGAGGTCCCCACCCGTGACCCATTTCCTGACTGCGCTTCTGATTGCCGCCGGTGCCGGGGTCCTGCTCCTGGCCATCCGGGTGACGCGGGGCATTCCGCCCCTGCTGGAGGAAAACCAGCTCAGTCGGAACTGGCGGACCCTGCATACCTTTATGGGGGTTTTTGTGGTCGGCTACCTGGGGGCCATTGCGGCGGTGCTGGCCGGTTACCACCGTCTGGTGGAAATTCTGACCGGGGTGGTCTTCTTCCTGGGCGCCCTGTTCGTGTATCTGGTGGTTCGTTCAGGCTTTGCCACGATGGTGGACCTGAAAAAGACCCGTGAGACCAAAGCGGCGGCCGAAGCAGCCAACCAGGCCAAAAGCGTGTTTCTGGCCAACATGAGCCACGAATTGCGTACTCCCCTGCACGCGATCATTGGCTATAGCGAAATGCTGTGTGACGAGGCCAGAGACCTGGGCCAGGAAGAACTGCTGTCTGACCTGGAGAAGATTCGGACTGCCGGCAGACAACTGCTGGGCACCCTCAACCAAATCCTGGATCTGTCCAAAATTGAGACCGGCAAGGTGGCGCTGCAACTTCAGACCTTTGACGTGGCCGAGGCCGTACAGGCCGTGGTCGCCACCGTCCAGCCCCTCCTGCAACAGCAATTTAACGTGTTGGACGTCCGGGTTGCCGACACGGTGGGGAGCATGCGGGCCGATCCGGTTAAGGTCGCCCAGTCCCTGACCAATCTGCTCGCCAGTGCCGCCCATTTCACCGAATACGGCACCATTACCCTGGATGTAGCCCATGAAGCGGCCGCCGGAGCCGACTGGATCACCTTCCGGGTGCGGGATACCGGCACCGGCATGACACCGGAGCAAGTGGAGCAGTTGTTCCGGCCTTTCGAGGGTGATCCTTCCCCCGCCGGCCACCACGGCGCCGGGCTGGGATTGACCATCAGCCGGCACTACTGCCGGCTGATGGGCGGTGAGGTGGCCGCCGTCAGCGAGGTGGACAAGGGGTCTACCTTCGTGATGCGCCTGCCGGCCCGGGTGTCGGACACGGCGGCAGAAGCCGCCGAGGCAGACACTGACGAGACGCCTGACTCGTAAACCTAACGCCGGCGGGCTGCCTGCCGGCGCTGATAGTATACGGCCCCGGCCACGGCAGCGGCCACCAGGGGCTGAATGCCCCGCAGGTCGGCCTTCAGGTCGTTCCCGACCAATGCGCCGCCCAGGCGCCCCTGCAGGCGTTCGGCTCGGGCATCGTAAATCAGGTCCACGTCAAACCCCACCACGGGGCCACCCACCCGGCCGTGGATCCGGTTCCCCTGTTGCTGCAGGTGCAGGTCGGCACCCACCACGCCGCCGCCCAGCCGCCCCTGCAGACTGCTGCCGCTGACCGCAGCCTCCAGGTCAAAGCCCCCCAGCACGCCGCCGCACCGGCCGGCCAGGGTGGTACCGTTAAAGGTGATGTCAATGTCTCTGCCCGCCACGGCCCCGCCGAAACGCCCGGTCAGGTGCCCGTCCGGCAGGGCCCACAGGGTGATGTCAGACCCGGCCACGTCCCCCCCCACCCGGCCCCGCAGCCACCCGACGGTTCGGGGCGGGGGGGTTGACGGTGTACGCTTTCCGCCGGAAAAGGTCATCCAGCCCATGACGGCAAACAGAACCAGCCCGATGGCAACGATCAGTGCAAAACTCACGTGATGTTGTGCGCCTCCTGCCCGTTGGGTATCGCCCCCTGCCCGGCGGGGGTGTTACGTCGTTTTATTTACCAGTGCCGCCCCGTTTTCCTCCACCGAACAGTACGCTGCCAAAAGCCGAGCAGCCAAGGACAAGGTCCCTGGCTGCTCTACTTCTCGTTCGTGTCATGGGCGGCCTGCCATGGATCCGGCTACCCGGCCGCCGCCAGCCGGGCTGCCACCCGTCGGTCTGCGGGGGCCAGATCAAGGGCGGTCAGTTCCGCCGGCCGTACCCAGCGTACCTCGGCGCCGGCCGGCGGCACGGGCATGGCCAGGCCCACCAGCGCACACTCATAGAAGAGCAAAAAGACTTGCCGGTCCGGGTAGGTATGTGGCTCCAGGTCGTAAAAGCGCTGCACCTGCACATCCCAGCCCAGTTCTTCCCGGATCTCCCGCACTACCGCTGCCTCCGGATGCTCCCCCGGCTCCACCCGCCCGCCGGGGAACTCCCAGCGCAGGCCCTGGTGTGCCCCCGGCGGACGGCGCGCCACCAGCACCCGCCCGTCCCGGCGCACCACCGCCGCTACCACCACCATTTGCTCCACCGGCGAGATCCCCCTTTACGGCCCGACCAGGGCAAAGGCATAATGCTCCGGATCCAGGTAGCGGCGGGCCACCACCGCCACGTGCTCACCGGTAACGGACCGCAGACGCTCGGCCCGCTGCGTCGGGCTTTCCAGCCGCCGCCCGCGGGCGGCCTGGGCCGCGTACCACGAGGCCAGGTGCATGCTGCTTTCGCTGCCCTCCAGGGCCGCCGTCTCGGCCAGGGCCCGTACCGCCGCTACCGCTTCTTCATCGATCCCGTGGCCGGCAGCGGCTACCAATTCCCGGATCAGGTCCACCGCCGCCTCTACACTCGCCGGGTCCACCTGGGCATGCACGGCGGCAAAGTCGGCCAGCAGACTGCGCTGTCGAAAGGCACCGGCGTCATAAGCCATTCCCCGCATCCCGCGCAGGTGGGAAACAATCAGGGACTGTGTGCCTTCACCCAGCACGGAAATGGCCAGGTCCAGGGCGGGCAGGTCAGCCTCGGCCACCGGGGGCAGCCGCCAGCCCAGGGCCAGCGTCGCCAGTTCGGCCGGGCGACGTTCGATGAGTCGCCCATAGCCCGTTCCGGCGGCTGATACCGGCGCCACCACTGCCGGTGCGGCCCCCGGCAGGGCACCAAAGGTGGCAACAATCCCAGGCCAGAGCGCCGCCGGCTCCTCAGCCACCACCGCCAGCACCAGGTTACCGCCATGGTACCAGGTATTGTGATGGCGGCGCAGGTCCGCCACCGACAAGGTCACGACGGTATCGATCCCCCCGGTGATGGGGTACCCGGCCCAGCCGCCGAACACGGCTCGGGGCAGTAACTCACTGAGCAGCCACCAGCGCAGGTCGTCCCGAATCCCCAGGACTTCGCCTCTAATCACCTGTTTTTCCCGCTCCAGGTCCTCGGGGTCCAGGTCAGGCTCCCCCAATAGCTCGGCCAGCAACCCCAGGGCCTGACCGGCATGGCGTCGAGGCACCTGCACGGACACGAAGGTTTCGTCCGGCATTGTTTCAGCCTGGGGAAGGGCACCCAGGCGAATAAACCGGCGGCTCATTTCCACCCCGGAGGTACGGCGGGACCCTTTGAACAGCATGTGCTCCAGGCAATGGCTCAGCCCTTCCTGGCCAGGCGGGTCGTGCAGCGAGCCCACCCGCAGCAGAGCCTGGATCGCGGCCAGCCCCCCCGACCGGGGAATCAGCAAAACCCGTACGCCGTTGTCCAGCCGGCGCTCCGCCACCTCTGTCATTGGCATCCCCCTGCAAGGCCAGGTGACCAGTCAACTTCTCTTTACACGAGGGTGTCCGCTTCCACCCGGCGCCACTCTGTCCGTTGGATGGGAGAACTTCCCAACCCCGACCGCCCCCTCCCGGGCACATGCATGTATGCGGGCGCTATTGGCCGCGCATACCTACAACTGACGATTAGTACCCGAAGGGAAGACGCACACCATGATGTGGCTCGCTCGCACCCTGGTTCTGATTGGCGCCCTCAACTGGGGCCTGATCGGTTTCTTCAATTTCGATCTGGTCGCCGCCTTGTTTGGCGGGCAATCGTCGTTCCTGAGCCGGATTATTTACGGCCTGGTCGGCATCGCCGCCATCCCGATGTTGCTGGACCTGCTCGGAGGGCGCCGTCCCGCCCGGGCGGAGTAGACAGCCCGCCCCGGCTATCTGTCTGGGTCCGTCCATGATGGGCCGGCCTGCCCTGTGCGGACCGGCCTTTGCTTTTTGCCGTTACAGCACTTCCGGGTTCACGGGGTTGGAAACCGGTCGGCCCGTCAGGGCATGCACCAGATTGGTGGCGGCCACGGCCGCCATCCGGGTACGGGTGACCACCGTGGCACTGCCAATGTGTGGCACGGCCGTCACGTTGGGCAGGGCCAGCAAGGGGTGGTCAGCGCCGATCGGTTCGCGCTCAAACACGTCCAGTCCGGCCGCCCACGGGCGCCCCTGGCGCAGGGCGTCGGCCAGTTCCGCTTCTTTGACCACCGCGCCGCGGGCCACGTTGACAAAAACCGCCGTCGGCTTCATCTGGGCAAACTCACGGGCCCCGAACATGCCCCGTGTTTCCGGGGTCAGCGGCACCAGGACCACGATGTAGTCAGACTCCCGCAGAAGGTCGTCCAGGGCCCGGTATTGCGCCCCGGTGGCGGCCTCCAGTTCCGGTTGCGGCCGGCGGTTATGGTACAGCACATTCATCTGAAAGCCGCAGGCCCGCCGGGCCACCGCCGAGCCGATGCGACCTGCGCCCACGATCCCGAGGGTGGCACCGTACAGATCCTGACCGACCATAAACATGGGCGACCAGGACTGCCAGCGCCCGGCCTCGATCAGCTTCTGGCCCTCCGTGATCCGGCGCCCGGCTGCCAGCATCAGGGCCCAGGCCAGGTCAGCGGTGGCCTCTGTCAGCACGTCGGGGGTATTGGTCAGCAGCACCCGGCGGGCCGTCAGGGCACCCACGTCAACATTATCGAACCCGACGGCCAGATTGGCCACCACCCGGCAGCGCGGGGCGGCGGCCAGGAATTCGCCGTCAACCCGATCGCTGAGCATGGTCAAAACGCCGTCCACATCGGCGATCTCCCGCAGCAATACATCCCGGGGGACCGGGGCTGATTCCTCCTCCCAGTAGCGGTAATCACAGGCCGCATCCAGAATGGACAGCCCGCTGTCCGGAATTCGCCGCGTCACAAAGACTTTGGGTCTGGTCGCCAACGGACTCATTCCTTTCCTACCTTTTCCCGGTCCTGCCGATAGCCTTCGCCGTGCCGGGTGGCGCTTCCCTGCCCGACTGCGGCCTGGATTTCAGGCCCCTGTTGGGGAGCGCGGGCAGGGATGTTCTGCAGGCGAAGAGAAATAACGCTGTTATTCACATCGCCATGCCCATCCTTGAGGAGGGTCCCCGGTTGGAGCGCGAACAAGTCACATCTGTGGGTGCAGTCGTGGTGGCCTTTTTAGCCTCTGCCCATCACTGGCTGCACATGCTGGTCATGACGGTTGGCCTGGGTCATGCCGCCGCCGCCGGCATGGCCGTGTCACCGGTTCTGCGCTATGGCATGTCCGCCATGGCGGTGCTCATGACCGGCCTGTCCCTGGTGCACCTGCTGCGCAAGCGGCACCGGCCGCGGCGGATGGTGATGGTGGTCAGCCTGTCAGCGGTCATCTCACTGGGGCTGGTAGCCTATAACCTGCTGTCGGCGGTTTAGCGAATGGATAATCTCACCCATGGTCTGATGGGTCTGGCAGTAGCTGCGCTCAGGCGCCCTGACGGCGGCCCGGGTACCGACCTGCCGGGGTCTGCTACCGACCGAGCTGTATTTTGGGCCGCCCTGATGGCCGCTGAACTGCCCGACCTGGACATCTTTTATGGTGGCAGTGACCCTCTGGCCGGATTCAAGTACCACCGCGGGCTGACCCATGCCCTGGTCTTTGCCCCGGTGGTGGCCCTGGTGGCGACCGTCCTGGTGAAAGGCGTCTTCCGTTCCGCCCGCCTGCGCCCGGTTTACGGGTTTAGTTTGCTCGCCGTCCTGCTGGCCCACCTGACCAACGATTTATGGACAGGCTGGGGCACCATGCTCCTGCAGCCATTCAGTGCCGTCCGCCTGGGTGCAGACTGGGTCAACATTATCGACCCGCTCATTACCTTGCCGCTGCTGGCGGCAGCCCTGTTGGGCTGGCGGCGCCCGGCCCTGCGTCGCCGGGCCCTGCAGGGGGCGCTGCTGGCCGTGGTGCTGTATGTGGGCCTGCGCGGGGCGGTGCACTCCGTCCTGCTGCGGCAGGTGGCGGCCCGTTATCCGCAGGCCGACCGGACAGCGGTGTGGCCCGGGATGAACCCGCTGGGTACCTGGTCTTATGCCGTCACCCTCACCGGGGAACATGTCACGGGTACGGCCGGACCGGGCCTTATCACCGAAGACCGCCGGCTGCCCGCACCGGACGCCGCCGACCCCGCCGTGGCGGCAGCCCTGGCTGCGCCGGAGCTGCAGGCCCTTTTCCGGTTCACCGCCTTTCCCATCGTGACAGCGCAGCCGGCCGCCGCCGGAGCCCGCCTGACAGTCCGCGATGCCAAGTACACCTATTTTGGCTTTGCCATTGATCTGAACACCGCCGGTCAGATCACCGGGATTGAACCGCTCCGGGAGCCATACGGCCGCGGCCATTGAAACAGCACCGACTTTAACCAGCAAAGGAGACTTCCGCTTTGATCGAGTGGATCGCCGGATGGCTGACCACCATCTTGGGCGCAACCGGGGCCACCGGGATCTTTGTGGCCATGTTGATCGAAAGTGCCTGTATCCCTCTGCCCAGTGAAATCACCCTGCCCTTCGCCGGCATTCTGGTGCGCGAGGGCACGCTGACCTTCTGGGGCGCAGTATGGGCAGCCACCGGCGGACAAATGGTCGGGTCACTGCTGACTTATTATGTGGGGATGTACGGCGGGCGGTCTTTTGTGCGGCGCTATGGCCGGTATGTCCTGGTGCGCGAGCACGAACTGGACGTGGCCGAACGCTGGTTCCAGCGCTATGGTGAGCCCACCGCTTTTCTGACCCGCCTGCTGCCGGGGGTGCGTACGTTCATTTCACTGCCCGCCGGCGTGGCCCGTATGCCGGTGTGGCGCTTTCTGCTCTATTCCTTTCTCGGGGTCCTGCCCTGGACCGTCTTCCTGGTTTGGGCGGGCGTCAAGGTGGGGAAAGTGTGGGAGAACCCGGAGTGGCACCAGTATTTCCGGCTGGCCGAGGTGGTCATTGGGATCGCCCTGGTCGGGCTGGTAGTCTGGTACTTGCTCAAGCGTCGCCGGAAACCCGCGCCGGCCCGGCACTGAATAACCGGTCGCCGTTACGAAGCAGCCGCCCTTTCCTGGCCGGAAGGGCGGCTGCTCATGTTCTCAGGCCCAGGTAACCGGGTCCGTAGACGCTGTAGTGATTGCGTCCGGCCCCCTTGGCATGGTACATCGCCATGTCGGCGTGGGTCACCAGTTCCTCGGCGTTCAGTCCGTGGTCGGGAAAAAGGGCAATGCCAATACTGGTGGTCACGTGCATGGGGTGCCCGTCGAATAAACTGGTGTGCTCATGCACGGCCTCCAGGATATTCGCTGCCACCCCCCTGGCCTGGTCAGCATCCACCCGTGGCAGAATAACGGCAAATTCATCGCCACCCAAGCGGGCCAGGATGTCAGTCTGGCGTAACCGTTTCTTGAGCAGGCCAGCCACGGTTCTTAACAGTTCGTCGCCGGCCCGGTGGCCCAAGGTATCATTGACATATTTGAATCCATCCAGGTCAAGGAACAGCAGGGCGCCGCGGGTCCCGTAACGCTGGGCCTGGGCCAGTTCCTGCTCCAGTTCTTCATAAAACCGGCGGCGGTTAAACAGCTCCGTCAGGGCATCGTAGTTGGCGGCCCATACCAACTGGTCTTCTACCTGCTTACGCCCGGTAATGTCCTGGGACTGGAGGATGAAGTACATGGCCTGCCCCTGGGCATCCCGCACCAGCGAACAACTCACCAGGGTCCAGACCACCTGCCCGGTCTTGTGCAGGTAGCGCATTTCAATCTGAAAGGGCTCCGATTCGCCGTCCAGTAACCGGCGCATGTGCTCGGCGGTTACCACCAGGTCCTCCGGATGAATGAGGGTAAAGACCGTCGTGGTCAACAGTTCCATCTCGGTGTAGCCCAGGCTCTCAGCCAGGGACCGGTTGACCTGCAGGAAGCGCCCGCCGGTTCCCATCAGGGCCATGCCGACGGCGGCCTGACCAAAGGCGGTGCGGAAGCGCTGTTCGCTGTCGCTGAGGGCGGCATGGATGCGCTGCAGTTCAGCGTGGCGCTCCGCCAGGATCCGGTGGGCCCGGGCATGGGCCAGGGCCACCCCAACCTGACCGGCCACTGCATCCGCCAGTGCAACCTCTTCGTCACTCCACCGCCGGGGGGTGACGCACTGGTGGAATCCGATTACGCCCAGCAGATCCTCATCGACCAGAATCGGTGCGACCAGGATGCCGCGCACCCCTGGCGCGCCAAGGGTCAGCTTGCGCCGCATTTCCGGATCCTGAAACAGCGGGTCGTCGTTGACGTCGCTCACGGCCACCGGCCGCCGCTGCAATGCGGCCATGTTAATGAACGGCTGGCAGTCGGCCGTGTTGGAATCTTCCCGAGACAACACCTCTGGCGCCGTGTATTCGTGCACCAGGGAGAACTGTTCGCCGCCGATGCGCAAGCAGATAAAGCAGCGGCTGGCGCTGAAGGCCCGGCCCAGTTCCTCGGCGGTGTTGCGCAGAATCTGATCCAAATCGAGGGACCGCCGCACAGTCCCGCCAATGTGGTCCAGCAGCGCCAGCCCGTCCACCTTCTGCTGCAAACCGCTGTGGGCCCGAGCCAGGTCCCGCAGCAGCCTGCGCTGATACCTGGCAGCGCGCAACCCGGCCGCTGCCGCCACCGCCAGAATCAGGACCCGCAACGCCGACTCACCCAGTGGCAGAACCAGGGGCTGGCCGCCCAGCAGCCAGCGGTGGATGGGTCCCAGCCCCACCATCACCAGGGCCAGGGCCAGAATCCGGACACCGGCCCGCCGGCCCAGGGCCCAGGCCGCCATGGTCGGGGTGATCACCAGCAGGGCCAGAAAGCCAGTTCCCACCGGGCCCGCCTCCATGAGTACACCCAGTGCGAGGGTCAGAAAGGCCAGGTGCCAGAAAATCCGGCCGGCAGTGGACCCGAAGCGCGGTAACACCCAGTGGGCGACGGCATTATACACCACAAGGGCCAGCACCACCAAGTGCGCCAGCACCGGAGGGGTAATGGCCACCGAACCCATCAGGGCCGCCAACACCACTATGACCAGGGCCAGGGTCCAGCTCCAGGCTTCCAGCAGCCGCTCCACCGCGGGTAACGGGACCTCGCCGGGTCCTGCCGGCACCTCCGGCTGTACCGGAGTCCGGTCCGGTGCACCGCTGGTGCGGTAGCCGCCCAGTAACCCCGCGGCCAAAAGGCCCCATGAGAGCACCCCGATCGGCAACCCGGAGCGCAGGGCGTTGCTGACCACCAGCACGGGCAGGACCGCTGCCGCCAGGCCGCACACCCAGCGCACCGCCGCGGGACGGCGCCAGCGGTCGGGTACGAGTAAGGCCAGCGCCCCCGCCACCCCGACGAGCCCGCCCACCCACAACCAGTCGCGGGCCAGGCCACTCACCAGCGGCAGCACGGCCGCAGGCCGGATCAGCATGTACCCGCCCACCGAGCCCTGAATCAGGGCCAGGGTGAGGCTAAACAGGTCAGGGGCTGCGGCGGCGTCCGCCTGGCCCGTTCCGATCGAGAGCCACGGCGTCACCAGGGTGGCCGCGGCCAGCAGGCCGTACACAAAAGGCGCAACGCTGTGTCCGGCCAACCCGATACAGATCGCCAGCACCGCCAGCGGCGCGGTCGGCAGGATGGCCAGGGCATGGGGCCACCGCCATGGCAGCGGATACCGGAGTGACAGCAGAAGGACCAGGCTGCCGGCCACCAGGGCGGCGGAGAGGGCAGGGAAGAACGGGCGCAGGATTTTATAGTACGGCGCGGCAAATTCGTGGGGCAACAGGTAAATTCCCAGCCCCACGAGCATTTCCATCGCCGCCGTTACCATTACCAGCCTCGCTGTCTGAAAACGGGCAACACGCAAACTGTCTCCCCCCGGCCGCCTCCCAATGCAGAGCCTAGCTGTAGCGAACACGGGCCAGTCCCGCCGTCATGCATACCAGCGCCAGGGTCAGCAGGACTGTTAACGGCCATACCAACCCGCCCCAGTCCCCACCCCGCAGCATGACCTCCCGGAAGCCTTCCATTGCCCACGCCTGCGGAGTCAGGTAACCAATACGACGCATGGTATCGCCCAACAGTTCCAATGGCCAGTAGACTCCGCCCAGCATGGAAATGGAACTGACCACCAGCACGCCGATGGTGCGCTGCTGCTCGGCCGTCCGCACCAGTCCGGCCAGGAACAGGCCCAGGCCGGATGAGCACAGGATAAAGGCGGCCGCCATCGCCGCCAGAGGCAGCACCGGTCCCCAGTGCACCCTGAACAAGAGGGTGGATATCCCCACCAGCACCGCAAACTGGAACATCCCGGTCATAAAGAAACTGAGCAGGTAACCGCTCAGGATGCCGGACCTGGCTGTCGGCGCCGTTAACAGGCGCCCCCAGGTTCCCAGGCTCCGCTCTTCCAGGATCACCCCGCTCATGTTGAACACCAGCATCATCACAAACATGATGGTAGTTCCCGGCCACACGGGCCAGTTCCCGACGCAGCACGGGGCCGACGGCCGCTTCCTGATTGCTCCCGGGGAGCGTCACCACCTGGACCTCCGGGGCGCGGCCAACCGCCACTCCCTGTTCGAAGCCGGCCGGAACCACAATCCCGGCCGCAATGCGCCGGTCGGCCAGCAATTGATTCAATTGATCCATGTCCGCTACCTGAACCTTCAGGGTTTTTTCGCCATTGAGGGCCGTAAATACCTGCTGGGAAAGAAAACTGTTGTCCTGATCTGCCACCGCCACCGGCATCGCCCACGGCCGCCAGCACCGGGGCCAGCGTTGCGGCAGTGTCGCTGACCATGACCACCAGGGCGTCCTCGGCCTCCAGCACCCGGCGGACCCCCGGCACGCCCGCCACGGCGCCCACCAGGGCGCCCACCAGGGCCGGATCGGGCTGTGCCACCCGCAGCCGGACCGCCGTGTCCGGACCGGCGAGGCGTCGGACCTCTTCCAAGCTGCCCCCGGCAATCACGCGGCCATGGTCGATGATGGCCACCCGCTGGCAGAGGTACTCAACCTCTGCCATGTAATGGCTCGTGTATAGCACCGTCATGCCCTGGTCGCGGGCCAGCCGCCGTACGGTCTCCAGGATATGGTTGCGACTCTGCGGATCAATGCCGACGGTGGGTTCGTCCATAATCAGGAGTTCCGGGCGATGCAGAAGCGCCGCGGCAACATTGATCCGTCGCTTCATGCCGCCGGAGTAAGTATCCACCCGCTCCCGCTGCCGGTCGGTCAGACTGACGATTTCCAGTGCTTCATCGACCCGCAAGGCCAACTCCCGACCGCCCAGGCCATACATTTTCCCCCAGAACATCAGGTTTTCCCGAGCCGAAAGCGTCGGATACAGGGCGATATCCTGGGGGACGACGCCCATCAGCCGTTTGGCCGCCGTGAGCTGGCGCCGTACGTCGAGGCCACCTACGAAGATCTGGCCCTCGTCGACGGCTATTGCACACTCCCCTTCGCACCTGTTCCGGGTCACCCGGCTCACCTGGCTCATCTGGGTGGTATTCCGCCCGGCGGATTAATTTTCCTACAAGTTTTCCTACAAAAGAACAGCCAGGCGCCTTGCACCTGGCTGCTGTCCTATGCACCGGCTCAGCAGAATGGTCTGCCCCGCTGAGCCCTTAGTGGCCCGGTGGATCACTGGAAGAATCCGAGGTGTTCACGCGCATCCGCATGGGGGACTCCCTCCTTCCAGGACTTGCACTTGCACCGACTGGCTGTACCAGGTTCCTGGCTCAAATTCCCTGAACTCCGGTTCTGAAGCCGAATTCACCGGTGAGCTGTCGCAGCGGCTGCACCGGGCGTCTGCACCACCGGGCGGCTTGGATTACCCGAGGTACGGACTTTTGCCAGTCGGTGCTGTCTACTTTCAATATTTGATGTTCGTAGTAAAAGTTCCTGCCGGGACCGTCGGCAGCAGGCAACGAATCCTTCGATTCCAGATCAACAAAACATCCAAATAAATGATGTCACCGCCGTCTGAGAAACTCTGGACTTTGTTGGCCCACCCAGACACAAATCTGCTTGACATGGGCAGAGGTGGCAAGGATAATGAGAATCGTTATCAAACCTTTGTAATTCGGTTGGAGGTTCACCCATGCTATACGCGTTCCTGGTCACCCTACGGGAAGGTCTGGAGGCCGCGTTGATTATCGGCATTCTCCTGGCCTATCTGGAAAAATCCGGACAGACCAACGGCCGCCGGGCATTGTGGAGCGGCGTGGCAGCCGCCCTGCTCGCCAGCCTGCTGGGTGGTCTGGTTCTGTACGGTGTGGCCGGGGGCCTGTCAGGCAAGGCCTTGGAAGCTTTTGAAGGCATTACGATGCTTTCGGCAACCGTTATCCTCTCCGGCATGATCATCGCCATGCGGCGGCACGCCGGCCGGCTGCGCGGCGACCTCTCCCGGCGGCAGGCTGCTGGCAGCCCTGCTGGGTTACGATGCCAGCCCCAGCCTGGTGCAGGTCGTGGCCTATTTTTCCTACCTGTTGGTTGCCGGTGTCATGTACTCCGGTGGACTTAAATTTCAACTTTACCTGAAAAACAAGACGGAGGTGCCGACCCCATGAAGAAGTTCACCTATCTCCTGGGTACCACCATGATCATCGCCGCGGTGGTAGCCGGGTGCGGCGGCGGGAGCAGTTCGGTCCGCGAGGTTAAGATGATCACCCGGGGCATGACCTATGAACCGGCCGTGATCCAGGCCAAGGCCGGCGAGAAGATCAAGTTCACCGTGGAGAATGTCGACAAAGAGGATCATGAGTTTGAAAGTGAAGAGCTAAAGTTTGATGAGTTGGAGATCCCGCCCGGTAAGACCCGTGCGGTGGAGGTCACCATGCCCGATAAGGCCGGCGAATACGAGTTCTTCTGCGATGCCCCCGGCCACAAGGAGAAAGGCATGGTCGGCAAGATCGTCGTGAGCCAGCAGTAAAGACCCCCAAACAGGCGGCCTGGCGGTGTATACCGCCAGGCCGCCTGCCGTCATCTCCCGGGCGGGTCACGGACCGCGCATGACGCGGCTGACAGCCTGCCCAGCCCTAAGAATGATCGTGTCGACGCCGGGACGGCGGCAGATGGGTGAGAATGCCCCGGACCCGGTAGAGCAGGTGCAAGAACGGCTCCACCTGCGCCCGCTCCTCGTGGTTGCGACGCACCCGCTGGCGTAGCCAGTCTTCAGCCACGTCGGCGCAGCCGATTTTCGCCAGGGTATGAATGGTCCGCACGGCCACTGTCCGGTGCCCGGCGGCCAGGGCCTGGCAACCGGCCAGCCCCAGTGTATACGAGATATACGTGAGATCGTATTCCTTGGGTAAGCTGCGGACCAGGGCGAGCAGGTTCATTGGCGCCTCAGTGAAGCCCCGGTGCCGGGAGACCTCGAAGACCCGGTATAGCAGGTAGGTGAGGGCAGGCCGCAGCCAGTGCCGGAAGTCTGCCGCATTCACCCCGCTGAACATGCGTTCAACATGTAGGCACAAATGGGCCGTGATTACAGCGGCCTGTTCCTGATCGTCCAGGTGGCGGGGCCGGTCCGGTGCCGGGGCGTCTGTGCCGGAACCTTCCCCGGCGGCCCTGGCCACTGCCTGCGGTGGCGCACCAATGGTCTCCAGCACCGCACAGACCTGCAAGACCAGAATCTCCAGCACCTTCTGGGCGTTTTCGAAATGCCGCCGTTGAATCGCAGCCGTCACAATGTCGCTGAACGGGGTGAATACATCTTTGCCCTTGCGGCTGCCCATGACCAGTGCGGGGTCTTCCTGCCGCCCCCGGATCCAGGCCGGTGCGCTGGCCAGCAGCGAACGCAGGGTAATGCCTCTGGCCAGTTGCTCGGCAATGCGGGTCGGCGTAATGGCACCGAACGAGCCGACAATGTAAAAGGGTAGAATCAACGTGCTGGCAATCGCCATCCCCAGGGCGATCGGCACGCCCGCGGCGGCAGTCACCCGCGAAGAATATGCGAAATACTCGCCATCGGCCAGCAGCAACAGGCTGAAGCCGATGGTGGCCACATTCAGCGTGGTAAACAGGCGCAGTCTGCGGTCGTGGGTAATCAGGCGTGCGGCATACGGAGTATAAAGTTCGCCGACCAGTTGGCTGGCGAGCAGGGCGAAGCTGACGGTGATGCCAAAAAAGGTTCCGACTGTCTGTGCGATGGTGGAAAGGAGATACATCTGGGTTTCCTTTGTTCCGTCGAAAACTTCCATGGGGCCCTGCCAGGCCACCGACCCGATCAGCACAGCCACCAGCA
This sequence comes from Clostridia bacterium, assembly GCA_036676195.1. GTDB lineage: Bacteria > Bacillota > Sulfobacillia > Symbiobacteriales > ZC4RG38 > JAKFDK01. Next base: position 152,616 of record JAKFDK010000040.1, on the reverse strand, counting down.
GACAGATCCCTAAGATTATTCTGGTAAGAAGTTTACGTGTCATACGACGTCCGCGCCCTGCGTGCACACCCTGTCACTCCATATCCATACCCGTGCCCTGGTCCATATGGCCAGTGCCCCCTGCCACCCCCGGACCGGGCCGGCCACAGGCAGCGCAAACCGGGTGCCCTACCTGCGCGAAGACACCCGGCTTTTCCCGCCAATACCCCTGCTCAGCGCGCCTTGCTGATCCAACCTCGTTCGACCATGCCCTGGGCCAGGCGGTCAATGGCATACATGAAGGCAGCATCCCGCATGCTGACGCCATAGCGGCTCCGGGCTGCCCACACGTTGCCAAAGGCGGTGGTCATGTAGATGTCCAGGCGGGACTCCACCTCGGCCAGGGACCACTTCAGGCCGCCCTGCTGCGCCTGTACCCATTCAAAGTAGGACACGGTGACCCCGCCGCCGTTGGCCAGAATATCGGGGATGACCAGGATGTTGCGGTGGTGCAGAATTTCGGCTCCCTCGGGAGTGGTGGGGCCGTTGGCCGCCTCTGCCACAATGGAGGCCTGAACAACCTGCGCCAGTTCCGCTGTGATCTGATTTTCCAGGGCAGCCGGCACCACTACATCCACCGGCAAGGCAAAGAGTGCTTCATTCGTGATCGGTTGGGAGCCGGGGAAGCCGGCGACAGAACCGGTTTCATTCACCCAGGAGATCAACGAATTCACATCCAGCCCGACGGGGTTCTGCACTCCCCCGGACACGTCGGTCACTGCCACCAGCCGGGCGCCCAACCGGGCCAGCGACTTGGCCGTTCCCTGCCCGACGTTGCCAAAGCCCTGCACCGCCACGGTGGCCCCCTGCAGCTTCAGGCCCAGTTCCCGACAGGCTTCCCGCACCACGTAGGCCACGCCCAGACCGGTGGCATCCTTACGGCCCTCAATCCCGCCGATGATAGGGCTCTTGCCGGTGAACACGGAAAAATCGTAATCCGGGTGCGACTTGAGGAACTCGTCCAGCATCCAGCCGATTATCCGCGGGTTGGTGTTGATATCCGGGGCCGGAATGTCCTTCTTCGGCCCGATCATGTCACGCAGGGCACGAATGTAGGCCCTGGACAGCCGCTCTTTCTCCCCTTCTGACATGGTGCGGGGGTCGCAAATGATGCCGCCCTTGCCGCCACCATAGGGCAGATCGAGCACCGTATTCTTCAGAGTCATGAGGATGGCCAGAGCTTCGACCTCGTCCTTGGTGACCCCCTCATGGATGCGAATCCCGCCCTTATACGGGCCAAATACCGCCGCATGCTGGCTACGGTAACCAAGAAATGTCTCCAGTCGCCCATCATCCAAAGCGACAGGGATGTGAACCTCCAGGGTCCGCCGGGGATTGCGCAGGTACTTGTAAACATTGATGTCATACCCAAGACGCTCCACCGACATGCGTATCTCTTCTCTGACTGCGTCCAGGAATCCACCTGCCGACATGTTGGGGCCTCCCTCATCCATTATTGGCTTAAAGCTGGTGAGTTTGAGCGGAGCACCAAATTCAATATACCCCAAGTTTTTCCCACCGCCAAATCCGCTGCATCCGCTCTGCGGCCGTAGTGAGCGGTCAACCCCGGTATTTAGCCAGGGCTGTCGGCAGTTGGGTGCCAGCCACATCGCCCGCGCAACCGGTAAACGCTGGCTATTTTCGGGCTGCACGGGACTGAATCCTGCCTGAAACAGGATCAGGGCCTCTGGTCCGCCCTTGGACCCAACACCGACGCAGCCACAGACCTGATAGGAAGTCGTAGTTAACTTCTATCATTCCTTTTCTCACTTGCCAAACATGTGACCTTTCTCACTGTTGATGACGTCAATTATCCTGACACCCCACCTGCCGCAGGGAGGGGTGTTTTTGTGTCGACCCCGACGACACCCCCCTGTTGCACCCGCGCTCCGGGCTGAAATGACGATATCAAGGCCGTCTTGATCCCAAAAAGTTCCAGAAAATTGTATAATATTTTCGATATCCGCCTCTCTGCTTACAAAGGAGTGAACTTCCGAATGAGTTGGCGCAAACGGCTCCTGGCGGTGATCGCCGTGCTGGCGGTCCTGTCCCTGGTGGGCGTCGGTGCCGTGATGCTGCCCCGTGGCATCGGACCAGAGGAGATCACCACCTCCAGGCTGATGGATACCAACCGGGACAAGGTATTTGATTCACTGGAAGATGTCCTGGATACCGCTGGCGACACGAAGGTCCCGGTGATCGTCCTGACCACGCCCGATTTCAGCGTGAAGGCGTTGGAAGCCGCCCTCGGCCCGGTAGATACCACCCATGTCTACACCGTGGTCCCCGGCTTTGCCGCCCAATTGACCAGGGACGAAGTCACCCGCCTGAGCAAGGAGCGCTGGGTGCGGCAAATGGAGTACGACGCCCGGGTCGAGGTCCAAATGGACACGGCGCCGCTGTACTTTGGCGCCACTCAGGCCCGGCAGGACTTTGGGGTAACCGGTGACGGCGACGGCGACCCGAACCGGTTTACCGCTGAAGATGTGGTTATTGCTGTGATCGACACCGGCATCGATGCCAGCCACCAGGACCTGGCCGGCAAGGTGATTGCCTGGCGGGACTGGGTTAACAACCGGCCCACCCCCTATGATGACCAGGGCCACGGCACCCACGTCGCCGGCATTGCCGCCGGTCGTGGCATCGCCAACCCGCTATACACCGGCGTGGCCCCGGGCGCCAGCCTGGTCGGCCTGAAGGTACTGAACAGTGCGGGCAGCGGCAGCCTGTCCGACGTCCAGGCGGCGGTAGAGTGGTGTATCACCAACAAGGATACGTACCACATTCGGGTTATTAGCATGAGTCTGGGCACCACCGGCTCATCTGACGGAACTGACGGTGTCTCCCAGGCCGTGAACCGGGCGGCGGCGGCCGGTCTGGTGCCAGTGATCGCCGCCGGCAACAGCGGGCCGGCCCGGAACACGGTTGGAGCGCCGGGCGCCGCGGCCGGGGCAATTACGGTAGGAGCCATGGCCGACCCGGGCGAAGCGGGCTTCAACATCGCCTTCTTTTCCAGCCGGGGGCCCACCCGGGACGGGCGCGTCAAGCCCGACATCGCCGCCCCTGGGTTCGAGATTATGGCGGCCAACGCCAACTCCGGCAACGGTTATATCGTACACAGCGGCACCTCAATGGCCACCCCATTCGTATCCGGTGTGGCCGCCCTCATGCTGGCGGCCGACCCCACCCTCACCCCCGATCAGGTCCGGCAGATGCTCACCGGCACGGCCCTCGAATGGGGCCCGGCCGGGCAGGATGTAGACTACGGCTACGGGCGCCTGGACGCCTACGCCGCCGTAGCCCAGGCCAAAGGGGCAGCCGGCACCGGTCCGGCCGTACCGGTCCACACCTACCTGTCCGGCAGCCTGACCGGGACCGGACAGCGGATCGAGCACCCGCTGAATGTCACCAATTCGGGCTGGCCCCTGGCCGTGACCCTGATCATGTCGGACTGGCAGGGGGCGTCGAACCCGGACTTCGACCTGTATGTTTACGCCCCGGACGGCACCGAGGTGGGCCGCAGCACCGGGACCACCCGCCAGGAGACGGTGGCCAAAGCCATTAACCAGCCTGGAACTTACCGGATCCGGGTGACCTCGTATGCCGGCAGCGGTGCGTACTTCCTTGATCTCAGCGCCGGCAGCAGTGAAGGCGAACCGGTGGATGCGCCGCCCACCGTGGGATTTGCCGCCCCGGCCGAAGGGGAATCCGTGGCCGGCACGGTCCAGGTGCGGGTGCAGGCCCACGACGACCAGGGTGTGGACCGGGTGGAGCTTGCCATCGACGACGGCGCCTGGCAAGAGATCACCGGCAACTTTGACGGCACCGCCTATACCTATTCCTGGGATACCCTGACGGCCGGGGAGGGCCCCCATACCGTGCGGGCCCGGGCCACCGATACCGCCGGGCAGACCGCCACCACCAACCGAGTGGTGACCGTAGCCAACCAGAACCGTGTGCACGAGAAGCTCATGGCGGGCACCCTCCGCGCCGGCGTCCGAAATGTCTGGTTTGACCTCGATGTAGGAGCGCCGGGCTTTGTGGATTTCACCCTGAACTGGGACAGCACCGCTGACCTCGACTTTTACGTGTACGCCCCTGACGGTACCCTGGTCGGCCGGGCCTATACCGTGCGCAAACCCGAAACCCTGCGGATTGACACCGAGCGTTACGGGACAGGTGCTTACGCAGTGCGGGTTAACCTGTACAGTGGCGGGACCAGCCATTTCGTCCTCTCCGCCAAAGGCCACAGCCGCTCCACTTACAGCGGCACAGTCAATCCAACCCAGCGCGACGGCCGCCACAGCCGCACCATTGCCTACCACGGCCAGAGCCGTCTGGTCCTTAGCTGGTCTACGGCCGCCGACCTGGACTTCTTTGTGTACAACCCGGCCAGCCAGGAGAACGGACGGGCCTTCACCCTGAACAACCCGGAAAGGCTTAATCTGACCCTGGACAGCACCGGCGACTGGCAGGTCCGGGTAAACCTGTACGAAGGCGAGGCCACCGGCTACACGCTGATGTGGTACGCACCGGACGCCATCCTGCGCTGACCGGGATACCGCGCTGCCCCCTTGCTTTCTTTATTACCTGGTGCTATGATTAGGACATCAAATGATGCCGAACGGGGGACAGCCAATGCGCAAGTCGTACCTGGTGTGGTTCAGGCGTCAGTTCCTCGGCCGGGTTCAAGCCGTTTCCCCAGAGGCAGCCGCCCTGCCGTTCGGAGTACCCGCTACCGACCTGGAGATCCGAACAGAGCAAGACCTCAGCCTGGATGAGTGGATAGAAGCTGACGCACAACTGCGGGCTTGACAGGTCCCGCCACCGGCACCCCCGCGATACATGGCGGGGGTGCCGGCGCGTGCACTGCATCTTGACAACCCGCCTCAAGACAGCTAAATTAGAGCCAGTGTCAAATACCCCCACGGGTATATCTCGAGTACCGCTACACTTGTTCTGGGAGGGATCCATGGTGTCTGCTACATCCCGCGACCTTGGCTACATAAAAATCTCCCGCCACGGGTTTGCCGAGACGGTGGCGGCAGTAGTCGCCGGGGCGGAGGCACTGGGTTTCAAGGTGCAGCACGTACATGATGTATCGGCGACGCTCGCCGGCAAGGGTTTTCCCCGGCCGCCCCTGCAAATCGTTGAGGTTTGCAACGCCCATTATGCCAGTCAGGCTCTGGGTGGCGACGTTGCGGTCAGCCTGTTCATGCCCTGCAAGATCAATGTGTATGAACAGGACGGCCAGGTCGTGGTCAACGCCCTGCGCCCGGCCCTGTTGGCCGAGTTCTTTCCGGCAGCCGGCCTCGAGGGCCTGGCGGCGGAGGTCGACGCGGTCATCTGCCACATTGTCGACGACGCCGTATAGCGCTGCCCCCGGGGTGGGCAGATTTTTCGCATCTTGCATAGAATCCATACGAAGGTGGAATTGACCGGAGTGCCATGGCAGGTATACAATCTTGTTAGTGAAAGGACGAACTAATCAGACCGTCCGCCATGGCTGTCCGGGGAGGCACCTTTAATATGGATAAGTTGGCCCGTGGCCTGGTGATAACAGTTTTCACACTTTATGCAGCTGTGGCTGCCGTCGTGGTTCTCTACGCCAACGCCAGGGTCTGGGGGATTGTGGCTGCACTGGCCATCACCGTCAAGGCTCTGTTCTTCCATGCCATCGTCCGCCGGGCCACACGCCTAAAGGGTCGCCCGGCCGTGAACCCGCACCCTGCTCCGCCGACACCGCATGAGCTGCTGCTGGGGCGTCGCCAGCCGGTCTAGTGCGTGTCCGCCTGCTCAGACCAGACAGCCAGGGATTTTCCTGGCTGTTACTGTTTCTCCGCGGGCAGTGGCGTGCGTCACCAACGCCCGGCGGTGGCGACATGTTATAATGGTCAGCGGAATGTATGCTATATAAACCGAGAGGTGAACCCGTTGCGTACAGCGGAGAATATACCCGGCAGCACCAACTGGGGCCGGATCGCTCTGCTTTCCCTGCTGGCCGTACTGCTGGCCGGTGGGTGGCTCCTGTTGGCCTTTGTCGCCGGCAAAGCCGGCCTGCAAAAGGCGGTGACAGCACAGGGAGCCCAGGCAGCCACTGTTTCCCAGGCGGTCACCCGCACTGGCGTGACAAACTTCGGTACGAAGGTACAGATCCTTTACGCAACACCCGAGTATTACGAGATCACCGGTCAGGCCGCGGCCGCGGAAGAACTACATGCCGATGACTACCTGGTTTTCATGGTCACCGAAGAGAACCATAACCGAGATGTTCCAGATCCTTTTCCAAGCCTGGTGGTCGACGGCCAGATCATTAATTTGCCCGTCAAGACCCGGTCGCTGAGTTCTTCTGACCACCATCGTACTCGGATCCTGCGCTACCCGCTGCGTGCCGCCGACGGTACCCCCTACCTGTCCCAGTCCGCCCGCCTCCTGGAACTGAAGTGGCCGGACATGCGCCCTGGCCACCGGATCGACCATATGGAAGGAAACCCGCTGCGCTGGGACCTGCCCCTGGTCTTCCCTTCTGCCCAGCCGGTCGGAACGATATCGCCGGTTCTGTTTCTGGCCCTGACGGCCGGTCTGTTTGCCGCCCTTTCCCCCTGCCTGATTCAGCTCACCCTGTATTATCTGTCCACTCTCGCCGGGGTAAGCCTGGCCGAAGGCCAGACCGGCAGCCGCTGGCCCGTGCTGCGCACGTCCATGTGGTTCAGCGCCGGTGTGGTGGTGGCCTATACCCTGGGCGGCTTTCTGGCCGGTCTGGTGGGCAACATGCTGCAGGCCAGCGACGTGCTGGGCCGCTGGGGCCAGCCCATTGCCATTACGTCCGGTGTGATTCTGGTGATCATGGGAATTTACACCGGTGCCGCCGCCCGGGCGCCCATGCTGTGCAAGCTGCCACTGCCGGCGTTGACCCGTTTTGCCCGCAAGGGCGGCGGCCTCTCCACCGCCGCCATGGGCTTTCTGATCTCCCTGGGCTGCCTGCAGTGCTTCGGCGGGGCGATTTTTGCCAGCCTGCTCCTGTACGTGGGCAGTCTGGGCTCGCCGATTCTGGGCGCGCTGATGCTGTTTATCTTCTCGCTGGGCGTGGCGGTACCGTTCATCGCCGCTGCTCTGGCCTGGTCCCGGGTCACCCCATACCTGGAACGGATTGAAAAGGTCACCCCGTACCTCGGACTGGCCAGCAGCGCCTTGATGATCCTGTTCGGCGTCCTGATGGTGCTGGATCGGTTCCACTATGTGAGCAGTGTGGTGCTCCGGTGGATGCCGTTCCTGCAGTCCTGAGCGGGGGGCCCGAAATATGAAGAACTGGCGCTGGCTGGCGCTGGTGGCGGTGCTGGTGGTGGCGGGTGCCCTGCTGCGCGGGGTTGCCATTCCCACCGGCCGCACCGACGTGGCCCCAGCCGGACAATTTGGCAAGATCCGCTGGCCGTGGGCACCCACCGCGGCGGTCACGGTCTGGTTTCCGGATGACAGCGGTCACTACCTGCTGCCCGTTGCCCGAGCCGTACCCGAGGCCACAGCGGCCGCCGCCGTGGCGGAATGGGCGGCGGGCCCGGTACCGGGCCGCGGCCTGGTGCCGGCGCTGCCGACCGGGATGACGGTCACCGGTGTTCAGGTGGACGGCGATCGGGCGGAGGTCGCTCTGGCCAGCGCCGGAGCCGCCCTGAACGAGTTGCAGACCGAAGCGTTGACCCTTACCCTTGGCTCCGTGCCCGGGGTGCAGCAGCTCACCGTCACTCAGGACGGGCGCGAGTTGCTGCGTGACCGGCCGGTCGGTGCGGCCGCCGCGCCGGCCGGCGGCGATCAGGTAAGGGTGTATTATCTGTATCGCGGCCAGCCGCTGCCCGTCTCCCGACCCCTGCAGCCCGGGGCGAGCCCGCAGACCGCGGCGGTGGAACAGGTGCTGCACGGCACTCCGCCCGAAGGGGTGGACTGGCTGCCGGCCGGGGTAGACCTGGACGCGCTGGAACTGAAGGGGAATACGGCCCATGTCCGCCTGCGTTTCAGTCCGGCTCTGGCGGCCCGGGTCGAGGCAGGTGAGTGGAATTTTGCTCCCTATTACATGGCGGTTGTGTATACTCTGACCGACTTTCCGGAAATTACGAAGGTTCAGTTCGCGTTTACCGGTCTGACAGCAGCGGCGTTGAAGCAGTGCCGTACACCCCTGGCGGTGCCGCTCCTGCGGCCGGAGCCCGAACGGGCCCGAGGGAGGGCAGGTCTTTGAACTTCATATACATGGATCACGCCGCCACCTCCTGGCCCAAACCGCCGGCGGTGGCAGAAGCCGTCGGCGCGGCTCTGGCCGGAACCGGCAATCCCGGACGCTCCGGCCACCCCCTGGCGCTGGCAGCCGCCCGGGCGGTACTGGCAGCCCGGGAGGGCGTGGCCGGACTGCTGGGTGTGACCGATCCCGAACGGATCGTGTTCGGCCGCAACGCCACCGAAGCCATCAACCTGGCCTTATGGGGTCTGCTGCGCCCCGGTGACCGGGTGGTCACCACCCAGGCGGAACATAACGCCGTCATGCGGCCGCTGCGGGAACTGGAGCGGCAGGGCGTCTCCCTGCTTCAGGTCCCCTGCGCCCCGGACGGCACTCCGGACCTGGATGCCCTGCGACGGTTGCTTGAAGGAGCCAGGCTGTTGGTCAGCACTCATGCCTCCAACGTGCTGGGAACCCTGATGCCCCTGGCGGAGATGGGCCGGCTGGCCCGGGCCGCCGGGGCCTGTTTCCTGGTGGACGGCGCCCAGACGGCGGGTGCGGTGCCGGTTCAACTGGCGACCCTGCCCGTAGATCTGTTTGCCTTTACCGGCCATAAATCGCTGCTGGGACCACAGGGCACCGGCGGCCTGTATATCCGGCCCGGTCTGGACCTGGCCCCCCTGCTGCGGGGCGGCACCGGCAGTGCGTCGGAACTGGAGGAAATGCCCGAGTTCGCCCCTGACCGCTATGAGGCCGGCACCCCGAATGTTCCCGGATTGGCCGGGCTGGCGGCATCTGCCGCCTACCTGGCGCAGGCCACGGTGGCGGGCGTGCGCGCTCATGAGCTGGCGCTGGTGGAGCGGTTTCTGGCCGGGCTGCGGGAGATTCCGGGGATCGTTCTGTACGGTCCGGACACCGCCGACCGTCGCTGCGGGCTGGTGAGCCTGAACCTGGCGGGGGCTTCGGCATCCGCCCTGGGCGAGGCTCTGGAACAGGGCTACGGCATTCTGACCCGGGTGGGCCTGCACTGTGCACCGGCCGCCCACCGGCTGGCCGGCACCTGGCCGGACGGTGCGGTGCGTTTCAGTTTCGGCTACAGCACCACCGCCGCCGATGTGGATGCTGCGCTGCAGGCCCTGGCCGAACTGGCCCGCACCCTGGAGGCGTGAGGAGATGACCGTCATGTTAGATGGTGTCGTGACCTTTTATGCGTCTCACCACGCCATGCGGGCGGAAAAGGTCCTGAAAGAGCACCAGGTGGCGGTGAAACTGGTGCCTGGACCACGGGCCCTCAGCCCCAGTTGCGGCGTGGCCCTGCGTTTTCCCCATGCGCAGGCCGCCGAAGTCGGCACCTGGCTGGCAGAGGCCCGGGTTGAGATTGAACAGATAGTCTGCTATCCGGAAACCCAGGCCACACCCAAAGGCTGGGCCTGGCTGCGGGGAGGCAAAGCATGAAACAACCCATTCCGGCCTGGGTGGCCGGGGCCGTGCTGGGCGTCCTGACGGCCCTGGCCAGTCTGGTCTTTGATGTATCGTCGCCGGCCTACGGTTTTTGCGTGGCCTGTCACGCCCGCGACCTGGTCAACGGCAGCCTGAACACCGCTTTCGGCCTGCACCTGGACGTCTCGCCCGCCGCTCAGTCAGGGTGGATTCTTTCCACCTTTGGCCTGTTGCTGGGGGCGTGGCTGGGTGCCCGCCTTAGCGGCGAAGGCCGGCCCCGCCCGGCACGGCAGCCGCTGCGGTCGTTCGGCCTCGGTCTGACCACCATGGCCTTCAGCCTGCTCGCCCTGGGCTGCACCACCCGGCTGATTCTGCGGGCGGCCTACGGTGATGCCATGTCATACTGGACGCTGCTGGGAGCGGCCGTGGGGATTACCGGCGCCACCGGGCTGCTGGCCTGGCAGGCCCGGAGGTGGGCAGCATGACCGTGGCACTGGTCACCTTTGCCGTGGGTCTGGCCGCCGGCTTTCTGGCCCAGCGCTCCCGACTCTGCTTCATTGGCGGCCTGCGCGACTTTCTGCTCATTCGGGACACGGATCTGCTCAAAGGGGCCCTGGCCTTCTTCCTGGCAGCATGGCTGACCTTCCCCCTTGCCGCCCTGGCCGGACTGCCGGTCTGGGCACCGGCAGAGCCGGCCGGGGTCCCGGCAGCGGCGTCCGGGGCTATCCCGGCCACCCCCGGCGAAAGCCCGGCGCCTTCAGGCGACAACCCGGTGAACAGCGCCACCCGTCAGGGCTGCTTTGGCCGGACCAGCGGTGACCCCGGCGTATTGACCCTGCTGATGGTCCTGGCCGGGATCGGTCTGGGTGTGGCCACGACCCTGAGCAACGGCTGCCCGCTGCGCCAGCATGTGCTGGCCGTACAGGGCGGCGGCGACTCCCGCTGGTGGCTGGGCGGCTTTTACGCCGGCGCGGTGGTGTACCATACCGTGCTGTTGCCCCTGCTGGCCCGCTGCGTATAGTGGCGGTTCAAAGAACCTTCCTTAATGTCTCAGGGCCAATGTTTCTGGTGTCGGCATTTGACTCCCCTTGCTGAATGGATCGTTTGTAGTGGCATGGAGGGCAGGAACCACGCAACCAACGCGATCGGAAGTCACAAACACAGCGCCGCCCAAGGCAGTATGCCCCGGAACGCGGCCTTGAACCCACAGAGTCAAGTTGAATTCAGGCCAAAACCCACCGGTGAGGCGGCAACTCCGACAGATACCCACCCGAGTACACCCTGGTCCGACCCACGTGAATAGCGACCTGCACCAACGCCGGTTGGTGCAGGTCGCTTTTTTGTGCGGTATGCGCTCTCCGCTATGGCCAGGCGCGTTTCAGTTCCCGCTTCAGCACCTTGCCCAGGCTGTTGCGGGGCAGAGAGGTCAGGAACTCCACCCGCTCCGGGCACTTGTACTTTGCCAGGTGTTGCCGGCACCAGGCCAGCAGGTCGGCGGCGGCGGCGGCGGCACCGGGGTGCAGGGCCACGTAGGCCACCGCCACCTCGCCCAGAACCGGGTCAGGCGCTCCGACCACCGCCGCTTCCGCCACCGCCGGGTGGCGGTGCAGCACTTCCTCCACATCCCGGGGCACGATGTTAAAGCCGCCGCGGATGATCAGGTCCTTCTTCCGCTCCACGATGTACAGGTCGCCATCGATATCGATTCGGGCCACATCGCCGGTGCGGCACCAACCGTCCACCAGAGTGGCAGCGGTCTCTTCCGGCCGGTTGTAGTAACCCATCATGATGTTCGGCCCCCGCACCCACAGTTCACCCACCTCTCCGGCGGGCAGCACCCGGCCGTCGCCGTCGGTCACCCGCAGGGCCACGCCGTCCACCGGCGTGCCGGACGAACCGATCTTCTGCGGCAGCCAGGGGCGGCTGAGGGTCACGGTCGGCGCGGCCTCTGAGAGACCGTAGCCTTCGAGTACCCGGGCACCCGTCCTTTCCTGAAAGGTTAGCAGCACCTCCGCCGGACAGGGAGCCGAGGCCACCGCCACCAGCTTCAGGCTGGTCAGGTCGTATTGCCCAAAGGCCGGGAAACGCAGCAGGCGGGCCAGCATGGCGGGCACCAGCGCCGTCTGGTAGACCCCGTATGCCTGAACTGCCCGGCAGAACTCCTCCTCGCCGAAGCGGGGCAGCACCACCGCCCGGCAGCCCTGCAGGAACATGGCATTCATCACCGTCAGGCCATAGGAGTGGCTCAGCGGCAGCGTCAGCAGCACCGTGTGCTCCGCCCCCACGCCCCGGGCCCTGGCCCCCGCGGCTGCAGCAGCGGCGAGGTTGTGGTGGGAAAGCATGACCCCCTTGGGCTGCCCGGTGGTGCCACTGGTATAAAGGATCACCGCCAGATCCGCCGGGGCGGGCTCGTGGTTGGCCCCGTCGGGCGCCGTGGCGGCGAGAACGGCAAAGGCCGCCGGCCCGGTCCCGCCCACCACCACCGTGAGCAGGCCAGGCGGGATTTTGTTGATAGACGCCACCCCGGCGATGGCGGCCACCGGCGCGCAGTCAGCGGCGATCTGCGCCACTTCTGCGGCCTCCAGCGCCCCGAGCAGGGGTACGATCACTGCCCCCGTCCGGGCGACGCCCTGGTAACTGACTGGCACTTCCGGCCCGTTGGGCAGCATCACCAGTACCCGATCCCCGGGGCGGACGCCCAGACGGCGCAGGCCCGCGGCCAGGCCGTCCGCCGCCCGATCCAGATCGAAGTTGGTGTATGTTTGATTGTGATAAACCATCATGGTGTATTCGCCAAACTGCTCCCGGTTCACCCGGGCCAGGCCGGGCAGGTGCATGGACGGAACAACTCCTTCGTACGGGAATATCCCGAAGGGTTCCGCACCGGCCAGGCCGGTTCCTGCTGGCCGCACACCTGGCTTGCCTGGTCCGTATACAGGCAGCAGGGTAACCGGCGCTCAGTGTGGAAGTTTCTGGAAGGAGGTGTGCCGTATGCAGTCACTCTTAGGGCGTTTCCTGGCCCGGCTGCAGGGTCCAGCCTTTACCGTGGTGGACTGGCACGGTGCAGCACAGCGGTTTGGTCAGGGGCCGGAAGCCTTTCGGATCACCCTGCGCAGCCCCCGTGCGGCCTGGGAAATACTGTTGTCCCCGCACCTGGGGTTCGGTGAGGGCTACATGAACGGTACGGTGGCGGTTGAAGGCGACCTGGATGCCGTTCTGGACCTGGCCTACCGGAATCAGGCCAAACTGATCTCCGGGTCAATGACCTGGCTCCTGCGGCTGGCCGCGCGCCTGCCCCGCCCTGCCTGGCGCCAGCGCCGGGACATCCGGCACCACTATGACATTGGCAACGACTTTTTCCGCCTCTGGCTTGACCCCACGCTCACCTATTCCTGCGCCTATTTCCACACGCCGGATGACCCACTGGAGCAAGCCCAACTGCAGAAAATCGATTACGTGCTACGCAAGCTCAGCTTGCAGCCAGGGGAATCCCTGCTGGACGTTGGCTGCGGGTGGGGCTGGCTGTTGATTCGGGCCGCCCGGCAGTATGGCGTGCGTGCCACCGGCATCACCCTCAGCCAGGAGCAGTGTGCGGCCGGCCGGCAGCACGTGCAGGAACTGGGCCTGTCAGACCAGGTGGAAATCCGCCTGCAAAGTTACGGAGACCTGGCCCGGAGCGGACAGACCTTTGACAAGGCTGCCAGCATCGGCATGTTTGAACACGTGGGGCGGCCGCATATTCCGGCCTTCATGCAGGCGCTGGAGCGGCTGGTCCGCCCGGGCGGGCTGTGCCTGCTCCATACCATCACGCAGAGGTTGGAGCAGCCGGTCAGTCCCTGGATCAGCCGCTATATCTTCCCCGGCGGCTATATCCCGGCGTGGCGCGAGGTGGTGTCGGCCCTGGCCGACCGCAACTTCCGGCTGCTGGACGCCGAGGATCTGCGCCTGCACTACGCGGCCACACTGGACCACTGGTCGGCCAACTTCGCCGCTGTCAGGGACGAGGTCCAGGCCCGCTATGGTGAGCCGTTTGTGCGCATGTGGCACCTGTACCTGCGCGGGTCGGCCGCCGCTTTCCACCACGGCGCCCTGCACGTGCACCAGTTTCTCGTCAGCCACGGGGTGGCCCGGGACCGCCCGCTCACCCGTGCCTTTCTGTACGTGTAAGGCCGGGCCGGCGCCGCCGCTGCCCCGCTCCGAACGCCGCCGGCCTGCATATATTTCTGCAACCGACTGCCACCCGCCGGGAGGTTGCAGAACTTGGCGATTACGGCGCTTGACCCCTGTCCGACCGTGCCCTACACGCCCCCCGGCCCACCGGTCATCCCCTGGCTGGCTCTGCCACAGGGTAGCCCGCTGGTGCTCAGTAACTGGCCCGAGTACATTGGCGGACCCCTGACCAATCGGACCATGCAGCAGGTCACGGAAATCAATCGGGCCGGTACACCACTGGTAGGGTCCTTCCGGGTTTACCTGCACCATTTCAACGCGGCCGCGGTGCAGATTCAGGTCGGCATTGGCCTGCGGGCGCCCGACTTTGCCGCCGGACCGGTACAGGTCCGCCCGGGCAAGGCCAGCCGCTTCGGCCCCGGCATTCCCAACCCCAGTCCCGACTCGGCGCTGGCCGGAGCCGTTGCCTTTACCACTTACCTGGAGTCGGCCCCGGGTGAGCCGGTGGTGGTGCTTGAGCCCGGCGGATTCAGCGCCGCCGGGGTCTGGGTCGCGCCTGGCGCCACCATCAGCGGGTATTTTGATTTCCAGGCCCAGTATGCCGCCACCGGCGCCCCGGCCCCCGTGGAAGCATACGTGATGAACTGGACTGCCGACACGCCCCCTTCGGTCCCGCTGCCCGTGGTGACCACCCCTCCGACCAGCCCAACCGGGCCGGTACGCGGCGTATTTCGCCACCGGACCCGTGTACTGGTCATTCCCCAGGACGTGGGCTCCGGCCCCGCCCAGTACATTGCCGCCTATCCCCGGGGCCGCTGGTACACCCAGCCCTGCTGTCGGAGCCTGGGCGGCGGGGCCACCAACATTGGGGACTACGAGCCAGGGTGGAGCGAAATCGACGCTGCCACCGTTTACAACAACGGCAACTACGGCGTCGACTACCGCTACCTGTTCCGATTCTTCAATTCGACGCCTGACCGGGTCAACCTCACCCCGCGCATTTACAACCGCATCGCCCGGGCCTGCACCGCCAACTGCGCCGTCGGCTCCTGGTGCGAACGCAATTCCTTTGCCCTACAGGCGGACCGGGCGGTGGGTTACTGCCTGTTTGGCGCCGAGCACTCCTGGCACTTCGCCACCCTGGAGGTGGACGGCCGGACGCCGGCCTTCGCCCCGGTGGTACTGAACCTGACCACCACCACCACCGGCGGTTCCTGCGCCCCGGTTACCCTGTGGATCGGGGCGGACTGACCCTAGCGACCGATTTCGCCCTCGCTGCTGCCGAAGTGGATTCTGACCCCCGCTCCCAGCCGGATGCTGCGGGAAGGGTCAACCTCGACCCGGCTGCCGTCGGCGGCCGTACAGACCCACTTGCCTGCCGACAGGTTCTTCAGCCCCCACACGCTGGGGTCGGTGGGATGCCGGCTCACCTCCGCCACCGGCCGGGTAAAGTCATAGCGGCGCTGTTCGTCCACATGGTGGGCAAACAACCGGGTATCATGGTTCAACATGACAAGGTCCTTGCCGGTGCGCAGGAAATAGGGCAACACCACGCCCTGGCGGCAGGACCAGCAGCGCACCGGCGCCGCCCCCACAGCCGGCCGGTCCGGGTCGCAGAAGTTTTCGGTGCCACAGTGGTGGCAGTAAACAATGGCGTCCCGCAACCGCACCATGGCGGCGCGCCATTCGCTCTCTCGCACGCGGCCGTGCCGTGGGTCGCGCAGACCATGCGTAAAGGCTCGGGTGAACAGCGTACGCAAGAACTGAGGGTAAATCGGCCAGAAGGCCAGGGCGTTGTCATGGTAGCCGGGTACCGGCGCGTTGGACCGATCACGGGGATCAAAAATAAAGGTGGGCGCCCTGCCGTAAAGCTGGTTCATGGCTGGCAGGTCCAGGCACTTGATCGACAGCTCCCGTTTGCCTTCCAGTGGGTGATGAACCATGAACATGTAAAACAGGAGCACAGACAGGGAGAACAGATCGGTCTGGATGCTGGGGAGGGCCTCGCCGCGCACGATCTCCGGCGCCATGAATCGGGGCGTCCCGAGCACGCCGCCCGGAGCAGCCCCGTCCACGGCCACGTTGTCGTTGTCACAAATCAGGACCTGACCGGTGACCGGATCGAAAAACACGTTGCCAAACGAGATATCACGGTAGCACAGGCCGCGGGCGTGCAGTTGCAGATAACTGTCGGCCAGTTCCAGACCAGCCGTGGCCAGGGCCCGGAAACTGGGTTCCACCCGACGCTTCATCATATCGACGATGCCCTTATAACGCGCCTCGCGCAGCGGCATCACGTAGCCGAACCCGGCCACGCCGGGTGCCACGGCCAGTGCGGTGGGCCAGAGAAACTTTTCGTTCGGCGGACCCTTGCGGACCAGGTCCTCCAGCGCGGTTCGCTGCTGTGGCGTGGCCGAAGCGGGAAAGTACCATTTCAGGGCCATCGGCCGGCCGCCCAGGACGGCCCGGTAGACCTCGCCCTGGCCTCCGCCGCCCAGGAACTGCTCAACGGTATAGGCGGCACCGGCCGGTTCGGTACGTACCGTGGTCTGGTGTGGTTGCAAAAGCTGATTCATCTGGTGTCACTCCCCCGGCCGGCAGCCGTGATCTGGGTCATCGCCGGTTGGCTCCGCGGCCGCCGGCGGACCCGCCCCGGTCAGGGCCTCGACATGGCAAAGGACGGCAACGGTAATGTCGTCACCGCTGCCGGCCAGGGACGCCTCGGCCAGCCAGGTCGCCAGGCTGGCCTCTACGGCGTCGGGGCCGTCGGTACGAATCAGCTCGAGCAGGTCGGACCCGACCTGGCAAAAACCGGCGTCGTCGGCAAAGGAGTTGGCATAGCCGTCGGTGGCCAGCAGGATCAGGGCCGGCGGACTGCCGGAGAGAACCTGAAAGGCAACCCGAAAATCGTGCCAGGCATCGGGGAGGCACAGGGAAGTCGTATGGTTGGCAATTAGACGCGGGTCAGCCGGCAAGGGCCGGTATACCTCGCCCGCTGCCGTTACCGCCAGAATATCACCATCGCCGAGCTGCAGGTAAGCGATGTAAGCCTCGGCGGCAAAGGCGGCCAGGAGTGTCGCCCCGTAAGCCAGAGCTGGATGCCGCTGCACCGTCCTCCGAGCGGCGGGGCCGACCTGCCGGGCCACTGAATCCAGCTCCCCGGCGGTAAAGGGGGCCGTCTGCAGGTGCCGGGCAACACCCCGGTGCCACCGCCGCACAATGGCCGGTGGCAACTGCTCCTCGACCATGCGCTTCAGGGCGGAAAAGCTGGCCTCCCGGTTCCGGTCCAGAAATTCCGACATCTCCAGGGTAGCGGCTTGCACGGCCAGCCGGGCGCCCAGGTGGCTGCGAAAGCTCCGGCTGCTGCCATGGCCATCGGAAACGGCCGCCAGCAGCGTCGCCCCGCGTCCGGACTCCGGCCGCCAGTGCAGGGCATCCTGATTGGGCAGGCCGGAACGTTGGTGTGCCGCGCCGCAGACAGAGCAGCCAATGACCCGCCAGCCCGTGGGTACCACCGGCATGCCGCCGTACATGGCGTCCCGGTCTGCTACCATACGTCGGCGGCCGTGGTCGGCGTGGTGCCGACATCCGGCGGGGTGGGTACCGGCACGTTGTTCCCGGTCGCGGCACCTTCCCGGGACTGACTGGCCGGCGACGAGGCTGCCCGCAGGACAGCGGTGGACACCCACTTGATTAAGCGGACAAGGGCTTCGGCGTTATGGGCAGGCAGGGGCGGCTGTTCCGGGTTGCCGATAAACTGCTGCAGCACCTCCCGATCGGCATCGGCGCCAATGGCAATGGCGATGCGCACCGCCTTGATGCCCCACGGCTGGGCCATGATGGCCTTGAGACCGGCGCTGAAGTCATCGGTGGGCTGGCCATCGGAAATCAGCACCAGAACCGGCGGCAGAGCCCGGTCGGTCATGGGCGGAATCTTCAGTTCGTCGGCCACCAGGGCCAGGGCCTTGCCCATGTCGGTGGCCCCCCCGGACTGCAGGTCCTGCCACTGGAACTCTGCTACCGGTGTGGGCGCGGCAATGTGCCAGTGGGCACCGCTTGAAAATCGCGCCGCTCGCACCAGCACTTCGGCGTTGGGGTTCTCGTCGGCCGCCGCCCGCATGTGCGGAATCGCTTCCTGGATGGCGTTGTTCAGGGCCTGGATTTTGCCGTCGTACGCCATGGAGCCGGAGCAGTCGGCAATCCAGATAAAATGAAGCGGCCGCGTCGCCAGCGGTCCGCCCGGGCGCTTGCTCATGATCCGCGTTCCCTTCCTTTCCCAGCCACCTGGCCTCGACCACACCCTCTGATAACTGTGACTTTTGGACATTCATTGTATGTACTTTCGGCACTCCGCCTGCTCTTCCTGCCCCGGCCGCCCGGCGCCGGGGCAAGGGCAGAAGCAGGGGCGAATCAAGCCGGTGACTTACCCAACCGGACCGGCCGGACGGGGGCGGCGGGGGCCAGGGTACTGGTAAAAGTAGCACTGAATGCGACCGTTATAGAGCTTGCGGTTCTTATCCGCCGGGCGGCCGAAGGCCCGGGCAAAGCCGGCATGCGCAGTGAGCACATGCACGCCCCAGGTGGGCAGGGCACGGGAAAGTTGCCCCAGCTCGCGGTAAAGCTCCAGCACTGCCTGCTCCTCGCCCAGCCGCTGCCCGTAGGGCGGGTTGGTAATGAGGGTACCATACTCGGTGCTGGTGCGAACCTCGCTCACCGGCCGGACCTGGAACTGCACCGTCTGCCCGAGGCCGGCGGCCCGGGCCGCCTGGCGGGCCAGTTCCACCGCCTCCGGGTCAATGTCTGACCCCACAATCTCCAATTCCCGGTCGTATTGGGCCAGGTCATGGGCCTCGTCCCGGGCGGCCGCCCACAACTGGGGCCCAACCCTGGGCCACGCTTCGGCGTCGAAGGAGCGATGCAGGCCTGGGGCCAGGTTCAACCCGATCAGGGCGGCCTCAACGGGAATCGTTCCGGTGCCGCAGCACGGGTCCAGCAGCGCCCGGTCCGGGTGCCAGCGCGTAATTTGCACCAGGGCGGCCGCCAGGGTTTCTTTCAGTGGTGCCGCCCCCACCAGCTTACGGTAGCCGCGCTTGTGCAGGCTCGGACCGGTGGTGTCCAGGGTCAGGGTGGCCCGGTCCTTGAGCAGGGCGACCTCAATGGTGGCAGGGGCGCCGGTTTCCTCGAACCACTCGCGGTGGTAGCGCTGTTTCAGGCTCTCCACCACGGCTTTTTTCACAATGGCCTGGCAGGCCGGCACACTGGAAAGCTGCGACTCGTGCGACCGGCCGTTCACGGTGAACACGGCATCCTCCGTGATCCAATCGGCCCACGGCAAGGACCGGGTACCCTCAAACAGTTCTTCAAAGGTGGTGGCCGTAAATTCGCCCATCTGCACCAGCACCCGGTCGCTGCTGCGCAACCACAGGTTCGCCCGGCAGATGGCAGCCTCATCTGCCCGCCAGGTGACCCGGCCATTGTCCACCTTCGGTTCATAACCCAGAGCCCGTAACTCGTGCCCCACCACGGCCTCCAGCCCCATTGGGGCGGTGGCGATTAAATCAATCTGTGTCATCTTTCCCGGACCCTTTCTTGCTATACTTTCGATTTACCAGACTGCGACCAGTTTCCCGATCGTCCGGCGCCCCTGCAATCGGTCATGGCCCTCGGCAATGCGGCCGACCGGCAAGGTCTGATCCAGCACCACCTGCAACTCCCCGGCGGTCACGCCGGCCAGGCTCTGTTCCAGAGCGTGGCGCAGCACAGCCGGCTTTTGCCGGCCAATGACCAGCATCTGCACGCCAATGAACGCCTTGGAGCCGCCCAGTAGGGTCAACGGATGCAACCACGGCAGGCGCGCCAGCCCCCACAGCAGCCGGGGCCAGTTGCGCCGACCCGGGGGCGCGAGGTCGGCGGCGCCGATGCTGATAAAGCGCCCGTTCGGCCCCAGCAGGTCCAGCCCGGTGCGGATAAACCGGCCGCCGACGCTGTCCAGGATCACGTCCAGGCCGGCGGCCCCGACAATTTCCTGTACCCGGGCCGCCACCGGCTCCCGGCGGTAATCAATGACGTGTCGCACCCCGAAGTCCTGCAGAAAGCGGACCTTGTCCGGGCCGCCGCAGGTCGCCAGCACGCCGGCCCCGGCCCGGGCCGCCAGTTGCACCGCTGCCAGCCCCACACCGCCGGCGGCTGCCTGAATCAGCACCTGCTCCCCCGGCCGCACCCCGCCGAGCACCACCAGAGAATGGTAGGCGGTGGCAAAGGTCACCGGAATGGCCGCCGCGGTGGCGAAATCCATCTGGTCCGGGATGGGGCAGGCCGCCATGGCCGGGACGACCACCTGCGTCGCGTACCCACCGAACCCGCACAGGGCCAGCACCCGCTGCCCCGGAACCAGTTCGGTCACTCCCGGCCCAACGGCGGCGACGACCCCGGCCACCTCAAACCCAGGCACAAAGGGTGGCGGCGGGGCCTGCACGTACAGCCCCAGGCGCATGAGCACATCGGCAAAGTTCAGGCCGAAGGCATGCACCGCAATGGCCACCTCACCGGGGCCCGGAACCGGATCCGGCCGCTGCTTCAGCACGAGCCGGTCCGTACCACCGTAGCCGCTGATTTCGAACACCTGCATGGCGTACATTTCACCCGCCGATCAGAAGTTGTGCCCTACTTTCGGCGCCTGTACTCCCGGCACCTCTCCGCTCCTCCGTCTTTGACATCCGCCCGGCAAAAAACGCAGGCGGCGCCCCGAGGGAGCGCCGCCTGCAGAGAACCATTATTACTTCTGGACGGAACGGATATAGGCGATGACGTTCTTCAGGTCGTCGTCGTTCAGAGACGGGTTGCCGCCCTTGGGGGGCATATCCACACCGGTGGTGTTGACGGGGTCAGTGGACGGGCGGCCCTTCTTCACGAAAGCGAGCAGATCCGCATCGCTCTGCTTCTTCATCCAGTCGGACTTGTTGACCAGGTTCTTGCCGCTGCCGGGCAAACCCTTCGCATCCGGACCATGGCAGGCAGAGCAGGTGCCCATAAAGACTTCCTTGCCCTTGGCCGGGTCACCGGCAACAGCGCCGGCGGCGGCGGCAGGCTTGCTGTCGCCGGCAGCAGCGGCAGGCTTGCTGTCGCCGGCGGGGGCGGCTTCCTTCTTCTCGCCACCGCTGCAACCCACCAGAGCTGCCAGGGCTACGGTTGCTGCTACTACATGCCAGGGCTTCACGCGCTTCGTCATTTGGGTTCCTCCTAAAAGATCAATTGTGATTATGCGGCGTGGTTCCGGGCAGCTCCAGACTGAGCAAATCCGTCCACGTCAACACCTTGGCTGAAATGGGAGCCGCGAATTGGTGCGCCGCTTGCGGCGATTGGAAGGCGGCAATCCCATGGTGCGGCCCCTGCACCTCTGGGCCTACCACATAGGTGGCATCAGAGGCCGAAAGCCACTGTCGGGTCTCATAATCGTGCACCCAGACCAGGGCCGGTGCTTCCTGTTGCTTACGCATAAACTGCACCAGGTCACCCAGGTCATCGAATTTACGAGCGTCGCCGTCAGCCGAATAATAACCGGCGGCGAATCGCTCATCGGTAATCACCATGCCACATTCCCCGCACACGTCTCGCCCCACCTTGATGGGGGGTGGTTTGTTAAGATCCGGGGCCGAGCACCCGATCAGCAATAGCAGAACGAGTAGCCAGCTCAGGATCTTCATGGGGCCTCCCCCCGGGCAAAGACAACATAAGCCGCCAGAAGTGGCACGACCACCCAAACCACCAGCAGCCCGCTGAGTACCGGAAACAGGGCAGACCCCAGGGTATCCACCGCATACAGTCCCACCGGTCCAAGTACGTCCAGAGAGGGTTGCAGAATCGCCACCGCCGCCACCTTGTACACCTGCAACGGGTTGAGCAACGACACGGCAAAGGCTGTCCGGATGTTGAGCTTGGTCATCAGGGCCGTGCCCATGAGGCCAAGATCACCAAGAAAGACCATGCTCAGCCAGAGAAAGATGGTGACACCGAGTGCGCCGGCGATCCGGAGCGCCAGAGCCGAAACCAGGTAGCCGACTGCCAGGGTGGCCAGCGCCAGCAGCAGGGTGAGTAGGACAAAACTCACAAAACTGTCCCCAGCCAGGGACATTCCCCTGGCCCCCAGCAGCGTGCCGACCAGCCCAAAGCTGACCAGGAGGCCAGCCACTAGTGCGGCAGCCAGGCCGGCAAACTTGCCAAAAAAGACCTCGCTGCGGCTCACGGGCTGGGCCAGCAGATAGCCCAGAGTCCGGCGCTCCCGTTCCCCGGCAATGGCCAGAGCGCCCGCAGTCAGCCCCATTAGGGGCACCACTAATAATATCAGATTAACTAATCCGGCTGCAACGCGTCCAAAACCCTCCAGACCAACAAACCCGGAAAAGGATGTGGTTAAATAGGAAAGGCTTCCCGCCAGAACCATAAAAGCAATGGTATACAAAATAAACCAGCGGGTGCGCAGAGAGTCCCGCATTTCCTTGCGCGCCATCGTTCCCACTGCACGCAGGATCAAGCCAGTCCCCCCCCTCCGGCAAGCGGTTTCGCCCTGTCGGGGGCCAGGCGAAGGGCAAACTCTGACGGGGTGTACACACCGACCAGGCCACCGGCGTCCAACACCGCCACCCGGTCGGCCAGCCGCAGCACTTCCTCAGGGCGGTGTGAGGCAAAAAGAATGGTCTTACCGGCCTGCTTGCATTCCAGCAACAAATCCATGAATCCGGCCCGCGACCGCTCGTCCAGACTGGCCGTGGGCTCGTCTAACAGCAGTACCGGCGGTTCCGCCAACAGCGCCAGGGCCAGGGCCAGTCGTTGGCGCATGCCGCCGGACAGGGCGCCCACGGCCTTGCGCATTTCTGCCGCCAACCCGACCCGCTCCAGCACCGCCAGCGCCTGTGCCGGCGGCACCTGCTTCAGGTCGGCCAGGAATTCCACCGTGGCCCCGACGCTCATGTCCCAGTATGCCAGTTCCTGCGGCACGTAACCAATTAGCCGCCGCACCGCCCGGCTGGCCCGGCGGGCATCCTGCCCGGCCACCGTAATGGTGCCCTGGTAGTTCACCAGCCCCAGGATGCACTTGAGGGTTGTACTCTTGCCGGCGCCATTATGGCCCCAGAGGGCCAGGCATTCACCGGCGGCTACCGACAGGTTCAGGTCGTTGATGGCCCGGGACGGCCCGTAGGGTTTGATCAGATGGATGAGTTCTATCACGGGTGTGTCCTCCCCAGCCGGGGTCGAGTCAGAGCCAGGGCACCCACGCCGCACCCGGCGGCCGCCATGAGCAACCCAACCGCCAACTGACGACCGGTGCCGTCGGACGGGGGCAGCGGCTCCACCTGAAATTGGGGGGCCATCAGGGGGGCGCGGTCTTCCATTTTGGGCTCGGGCTCCACCGCCGGAAAGGCTTTGGCGGCCAGGTCCACCGCGGCAGCGGCGGGACTGAACCAAAACCAGCGCAGCACCGGCTGGCGGTCCATCAGGTTCTCAAACAGCCGGCTCGATCTGTAAGGGTAGTCACCGATGCCATCGCCGCCGGCATCATAGCCGACATAGTCGCTCCAGTAGTTTCCGGTGCCACCCCAGGTCCAGTCGTTTTCCCCCAGCCGACCCTTGCCGGTGACTTCCACCTGCTCCAGATTATCGATCAAGTCGTTACCGGTCAGCCGGTTCCCATTGGTAACCGGCGTGAACCGCATTCCGACATCGTTGCCGATGATAACATTGTTGCGAATCGTATTCGGGCTGTCGGGCATCCAGGGCGAGTTGTCGAAATAGATCCCTACGTTGTTCCGTACGATCCAGTTGTGCTCGATCAGGTGGCCCTCACCGTCTTTGAGGCCCACCCCGTAGCCACTGGCTCCACGGTTACCGATGATCCGGTTATGGCGAAGGGTCATACGATTCACGTACATGCCGTAAATCCCAACTGTGTTGCCGCTGAAATCATTGTGTTCCACCAGGGGGTCTTCATCGCGCATCAGGTGCAATCCCAGAAAGCCACCTGTCACGGCATTGCCGCGGACTACCGTTTTGTTGCTTTGCTCAACCAGAATCTCCCGGGTATGCATGACCCGGTTTTCCAGCACCTGAACATCGTGGCTGAACCAGACGCGGATGCCGTTCCCAACCTGGGCCAGATCAAGGGCTTTGCCCGTGATCCGGTTGTCCCGAATCACGGTGCCGTCAGCGTTTTTAGCCACAATGCCAAAGAGCACATCTTCCAGAATGTTACCGGTGATCGTGGCCCCTGGAGCAGAGACATGGATGCCGGCGTGCTCCTGATCCAAACTGCGGCCGCTGCCCCGGATCCGGAAGCCGCGCACCTCCACCCCGGGCACCGTCACCTTGATAATCGTACCTTCACCGTGACCGTCGATCGCCGGCCAGTCCTCCCCAATCAGGTGCAGGGGCCGGTCGATGATCAGGGAGCCGCTGAACCGCCCGCCGCGGACCACCACCGTGTCGCCGGGTTGGGCGGCATTAATGCGGTCCTGCAGAGAAGGTTCTCCCGCCGTGACCGGCACTGCGGCCAGCAGCAGAAGTGCCCCCATCAGCCACGCCGGCAGGCGCATCAGTTCGTTCCGCCCTTCGGGACCGGAGTCCGCACAAAGCAGGCAGCCAAGGCCAGTAAAGAAGCCACAAAGGCCAGCCAGAAACCGGAGAGCACATACGAGTGGGTAGTGAACTGGGCCACTTTCCCCGCTCCCAGCACCGTCGGCGTAAAGGGCGGAATCATCTGGCTCAGCGGGGCCGACGGATCCAAATGGTTGCCGCCCCACCACATCCAGATACTCAGGTCCACCAGGAAGAAAATCGGAAACAGGATCAGCGGTGTACGCAGGAGATAGCCCAACCAGCCGTTGATAAAGATGGACACAACCGCCAGCAACGCCAGACCAGGTACAACGTACTTGGCGGTAGCCCGTTCGATCTTGGCGGCGTCGTTCAGGGACATCATGCCGATATAATGGTTCAGAATGTCCAGTTCCTTGATGTCGCCGGTGAGCCCGTTCATATAGGCTGTGACCTCAAGCCCTTCAGGATACTGGGGGGCGATCATTTGCATCCCCCACCAGGGCTTACTCAGAGCGATCAGGACCAGCACGGCGGCGACAATGAGCAGACCGGCACGAATGGCGACCGGAGTCCGGCTGCCGGAGAGCGTTGCAGAGGGTAAAGTCACCATCGTCAATCAACCCTTCGGAGCAAATTCTGCCACTTAAAGCCTGCGGCACTCCTGCTGCCCGCTGCGGGTCGTGCGACCCGCAGCGGGAGCCGGTGCCAGAGACTCAAGCGATTGCTTATTCCTTGATTTGCAGGTAGCCCATCATTTCCATGTGCAGAGCGGAGCAGAACTCGGTGCAGTACCAGGGGAAGGTGCCGACCTTATCTGCGTTGATGGTGAACTCCGTGGTTTCACCAGGCTCCATGGAGAGGGTGACGTTGAAGGGCGGCAGACCGAAGCCGTGGAGGGCGTCCTTCGTGTAGTCGATGTTGGTCACATGGAAGGTGACGATATCACCCTTCTTGACCTCAATATTCTCAGGCGTGAAGTGGCTGCGGACAGCGGTCATGTAGACGTCAACCTTGTTGCCGTTACGCTCGACCCGCTCCTCGCCTGCCTTGGTCACATGCTCGCTCGGCTTCTGGGTCTCGGGATTCCAGCCCAACTGCGGATAGATCTGCCAGCTCTTGGTCAGCTTCTCGGTCGAGATCATCTGCGCGTAGTGCGGCTCACCAATACCCATGGCCATGTCGTAGATTACGGGCATCTCCTCGCCTTCCTTGGCGATGTCCAGGAGCTGCAGGTTCTGCGGGTACAGCGGGCCGGTGTTGGTGAAGCGGTCCAGCGACCACTTGTTCAGGGACACAAGGTACTTGCCGTTCGGCTTCACGGTGTCGCCACCGTAGACGCTCAGGTGGCCGACGTTATACTGAATGGGCTCCTGGTGGATCAGCTTCCAGCCGTCCTGCGGGCGCTCGGAACCCAGGGACCAACGGGCGATAGCGCTGTCCAGGAACAGAGAGGTGTAGGCATAGCCCTTGTCGTCGAACTGGGTGTGAAGCGGCCCAAGGCCCACTTCCACCGTGGCTTCGAGGACATCTTCAAACTTGATGATGGGGATGCCGAACGGATCCTTGCCTTCGAATTTCTTGTTGGCGATGGCATCCTTGATCTTGGCGATGTTATAAACGGTGGTGGTGGGCACCAGCTTGCCGCCGATCACCACGTGCGTGCCCTTGGGGGTGACGTCGTTGCCGTGCGGGCTCTTGGGTTCGGGGACAAAGTGCAGCAGGCCCTCGCTGATGACGGTGTCCATCGAGATGACCGGGAAGTCCTTGATCTTTTCGAACTTGCCGGCCTTGAAGACGGCTTCGGCCTTCTTCCAGTCGATCACGTGCATGTAGTCACGGTCTTTGGCCGAGGTGCCGCCTTCCCAGTGCGCATCGCCCTTCTTGTTATAGCCGGTGAACATTTCCGTGTTGATGGAGTTGCAGAACAGCAGACCCTCAGACGGGCCCTTGCCGGCGTCGCACAGGTCCTGCCAGTACGGCGGCAGCTCCAGGGAGAAGGACTGGCTCTGGTCGATCCGGCCCTTAGCCCGGTCGAACTTCCACAGGGTGATCAGGCCCCGGTACTTGTCCTTGTAGTCCTTCATGTCTTCCTGGCCGATGTAGGGAATGGCGAACTGGGAGCCTTCAATGACATAATCGGTGTTCGGGGTGACGAACGAGCCGCCATGGTCACCGAAATTCAGCGGGTTGTGCACGATCTGCTTGGTTTCCCAGTCCTTCAGGTCGATCACGCCAATGCGGCCGTGCACCTTATCGTTAATGAACAGGAACTCGCCGTCATACTCGCCCTTCGTCTCGGAGAGGTTGGGGTGGTGGGTGTCACCCCAGGTGACCATTTCGCCGTCGACGCTGCCTGACTTGAGGAGCTTGCGGGTCTCGTCGTTATAGCCATAACCCTGCCAGGATTCAGGGGTAAATACGGCAATGGACCGAAGAATACGCATGGACGGAACCCCGATGGCAAAAACCTGGCCGGCGTGACCGCTAGAAGAGAACATGATTGCTTCGTCTTTCTTGCCGCTGGGAGTGTAAGTCTTCAGCGCTGCCGTCACATCGGCTGGCTTCAGGCCACGCTCTTTGGCAATGGCCTCCGCCTCAGCGGAGAGACCGGTGACGCTGCCACCGCCGCCCTTGGCCTCCTGGGCCGGGGTTGCGGTGGGCTTGCTGCAAGCCGTGAGGGCCAATACGCCCGCTACGGCCAGTGAGGCCAGGACCTTCGCTTTCTTTGTGGACACTTCTCTTCGCACCTCCATTAGTGCTTATGCAACGTGGATCGCGCCCTGACGATGGCTCGGAGCAACTCGTGCGGCTGGGTATCCTTGAGCACGTAGCCTGCCACCCGAGCCTGGCTCGTCACCAGTTCCTCAAGGGCGTCGGGGTAAGATGTGACAATCACGATCCGTGCGTCCGGCGCTGCTGCTGCCAGCGTGCGACAGAGTTCAAGGCCACGACCGTCCCGCCGTTTGACTTCCAGCAGGATGACGTCTGGCTGCCAGTCGGCGGCGGCTTCCGCCGCACGTCCCGGACTCCCGGCCGCCCGAACTTCCCTGATCTCCTCCGCCGCTGAGAGCGCTGCCACCAGAGCCGAGCGCACTGCCGCGTGTTCATCTACCACCAGCACCGTGAGGGGGCGCTGTGGCTGCGTAACCATATCTACCCCGCCCCTGCTGCTTCGTTCCGTATTTAGAATACGATTGGAGGGCGGCCTTACGTAATTTACAGGTATCCCTGATTGCCCGGTATCTTCGTACTCAACAAAGTGATGTTCGTCTATTGACACACGGGGCTGAAGACGTTCCGTTACGGCTGCCCGGTCGGCGGCGGCGTCAGACCACGCCGGGCCGCATAGGCAGCGGCCTCAGACCGGCGACTCAGACCCAGCTTCTGCAGGATATGGCTCACGTAGTTGCGGACAGTGTTTTCGCTCAGAAAGACCTCGGCGGCAATCTCCCGGTTCGTTTTGCCCTGGGCCACCAGTAACAGGATCTGCCGCTCCTGTTCGGTCAGATCTTCCAACCTGTCGCCAGGCTGGGTCCGCCGGTTCAGGTCGCTCAGGACCCGGGCCACCAGGTCGGGACTGAGCAGGGATCCGCCCTTGGCCACAATCTGGATGGCCTCCTGCAGGGCGACTTCGTCCAGATCCTTGAGCAGGTATCCGGAGGCTCCGGCCATAACAGAGGCCATCATCGCCTGCTCGTCGGGATACGAGGTCAGCATGATCACCCGGGTTTGCGGACGTTCAGCTCGGATATCGCGGCAAGCCTCAATCCCCGACCGATCAGGCAGCCGCACATCCATGACCACCAGGTCAGGCCTGGCTGTCTGCGCCCGCTCAACGGCTTCCGCCGCCGAGCCGGCCTCTGCCACCACCCGGCAGTTGCCGCTGAGTTCCAACAGGGTTTTTAGCCCCTTGCGTACCACCGCGTGGTCGTCCACCACCATCACGGAAATCATGCCCTCCACCTCCCCTATCCATCCAGCGGAACAACCACCCGAATCTCCGTACCACCGCCCGGGGCTCCGGTGACGGTGCACTCACCGCCCATCAGAGCCGCACGGGCCTTCATATTCCGTAACCCGCGCCGCTCAGGGGGCAAAGCGCCACCGGCGGACAGGCCGCAGCCGTTGTCACGCAGAATCAGGGTCAGGCGACCGCCGGTCAGCTTCAATTCCAGGTGGGCAGCCGTAGCTCCGGAGTGGCGGATGATGTTTGAAACCGCTTCTCCGGCCACGTGCAGCAGTTGAACGGCGACATCGGGCGATACACCCACCTCGCACTGAGCGATGGACCGGGTCACCTCAATCCCGGCTTCCTCCCGCAGCCGATCCGCCAGACTGAGCAGTCCCTCACCGAGGGATCGGCCCGGCAGACCGGGGGGACGCAGATCCAGGATATAGCTGCGCAGATCCTGGATCACCGTACTGAGCTGGGCCGCTGCCTGTTCCAGCTTTTCCCGCACCCCCTGGGTGTCAGGCGGCAGCATCCTCGCCGTAGCCTGCAGACCCAGGCCGATCGCATACAGGGCCTGGATGGCCCCGTCATGCAGATCCATACCGATCCGTTCCCGCTCTTCCAACAGGGCCAGGCGCCGCCGTTGTGCTTCCAGGCGGTGGTGGGCCGTCATGTCCTTGGTACTCATCAGCAAAGTCGGTCCCTGGCCGGCCAGTGGTTCAACCCGGGAATGGGTCACAATCACCGGCACCTCACTGCCGTCAGCCCGCACGTGCTGCTCCTCCCGGACACCGGTGGTGCCCTGGAGCAGCCGTTCCAGATAGGAGACCCGTTCTGCCTCCGGCACCATGGGCAGGACCTGCCCCATGGCCACCTCGGCAGGCAACCCGTACAGGGTTTCGGCGCCACGGTTCCATAATTGCACCCGTCCATCCGTGGCCAGAGCCACAATGGCGTCCTGCGAACCGGCGATCAGCCGCTCCAGGTACTGCGAAGTCTGCTGCACCTGGTCAAACAGGGTGGTTCTTTCAATGGCGGTGGCGGCCAGATTGGCCAGCATCATCACGATCTGCTCGTCATCAGCGGAAAATTCCTTGGCGGCTTCTGGCGTGCGTAAATACAGAAGACCAAGAATCTGTCCCCGGACCAGTACCGGTACACAGAGCAACGGGTACGCAACCTGCAGGCGGACCGGGGCCGCCGTCTTCCAGACGGTAGCCAGGACCTCGGCCGGCGGCTGAAACTGGGCCACGGCCGTGGTCTCGGCGGAATCGGCGGCGATCGTCCGGGGCGGGCGACCGTCCCTGGCCATGAGCTGGAGGGCGCTGTACCGGGCTCCGACAAGGCTGCGGCTGCGCAGGGTTACCTCCTGCAGCACCGAGTCAAGGCTCATCTGTTTGGAGATGCTCAGGGCAACCTCGTTCAGTTCCTGCAACTGCGCCGAGCGGCGCAGAATGCGGGCCTCGCCGGTAGCCACCAGCCCGAACACCCACTGGGAAAACGCATACGATCCAAGGGCAATCAACATTAATTGAATGGAATGTCCAAGCATCGACATAGCGAAGACAGGAAACAGTGAGTGGAGTCCCCCCACCAGACCTGCTGTCAGCACGCCAGGTACAATGATTGCCACCCATTTAAGCCGCCTGAGATTCACCCACGCCCCCCTTCCGTGCTGCCATGGTATCCCTTTATTGCGATTCAGCCCGTGACAAGGGTCACGGATATGCAGTGCGCTGTGCCCAAACCGTAAAACCACGCTGAGAAAGGGATGTTTGTCTCTAGACAGCCAACGGAAATACTTCACCAGTGAGGGCAGGCATCCCTGCGACTAATTTACTGGCAATACCAGAAAGCAGTCTAAACCTAACCGACCGATCGCTCGATTGACAATCATCATGTGTGTCTGGTATCGTTTTATTCTGTAAACTGTGTATCGAGAGAATTTTAAATACTAGAAAGACAGCAGGTGGCGCGCCTGAACTGATCTAGTGTAAACCCTGGGGGAGGGAATTACCATCGGGACCTTGCAACGAATAGCGTCGCGTCCTTCGCACATTCATACCCAGGGGTTCGGGATTGGTGTCCGGCTGATGGGCGGCTTCATGGGAATGATGGTGCTGCTGGGCATCGCCGGGGCCGTCGGTCTGTGGGCGCGTAACCGTCATGGCAGAGTATGATTATATCTTGACCCGCGTAACTGTGGCGAGAACACATACCCTGGAGTTGCAGGTGCAAGTTTCCGACCAGGGCGGTTTCGTTTCGAACTATGCCGCCACCGGTAATTATGATTATCTTGCCCGTTATCCAGTCCCGGGAGCGGCTGAGCCTGCAGGCGGTGAGCGGAATGGTGCACCAGGTGGCCGGGGTGGCTGAGCGCAGTTCGGCGACAGCCCGCGAGGTGGCGACTGCCGCCCTTGAAGTCTCGGCCGGCACCGGGCAGGTCTCCGCCGAAGCAGGAAATCTGCTGGAAGTGTCCAGGGAGTTGCAGACTACGGTGGCCCGTTTTCAGGTGTAAAAAACACCCCGTGGTTAACCCCACGGGGTGTTTTCTTTTTAGTCCTGGCGGCGGGAATGAGCGATCCGGGAGGCCGCGGCGGCGGCAATCGCAGCCACCAGGTCATCCAGAAAGGTGTGGCACTGCCCAGCTTTCTTTTCGTTCAGTTGTCCTATAATTAGGGGCTTGGTCTTGTCAAGGTACCCAAAGTTGGTCAGGCCGATGGACCCGTAAACGTTTGTAATGGACAGCGCCAGAATCTCGTCGACCCCGAACAGGAAGTCGTCCTCAGCAATAATCCGCTGCAACGGCTGGGGCAATTGCTGCTGTTCGGCCAGCATGTCGAGGGCAACACCGGTC
Source organism: Clostridia bacterium (assembly GCA_036676195.1). Classification (GTDB taxonomy): domain Bacteria; phylum Bacillota; class Sulfobacillia; order Symbiobacteriales; family ZC4RG38; genus JAKFDK01. Next base: position 121,365 of record JAKFDK010000040.1, on the reverse strand, counting down.
AACACCGCATGTTGGACCTCCCGCTTTAGCAGAACAGCTTCGACACCGGCCAGGCACTCGTCAAGCGTCAGTTCCGGATAGTACTGCTGCTGGATCGCCAGCACTATCCGGGCAATCTCCACCAGGGGTACGCCCCGCGCTGCCAGTAGTTTAATGCTCGACTCGTGCACGTTTGGAATCCCCCCTGAGCTGATGGCTGTATCGTACATAGCTAGCTCCATTCAATTTATGCTATCCAGCGGCGCCAGAGTGACGCGGTTACGACCGGCCCGCTTCGAGGCATACAGCGCTTCATCGGCGCGGGCAATCAGCCGGCTTTTCCCCTGCCCCAACTGGTAGGCCGCAACACCCAGGCTGACGGTGACATGCAGGTGGCCGCCGGACTGGTAGTTCAAAATCCCATATTCAGCCACCACCCGGCGCAGTTTTTCGGCAAATTCAACCCCCTCCTCCGCCTCCACCCCGGGCAAGGCAACGGCGAACTCCTCACCGCCGTACCGGGCCGCCGAGGCCGATGGCGGTGTGTGGCGCCTGACGGTGTGGGCAATCTCGCGCAGCACCAGATCACCAAACAGGTGTCCGTGGGTATCGTTTACCTGCTTGAAGTGATCGATATCCAACAGCACCAGGGTCAGCGGCGCCGCCTGCAGGTAGGACTGCGCTACCGTCACGCTTAGCAATTGCTGGAAGTGGCGGTGGTTGTACAGACCGGTCAGCCCGTCGGTGACCGACAGCGCCACCTGACGATCTATGGTGCGCTGGGTGTTGAGGCTGACCCCGGCCAATTCCACGGCGCCTTCCAAAAAGGCAGACTGCACCCGGCCCCCCTCTTCGTCGGACCGAGAGTTCACCCCAAAAAACTCAACCAGAGCGACCACTTCGCCGGTTTCCAGCATGGGGACAAACATCCGACCGGACAGCTCGTCCTGGTAAGTCTGGCCGGTTTCGACCGCCTGCTGCATGATCTGCTCGTGGTCGGGGGCAGCCCCCGTCTGGGATTGACCGACGGTAGAGCGGGTTTCCAGGACACCGGACTCCGACCTGGTATACAGAACTGCACCGGCAGCATACCCCAGACGAATCGTCTCAGTAAGCAGTTTTTCCGGACCGGTGCGACTGATATCTGTGGCCAGACGCCGGACCAGACCAACCAGATTAAGCAAATCCTGCCGGTAAACCTCTGCGACCATGGCATGACGCCGACGCCGTATCCAGTCCCGCCGCGCCAGATACAAGATGCCAAACAAAACGCCAATCACCACCAACAACGGGGCGGTCGCTTGGATGGTCATGCGGCATCTCCTCCCAGCACTAACGGGTGACTACGGCCCGGGGGCCCAGCAGACTGCGCAGTTCCTGCAGGAGTTGTGGGTTGAGGGTGACTCGGTGCGGCGGATCGACCTCGATCCATCGGTTGGCCCGCGTCAGTTTGATGCGCACCCGCGTCGTCCCGGAAAACCGGGCCAGGGCGGCCCGTACCTGCTGCAGGGCAGGGTCGGCCCAGCCGGCCGCGTCCACCCGCAGATACAGGACTGCCCCGGGGGCAGGCCCCGCCGGAACAGGGGCTGCCTTCGCCGGCCGCCCGTCCAGGGGGTGGACTTCGTCCGCCAGCAGTTTGGGGGCGCCGTCCTCCTGGAGCTGCAGGCGCCCGTGCACCACCAGGGCTGCCCCTTCCCGGAGCACGTGACGGCACCGCTCCAGGATCCGGGGAAAAACGATGACCTCGAGCGTACCGGTCAGATCCTCCACCTGCAGGAAGGCCATGATCCCGCCGCTGCGGGTACTGATGCGCCGGGCGCCGGTCAGCAGGCCCCCCACCGCCACCCGGCTGCCATCGCGCCCGTCCTCCAGTGCAGCCACCGGCAGGCAGCCGGCCGACAGCAGTTCCTCTTCCCGTCCGGCCAGGGGATGTCCGGAAACGAAAAAGCCCAATACTTCCTTCTCCATGGCCAGATAGGCCTGGCGCAGGTCAGGCGGGGGCGTGGCCGCTGGTTCCGGCTCAGCCGCCACGGCGACCTCCGGGTCTGCCACATTCAGATCAAACAACGAAATCTGGCCGTGTCGGGACAGCCGCTGGCGCCGGTGGGCGGCCTCCATGGCCATGTCCAGTTGGTGCAGCAGAGTCACGCGGGTGTGTCCCAGACTGTCCAGGGCTCCGGCCTTGATCAGCGACTCCACCGCCTTGCGGTTCAGGTGGCGGCCTTCGGTGCGTCCCAGGAAATCCTCCAGCCCGGTGCAGGGTCCCCGGCTGCGGCGTGCAGCCACAATCTCTTCCACCGCGCCCTGGCCCACGTTCTTGACGGCGGTCAGGCCAAACCGAATGGCCGCCCGGGACTGCACCGGCATGAAGGCCGGTCCGCTCTCGTTTACATCCGGCGCCAGCACCGGGATGCGTAGCCGGCGGCATTCGCCCATGTACAGGGCGACCTTGCCCTCCGATCCCATGACGCTGCTCAGGAGCGCCGCCATGAACTCCACCCGATGGTGGTGTTTCAGATAGGCCGTCTGGTACGCCAGTACGGCATAAGCTGCGGCATGGGCGCGGTTAAAACCATAACCTGCAAATTTTAGGATGTCGCGATATAACTGATCGATCAGTTCCGGTGCGTAGCCCCGGGCCAGAGCACCTGCGGTAAAGAGTTCCCGGTATTTCTCCAGTTCTTCCCGTTTCTTTTTGGAGACAGCCCGGCGGAGCAGGTCGGCCTGACCCAGGCTGAAGCCGGCTACCTGCGCGGCCACCTGCATGATCTGTTCCTGGTAAATCATCACCCCGTGCGTATCCCGCAAGATGGGCTCCAGGTCAGGGTGGCGGTAGTGCGCCCCCTGCTCCTTGGCGGCAATGTAGTCCGGGATATACTCCATCGGACCTGGCCGGCACAGGGAGATGGCGGCGACAATATCTTCAAACCGGGCTGGCTTCATCTGTCGGAGGACATCCGCCACCCAGGCTGCTTCCAACTGGAACAATCCGATGGTGTGACCATCGGCCAACATCCGGTACACCGCCGGGTCGTCCAGGGGAATACGCTCCAGGTTGAAGTCGGGTTGCCGCTGCCGAAGCCAGCGGACGGTGCGGTCAATCACGGTCAGGGTCCGCAGCCCCAGGAAGTCCATTTTCAGCAGGCCAATTTCCTTGAGCTGGTCCATGTCGAACTGGGTGACCAGCCCTCCGTCGGCGTGGCGGTAAAGCGGAACGTGCTCCATCAGGGGATCAGGGGCAATGACCACGCCGGCGGCGTGAACGGAAGCATGACGGGGCATGCCCTCCACCTGACGGGCCAGGTGGAGCAGGTCTTCAAGCTGCGGGCTGCCGGCCACCAGTTGGCGCAGCTCCGGCACTTTCTCGAGGGCTGTGTTCAGGTCGGCACCGATAGCCGGAATGGTCTTGGCCACCCGGTCCACTTCGCCATACGGGAGGCCCAGGGCCCGGCCCATGTCCCGAACAGCGGCCCGGGCAGCCAGGGTACCGAAGGAGATGATTTGCGCCACCCGTTCCGTCCCATAGCGGCGGGTGACATAGGCGATGACCTCACCGCGGCGCTCGTAGCAAAAATCAATGTCAAAGTCCGGCAGATCCACCCGTTCGGGATTCAGAAACCGCTCAAACAGCAGGCCGCGGGCAAGGGGGTCCACACCGGTAATGCCCAGCAGGTACGCAGCCAGTGAACCGGCACCACTACCACGACCAGGGCCGACCGGAATCTCCTGGCGCCGGGCGTAGTCGACAAAGTCCCAGACGACCAGGAAATAGCCGGCGTACCCCATCCGCCCGATCACCGTCAGTTCGTGCTCCAGACGAGCGTGTACCTCCGGACCGGCGGCGGGGTACTTGTTGGGCAATTGCTGCAGGCAGAGGTGGCGCAGGTAGGCGAGATCGCTGGTAAAACCCGGCGGCAGTGTAAACTCGGGCAGGCAGACCTGGCCAAGGTTCAGTTCCAGGTTGCACTGTTCGGACACTGCCAGCGTGTTGCGTACTGCTTCAGGCAGGTGGGCGAAACGCTCGGCCATCTCCGCCGCTGTTTTCAGGTAAAACTGGTCGTTGGGAAAACGCAGGCGGTCACGATCCGCCTCCGTCTTGTTGGTGCCAATGCAGAGCAACAGATCATGCAGGCGGGCATCACTGCGGCGCAAGTAGTGAACGTCATTGGTAGCAACCACCGGCGCCGCCAGTACGCCGGCCAGTTCCAGCAGGCCACGGTTGACGCTGACCTGTTCCGCCAGTCCGTGGTCCTGAAGCTCAATGTACAAACGAGGGCCAAATAAATCGTGCAGCCGCCCGGCATGGTGACGGGCCACTTGGGGCTGCCCCTGAGCCAGCGGCCGGGCCAATGGGCCGTTCAGACACCCGCTCAGGCAGATCAGGCCCGCGTTGTGGGCGGACAGGAGGTCGTAATCGATGCGGGGCTTGCCGTAAAATCCCTCTGTATATCCCCGGGAAACCAGTTGGAGCAGATGGCGGTACCCCTGCCGGTCTGCGGCCAACAGGGTCAGGTGAAAGGGTTTCACCCCCTCGCGGTCCAGCCGGCTGCCCGGCGCCAGGTAGACCTCGCAGCCCACGATGGGTTTGATGCCATGCCGGCGGCAGGCCTGATAGAAATTCAGCGCCCCGAACATGACCCCATGGTCGGTCAGCGCCAGGGCACGCATGCCCAGCCCGGCCGCATATTCCGTGAGCGCGTCGATCCGGCAGGCCCCGTCCAGCAAGCTATATTCGCTGTGCACGTGCAGGTGGACGAATTCCGCCGGGGCCATCACGTCACCCTTCTTGAAACCATCGATTTATGTGTATGTTTTTCGTCAACCGGGCCTGGAATCCCTCCTTGACCATAATGACGAACAGGCCGCCCGGGGGAGGGCGGCCTGAGGGATCAGTCGGCGGAAACCATATCACTGACGGGGACCACCTGCCGCCGCAGCCGGCGGCGGGCCAGCGCCCGGAACACCAGCCCGTGCGCCGGCGAGAACAGAAAGGCGGCCGCAAAGAGCAGGCCGGCCACAGTGGTCATGGCGCCGGCAATGGCGGCATCAAACCGGGCTGCCAGCAGGTAGCCCAGGGCAGAACTGACGGCGCCGATGACCACCGTCAGGGCGAGCATGACATGCAGCCGGTCGGTGAGCAGGTAAGCGGTCGCCCCGGGCACAATCAGCATGGCCACCACCAGAACAGCGCCCACGCTCTCGAAGGCGCCTACTGTCGTCACCGACACCAGCGCCATGAGCAGGTAGTGTATACCGGTCACGTGAATGCCCACCGCCGCCGCCATGGCCGGGTCAAAGGTACTGAGCTTGAACTCCTTGTACAGCAGCCCGATCACCACCAGGTTGACCAGGAAGATGCCGCCCATAATCCAGACCGCCCGCGGCCCCAGTTCCACGCCCCCGAAGGCCAGAGTATCGAACGGGGTGTAGGCGATCTCGCCGTAGAGCAGGTGGTCCAGGTCCAGGTCGATGTTGCCGGCGAAGGCCGAGACCAGCACCACCCCGATGGCGAACAGGGAGGTGAACACAACCCCGATGCCGGCATCGGTATGCACGCCGCCCCGGTCCAGAGCCTGCACCAGGAAGGCGGCCAGCAGCCCGAAGGCGGCGGCGCCCGCCAGCATGGGCAGGGTAGCCCGGCTCTGGGTGAACAGAAACGCCAGCACAATGCCCGGCAGCACGGCATGGCTGATGGCGTCCCCGAGCATGGCCATGCGGCGCAGGATCAAAAAGCTGCCCACCAGGCCGCAGGCGCCGGCCACCAGGGCACCGGTCAGGATAATCCAGGCGGCGGATGCTGCGGCAGTCATGTGCCTGATTCCTCCCCTCCGGCGGCCGGGCGCAGTCGCGGCTCCAGGTCATGCAGGCGCAGCAGCCGCTCCAGTTCCCGTATCACCGGCACCGGTACCCCGCTCAGCAGGTCCTCGCTGCTGCGATCGACCGGGGCCTGGCCCAGGTCGGCCTCGTGCATCAGGAACATTTCCCACAGCCGGCGCTGGCGCACCAGGCCGTGGGCCCAGGCCAGACCGGTCGGGGTCAGGGACCAGCGGTCGCCCGCCGGCCGGACCAGGCCGTCCCGCTGCAGGTGGGCAAGCTGCGCCGCCAGGGTGGGCCGCTCCAGGCCCTTCTGTTCCAGCTCCGTCGTTGTCACGGCGGCGGTGGCCTGCCCGGTAGACTCGGCCAGTTCATACAGCGCCCGCCCAAGGCCGTCCCGGCGGACCCGGGTCCGCACACGGGCCAGTTGCAGGACCCGGGCCAGCAGGCCGCGCCGGGGAGCCGCCAGCAGCGAGACGACAAAGACCGCGGTGGCCGCCAGCACAATCAGCGGACCGGTCGGCAGCCGCGGGGCCGACTGGCTGAACAGGGTGCCCAGGACACCGGCTCCGGCGCCGAACAGGCCGGACAGCAGGACCATGCGGTCCAGGCGTTCAGTCCAGTAGCGGGCCGCTGCCGCCGGGGTAATCAGCAGGGCCGCCATCAGGACCACCCCCACAGCCTGCAGACCGATCACCACTGCCAACACCAGCATCAGCATGAGCAGCAGGTCCAGCCCGCCCATGGGCAGACCAACACCCTTGCCGAAGTCCGGGTCAAAGCAGAGCAGCTTGAACTCCTTGAAGAGCAGCCCGGTCACCAGGCAAAGGGCAGCGGCCACCGCTGCCATGACCTGCACATCGGTCCCTACCAGTGCGGCAGCCTGACCGAAGAGAAATTTGTCCAGACCGGCCTGGTTCCCGTGCGGGGTCTTCAGGATGTAGGTAAGTAGGACAATACCAAAGCCAAAGAAGACGGTCAGTACCACAGCCAGTGCGGCATCTTCCTTCAGGCGGGAGTAGCGGGTAATAGCCGTGATGCACAGGGTGGCCAGTATGCCGGCCAGCGCCGCCCCGAGCATGAACAGCCCGATCTGCTTCGCCCCGCCGATCAGGTAGGCCAGGGCGATACCGGGCAGCGCCGCGTGGGCCAGGGCGTCGCCCATCAGGCTGCGCCGCCGCAGCAGGGCCAGCGCACCCAGCAGCCCGCTGCTCAGCCCCAGCAGCACCGAGCCGGCCAGGACCCACTGGGTGTTGGCGTCCCGCAGGGAAAGCCAGCTCAGGTCCATGTCAGCCCACCTCCAGCCGCCCGGGCACCGGGGGCAGCCCGGGAACGGAGCTCAGGCGCCCGCCGTAGGTCTTCTGCAGGTTGGACAGATTGAACACCCGCTCGGTGGGGCCGCCGGCGATCAGGCGCAGATTCAGCAGCAACAGGTGGTCAAAGTACTCCGTGACTGTCTGCAGGTCGTGGTGCACCACCACCACCGTCCGGCCCCGGGCCCGCAGTTGTGCCAGCAGGCCGATGATGGCCTTCTCGGTGGCCGCATCGACCCCGGCGAAGGGTTCATCCATCAGGTAGAGCCGGGCGTCCTGGGCCAGCGCCCGGGCCAGAAACACCCGCTGCTGCTGTCCGCCGGAAAGCTGGCTGATCTGGCGGCGGGCGTAATCGGCCATCCCCACCTCACGCAGGCATTCCAGGGCAATCTCCCGGTCTTGGGCGCCCGGCCGGCGCAGCCAGCCCAGGTGACCGTAGCGGCCCATCAGGACCACATCCAGAGCGTCGGTGGGAAAGTCCCAGTCCACCGTACTGCGCTGGGGCACATACCCCACGGCCTTGCGCTGGCGGGCGTATGACTGCCCGTAAATGCGGACAGTTCCGGCCGCCGCCGGCACCAGCCCGAGTATCGCCTTGATCAGCGTCGACTTACCGGCGCCGTTGGGGCCAACCACGCCGACCAACCGGCCGTCGGGGATGGTCACGGTGATATCCTGCAGCACCGGCCGCCGCTGGTAGGCAACCGTCAGTCCCTGCACCTCAACCGGGGCGTCTTCCCGCTCACGGTTACCGGACACATGGCTCCCCCCCTTTACCGCAGCGCCTGCACGATGGTATCCACGTTATAACGGACCATGCCCACATAAGTGCCTTCGGCCGTCCCGGCGGCGCCCATGGCGTCCGAAAACAGCTCGCCGCCGATCTGCACCTCGTGGCCCCTGGCCCTGGCCCCCTGCACCACAGCCTCAATGGAACGCCGGGGGACACTGGACTCGACAAAGACCGCCTTGATCTTGCGCTGCACCAGCACGTCGACCAATCCCTGCACGTCGCCCAGGCCGTATTCGGCGGTGGTGCTGATCCCCTGCAGCCCCCGAACCTCCACCCCGTAGGCCCGGCCAAAGTAGCCAAAGGCGTCATGGGCGGTCACGAGCACCCGCCGCTCCGGCGGAATGGTGGCCAGTTGGGTACGGGCATAGGCATGCAAATCTCCGAGTTCCTGCCGGTAGGCGGCTGCCGCCGCCTGATACTCCGCCCCATGCGCCGGGTCAGCCGCCACCAACGTGTCCCGGATCTGGTCCACCGTCTGCATCCAGAGTTCGACATCGAACCAGACGTGCGGGTCGGAGTGGCCGGCAAACGCCGGCGGCTGCAGCAGGCGTCCGGGATCGATGCCGGCGGTGACCGCGACCGTGGGTTTGCTGCGGCCCATCTTTTCCAGGATATCCGCGATCTTGCCTTCCAGGTTCAAACCGTTATAAAAGATCACCTGTGCCCCGGTCAGCCGGGCGATATCGCCCTGGGACGCCTTGTACAGGTGCGGATCGACCCCCGGTCCCATCAGGGCGGTGACCTCCACATGTTCCCGGCCCACGTTGCGCACGGCGTCGGCGATCATGCCGGTGGTGGCCACCACCGCCAGCCTTCCATCCGCCGCCGCCCCTTCCGGACGGCCGCACCCGGTTACCAGTACCAGCACACTGAGTACGGCCGCCATCAGGACCCCGGGTTTCCCCCCCATACCATTCACCTTTCCTTTTTCGGACCCAGTATACCGTTAAATTGTTCAATTTATGATGTGGCACCGCTGAAACAGTTTTTCGTCAGGGAAACTTTTTGGGCTGACAAAGCCGGCGACACAGGCGCCGGTACTTTTGGGTGGACTTACAGGGAGTTTTAAATGCCTCTAATCCTACCTCAAGATATGCCACAACTCACCGATGGTGTCAAGGGTAACGGTTGCCAAAAACAGGGGCGGCGGGCCAGGCGGCTAAAATAAAGGGGCCCGGCTGCTGGTTGGCGGCCGGGCCGGGTCTCTCTCGTTCCCACGGTTGGAAAAACCCGTCGTTCATCACCGGAGGGGTCGGCTCAACGAGCCAGCACGGCATCGAAGTGGTACTTGTTGTGGAGGCCCGGGCTGACGGTCTGTTCCCGGATGCGCAGATCCGGATAGCGGGCGGTGGGCGTGAAGTACACGTGGAAGTTGGTATCACGATACCGGCGGCTGTATTCCTCCACCAGGGCCTGTCCCAGAGCGGAGCCGGGTACGGCCTGGAGTTGGCCTTCAAGGACAGCTTCAGTGATCTGGTTGACCCAGTTGCAGTTGTTCCTGAGCTGACTGGTCGCAACCAGCCGCAGGTTTCCCGCGAAGGCGACCTCCTCACCGTTCACGACGATGGCGCCGCGGCCGCCCTCCCAGACTTCCTGGTACCGGAAGTTGCACGGATCAGCGTTGACCTCATGGGTCTGGTGACACATAATTGACCAAGTGATCCGTCAACTCCGCTGGCGGGCCAGCCTAAGCGCTGTTCATGGTCCCGTCAGGTGGAGTACGCCTGTGACACTGATCCAGAGCGCCACCAGTGCTGCCAGCAACACCGGTGGAGTCACCAGCAGGCCCATGTGCAGGTAGTCCCGCCAGCCCACGGTGACCCCCCTGTCCCGGAGCAGGTGGAGCCAGATCAGCGTAGCCAGGGAACCGATGGGCGTCATTTTCGGGCCGATGTCGGCCCCGATGACGCCGGCGAGAATCATCCCTTCCCGCAGGCCGCCGGTCACGGGGGCGGCCGCAATGGCCATGGCTCCCAGCATGACTCCGGGCAGGTTGTTCATGAGCGAGGACAGCACCCCGACCAGCACGCCGGTACCGGTAACAGCCGCCAGCGGTCCCCAGGCGGCCAGGCGGCCCAGCACCCCGGCAGCGGCGGCCGTGAGCCCGGCCCTGCCCAGGCCGAATACCACCACGTACATGCCCAGGGAAAAGAACACCACACCCCAGGGCGCCCGGCGCAGTACCGGCAGCGGTCGGACCACCCGGCCCGCCCGGGCCGCCAGCAGCAGCACCAGCGCGCCGCCGCCCATCACCACGCTGGCCGGCACACCCAGGCGGTGGCCGGCGAAGAAGAACAGCACCATGGCCACCAGCACAGCCGCCCCGGTCAGGAACAGAAACCGGTCGGCAATGGCCAGGCGCGGGTCTGCCAGCACGTCTGAGTTGCAGGCCGCCGGGATTTCCCGCCGCCAGTACCAGAGCAGCAGCGCCAGGGTGGCGCCAAGCGTGACCAGGGCAGGCAGCAGCATCAGCCCGGCGAAGCGGGCAAAGGAAAGGCCGAAGTAGTCAGCGGCAATGATGTTGGTGAGGTTGGACACCGGCAGCGGCACCGACATGGCGTCGGCCACAAAGCCGCACGCCATCAGGTAGGGCAGGGCCGCCCGCCCCTGGATGCCCACGGCCTTGAGCAGTTCATACACAATGGGGGTCAAAATCAGCACGGTGGAGTCATTGGTGAAAAAGGTCGAGACCAGTGCACCCAGCAGGATAATGTAGACGAGCAGGCGGCGCCCCTCGCCCCCGGCCCAGCGGGCCAGGTGCAGGGCGGCCCAGCGGAAGAACCCCGCCTGGTCCAGCAGCATGGAGATAATGATGATGCCGATCAGCGCCAGCGTGGCGTTCCAGACCATACCGGCCACGGCCACGACATCGGCCCACCCCACCACCCCGGCCAGCAGGGCCAGCCCGGCGCCCAGCAGGGCGGAGACGCCGTTATTCAATCCGAACGGGCGGGCCAGAACCAGGTACAGGGTAAGGGCGAAAATGGCGGCGGCCACCACTGCTTGCACTGGCGTTATTCTCCTTTGCTTTGCCGCACGATGCCGGCTGAGGAGATTTCGTGCCGATCCGGCAGACTCCTGCCAGTGTCCAAGCCAAGCCGGTGCCAACTACGTGGCATCCGCCACTTTCCCCGCACACCCCTTCACCACGCTGCTCCCAGGGTGATAACCGCTGTTTTTTCCCCGCACCAACCCGCGCAATTCTTTTCGCCTAACCGCAGCCGCGCTCCGTCCATCCCTGCGCAAACAGAGTTCACCTCGGGTGACAGTGGCCGGCTCCGCACTCGATCCCGGCGCTCCAGACAGGACGGATCGTTCTTGATGCAACGTTTATAGAGCCGAAGCTCATCGCGGAGTTAATCTACAGGGCTGCGAAAAGGGACGCCGCTGCAAGCCAGGGCGCGAGCACAAGCAGAGCCAGCGGGCGAACCCGCATGCCTGTCAGAGTCTGAAGACCCATGATCAGCAAGACTATTCCCCAGACCGAAAAAGGATCGAACCAGTTAACGAGTCTGTACACGGCCCGGTTCACCCACTCGTTCGGAAGGAATACGGCTGCGCTCGTCACCGGTACACGTTCCGGATTACCAAAGGCCAGGAAAGATATGAGCGCCAAGCCCAACACCCTGGGGAGATACGCGTAGCCCGCAATAGCGTACAAACTTCGAAACGAAAGCTGTCTGTCGGTTAGGAGCATCAGATACTTCAGTGTAATTGTCCATAACAGTCCATATAGAAAGGGCGCTCCAAGAAAAGCGATGACCATAAGCCATTCTTGGAAGCTGCTGGCCTTGTCTAGCAATATCGGGTCGACCGACCCACCGGAACTGATTTGCCCGGCCAGCAAGTTCCGATATAAGGGGAACTGCAATACCGTTAGCCCGGCGCTGGCGATACCAGCCAGTACATATTGCGGGAGCACAGGTAGTTCTCTTCCTGCCCGAAGAATCCTTTGCGGATCGATTAATGCCCACAATGGCGTTGCCCACGCTGCCTTACTCAACATCCTCTCCCTCCAATCAAAAATCTGTGGCCCGCAAGAACTGTACACTGAGCCCGAGTAGCACCGTAACTACAACAGTCCAAAACGGTAGTATCTGTGCAAGTACCAGAAGTGGCACAGGTTTATTGACTGCGTAGAGGGTGGTGAGTAAATAAGCTCCCGAGACGACAGCTACTGCTGTAAGAACAGCGAAGTCCGGACGGGAGGAATCGAACATGCCGGTTTGACGGGAATACAGGGTTCCTGTCAGGCACAATGCGGTCGCCAGGCCAGAAGCGCCCAAAGCCGAAAGAAAAAGAAAAGCACTGTTACCTCCAAACAAGGCGACCACTATGATCAGACCTGCCGATGCAACAAGAAACGACAGCACAGCCGAGAATAGAAATTTATGGATAACATACCGACTATAACTACCGGCAGCTCGAATAACCCATAGAGATCTTATGTCCAGCTTCACAAGGCTTGTAGTAATGAACAGAGCAGGGCTGATGCTATATAGAGTTGCCTGTATTGCCTGCAGAACAAGGCTGGTGCCCTGAGTTTCTAGCCTTGCTCCCACGTAAATCAAGGTGAAAGCAGCTGTGGATAGTAGGGAGTTCAGAAACGGTGACCAATTTCTCACTCCCAAAGCAATATCTTTTGCTAAGTATGGACTTATACTTAGTTTGAGGAAATTCTTATTGGCTTTTGCAGAAACGTGTGGGGTCGGCACATACGCGTCGCCAAGGGCCCACCCGATGGGACCCGCACCCCAGATTGCCCCGGCAGTACCTTCCGGAAGCTGATTGGCCCAGACGGCTGTTACAACCCAAAGGGCAACCAGGGTTAGGACTACCGCCATGACAACACCTAGCAAGACCGCCCTGTTTCTGGGAAGACGAAAGGCAGCACTCATTTCGCATCACACCTCCTTTCCTGCCAAATCGGTTAGTCGTATGGGGAGAATGGCATGGCATCATGGAATAGTAACGTGGCTCGCCTGCTTTGGCAGGTCAAGTTCCAGTAAGATTCCGTCCCACAGGAGCACAAAAATGGGCATGGGAAAGCGTACAATTCCGGCCGAAGGGTCGAATGCATCCACATGGGTAGGAGTTGCTCGTAGTACCGCAACGAAATGATCAAGCCCCTGAAGGTGGATGACGCTGGCATTCGTCACCTGGCGAAGATAACCGTACGATGCCTGCAGAAGTTTGGGTTCCGCACCCATCTCCTTGGCGGCCTTTGCCAAACCGAGAATGGTTACACCATTTTCACCTGGTTGCAGGGCCTCGATTAGCTCTTCTTCTGAAATGGTGATCCCTAATCGCTTCAAGCCATAGGCAAGCGCTGCCGTACCGCAGGATGTATCCGTAAGCTGCATTGGTACTTCTTCAGTCAGTTTGATTCTGGCACCCAATAGGCCGGTGTGAATGGCCTGTGGGCGGTATTCAACTGGAACTGCTCGCAGATTAGCACTGACGGCAGCAGCTACGTAAATGGTCACCCCTGTAACGAGTACAAAGGCAAAAATGATAACTCGCTTTATATTAGCGAGTAGGCTGGGCGGAATTGGGGACACCCCCTAAAAGCGGCTGCCAATAAAAGCAATAGACGGCGATGCGTATATTAGGTATTTCTGGCACCGTTTTACTGAGTCTAATTGGCACAATCAAGACCGAAAATGTTTTTCTACATCTACCAGATCAGCCTCTTTGCTGGCTAGCCCCCACGCAAATCAAGGAGTCATCGCCGTCGGCAACAACAAGGGGCCACCCCTCGTCTTAGTTCGATGTGACTCCGATCAGTAGCAGGTCACACATTCCCAATACCATGAGGTATACCTGGCAATAGATAATCCCTAACTTTTCTTTTGTCCATTTATACAGATCGCCAAAATAATTCGTTTTCTACCAGAACTCGCATGGTTCTAAGGGCGCAAGCCCCATGGCCAGAAGCAGAGTAAAGGGATTGCTCACCCCAGGTCCGAATACATTGGCATTGACAGCAAGGAGGTCAACGGTTTGTCCTTCCAGCCCGCGCAACGCATGCAGCAACTGCCCAGCCAACTTTTCGCCCGGTTGGTGCGCACCGCCAACGAAATGCAAGCCGCCGGTCATGACGTCATTAACCTGGGCCAGGGCAACCCTGACCAGCCCACTCCCCCGCACGTGGTGGAGCGCCTGATCATGGAAGCCCAACGGCCGCAAAACCACCGTTATATCCCCTTCTCCGGCCTCAATGAACTGAAGGAGGCCATCAGCACCTGGTATCAGCGGCGCTTCGGCGTTCGGATCGACCCCCAGCGTGAAGTCTGTATCCTGATCGGTACCAAGCTGGGTCTGCAGGAGATCAGCCTGGTTCTGTTGCAGGAAGGCGATGTCTGCCTCATGCCCGATCCGGGCTACCCGGACTACTGGTCGGGCGTGGCCCTGTCCGGCGCCCGGTCCCACCCCATGCCGCTACTGGCCGACCGCGGGTTCTTCCCTGACCTGGCGGCGATCCCGTCCACCATTCGGGACCGGGCAAAGCTCATGTTCCTGAATTCCCCCAACAACCCGACCGGGCGCGTGGCCACCCGAGACCAGATGCAGGCGGCGGTTGACTTCTGCCGGCAGCATCAGATTGCCCTGGCCTGGGACTCGGCCTACTCCGATCTGGTCTTCGACGGACGGGAGCCGGTCAGTATCCTGCAGGTGCCCGGGGCGCGGGAAGCCGGAATCGAGTTCCACTCACTCTCCAAGTCCTTCAACATGGCAGGCTGGCGGCTGGGCTTTGCCGCCGGCAATGCCGAACTGATCGGCCTGATGAATCTGATTCAGGATCACCTGAACTGCAGCCAGTTTGCCCCTGTGCAACAGGCGGCTGCCACGGCCCTGTCCGGGCCGACCGACAGCGTACTCGCCCTGCGGGCGCTCTACGAGGAGCGACGGGATGCCTTTGTGGCCGGTTGCCGGGATATCGGCTGGCCGGTCACCCCGGCCGAGGGTAGCTTCTTCATGTGGTGTCCGGTTCCCAGCGGGTTTTCTTCTGACACCTTCGCCGAGCTGCTTCTGAATGAGGCCCATATTGTCGTGGCTCCCGGCCATGCCTTCGGTGCCGGTGGAGAGGGCTATGTACGCGCCTCTCTGTGTGTGCCGGCGGCACGCCTGGTCGAAGCCACCCGGCGTGTCGGGTTGCTGGGGGTGTTCGGGCGGTAGTGATCCCTATCCAGGGGGAGGAGAAGAAGATGGGCCAGAGACTGTACGAGGGGATGTCCCTGCGCGAGGTCTCGGATTTCCTGTTTCTGCAGGACGACCCGGCACCGGCCGATTTAATCCTGGTGTTTGGCAGTTCCCGTCCGGAAAAGGCGGAGCGAGCAGCACGACTGTACCGGGCAGGCTACGCCCCGCATGTGCTCTGCGTTGGCGGCGACAACCGCGGTACCGGGCTGCCGGAAGCTGAGGCCCTGAAGAACCAGCTGATCGCGCTGGGCATCCCCCCGGAAAGCATCTGGGTCGAACCCCGGTCCCTGGGTACCCTGGAAAACGTGCTGATGGCAGTTCCCCTCGTGGATCAACAGATTGGCTGGACGAACATGACGGCGGTGATTGGTGTCTGCTCCCCCCTGAAGACCAAACGCGTCCGGCAGGTCCTGGCCCGGCATATCCCAGGTGACGTCCGGATTCTGCTCTGCCCCGATGAACGACAGGATATTAACCGTGATAACTGGTGGGTCACCAATGAAGGGCGGGCCCAGGTATTCCGGGAACTCGAAAAGGTCCGCCGCTATGCGCTCCAGGGAGAAATCTAATTGCGACAGAGCAGGCGCAAGGCCTTCCCTGCCGCTGTTCCGCCTCAGATAGTGCGTGGTCAGGCAATGTGCGCCGGCCGGGGGTGGATCACCCCCGGCCGGCGCTGGTCCGTGTCGCCTGATTCGGCATGCAGTCCGGGGAGGCGCGGCAATAAAGGGCGGGGTCACCCCTGCCCTGTGTTGCCCGCGCCAGCGGCCGGAACGGCCTACCGTTGCTGCATCTCCCGGCTCCCCTGCTCCGGAAGGCTCGGCGGCCGCTGAAACCAGCGGCCATACTGCCGCCCTAACCAACCTTGGGTCCACCACAGACGGACCGGGCGCACCACGAACCAGCGCACCAGCGCGGCCCAGCGACGCGGCCACCGGCGGGCAGTCGTTTTTCCGGCGGGAAGCTTGCCGGTCGCCGGACGTGCCCGCTGCTGGCCGGGGGTGCGTACGATCGCCCCGGGTCCGGAGCCCTTGCCCTTTGTTGTCCGCCGTTGCCGCATATGGTTCACTCCTGCCACCGGTTTACCCGCAGATCCGGTGCTGTAAGCAATCACGACAGGTAGTCTGTCCAACACCTACCGTCTTTACTAATGCTTACGGAGAATGACCCGTTCCGG
Organism: Clostridia bacterium; assembly: GCA_036676195.1. Classification (GTDB taxonomy): domain Bacteria; phylum Bacillota; class Sulfobacillia; order Symbiobacteriales; family ZC4RG38; genus JAKFDK01. Next base: position 105,089 of record JAKFDK010000040.1, on the reverse strand, counting down.
TTTGGTAACAGGGGTGAATCAGCTAACGGCATTGTAGTTGCAGTCCGGTGGCCGGGAGGCCAGGAGCCGATTTATCCGGGGCGCGACGGCCGCTCGAGCAATCGCTCCAGTTCCCGGGCCGTCGGTCGTGTACGCCCGACTTCCTGCCCGCGGGCATCGTACACCCGCGTATCGCCCAGACCGGCACGCAGGCCCCGGGCCAGCAGGCAGACCTGCGGATCGAGCATACTCATAAAGAGAAACTCCACCCGCCCCTGATACCGCCGCTCCTGTACCGCCCAGGCAGGCCGGCTGAGCAGGCTGGTCAGCGCGTAGTCGCTATAAAAGTGTACCAGTACCGGCCGGCCGCCACCCAGACTCTTTTTCAGCCGCTTTTCCGGGTGCGGCGGCGTCCGGCCCCGGCGGGCCAGGATCCAGGCAGACAGGAACACGGCCAGCAACGCCAGCAGGGACAGCAGCCAGGGCGACCGGTCCGCTGCCCGGTAGCTGAAAGCTCCAACGATCCCCAGGCACAATCCGGAGAGAATCACGTACGAAAACCGCATGATCGGATTCATGGCTGCCAAAACACCTCCGGGGGTTCCCTGACCGGTGCCGGTGGAAGATCCGCCGCACCGGTAACCACTTGTAGGCTTCGGCATCATCGGTTAATCCCCCTGCGCGGCGTGTGGCCGCCGTGTTGGCCGCTCGGATTACAGCCGCAGATTCTCCCGAAACCACTCGGCTCGGGTGGTCTGCGCCCGGTCGAGTTCAGGCAGCACCGGACGGGGATGACTCTGTACATACACAGCCGTTTGCGTCGCCGCCCATGGCACCAGCTCCAACAGTCGCTCTGCCGACAAACGGGTACCGGGGGCCACACTGGCACCGGTCAGCGCCCAGCGGGCGGCCATGGTCAGGCCGAACGCGCGCACCCAGGCCCGCCAGGCTCCGGCGAGGCCTACCATGGCCTCCAGCGGGCGCGGCAATGAAGGGCCGCTGCAGATGAACAGGTTGCAGTGCACCGGCCGCTGTGATCGGGATAAGGTACAACCGCTGAGCGGATCGGCGTAAGGGCAGGCCGGCTCCGGAGCGTGCACCAGCAGGGCCGGCGCACCGTCGAAGAGCCCCGGCCGCCAGCGCATGATCAGGGTGTGAACAAAATCGACATCCTCGCTCCAGAGTAACACCAGGTCCCAAAGGGTGAAAACTGGATGATGGTCACCACAGCAGCCGATCGGGTGCTTGGGGCAGCGCATGCAGGCGGTAAAGGTCACCCCCGGCTGCAGCGGGTCAGCGCCGTCCACCGCCAGCAGTTCCAGGCGCTCCGGTTCGCTCAGGGGCCCGGGTCGCGGTACGCGCCGTCCCACCCTTGGCACTCCTCTGTATGGGCTGAATGTGCAGCTATTATACACCGGAGTGTAATACCAGAGCTACCGACAAGAACTGCCCCTTCATTTTCGACGAAAAACGCAGGGAATGGTATGACGGCAGGCGAAAAGTGAGTCAACAGTCACCATTAAGCCGAGGGGGGAAGCCATGCGGCGCTGGGCCCGTGTTGCCTTCACGCAATTTGGGATGCTTAGCGCCGGCCTGATCTTCTTTGCCGAAGGCTTCGGCGCTCCCTTGCCAGTGGAAATCCCTCTCCTGATCATCGGCGGTGCGCAGGTCAGGGGGACCCATACCTACTGGCAAATGACCCTGCTCATGTGGCTGGCGACAGTCGCCGGCAATACCGTGGGCTACCTGATCGGCTACCACGGCGGGCGCCCGCTGGTGCGCAAGATCTCGGGCTGGTTCGGGGTGCGGGAGGAACTGCTGGTCAAGACCGAAACTTGGTTTAACAAATATGGGCTGTGGCTGACTCTGGCCACCCGCTGGGTTAACTGGGGCTTTGCCCAGAACATGTGGCTGTGCGGAATTACCCGCGTTCCCTTCCGGCGCTTTTTCCCGGTGATGACGCTGAATGATCTGCTCTGGGCCATGGCCTGGACCTGGGCGGCAGCGGCCCTTTACCGCAGACTTGATAAGCTCCATCACCTGCTCCAGTACCCGGCCAAAGTCGGGGGTATACTGGCAGGGGTGGCGCTGCTCGGTCTGCTGGTCTGGTGGTGTTTCCGCAGATTCCGCCGGGCATGAGATAAGGCCCTGGGTGCGCCGTCAGGCGTTGCCCAGGGCCTGATGCCGTTGCCATGAAGGCTTGCATTGCTTCCGGCGTCCGCACGTGGTTGGCCCGCGGGTTGCGGCGGCCCGGGCGCCCAGTGGAGGTTTTGAGCATGAATCTGGGGAAGCTGAGGCGGCACTATCCGGCAAGGATCGGTGACATTCCGGTCGTGGAGGAGATGCCGATCCCAGCCCTGAAAGATGAGGCCTTCAGGAGCTGGTGGCAGTGCTGCAAGGAATTTGCGTTCAAAGGTGTCATCGACGAGTACGACATAGACACCGGTGAGGGCGTGGAGCGGATAGCCCTGACGACCAAACGCTTCCCCCACTCAACCTGCTCCAATTGGCGTCGACAGGAACTGTGGTCCCTGTTTCTGGAAATCGGGGTGTTGAAAAAAATACTAGCTGCACTACCAGCCGCGCGCAGAGGCTGGTAGTGCAGCGGTCTCCCAGGTACCGAAGTGGCGATTGACCCGTGTAAAAGGTCCGGGGATGTACTCCCCGGACCTTTGCATACGACTAAGGCCTATTCGGCTGCCAGGGCCCGATAGCCCTTGCCCAGGTAGGCTGCCTCCAGCCGGGGATCGGCCAGCAGCTCCTGCGAAGTACCCTGGGCAACAACTTGGCCCCGCTCCAGCACTAAACACCGGTCGGCCACCTTCATGGCAGCCCGGGCGTTTTGCTCGACCATCAAAATGGTGGTGCCCCGCTCATCCCGCAGCCGGACCATGGTCTTTAGCAGATCCTGCACCACCAGCGGCGCCAGTCCGAGGGAAAGTTCGTCAATCAGCAACACCCGCGGCCGGCCCATCAGCCCGCGCCCAACGGCCAGCATCTGCTGCTCACCGCCGGACAGGTACCCGGCAAGGCGGCCCAGCAGATTGCGCAGGGGCGGGAACAGGTCAAGAACCATCTCGATATCGGCCCGCACCTCGTCCACACGCACCCCACGGCGGGGATACGCCCCGAGAACCAGGTTTTCCCGTACCGTCAGCCCATAAAAGACCTGGCGCCCCTCCGGGACCAGGCTGATTCCCCGGCCTACCACCTGTTCGGCTGACAACCCGTGCACCGGTTTGCCCTCCAGCAGGATCTGACCGGACTGGATCGGATACAAGCCGGATATGCTGCCCATCAGGGTGCTCTTTCCGGCCCCGTTGGCACCAATGATCGCCACAATCTCACCCGGGTTCACGGCGAGGGAGACCTCATGCAGCACCTGAACCCGTCCATGGGATGTACAGATCCGCTCGACCCGCAGCACTGCCTCCACCTCTGCTTCCACAAGATGCGGGACGGGGTTCGCCTCGCCCTACACCGCCTCTTCACCCAGATAGGCGGCGATAACCCGCGGATCGCGCTGAATCTGTTCCGGTGTGCCGTCGGCAATCTTGGCGCCGTACTCCAGCACCACGATCTGGTCAGCCAGGTTCATCACTGTACCCATGTCGTGCTCAACAAACAAGAACGTAATGCCCTGGTCACGCAGCCGGCGCATGAGCCTGGCCAGCTCCGCCGTTTCCCGGCCATTGAGGCCGGCGGCCGGTTCGTCGAGCAACAGCAGTTTGGGCTGGGCCGCGAGCGCCCGGGCGATCTCCAACAGGCGCTGCTGGCCGTAAGGCAAGCTGTTGGCCGGCTCGTCGGCCTTGTCGGCCAGCCCCACCAGTTCCAGCTTGGACATGGCCTCGGCCCGGATCCATTTCTCTTCCCGCGCCCGGGGCGGCAGCCCCAGGGCAGCCTGAACAAAGCCAGTCCGGGTGCGGGTGTGGCCACCCACCATCACGTTTTCCAGGACCGTCATCTGTTCAAAAATCTGCAGGTTCTGGAAGGTGCGGGTAAACCCCATGACCGCCAGACGGTGGGGCAGCAGGCCGCGTACGTTCTGACCCTGAAACCGAATTTCACCGGCTTCCGGTGCGATGGCGCCGCTGACCATGTTGAAGACCGTGGTCTTGCCGGCCCCGTTGGGACCAATCATGGCCACGATGGCGCCCTCCGGCACGTCAAAGCTGACGCCGTTTACGGCCACCACACCGCCGAAGGATTTGGTCAGGCCTCTAACCTCGAGCAGTGCCACCGCTGGCCACCTCCTCCTGTCCCGCCCTGGCCTCAGTGCTCTGGGGGGATGTCCGGCCGCGTTGCGCCTGGCCGGCCCACATACGCTGCCAGAGCCGCCCGACGGCCGCGGTGATGCCTTCCGGCATGTAGATCATGATCAGTGTCAGCAGCAGCCCGAAGAAGACCGTCTCCACTTCGCCGCCGGCACCGGGAATCAGTTTCGGTAGATTGTCCTGGAGCACTTCCCGCAGGAACGACGTGATCCCGGCCCCCACAAAGGCGCCGGCGATGCTGCCGGCCCCGCCCAACATGCTCATGGTCAGGAACGAGACGGACTCCATGTAGTTGAAGGGGACAGGGCTGATAAAGGTCACATAGTGTGCATACAGGCTGCCCGCCAGGCTGGCATAGACAGCGCTCAGGATAAAGGTCTGCAGCTTGAAACGGGATACGTCCACACCCAGGGCACCAGCGGCTGCTTCACTGCCATGTACGGCCCGCAGGGCCCGCCCGATGCGGGAAGAAACCAGGCTCCTGGCGGTCAGGGCACAGGGCACGGCGGCTGCCAGCGTCAGGTAGTAGTAACGCAGGTCGGTATTGAACTCGAACCCGCCCAGGGACAGATACGGAATGGCCGGAATCCCCGACGGCCCGCCGGTGACGCTGATCCACTCCACCAGAATAATGTAAATGATCACGCCCACACCCATGGTGGCCAGCGACAGATACAACCCCTGCAGGCGGAAGGTGGGAATCCCGACGGCATAAGCCACAAGGCCTGCCAGTACCATACCGATGACCAGCGCCAGCCAGGGCGATACACCAAACTTCACGGTCAGCGACGCGCTGGCGTAGGCACCGATGCCGTAGAAGGCGGCCTGGCCCAGCGAGACCTGGCCGGCGTATCCCATGAGCAAGTTCAGGCCCAGAGCCACAATCCCGTGGAGCCCAACCACAATCATCACGCTGAGCAGGTAGCGCGTGGCGACCAGGGGCAGCAATGCCAGTGCCGCCAGGAGCACCATCGCTGCAAGCCAGCCCCGCCATCCTCGTAGTGCGGCCACACCGGCACCTCCTACACCCGTTTACCGGAGGCCTTGCCCAGCAACCCCGTCGGCCGCACGAAGAGCATGGCCAAGAGCAGCAGGAAGGCGATGGCATCTTTGAATGCGGACGAAATCAGGCCAGCCCCGAAGGACTCGGTTAACCCCAGCACCATCCCGCCGAGGATCGAGGCCGGGGCGTTGGTCAATCCACCCAGCATGGCGGCAACGAACGCCTTCAGGGTCAACATGGTGCCCATGTCGTATGTGGCGGCAGCAATGGGGGCCAAAATCACGCCCGCCACCGCCCCGAACCCGGCGCTGATGGCAAAGGCGAGAACCGACGCACGCTCCGGGGAAATCCCCATCAACCGCGCCGCCAACTGGTTCATGACCACGGCCCGCACCGCCGTACCCAAGACGGTCCGGTTAAAGAACAGGTGCAGGAGCCAGACCAGCACAAGGCTGAGCACGATGGCCAGACCGGCCTGGCGCTGCAGGCTGGCGCCCAGGAACCGAATGGGATCTCCAGGGATCAGGGCCGGTGGGACATACGACTCCGTACCCCAGATCAGCAGGCCAATGCCCCGCATCGCAATGGAAACGCCGATGGTGATAATGACCAGGGTCAGGGGGCCCCACCGTCGGGCCGGGTAAATGGCCAGCCGCTCCACCAGCGCGCCGACTACCACAGTACCGGCAATCGCGACCGGAACAGCCAGGTACACCGGCACCCCGGCACGGGTGACAGAAAGAGCGAGCAGCGCGCCGACCATGGCAAACTCGCCCTGGGCGAAATTCAGGACCCCTGTTACGTTGAAAGTCACGACAAACCCGACAGCCATGAGCGCATAGATGGCGCCAACGGTCAGGCCAGAGAGCAGATACTGCAGGAGCTGCGCGCCAAAGTTCATGCCCAACTCCCTTTCCCGGGGGCGGCGGACCGCCGGGAGGGGGGGCCGGAGGTCCGGCCCCATCCCACTCCCGACGCTGCTCTTACTTGGAGAGCAGGGTCCACTTCCCGCCCTTGATCTCGATCAGAGCAAAGGCATCCTCGTTGTGCAGGCCCATGTGGTCGTCCTTCTTCATGGTGAAGGTGCCGGTGATGCCGGGGAAGCTCTTGATACCGCTTTCCAGGTAGTCCCGGATCTTGGCCTTGTCCGTCCCGGCGTTCTCGATGGCGCTGACCATCATCATGAAGCCGTCCCAGGCATGGCCGCCGAAGGTGTTCGGATCGGAGCCATACTTGGCCTTGAACTGGCTGGCATAGTCAACCAGGACCTTCTTGCGGGGGCCATCGGGCAGGCCGTCCGCCACCAGCAGGTAGCCGGCCGGCAGAATGACGCCGTTGGCGGCATCACCGGACTGCTCCAGGAAGGCGCCGTTGGCCACGCCGTGGCTCTGGTACAGGGGCCCGCTGAAGCCGATCTGCTTGAAGTTACGGGTCACGATGGATGCCTCAGGCGGCGTGGACCAGTTGATCACGGCCTGGGGGTTCTTGCCCTTGATGCGGGTGAGCTGCGCGGTCATATCGGTATCCTTGGGGTTGTAGCGCTCACTGGCCACAATCTCGACGCCGTAGTTCTTCGACAGCCGCTCGAACTCGGCGCGGCCGCTGTCACCGTAGGCGTTGTTGATGTTGATCCAGCCCAGCTTGGTCCAGCCCTTGGCCTTGGTGTGCTCCAGGATCTTGATGATGGCCTGCTCGTCGCTCTGGGGGGTCTTGAAGACCCACTCCTTGACCGGCTTGACAATCGCGATGCTGGCGGCAGCGGAGATGAACGGCATCTGTTCCTTCTGGATGGTGTCAATGACCGCCAGGGTGTTGCCGCTGGTGGTACCGCCGACGATACCGACCACGCCTTCCTGGATCAGCTTCTTGACGGCCAGAACGGCTTCCGTTTCCAGGCTCTTGTCATCGACTTCAACCAGCTCGATCTTGGCACCCTTGATGCCGCCCTTGGCATTGATCTGCTCGGCCAGCATCTTCACGGTGTCCATCTCGCCCTTGCCAAGTGACGAGGCGCCACCGGTGACCGAGAAGAAGACGCCGATCTTGACCGGCTTGGCCGGTTCGGCTGGCTTGGGCGCCTCTGCCTTGGCCTCAGTCTTTGTGGCTTCAGCAGGCTTCGTTGTCTCGGCCGGCTTGCTGCTGCTACATCCAACCATAGATACAGCAAACATAGAGGCCAGGGCCAGAGACAGGAACGCCTTCGCGGGACGATGTAACTTCATCCAAATCCCCCTCCGCATTGTGTATCAGATTTTGCGCCGGTCGATCACCCGGATCGCCTTGCCCTCGCTCCGTGCGATGGTCTTCGGCGGGGTCAGGGTGACGGCGACGCTGATACCCATGGAATTCTTGATCTGCTCGGCGACCCGGCGCTTGAGTGCCGTTACCTGCGGGGCCTCCAGTCCGCCCCATTCCCGATGCAGGGTGTCACTGAGTTCGACCTGAACCTCAACTTCATCCAGGGCCCGTTCCCGGTCCAGCATCAACTGGTAGTGCGGTGCCAGTTCCGTGAATCCGAGCAGTTCCCGTTCCACCTCGGAAGGGAAGACATTCACGCCACGAATAATTAGCATATCGTCGGCACGGCCCTTCAGCCGGTTCATCCGGACTGTGGTGCGGCCGCACTTGCACTTTTCATGGTTCAACTTGGTAATATCACCAGTACGGTAGCGGATCATGGGAATGGCTTCCTTGGTGAGGGTGGTGAAGACCAGTTCGCCCCACTCGCCGTCCGGCAACGGGGCCCCGGTGTTGGGGTCGATGATTTCCGGCAGGAAGAAGTCCTCGTTGACGTGCAGCCCGTCCTTGGCCTCCTTGCACTCACAGCTCACACCCGGGCCGGTAATTTCGGACAGGCCGTAGATATCCATCGCATCAATGCCGAGCTTGGCCTCAATCTGGGCACGCATGGCGTCTGACCAGGGCTCCGCCCCGAAGAAGCCATAGCGCAGATTGATGCTGCCGCGGTCCACCGTTGCTTCTTCCAGGGCATCGGCGATGTTCAGGGCGTAAGACGGCGTACAGCCCAGGCCCTTGGACTGGAAGTCCTGCATGAGCATGATCTGCCGGGGGGTGTTGCCGCCGGACACCGGTACTACGGTACCGCCCGCCCGCTGCACCCCATCGTGGAAGCCCAGGCCGCCGGTGAACAGCCCGTATCCGTAGGCGTTCTGGAACATGTCGCCCGGCTGGCCGCCGCCCATACAGAAGACCCGCGCCACCGCTTCGCACCACATGTCAATGTCATTGCGGGTGTAGCCCACCACGGTGGGCTTGCCCTTGGTGCCGGAAGAGGCGTGCAGCCGGATACATTCGCTGGTCGGCACTGCAAACAGACCGAAGGGGTAATTCTCCCGCAGGTCGTACTTACGGGTGAACGGCAGCTTGGCCAGGTCTTCCAGATGTTTGATCGCATCGGGCCCTACCCCGGCCTCGTCGTAGCGCTGGCGGTACAGCGGCACCCGCTCGTAAGCATAGGCCACAATACGCTGAAGCCGCTCAGTCTGCAGACGTTGCATCTCTGACCTGGGCAGAGTCTCGATCTCCCGGTTCCAGATCATACTATTTCCTCTCCTTGCAACTGTGCGTCACCCGTTGTTGGTTTTGGAATAATTCCGTCCTTCGGCGATATACCCGGGTAGTCCTGTTGACTACCCGGGTATATTTCAAGTTGGGCTCACTGCGCCTTATGGGATCCAGGACTATGCGCTGACCGCAGCCAGTTGCTCCCTGGCAATGCGGGCACCTTCGGCAATTGCCTGAACGTTGACGGGAATCAGCTTCTCTTTGAGGAGCTTGCCAAGTATGGCTTCCACCGCAGCCAGCGGGACCTGGCCGTACAGTTCAAGGAAGGCACCCAGGGTGACCATGGAGGCGGCCTTGCGGTTGCCCAGCTTGAGGGCGACCTGGGTGGCGTCGACATAGGCAATCTTGATGTCGGTGCGCTGGCTGCGCTGGGGCACCATGGAGGAGTTGACCACCAGGGAGCCGCCGGGCAACAGCGCCGGCTCGAACTTGTCGAAAGACGGGGCGTTCAGGATGATGGCCCCGTTGGGCTCACTTACCAGCGGCGAGCCGATGGGCACTTCGGACAGGATCACACCGCAGTTGGCAGTGCCGCCGCGCATTTCCGGACCATAGGAGGGAATCCACGAGCATTTCTTTCCGGCCTTCATGCCGGCGTAGGTCATTAACTGGCCCAGCAGCATGACGCCCTGGCCACCGAAACCGGCCACCACCAGTTCCAGGGGCTCCGAAAGAGTCCACTCCGCTGCCATTATTCCGCGCCCCCCTTCGCAACCTTGTCGGCCGGGGTAAAGACCGGCTTGGGCAGGCCGGGGGCCCGGAGTTCACCCAGGGGGAAGACGGAGAGCATGTTGTCCCTGGCCCAGTTCATGGACTCGTTCGGGGTGATGCCCCAGCCGGTGGGGCAGGTGCCGACCACCTCGACCATGCTGAAGCCCAGCCCCTGCTGCTGCACCTCAAATGCCTTGCGGATCACCTTTTTGCACTTGGCAATGGAAGCCACGTCGATGGCGGTGGCCCGGGCCACATAGGCGGCGCCGTCCATCATGGCGACCAGTTCTGTCACCGGCATCGGGCTGCCGTAGGTGGTAGCGTCCCGCCCGAAGGGGCTGGTGGAGGTCACCTGGCCGACCAGGCTGGTGGGAGACATCTGCGAGCCGGTCATGCCGTAAATGGCGTTGTTGTACAGGATGGTGGTGAACTTCTCACCGCGCATGGCCGCATGCATGATTTCGCTGAGGCCGATGGCGGCCAGGTCGCCGTCACCCTGGTAGGTGAAGATGTTCTTGGTCGGGGCCGCCCGCTTGATGCCAGTGGCGACGGCGGGCGCCCGCCCGTGGGCGCTGGAGACGCAGTCCATATTGAAATAGCGCCAGGCCAGTACCGAGCAACCAACGCCGATGACACCGATGGTATCTTCAATGAGCCCCATTTCGGTCAGAACCTCACCGATCAGCCGGTGCACAATGCCGTGCGCGCAGCCGGGGCAGTAGTGGTTGGGGGTTTCCTGCAGACCTTCGGTGATTTTGAAAATCTGCTTGACTTCGCCCTCGGTCACCGACATGCCAACACCTCCTCATTAATGACCCGGAGGCGCTCGTGGAGCTCCCGGGGGGTCGGCGTGATACCGCCGAACTTGGTGTGCAGGTGTACCGGCAGCCGGCCGTTAACGGCCAGGCGGACGTCGTCGATCATCTGGCCCATGGACAGTTCCACGCCCAGGAAGGCCTTGGCCTTGCCCAAACCCAGGACATATTCAAATGCCTTCTGCGGGAACGGCCACACGGCGATGGGCCGGATCATCCCCACCTTGATGCCTTCGGCCCGGGCCCGCTCCATAGCCGTGCGGCAGATGCGGCTGGCGGTGCCGAAGGAGACCATGACGATGTCCGCATCCTCGACATCGATCAGTTCGTAGTACTGCTCGTTCTCTTCGATGAGCTGGAACTTGTCATACAGTTTCTGATTGAACTTGACCCAGCCGTCGATGGCGATGGACATGCAGTGAATGACCTTGGGCGGGCGCATGCCGACCCGGCCTTCCACCTTCCAGGGCTTCTCCGGCTGCACCGGCTCCTCTTCGGGGTAGCATACCGGCTCCATCATCTGGCCCATGACGCCGTCGCCGATGACGATGACGGGGTTGCGATATTTGTCGGCCAGATCGTAGGCCAGGACCATGCTGTCCACCAGTTCCTGCAGGTTGCCGGGGCCGAAGGTGATGGTCCGGTAGTCGCCGTGACCGCCGCCGCGGGTGGCCTGGTAGTAGTCGGCCTGGGTCGGGCCGAGGTTGCCCAGCCCGGGGCCGCCACGCATGATGTTCACCAGTACGCACGGCAGTTCGGAGCCGACCAGGTACGAAATGCCCTCCTGCTTGAGGCTGAAGCCGGGGCTGGAGGAAGAGGTCAGTACCCGGACACCCGCCGAGGCGGCGCCGTAGACCATGTTCACGGCCGCCACTTCACTCTCGGCCTGCAGGTACACACCGCCCACTTCGGGCATGCGTTTGGCCATGTACTGGGGCAGTTCGCTCTGGGGCGTGATCGGGTAACCGAAGAAGTGTCGGCAGCCAGCGCGGACAGCCGCTTCGGCGATGGCCTCGTTGCCCTTTACCAGGGCAGGCTCGCCCATCCGCAGGCCGTGTTGAATTAAACGTGACAAGATGATGGCTCCCCTTTCTATCCGGCCTTGGCCTTGGGCTTCACGAGCCGGTACACGGTAATAACCTGATCCGGGCAAATGATGGCGCAGGCCTGACAGGAGGTGCACTTCTCCTGATCAAAGCACTCGGCCGTCGGGTAGCCCTGCTTGTTGATGCGCTCCGATATCCGGATCACATCCTGCGGGCAGGCTTCCACGCACAGCTCACAGGACTTACACTTTTCGTCAACAAAAACCGTCTTGAGCACCTGGTCCACCTCCGTGATTACGGGAGCTCTTCCCATGGGGGCCGCATGAAGATCGGAAGGGGCAACACTTCCACCCCTGCTGCCCGGACCTCTTCCTGCAGGTCACTGCGGCAGGCGCTCCAGGCCACCGGGATGCCCAGATGCGAAGCGGCCTCCTGTACCACCTTGAGCCCGGTCAGGACCGTGTCCACGGTGGTGTTCGCCCCCAGGTTGGCGTTATTGATCAGGGCCTGGACCTTGGTCCGGGAGATCGACTCCAGCCAGCGGACCAGCCCCACGATCTGGGCGGGTGTATTCGTCATGGGCCGGCAGGCGTTCACCACGACATTGACGGCATAGGTGCTGCCTTCCAGGTAGGGGGTGAGGGTTGCCATGAGCTGGGCACCCTCGTCGCCGCCGATATCCAGGATCGCCGGACGATCACTGTGGGTCCGCAGAGTCATCAGGGCGGTGTTGGAAATCAGGGGCAGGTCTGCCGAAGACCATTCTTCGCTGGGCGAGATCACATCAACACCCAGTTCCGCCAGCCGCTGCCGGGGGTCCCGGGAGCGAAAATACGGTGTCACCACATCGAGATCCAACAGTAACGGGTGCTGCCCTTCTGCAACCAGCTTCATGGCGTAACCGATGGCGACCTCTGTCTTCCCACTACCGAAGTGACCCAGAAACATTGTCCTCATGAAAAGACCACCCGTCAAATTTTTCTATGTTAACCTTCTTAGCTCCTTCATTCGACTTCGGTGACTTATATCACTCAACCGCGAGCGGCCAGGAGTGCGTCACACTGTGTCAGCACGGCGGTGCCCATTGCTCTGGTACCCACGGTGCTTTCCCCCGGCTGCACCAGGTCCGGTGTTCTGTATCCGGCTGCCACTGTTTTGGCTACTGCCTGTTCAATCAGGTCAGCGGCGGCCGGCTGGTTGAAGGACAGCCGCAGCATCATGGCCGCCGAGAGGATCGTCGCCAGAGGGTTCGCCTTGTCCTGGCCGGCAATGTCCGGGGCCGTTCCGTGGATGGCCTCGTACAGGGCCAGGCGGCCGGTGCCGAGGCTGGCGCTGGCGCCCAGGCCAATGGACCCGGCCAGCATGGAAGCCTCGTCGCTGAGGATGTCGCCGAAGATGTTGTTGGCCAGGATCACGTCGAAGCTGGACGGCCGCCGGATTAACTGCATGGCGGCATTGTCCACGTACAGGTGATCCAGTTCCACAGTGGGGTATTCCCTGGCCACTTCGTTAACAACCTGACGCCACAGTTCACCGGACTCCAGGGCGTTGGCCTTGTCGATGGAGGTCAGCTTGCGCCGCCGCATCTGGGCCAACTGGAAGGCCTGGTGGGCAATGCGCCGTACCTCGCCGGCGCGGTAGACCTCGGTATTGAAGCCCCGCCGCTCCTCGCCCTCGCCCTCAATACCTCGCGGCTGGCCGTAGTAAATCCCGCCGGCCAGTTCCCGCACAATCACCATGTCCACCTGGGGCAGCAGGCGGTCTTCCCGCAGGGGCGAGAGGGCCCGCAACTCGGGAAAGATCACGGTCGGGCGCAGGTTGCAGAAGAGTTCGTAGCGCTTGCGCAAGATCGACAGGGACTGTTCGGGGCGCAGGTTACGGGGCAGGCTGTCCAGGCTGCTGTCACCGACTGAACCGAACAGGATGGCGTCGGCCCGGTCGCACAGGTCCTGGGTCTCCTGCGGAAAGGGGTGACCGTCCGCCCGGTAGGCGGACGCACCCACCAGGGCGGTTTCGAAGGTCAGCTCCAGACCAAAGCGGGGCGCCACAGCCTGCAGTACCTGCACCGCCTGCGCGACTACTTCCGGCCCGACCCCGTCACCTGGGAGACAGGCCACCAGGCTGCGGGTCACGTCGCTCACGCCCCCGCCTCCCCGGCTGCCAGCCGCTGCCGGGTGTAGTTCACCAGGCCGCCGGCGGTGAAGATCTCCATCATGAACGACGGGATGGCCTTGGCCTGCCAGGACTGGCCCTTGGTCAGGTTCCGGATCATGCCGGTGGTCATGTCCACCGCCACTTCATCCCCGGCGTCAATCCCCTGGACGGCTTCGGCACACTCCAATACCGGCAGACCAATATTGATGGCGTTGCGGAAGAAGATACGAGCAAAGTTTTCAGCAATCACACAGCTAACGCCGTTAGCTTTCAGGCAAATGGGAGCATGCTCCCGGGAGGAACCGCAACCAAAATTGGTGCCCGCCACGACCACATCGCCGGACTGGACTGTCTTCTGAAAGTCCGGGTCGTAATCGGCAAAGGCCGCCTTGGCCAGTTCCTTGGGGTCGGTGGTCATCAGGAAGCGGATGGGGGCGATAATGTCGGTGTCAATATCGTTGCCGTACTTGAAGGTACGGCCCTGCAACGCTGTGCTCACGCTTTTACCTCCTAGCCCGCCACTTCAGCTGGGTGCACAATCCGACCGGCGATGGCCGACGCCGCCGCCACGGCGGGGCTGGCCAGATACGTTTCGCTGGTGGTATCGCCCATGCGGCCAAGGAAGTTGCGGTTGGTGGTGCTGAGGCAGCGTTCGCCGGCTGCCAGTACACCCATGTGTCCGCCGACGCAGGCGCCGCAGGTGGGGGTGCTGACGGCGGCACCGGCCTCAATGAAGATGTCAAGCAGGCCCTCGCGGGACGCCTGCAACTGGATTTCCACCGTCGCCGGGACCACGATCATGCGTACATCGGGATGGACCCGGCGGCCCTTGACCATGGCGGCGGCAATGCGCAGGTCCTCAATGCGGCCGTTGGTGCAGGAGCCGACATACACCTGGTCCAGCTTGATATCGCCCACCTCGGAGACCGGGCGGACATTCTCCGGGCTGTGGGGCAGGGCGATCTGGGGCTCGAGCTTGCTGATGTCCCAGTCGTAGGTGGCGGCGTAGCGGGCATCGGGGTCGCTATAGATGAGGTCGGCCGGGAACTTGGCCTTGTGCTCCTCCAGGTAAGCCAGGGTCTTCTGGTCAGGCTTCATGAAGCCGTTCTTGCCCCCGGCCTCGATGGCCATGTTGGCCATGCTCATGCGGGCGTCCATGGAGAGAGCGTCGATGGCCTCGCCTTCCCACTCCATCGCCATATACCGGGCCCCGTCCACACCGAGTTGCTTGATGGTGTAGAGGACAAAGTCCTTACCCGTCACATAAGGCTGGGCCTGGCCGCGCATGATAATGCGGATGGTCTCCGGCACCCGCAGCCAGATGCTCCCGGTGGCCGCCACCACGGCGGCGTCGGTGCTGCCGACGCCGGTGCTGAAGCAACCAAAGGCACCGTAGGTCACGCTGTGAGAGTCAGCCCCGATAATGAGCATACCAGGCGCAACGAAGCCCTGTTCCGGCAGGAGGGCATGTTCGATGCCCCCCCGCCCGACTTCGTAGTAATTGGTGATCTGATACTTGCGTGCCCACTCCCGCGTCATCTTCGAGAGCGCCGCCGACTTGGTGTCCTTGGCGGGCACGAAGTGGTCGTTGACGAGCACGATCCGGTCCTGGTCCCAGACCCGGTCGACGCCGATCTTGGCGAACTCGGGGATGGCCAGGGAGGCCGTGCCTTCGTTCATCATCAGAAGGTCAACTTTGGCCTCTAGAAGGTCCCCTGGCTCCACCCGCTCCTTGCCGGCGTGGCGGGCCAGGATTTTCTCGGTAGCCGTCATGCCCACAGGGGTATCCTCCTTAGTCCGCTGATACCGTGGTCGCTTTTTCGGCATAAGACGTGACGAGGTTCACCACGTCACGGTCCAGTACCTTCTTCTTGGAGTCGCAAAGCTTCTTGAAATCGGCAAAGGCGGCGTTGACCAGATCCGGCGGCAGGGTGACACCCAGCAGGGCCAGCTTTTTCTGGAAGGCGTGGCGGCCGGAGTGCTTGCCCAGAACCAACGCGTTGAGTTCCTGGCCCACCTCGGCGGCATCGATGATCTGATAGGTGAGCGGGTTCTTGAGCACGCCGTCCTGATGGATCCCGGACTCGTGCCGGAAGGCGTTGAAGCCGACCACGGCCTTGTTCTGGGCCACCTTGATCCCGGTCAGACGCTCCACGAGCTTGGAGGCATTGAGCAGTTCCCGGGTGTTGAGGTGGCTGATATCGACATTGTACAGGTCCTGGCGCACCTTCAGGGCCATGATCACCTCGTCGAGAGAGGCGTTGCCTGCCCGTTCGCCGATGCCATTAATGGTTCCTTCGACCTGCTCGGCGCCGTTCTCCACCGCCGCCAGGGTGTTGGCTACCGCCATCCCCAGGTCGTCGTGGCAGTGGGCCGAGAGCCGGGCCCTGACCGGCAGGTTCTTGCGCAGATGGGCGATCAGATTGCCAAACTCCCCGGGCGTCGTGTAGCCCACAGTGTCGCACACGATCAGCACGTCAGAGCCTGCCTCATGCACGGCCTGGAAGAACCGGGTCAGATAGTCCCGGTCGGTCCGGGTGGAGTCCTCGGCGGCAAAGTCAACCGGCAGGCCCAGGCTGCGGGCGTACCGGGTCATTTGCACGGCCTGCTCCAGTACCTCGTCCTCGGTCTTGCCCAGCTTATGCTTGATGTGCAGGGCGCTGGTCGAAATAAACAGCGAAATGCGGGGTTTGGCCGCATCCTTTACTGCATCATAGGCTGCATCGATATCGGGCTTGGCACAGCGGGCAATGGGACGCAGCCAGGACTTCTTCAGGTGTTTGGCCAGGAGCTTCACGGCCTCTGCGTCGCCAGGAGAAGTGATGGGAAAGCCACACTCGATCATGTCCACGCCCAGGGCTTCGAGGTGCTTGCCGATGCGCAGCTTCTCCTGGGGTGTGAACCGGACGTCGGGGGACTGCTCGCCGTCCCGCAGGGTGGTATCTTCAATCCAGACCCTCCGCACGTCTGAAGACCTCCTTTTGTTCGCTCGTCGGCACCTGTAGGTGGCCAGTGCTTGCTTCTGACCGGCCTGAGGTTATATGATTGTCATACCGAGCGAGCGCTCTATTCGTAACCCATGTTACACTGCTTTCGCTAGTGGGTCAAGACCGTCTTTGCTGAAAAATTATAGTTGAATAAGAGGGTGGATAAGCAATTCATCCATTGATGGCAGGAACATTGCCAGCGGCGGACGAAAAGGAGTTTGGGGGCCAGAGGAGGATGCAGCATGGAAACCAGCGTGCGACGGGTGCGAATGAAGCCAGAGGACAGGCGTGAGCAAATCCTGGCTGCGGCCACTCGGGTGTTTTACGAAAAGGGCTATGACCATGCCAGCACCAGGGACCTGAGCCGTGCGGCCCAAACGAGTATCGCCGGTATTTACCATCACTTCGCCGATAAGGAACTGGTGCTGTTCAGCCTCCTGGATGAGGCGGTCAGCCGACTGCTCGCTCTACAGGAAGAAGCCTCACTGACACCCGGTACCCCCCGCCAGCGGGTGGAGGCCATGGTCAAAGCCCTGGTCCAGGCGGTTACGGAAAATCGTATGGAGGTCACCCTGCTTTTTAAAGAGGAGCACCGGCTTTCACCTGAACATCGGGTTTATATCCGAAACAAGCAGCGCCAGAGTTTTAACCTGATTCGCCGGGAAATGGCCGCCCTCCAGGGGCGCGGCGATCTGAAGGATATTAACCTGACCGCGGCCACCTTTGCCTTGCTGGGCAGCGTGAACTGGCTGTATTACTGGCATAATCCCGGCGGTCGCATGAACGCCGAAGAGATTGCCGCGGCCTTCAGCACCATCTTCCTGGACGGGATCCTGAAGGTGTAACAACAAAGACCGCCCGGGTGCGGGCGGTCTGAGGCCGGCGACATGCGGAGGGGCGCCCCCCCGCCTGCTTTCGTGTGGCTGCGGATCACTCCCTCAGAGTACGGCCCAGCCCAGGTCCAGTTCTTCCAGCCTGGCTCGGGTCGGGTAGCCGGTGGCGGGGTCCCACCCGGCCATCTGGTAATACAGGTCCAGGGCCTGCTCCATCTCGGCCCGGGAGAGGGCCATGCCGCCCGTGGGGCCGCCCTGCAGTTCGCGGAACAACTTGTTGGGAAGCTGGTCGGCGGCACGGCCGATGCCCTCGCGGGCGTTAAAGGCCCGCAGCAGGTTCAGACGGCGTTCACCCGCCTTCATGAGTTCCCACAGCGACGTATCCCAACCGGTGGCGGCCTGTACCAGCTCCACCGTCTCGGACGGGCCATACAACTGCCAGGACGGCCCCCAGACGAACTGGCACAGGCCCAGGGTGTCCAGCAGGCTGTAGAACACCTGGGTCCAGTAGGCAAACCTGACCTTGGCCGGCGACAAATCTTTGGTGTCCAGGTTGTCGAAGATCCCCAGTTCGGACAGCCGTTTGCGGTCGATGCTGCCCGGCTTGGTGCGCAAGGCGGTATCGTGCTCGCTGGACTGGTGGTCGGCACCGAAGGGGTTCACGGCGTAAATCAGGCCCAGGCCGCGCTTGACCTGCGGCATGTGTGCCGGCAACTCCTGGCCCTTGACGGTCACGGTCAGATCCACCGCCGCCTCGCCCAGGGACTCGGCGGCCCGGCGGGAACCTTCAGCCAGCAGGGCGCCGATGCCCCGCCGGGTGGCGATCTGTTCCACCGCCGCCAGCATGGCCGCGCTGTTGCCAAAGCGCAGCCCCAGGCCGCCGTCGTCGAGCAGGCCTTTTTCGGCCGCCTCCATCGCCCAGGCGATGGTCGCCCCGCAGGAGATGGTATCCAGGCCGTATTTGTTGCACAACTCACTGGCTTTGGCCAGGGCTCGCAGGTCGCTGATGCCGCAGTATGAGCCGAAGGTGGCCAGGGTCTCGTACTCCGGCCCACCGTATACCGGGTCGACCTGGCAGTCGGGATCGTTGATCTCGACAACCCGCTTGCACTTGACGGCGCAGGCAAAGCAGGTGTCGCGGCCCTTCAGGATCGTATTGTAGAGAGTTTCGCCGGAGATGGCGGCCGCCTGCTCCTTACCCAGGGAGCCCGAGTTGTAGTTGTAAGAGGGCAGCCCGCCCTTGTATTCCTGTACGTTCACCACACCGCTGGTGCCATACTGGCCGAACCAGACGATACCGGGATTGGCCTGCTGCAGGCTTTCCAGCCGGCGCATCAGGTCTTTGAAGGCCGGGGGCCGGACCGGCGTCGGGCGCTGGGTGCCCCGCACCACTACCGCCTTCAGGTTCTTGGCGCCCATGACCGCCCCCATGCCGGTGCGGCCGTTGGCGCGGTTGGCCATGTTCATGATTGCAGCAAAGCGGACCAGGTTTTCGCCGGCGGCCCCGATCTGCGCCACCTGCGCCTTCGGGTCGCCCACTTCGGCGCGCACGGCCGCGTCCACCTCGGCGGTGGGCCGGCCACCCCACAGGTGACCGGCGGGCCGCAGTTCGGCCTGTCCGTCGTGCAGCCACAGATACACTGGCGCCGATGCCCGGCCCAGAAAGACGATGGCATCCGCCCCGGCCGCTTTCATTTCCGCCGGGAAGAAGCCGCCGCACTGGCTGTCGCCGATGGCGCCGGTCAGCGGCGAGCGGGCCGCCGCCGTCATGCGACTCTGTCCGGAGATGGGCAGGGCGGCCAGGGGGCTGGTAGCCATGACCAGGACGTTTTCCGGCCCCAGGGGATCGGCACCCCGGGGAATATACTTCCACAGCAGGTAAGCGGCCAGGGCACTGCCGCCGGGATACTTGCGGTAGGTGGCCTCCGGCAGCGTCTCCCTGGCCACCGTGCCGTCAGACAGGTTCACCAGGTACACATTGGCATCAATTCCCATGCGTGAGCCTCCTTCGGCAGGACTTCCGCTTCTCAGACCGCGCTGCCTTCTATTCAACATTTTAACGTAATATGTTTACTTCAGGAACCGGCAATTCCAGCAAAGTACGCGTTCAAAGCGATCTACCAGGTTATCCAAGACGGGGGAAAGATTCTGTGCCATTACGCCACGGGACCTCAGTCAGTACCCAAAGCACGGACAAGTACCTGCCGGTTACCCAGGGCGTACCCACCGGCCCGTTCTTGTTACGACTGGCTGACGTCTACGGTAATCAGGTGATTTCAACCGAAGATATTACAATTTCGATCAGCAGCGACAATCCCGACTTATCCATTCGCTACAACGCCACCGGAGCATCCCTGACAAGCCTGCCGTTCCCGGCTGGCGCTGGACAAGTCAGCTTTTATATCCTGTCTACCAGCAATGAGGCGTCCCTTACTCTGGGCGGCCCGGAGGCGCCTCTGACCCTCACCGTCATCGCTGAATAGGCCCGCCACGCCGGTCCCTTGCCCCGCCCCGTATAACCCCCCGTTCCTGCCGATGCAGGACGGGGGGTTGTCATGGCAGGCACGTCAGAAATAGTTGCTGGTAATGCCGCCGTCGGCCATCATGATCGCCCCGTTGGTCCAGGCGGACTCGTCGGAGGCGAGATAGAGGGCGAGGTAGGCAATGTCCTCCGGCCGCCCGAACCGGCCGGTAGGGTTACGGGCCAGGCGAACCCGCCGGGCTTCCTCATCCCTGAGCAGCCACTCGGTCATCAGTGGGGTTTCAATGGGGCCTGGGCAGATGGCATTGGTGCGGATGCCCCGGGGGGCGAACTGCACGGCCAGGGACCTGGTCAGAGAGATGACGGCGCCCTTGGAGGCGGTGTAGGCGTCCTGGGGCACCGAGCAGCCGACCAGGCCCACGAAGGAAGCGATATTGATGATGCTGCCTGACCCCTGCCGCAGCATGTGGGGGATGCCGTGCTTGCAACAGAAAGAAATACCCTTCACGTTAACGGCAAAGGTCTGGTCCCAGACGGCCTCATCGGTATCGAGCACGCTATGGTCGGCTGCCATCATGATGCCGGCGTTGTTATAGAGCACGTCCAGGCGGCCCCAGCGGTCGGTCAGCGCCGCCATGGCGGCCACCACCTCCGCCTCTTTGGCCACGTTGCACGGCAGGAACATCGCCTCCCCGCCTGCCGCCTCAATCAGCGCCACCGTTTCCCGCCCGGCGTCTGCCGCCACGTCGGCTACCGCCACCCGGGCGCCCTCGCGGGCAAACAGTGTGGCGGCGACCCGCCCCATCCCTCCACCGGCTCCGGTAATCAGGCAGACCTTGTCCTGCAACCGCACGTAATTCCCCTCCCCACCGACTCCACTGATGGATAGTCACGGCACAGCCCGCATATGCAAGACATTTCTCTGCTGCACGAATCCCTCCTGCCGGCTGCGGCATGGGTATAAAACAGGCAGCACCCCGCCGTTTCTGGTGGGGTGCTGCCTGGATGCAGGAGGTCTTATTTAATCGTAATCGGACCGAGGGTGGCGGAACTGGTGTCAGAAAAAACGTACAGACTGCTGGTCGCAGCATCCACCTTGGGGTACACCAGAATGCTGGTTTTCCCTGCACCACTGGCGATTTTAGCGTTGATCAGCCCCCGGTAATCCAGCGTTTGTTCCACGTCGTACTGTTGGAGGGTCGTCTTGTCCAGGAGCATCAGGGAGGCGGGATTGAGGGTGGCGCCACGACCACTGTGGTTGACCACCCTGACCATGAGCAGACTGTGGGTCTGCAGCAGGTTCAGGTATTGCACCCGTTCTTTGAACGTGGCCGGAAAATGCCCACTGGCCAGCAACTCCGGGGTCAAGAAAGTCGTCTCAACCCCCAAATTGGTCTTCCCATCGTCAGCCTCGAGATAGTTGTTGGCCGTCAGACGATATTTCAGATTATCGTAACCCATTCGATCCAGATCGCTGTTCAGGTTGATCCCCTGCGTCAGATCACGGATCTGGACATACCCGGACTCGGACATCACTTCGTAACCAAGTTCCTCCAGCACGGTAGCCGGCAGGAACAGACGGCCGCTTAATTTGAGCGGGACCGGCGCCACCGTGATGGCGGTCTTGCCTATGGTACCGACGGACTGTCCCAGGGTGAGGTGTGCCTGTACCCCGGCCTTGAGGACGACCACTGTTTTGTCCGCCTGGGAGACGGAAATGCCCAGGGCGGCGAAAACATCCATCGGCAGCAGGGTACCGTCTTTCCGAGTAATGGGGTCAAAAGTAAAGGTGGTCTCTTCACCGTTAATGACATAAACGGTGTTCCCACCGCTCAGCGGCGCCGCCGCGGTGCTCCCGACGGCGGTCAGCAGCAGCAGGGTGACCAGCAGCGCTCCCAGGTATCGTAGCGGCAGTTTACGGAGCATGGCTGTGAAATCCTCCTTTTCCTAATCCCGGCGCAAGGCTTCAATGGGGTCAAGGTTGGCCGCCCGAATCGCCGGGTAGAGCCCGAAGAAGATACCAACGGCCGCAGCAAAGCCAAAGGAAACTCCGACTGACATGGTAGAGACCCGTGTGGGGAAGCTGGTCAGCTTGCCGGCCAGCAGGGCGGTGCCCATGCCCAGTCCGACGCCGATCACACCGCCCGTCAGGCTGATCACCATGGCTTCAACCAGGAACTGCAGCAAGATGTGATGCTTTTTGGCCCCCACCGCCTTACAGATGCCGATCTCACGGGTGCGCTCAGACACCGAGACCAGCATGATGTTCATAATGCCGATGCCGCCCACCAGCAACGAAATGGAGGCCACAAAACCGAGAAACAGGGTGATGAACTCGGTCGTCTGCCCGACAGTTTCCAGCAGTTGGTCCTGGGAGAAGACCCGGACCGAGTCCGCCGTCCGGTGCTTGCGCAGGTAGTAGTCCTGAATCTGGGCCACCACCTGCGGGCTGGACTCGGCATCGCGCACCTTGAACACCATCTGTTGCAGCCGGTTCAGGCCCATCATGCGCTGCAGAGTGGCATAAGGGACCAGAATCACGTCATCCAGGTCCTGCCCGCCGGCCCCGAACCCCTTGCTTTCCAGTACACCGGATACGGTAAAGGTCTGGCCCATCAGCCGGAAGGTCTTGTTGAACGGGTTGACGCCCTGGCCGAACAACTGAGCGGCAGCAGTCGTCCCCAGCACTGCCACCCGCTGCCGCTGGGCCACATCCTCGTCTGTAAAGAAGAAACCGGACACCAGCCCCCGGTCGCGCACCGCCAGGTACTCCGGGCCGGTGCCTTCAACCCGCACGTCGTACTGGGCGATATCCGACTTGGCCGTAACCGCCCCCTGCTGAACCCCCGGCAGGGCGTTCACGATGTCGGGAATCTCCCTGCGCAGGGCCTCAATGTCGTCCGGTTCGACCCGGAAGGCGGCACGGGTGGCTGAAACGGTCACCTGATTGGTGCCCAGTTGCTGGATCTGGGCCGTGATCTGGGCCCGGGTGCCCTCGCCGATCGACACCAGGGCGATCACCGCCCCCACCCCGAAGATCACGCCCAGCATGGTCAGCAGCGCCCGCAGCTTGTTGCCGATCAGGCCCAGCCAGGCGATCCGGATGCTTTCCAGAACCATCACCCGGCCGCCACCCCCCTGTCAGCGATCCCGGCCCCGGGCAGGGGTGGTAACTTGGCCAGTTCGGCCCGGGCGTCCAGCGGCTCGGCCACCGGTTCGTCGCTCACAACCTGCCCGTCCCGCAGGCGGATGATCCGGTCGCAGTGGTCGGCCACCTTCTCATCGTGGGTGACCAGAATGACGGTCCGCCCCTGCCGGTGCAGGTCCTGGAAAATAGCCATAACTTCCTCGCCGGTGCGGCTGTCGAGGGCACCGGTGGGTTCATCGCCCAGCAGGATGGCCGGGTCCGTCGCCACCGCCCGGGCGATGGCCACCCGCTGCATCTGCCCGCCGGACAGTTGTGCCGGCCGGTGGTGGGCCCGATCTGCCAGCCCGACCATGGCCAGCGCCCGCTCCGCCGCCGCCCGCCGCGCCGCAGCGGGCATGCCGCGGTAGATCAACGGGGTTTCCACATTCTGCAAAGCCGTCAGCTTTGCCAGCAGATTGAAGGTCTGAAACACAAAGCCGATCTTGCGGTTGCGGACATCGGCCAGCTCGTTATCGGTCTTGCGGCTGACCTCCTCGTCCGCCAGGGTATAGGTCCCGGCCGTGGGCCGGTCGAGGCAGCCCAGCAGGTTCATCATGGTGGACTTGCCCGAACCCGAAGGGCCCATGATCGCCACCATCTCACCGTTGCCGATGGTCAGGTCGACTCCGCACAGGGCATGCACCGCGGCGGCCGTCCCGCTGCCGTAGACTTTGGTCAGGCCGTTCATGCGGATCATCTCATTGCCGCCCCCCCTCGGGCCGGCGAATCTGGACAGCGCCGCCACCGCCACCGCCACCAGCGGGCACGATGCCTCCGGCCGGACGCCCGGCGCCGCCGAACATCCCAAACCCACCGGCCGGCTGGGTTCCACCCTGGCGGACCTCGGTGGTGACGACCCTGTCACCCTCATTCAGGCCCTTGATGACCTCCACCCATTCCGACGTGCGCAGGCCGATCTCCACCGGCCGCAGCTCCGGCTGCTCGTTTTCGCCCTTGAATACCCGCACCATGGCGCGCCCCTGGTTCACCTGCACGGCCCGGGCCGGTACCCGCAGGACATCCGTCTTGCCTTGCACCTGAACGCTGACGGTGGCGTTCATACCCGCCATCAGGCCATCCGTTTCGTTGAACTGAACGGTGACCATAAAGTTGGCGATATCGTTCTTGAACACCCCTTCCGGATTCACCTTCAGGACCTTGCCGGTAAACTTCTTGCCCGGCAAGGCATCGAGGGTGATGGTGGCCGGCAAACCGGGCTTGACCTTGGCGACGTCCAGTTCGTCGACACTGATTTCGACCTGCATGCTTGTGTAGTCGGCGACTCGGAACAGGGCACCGCCAGGGGTGATCCGATCCCCGATGTGCAGATTCAGGGCGGAGATAGTGCCGCCCACCGGCGCCTCCACGGTCAGGTCGTCCACGTCGGTGTGACGGGAGCGAAGGGTGTTGTCCGCCGACATGACCTTGGTTTGGAGCTGACGTACGCTGCCGTTGGGATCCGCCAGGGGTTCCACCAGATTTTTCAGGTCCAGTTCCTGCACGGCCACTTCGTTGACTGCCTGTTGCAACTGTACCTGCAGCGGATCACTTTGCATCTCCACCAGGAGATCATTGCGTTCCACGTGATCGCCGACGGCCACCGCGACCCTGGTGACCGCATCGGCGGCCACCCGCGACCGCACTTCCTTGATATCGGTGGTGGATACGGTCCCGTTGGCCTCAATGTAACCCAACGCGATGTTCAGGTCTGGGGTCAGGCCCACCTGGGCCTGCATTCCCGGTCGGATCCCCGGCCACGCCGGCAAGGTAAAGGTAACCGGCACGGCCGCGTCTTTGGCACCCGCGGTGCCGGCGCCGATCAGCGATACCTGCCCCGGGTTGCTGCCAAAGCCGCTAATGGTGACCTGGGCCGGCTGACCCGGCCGGATATATGCGGCCAGGGTCTGCGGAATCTGCGCCACTACGCTGGGGTGGTTGTCATCAAACAGGCTCACCAGCGGGGCGTCGTTCTTTACTGCGTCCCCGGTCGCCACGCTGACGCCCACCACCACACAGGAGCAGGGGCTGACCACCTTCAGGTTAGCCACGTCGGCCTGGCGCTGAGTCAGGGTGAGCCGGGCACTCTCCAGTTTCAGTTCCTGGGCCCGGCGGGCGGTCGAATCAGGGTTCAGTACATTTTCCAGGTCCGCCTTCGCCTTGTCGTAGTCAATCTGCGCCTGGTTCAAGGAGGCAACCAGGCTCTCGTTGGTCAGTTCCACCACAGTCTGGCCGCTCTTGACGATATCCCCGTCTTTGGCCAGCAACTGGCTGACCGTCCCCTGCACGTTGGCCTTGACGGTTACCCCATTGACGCTGGCGACCGGCCCGGTGCCGCTCACCAGGGACTGGACCGGACCGCGCCCGACCGCTTCAGTCAGCAGTCGCGGGCGCACCTGAGCCGCAGCCGCTTTGGCCCGCTGCTGCCAGTAAAACCACCCGCCGCCGCCAACCAGAACCAGAATCAGGACCCCTGCAACCCAACGTACTACCCTGCGCACGGAATTCCCTCCGGACTGGCCCGAATAGACGAAAATAACCCTTTAACCGCTATCTTAACTGGTATCAGGCCTGGTGAGTATAAACAAACCGTCAAGTCACGTTGAAGCTTTGTTTATAGAAATGCCTGCATACTGTCGGCGACGTTTCCCTATTCCCTGACTGCCGGCACGGGCAGGAGGAAGACCGGCGTAGCCGAACTTTATTCTAATAGTTAAGGAGGCGAACAGTTCATGCAAGAATTGTCCCTGGCACAACGTCAGCGCCTACTCGCCGTCGCCCGCGGCGAAAGCCCGGCCGACCTGTTTTTGCGCGGCGGCACGGTGGTCAACGTATACTCCGGTGAACTGCTGCCTGCCCATGTGGCCGTTGCCGAAGGCCGCATTGCCTACGTGGGAATGAGTGAACAGGCGATCGGCCCCGATACCCGAGTGGTGGACCTGGCCGGCCGTTATGTGGCCCCCGGCTTTATTGAGGCGCATACCCACCCCTGGGTCATGTATAATCCGGTCAGCATGGTCGAAGGTTTGTTGCCGCTGGGGACGACGCTGGCCTGCTGCGACAACCTGAACTTTTACCTGACTATGGGGGCAGCCGGTTGCGAGCGGATCTTTAACGCCACCGCCGACCTGCCCATGCGGCTGCGCTGGGTGGTCCGGCCCACCAGCCAGTCGGAACTGCCGGACGAGGATTCCGTATTTGCCCCGGAGCGGCTGGCACCGCTGCTGGCCCACCCCGCCGTGGTGGCAACGGGCGAGACCCCGCGCTGGACGGCGATTCAGGCCGGACACCCCCGGGTGCTGTCGGTACTGGCCGAGGCCCGGCGGCTGGGCAAGCGCAATGACGGGCATACCTCCGGCGCCTCGTACGAGCGGCTGAACACCCTGGTGGCGGCAGGGGTCAGTTCCTGCCATGAAGCGATCACAGCCGAGCAGGCCCTGGACCGGTTGCGGCTGGGCCTGTGGACGCTGCTGCGTCACAGTTCCCTGCGCCCGGACCTGCCCGAGCTGCTGCCGCTCCTGACCCGGAGCGGGCTCGATACCCGGCGTATCATCCTGACGGTGGACGGCCCGTCGCCCGGACACATCGCCGATGTCGGTTACCTGGACGAGATGCTGCGCCAGGTGGTGGCAGCCGGCGTCCCGCCGGTGCAGGCGCTGCAGATGGTGACCCTGAATCCGGCCACTTTCCTGGGCCTGGACGAAGAGGTGGGCGGCATCGCTCCGGGCCGCCTGGCCGACCTGGTGGTCCTGCCGGATCTGGAGCAGTTCCGCCCTGATGAGGTCTATGTGGGCGGCCGGCTGGTGGCCGCCGCCGGCCGCCTGACGGCCGCACTGCCGGCGGTGGACTGGGCCGGTCTGGGCGCCGTCTGCGAACTGGCGCCGGGTGACTGGCTGCATCACCCCGAGCTGTATGTACCCCAACCCCTGGCGGGTGAGTCCTATCCGGTGATTGAATTTATCAGCAACGTGATTACCCGCGGCAGCGAACTGGCGCTCCCGGCCGGAACCCCCCTGCCCGACGACCTGGTCTACGGCGCCCTGGTAGAGCGCCACGGCCGCTGGGTCACCCGGACCCTGGTGCGCGGCTTTGCCACGCAGTTGGAAGGCATGGCCAGTACCTATAACACGTCTAACGATTTGCTGGTGCTGGGGCGCGACCCCCGGGCCATGGCCAGGGCCGCCGCCCGGGTGCGGGAGCTGGGGGGCGGCATTGTTCTGGCCACCGCTGACGCCGTAACCTGGGAGGTTCCCCTGCCGGTCTGCGGCCTGATGGTAGCCGGGTCCTTCGCCGAGGCGCTGGCGCAGTACCGGGAACTGGTCCGGCAGGTGCAGGCGGCGGGCTTCCCTTTCCACGATATCCTTTATGCCCTCTGCTTCCTGGCCTGCGACTTCCTGCCCGGCTGGCGCCTGACCCCACGGGGGCTGCTTGACGTGCGCAGCGGGCAAATCGTACAGGCCGCCTGTTCCACCACCGGCGTGTAACATCCCGGTATGGTACACTGCTGAGGGGAGGCAGACAGTATGGCCTTTGACGCCACCGTTCTGGCCGCCGTAGTCCGGGAACTGGATACCCGGCTGAAGGGCGGCCGCATCAATAAAATTTACCAGCCCCATCCCTGGGAACTGGCGCTGTTGCTCTACGCCGGCGGGGAGAATCTGCGGCTCTTGCTTTCCTGCCATGCTCAGCAGGCGCGCCTGCACCTGACCAGGGTGGAAAAACCCAACCCGCCGCAGCCGCCGGTCTTTTGTATGCTGCTGCGCAAACATCTGGAGGGTGGCCGCATCCTGGCGGTCCGCCAGGTCGGGCGCGAGCGCATTGCCCACCTGGAGGTGGGAGCCATGGACGAACTGGGCAATCCCGTCACGTATACCCTGGCGGCAGAGCTGATGGGCAAGCATTCCAACCTGCTCCTGCTGGCACCGGGCAACCGGATCATCGATGCCGCCCGGCGCGTCACTGAAGAAGTCAACGCCTACCGCGAGGTCCTGCCCGGACTGGCCTACCAGCCTCCACCCCCCACGGGCAAGCTCGACCCGGCCCGGGTGGAGGGGGCCGACCTGGCTGACCGCCGCGCCGGCGGGGCCGGGGGGACCGGCCCCGCCTGGCAGTTGGTCCTGGATACGGTCGATGGCCTTGGACCGCTGGTGGCCAAAGAGGTGGCCCATCTGGCCGGCCTCAGCCAGACCCGCACACCCGACCTGACGGACGCCGATCTGGCGGCACTGGGGGCCACCGTGCGCGGGCTCTATGCCCGGGTAGATACCGGTAGCTTTCAGCCGGCCGTCCTCCTGGACGCCGCCGGCGGACTGAAGGACTTTGCCAGCCTGCCCATCACGCACTGGCCCTGGGGGCAGGAGGCAGAGCCCGATCTCTGTCGCGCCCTGGACCGGTTCTTCAGCGCCCGGGAGGCCGAAGAGCGGTACCGGCAGCGGCGCGGCGAACTCACCCGCACCCTGGCGGCTGAACTGGCCCGCACCCGGCGGAAGGTAGAAGTACAGGAGCAGGAACTGGCCGAAAACGAGGGGGCTGAACTGCTGCGGCTGCAGGGGGAGCTGCTGATGGCCAACCTGTGGCGCATTGAAAAAGGCGCCCAGTCCATCAGTGTGCAGGACTGGAACGACCCCGAGCTGCGGGAGGTCACCGTGGCGCTGGACCCGACCCGGTCCGGGGCCGAAAACGCCCAGGCCTGCTTTCGCCGGTACCAAAAGGCCAGAGCGGGGCGAACCGCCATTCAGACCCATCTGGACCTGAGCCGCACCGAGTTGACTTACCTGGAGCAGGTGCAGGAAACCCTGGCCGAGGCCCGGTCGCTCCCCGACCTGGAGGAAATCCGCCGCGAACTGGAGGAAGAGGGTTATCTGGCCCGCCGCGAGCCCCGCCATCATCCCCGGGGCAAGACCGGTGCCCGGGCGGAGCGGACAGCCGACCGCGGCGGGCGCACCCCGCCCCAGCCGCCGCTCACCCTGCACTCTGCCGACGGCCTGGAAATCTGGGTGGGGCGCAACAACCGCCAGAACGACAGCCTGACCACCCGGCTGGCGGCCCCCACCGACCTGTGGCTGCATGCCAAGGAAATCCCCGGCGCCCACGTGATTCTGCGCCTGCCGCCGGGCACTGAACCGCCGCCGCAGAGCCTGATGGAAGCGGCAGTGCTGGCCGCCTGGTTTTCCCGGGCCAGGGGCAGTTCCACCGTTCCGGTGGACTACACCCTGCGCAAGCATGTGCGCAAACCAAACGGGGCACGCCCGGGCATGGTCATTTACGAGCACCAGCGCACGGTGTACGTGACGCCTGACCCGCAGCACCACCCGTTGCTACAGCAACTGGACCACACACCCTGATCGCCCCGCCGGCCCGGGGGCGATCATTTGACCTCCAGCACCTGAACCTGGCCCGTTTCCGCAGGCAGTAGGTACAGGTGGCCGGCCACCAGGTCGCCTTCCAGCCGCCGGGACACCGGCACAGCCACCGGCCGCGGCGTGCCGGCGGGCAGGTGGACTTCCATCACCCGGCCGCCGGCATCCAGGTAATAAGCGCGGTCGGCGAACAGCACCGCCTGCCGACCGTCCTGCCGCAGCAGTTCCTGCGGCACGCCGGTGGCCGGAATCTGGATCACCGCCACCTGCCGGCCCGTCTCCTGGCCGGGCGCACCCACCTCCACGGCCACCCGGTCTCCATTCGCCGCCCAGGCCACCCGCAGCAGGGCCTGGGCGGCACCGATTTTGGCCAGCGCGGTGACGGCTGTCTGGCCGGTGACGGCCAGCACAATCTGGTCGCCCTGGACCGTCACATAGCGCAGGCCGCTGGGCGCGAAGGGGTCGCCGGTCACCGTATCCGGTATGGCGGGGCCGCGCAGGGAAGTCAGCGTCCGGCCTTCGCCCGCCACCGCCTTCAGGCCGCCGTCGTCGGCCCAGATCAGCCGGTTGCCGGCGCTGTCCCAGGTCAGGGCGCGCACCCGCCCCCGCAGGCGGCCCGAATCCACCACCAGCTCCGGCTCCGGCCGGCCCCAGCGGTAACGCATCAGCCGGGGCCGGCCATCCGTTACCGCGGTCAACTGCACAAAATAGACTCCGTCCGGTGCCCAGGCCAGTTCCCTCGCCGCCAGACGGCTCAGGCTGACCGCCTGCTGGTCTCCGGCTCGCCAGGCGAGCAGACCATCGGCCTGGCCGGCGTACCACAGGGCATACGCCTGTCCGGCTGGCCGCACCCGCAGAGCCACCGGCCGCAGCCCGGCGCCGGCGTCAGGTGCGGCCGGAACGGCCAGGGTGGTCAGGGCCGGGCGCTCGAAGAGGTAACCCCACTGTGCGGCCAGACCATGTGTCTGCAGATAAGCTGTGGCCGCAGCCAGCAACGCCGGCTGACCGCCGGCGGTCAGGGTTTGCGCCAGACGGCCCATGCCCCGTTCTGCCAGCGGGCTGCCGGAGTCCGCCAGCCGTTTCAGATCCGCCAGGGCCTGCTCGGTCAGATCTACCGCCTGTGCCTCCGACTGTGCAGCAGACAGGCGCTGCTCCAGTTCCGTCATCCACCGGTCCAGAGCGGTAGCTGCAGTAGCTGCCGGCGGCGGATTCGCCGGAGCACCGGAAACAGCCGGTTTTTCCCCGGGTAAAGCCTGGCCGCACCCGGTAACCGCAAACGCCAGCAACGCCGTGATCAGGAACCACCTGTGACGGTGACCGCCCACCATGAATCCAGCCCCTCCACTGCCTGGTTGTATCTCTGTGGTGCTGCCTCTACCGGCCCAGGGCCGTACGCATCCGCAACATGATGGCCGTGGCCTCGGCCCGGTTGGCCGGTTGATCGGGGCGCAGGCTCAGCCTCCCGTCGGCCTCGGGATAGCCGCTGATCAGTCCTTTTGCCAATGCGAGTTGCACGTAGCCCCGGTCGCGGCTGGCCACCTTGCCCGCATCGGTAAACCCCGTCAGCGGATCCCCGGCCCGGGCATGGGCTTCTTGCTCCAGACCCAGGGCCCGTACAGCCATCACCAGCAGTTCCAGCCGGGTGACAACCTGGTCCGGCTGCAGGCGCACCGGCGGCGGCTCCGGCACCACCAGTCCGCCCGCGACCGCGGCCTGGAGCCAGCCCTGGGTTGCCACCCAGTGGCCCGCCGTACCCGGCAGGACCGGACCGGCGTCGACCCCGGGCGTCAGGTCGCGGGCAGCAACCGCCATCCGGATCAGTGCCGCCCGGGTCAGGGGCTGGTCCGGCCGGAAACTGCCATCAGGGTAACCGCCCACCACCCCCAGCCGGCTCAGGGCCAGCACGGCCGGCCGGGCCCAGTGCCGCAGCGTATCCGGAAACAGGGTACCGGCAGCCACGGCGGTAACGGTGCCTGCGGGCTTGTCCAGCAGCACCGTCACACCCAGGTATTTCAGCATCGCCCCGGGGAAATAGACACGGCCGGACCGCTCCAGGGGCGGACGGGGCAGGTCTACACGCCAACCCAGGTGCGGCGTGCTTTCCTTGCCCGCCCAGGCCGCCCCGCGCGGCGGTCCGGCCACCACCCAGTTTTCGCCCAGACGGATCAGGCGGCGACCGGTGCCGGGATCACGCTCCAACACCGCCCCCAGGGCGACCAGCGCATCGCTCGGGATCAGTACCCGGTCGGCATCTGCACCCCCGGCTTCAAGCAGCGCCGGTACCGCCACCGGCGTTCCCCCCGTGAACAGGGACCATTCGGACAGCCCGTCCGCCCCGGCAGGCAGCCGCTCACTGCCGGTAAAGAACTGCGGCCAGACCGTCTCGCCGCCCGGCCCCGCCAGCAGCAGGTCGGCCGGTCCCGCCGGCAAACCCGCCGGCACCGGCAGCCGCACCCGCGTCGGGGCCTGCACCTCCACCGGCACGGTGATCCCGGCGATATAGGCCCTGGTCCCGGAACTGAACCCGCCGCCCGTCAATTCAATCTCCTCCACCACCCCGCCCCGCCCGGCGAAGGAGGCGCGCCGCGCCCGCGGCACCTCGGGCCGGGTGGTAAAGGACCAGTTGTGGTCAAACGGCTGCGGCCCCATCCCCCAGTCAGCTTCCCCCGTTATTGCCACCGTATAGGTGGTCTGGGGTTCGAGCGGGGTGCGAGGAAGCAGGGCTACTCCCTGTTTGAGATGCTCGTCCCGGTCCGGAGTAAGCCGATACACCGGTACCTCCCCCTGCGGCCCGGCCAGGGTGGCCCGAGTCAGAACAAACTTTACCACCGGTGCGGGAAAGACCAGACCGGCGGTAAAGCCCAGCGGACCGGAAGCACCCGGGGCAAAGCGCAACGGGTCAGGGGTCTCCAGGCCGGACCATTCCACCGGCACCCCGGTCATGCCGTCGGGCGGGAACACCACCGGTTGCCTGGCCTGCGTCCGGGTTACAGCCAGAGCCATCACCTGGTTCGACTCGGCACCGGAAGCCCGGGCCGCAAAGGCGGCGCTCTCGGTGTAAGCGGCAATCAGGGGTAAGCGGTGATAGGGCGTGGCCAGCCAGTCCCAGACCGCCTCCTCCGCCGACTGCCCGTGCGCGATGACTTCGGCCGCCCCGAATCCGGCGAAACCGACCGCCTGCACCCGTTCCAGTACGTCGGCACCCGTAAAGCCCCAGGTGCCGCGCTGTTCACCATGGGCATCGCAGCAGGCCAGTTCCGGATGGGCAGCCAGATACCGGGCATGGTTTTGCGCCGCCTCAGCCATGACGCGGCTGTATGCCAGCGGCGGCAGCTCAAGGGCAACCCGCACCCGGTTGAGTTCGGCCAGCGCCACCCGACTCTCGGGTCCCGGCACGTCCGGATGGGCGGCCGTTTGCTCCGGTGGCGGCGGTGGCAGTACCGCCGCCGCCGCCATCACGGCTCCCGGTACACCGGACGGCATGGCCAGCAGGATCAGTGAGAGCATGAGGCTGAACCAGGAGCGCCGCACCACACCTGGTCCCCCCCAGATTCCTCAGTCACCCACCCGGCCATAATCACGGTCCCGGGCATCCCGGACCACATCCCGGCGCTCGCGGCGGGCCACACCGGTGGCATAGGCCGCCTCCATGACGGCATGGCTCACCGCGTCCACTACCCGGCGATTAAAGACGCTGGGAATAATATACTCCTCTGATAATTCGTCTTCCGTCACCACCGCCGCGATGGCCCGGGCTGCCGCCAGCTTCATTTCCTCGGTAATCGACCGGGCCCGGCAGTCCAGCGCTCCCCGGAAGATCCCGGGGAAGCAGAGCAGATTGTTGACCTGGTTCGGGTAGTCGGAGCGGCCGGTGGCCATCACCCGCACATACGGCGAAGCCTCTTCCGGCTCAATCTCCGGGTTGGGGTTGGCCATGGCAAACACAATAGGATCTTTAGCCATCCGTTTCAGGTGCCCCACGTTCAGTACCCCGGGGCCGGATACACCAATGAAAACATCGGCTCCGTCGATGGCGTCGGCCAGGTTGCCACTGATGCCGCGCAGGTTGGTATTTTGAGCCAGCCACGACCACATGCTGTTCTCCGGGTACTCCTTGCCCCGTTCGATCACCCCAACCCGGTCCACCCCGACAATATCCACCAGTCCGGCCTGCATCAGCAGCTTGATGATCGCCGTTCCGGCGGCACCGCAGCCCACCAGCACGGCCTTCATCTGGGATAGTTCCTTGCCCACGACCTTGGCGGCGTTAATCAGGCCGGCCAGCACCACCACCGCCGTGCCGTGCTGGTCATCGTGGAAGACGGGAATGTCCAGGTCCTGCTTCAGGCGCTCCTCGATCTCAAAGCAGCGCGGAGAGCTGATATCTTCCAGGTTAATGCCACCGAACCCAGGTGTCATGGCTTTGACGATGCGCACGATTTCGTCGGTGTCTTTGGTTTCCAGGCAAATCGGAAAGGCGTCCACGCCGGCGAACTGCTTGAAGAGCATGCACTTGCCTTCCATGACCGGCAGGCTGGCTTCCGGCCCGATGTCGCCCAGTCCAAGCACAGCGGTGCCGTCGGTCACCACCGCCACCGTATTGCGCTTCATGGTAAGGGAGAACACCTTCAGGGGATCCTCATGGATGGCCGTACAGACCCGGGCCACGCCGGGGGTGTACACCATGGACAGATCGTCCCGGTTCTTCACCGGCATCTTGGGCGTGACCTCGATCTTGCCGCCCAGGTGGGCCAGAAATACCCGATCAGAGATATTAATGACCCGCACGCCCGGCAGGGCCGAAATGGCCGCCACTACACGTTCGCCGTGGGCGGGCGTGTCCACGCCTACCGTGACATCCCGCACCACCGCATCCTTGCCCGCCTGGATCAGGTCCACAGCCATTATGTCACCGCCGGCAGCACCAATGGCCGTGGCTAAATAACCAAATATGCTATGCGTATTCTTGATTTCCAGGCGGAGGATCAGCTTGATCCCCCCGGCGCGCACCATGGGCAAATGGAAAGCCTCCTTCAGGGATGGCGGCTCAGTAACTGCTCACCTTCATTTCCTATGCTGTGATTGTAGCACAGGCAACCCACCGTTAAAACCTGGCCGGAAACGCCACCGCCTGGACGGAGTGGCCTTGCCCCCGTCAGTCAAGGAACATGTTTTCAAAGTACACGTTCTCAAAGTATACGTTATCAAAGAATACATTATCAAAAAACACGTTATCAAAGAACACGTTGTTCCCTGACAGTCCACCCGCCGCGGGATTCAGGTAGTTGTTCAGCACCAAGTTCTGGTTAACCGCCGGAATGGCACTTGTATCGCGGGTCTGCTCCAGGAACGCCCAGATCCGATCTGCGTCCAGCATACCGGGCTGCGACGCGCCATAGGTCTGGGACTGAATCAGCCACTTAATCTGATCAGGGGTGAGGTTGCGGCGATAGGAAAGGATATCCGCCACCAGCCCGGACACCATCGGGGCGGCCATGGAAGTGCCACTGAGCCGGATATACCGGGAATCCTCGACCCGGTCAGGCAGTTGCCGTTCCAGATATGAACCCGGTGCCAGTGGGGCGACAATCCGGTGGCCCGGGGCCAGCACGTCTGGCTTCAGGTGGCCGTCCTGCGTCAGCCCCCGGCTGGTCCAGTCGGGAACCACATCATCGGCCCGGTCCGGGGTACCCCGGTCGCCGAGTGCCCCCACGGTGATCACGAAGGGGTCATTGGCCGGTGGGTAGTGCATGGCGTCCGGCCCGGCCCCGCGGTTACCGCCGGCGACCACCACTACGATGCCCAGCCGCCACAGTTGTTCCACTCCGGCCGAAAGCGGAGCAGTCAGGTAACTCTGGGCCAGCGTCGACTGTGAAGAGATGTTGACCACCTGGATCCCGTAACGGTGATGGTTGTAAAAAACCCACTCCAGCCCGGCGAGTAAATCACTTTCGCGGGCCTGTCCGGAGTTATTGGTAATCTTGACATTATAGACTTTGGCCTTGGGTGCCATCCCCACATAACGGCCGTCCTTACTGGCACCGGCAATAATTCCGGCTACGTGGGTGCCGTGGCCGTACGCATCGCCGTCGCCCAGCTCAGCCCCCTGAACAACGGTGCCCTGGTGCCGGTCCTTCAGATCCGGGTGCTCCGAGACGCCGCTATCCAGCACGGCCACGCCGATGCCCTGGCCTGCATGCCCGCTGCCCCATACCCGGGGAGTAACCCCGGTGGTTGCGGGGTAGGTGGTCACCGGCGTATAGACAGCCGTGACCCGCACGGGGGCGTTGGGAGAAATGTAAACGACATCCGGGTGGTTCGCCACGTCGGCGGCGGCAGCGGCCGGTAACTCCACCACCTGCATCCCGGCAAAGTCAAGGTCGCGCTGGTGCCTTACTCCCGGCGGCAAGTCTTTATCACGCAACTTGTGCCCGGGCTGTACCTGCACAATCACTTCCACCGTTTCGGCAGCCCGCTCCTGTGCCAGCCGCAAGAGTGCCGGGTGGATCTTGTGCTGGGCCGGCTTGGCGGCCAGGCCCCCCCTGGTATCCAGGATCAATACGAGCAGCAACATCACAACCATAACCCCGGCACTGACCCGCTGACGCATGGTTCCACCTTCCTTTGGTTTTGACCCAAGTCGATTTCCAGGTATCCGAAACTATATCTGTACTTATTTCCCAATAACTATCGTTGCCTATGATACCATTTATGAGCAGACATGCCAAGTCCCCGGACGATTCAGATCGCCGGGGACTCTTGATGCTGGTGCAAAGGGCGATCAGGGCGCCGCTTCCCCGGTGACATCCTCCGCTGCCTGATTGGGAATCACCACCGGCAGCACCCCGGTGGAAGGGAAGGAATTCTGAAAGTAGTGGGCGGGCCAACTGGCCGTCAAGCGGTCTATTGCCGCCACCACAGTCGGATCAAACTGGGTGCCGGCGCAGCGCCGCAGTTCACCCAGGGCCACGTCCAGCGACCGGGCCCGGGAATAGGGCCGGTCTGTGAGAATGGAATCAAGGGTATCGGCCGCCGAAACGATTCGGGCCCCAATGGGAATGGCCTCGCCCGCCGCCCCCCGTGGGTAGCCGGAGCCGTCCCAGTACTCGTGATGGTTTCCGACAATGAGCGCCACCTGCTTCAACGATCCGACCTGGCTGAGGATGCGTTCGCCCAGGTAGGCATGTTGCTGGATGATGGCATACTCCTCCGGAGTCAGGCGCCCGGGCTTGTGCAAGATGGCTTCCGGCACCCCCACCTTGCCCAGGTCGTGCAGCAAAGCCGCGGTGCGGATTTCGTCCAGCAGGACGGCGTCGGTGATGCCCAACTCACCGGCAATGGCGACCGCATACCGGGCCACCTGGCGGGAATGCCCGAAGACGCTGGCGTCGCGGGCGTCAATAATGGCCGAAACGGCCTCGGTTAACTCACGCATGTTCTTCTTTTCCAACTGGTTGGCCCGGGACAGCAATTCTTTGGCCTCTTGCAAGGCGCGCAAGGACGTATGCATGTGGCGCACTTGTTGCTGAAAAGAACGCCGGATCAGGAGCAGCAGGATCACCAGGGTGAGGGTACCGGTCCAGCCCAGCACCGGCTGAAAGTAGCCCAGGAACCCGCCCGCCAGGGTCAGGGAAAAATAGTGCGGGGTCACAAAAGCCATGCTCTTTCGCCACACCGCCAGGGGCGACTGACCCCCGGCCCAGGCCATGAGCAGAGACATCAGGCCAATATTGGTCAGGTAATACAAGACCGCACCCGCTCCGGTCGCCGCATAACCGGCCAGACCGAGTCCAACCGAGGTCTGATGATGCCGGAGCCATGCGTAGGGCAAGGCACCTGCAGCCGCTGACAGTACGGCCATGCACAGGTTGAAGGCCAGCTTGTGCACCTCGCGCCGGTACGCCCCCCACACCTGGACCACGCCGCTGACCAGGTTGACCACCACCGCAGCCGCCACCCCCAGGTATGCCCCGGTTGCCATGGTGATGGCCATGCAGATGGACATGGATCCCCGGGTACCGTCATCGATAAACATGTTGACTTTAAGCGCCTGGGCCATGCCGGCGGAGGCAGCCAGCATGATCAGGGCCCACCAGTTCGTCCCCTGCTGCAGATCGGACACACTCCAGGCCAGTACGATGGTACCGGCCATCAGGGCCGCCACCGTAAGGGCCTGCCCGGCCGGCGGCATGTGCTGGCCCTGGCTGGCGCCCGGTTCGACGGCCTCTTCCTCCTGCCTGGCCGCCGCCGACTGCTGCACCGCCTGGCTGGCCAGTGCAGTCGCACTCTCGGCCAGGGCCTGGGCGCAGGCGTTGGCCTGGCCCGGGTCAGTCGCCACGCACACGCGGTTGCGCCCTCCCGATTTAGCGGCATAAACAGCCTGATCGGCCGCCTTCACCAGCGCCTCTGTGGTGGTACCGTCAGTCGGGCAGGTGGCCACGCCAAAGCTCATGGTGCAGGAGATCACCTGGGTTCCGACAGGGATACGGGCCTCCTCCACGGCGACACGGAGTCGCTCCGCCAGGTACAGCGCCTCGTGGCTGTCGACACCGGGCAACAACAGCACAAACTCCTCCCCGCCAAAGCGGGCCGGGAGTCCAAGTTTCCCCCCCAGGCTCTGGAAAATACCCGCGACGCGGTGGATCGCCGCATCGCCGGCCTGGTGTCCGAAGCTGTTGTTAATGGTGCGCAGGTAATCCAGGTCGGCAAAGATCAGCGACAATGGCCGCCGGAGCCCCAGCGCCCGGTTCACTTCCAATTTGAGTTGCTCCTCAAAGTAACGGAAGTTGTAAATCCCGGTCTTGGGGTCCAGTTCGGCCTGCCGGATCAGTTGGATCCCGCGCATCATCCGATAGGCCAGAGCCAGGGCGATGCCGGCCACCATGAGCAGAGAGGGGTGCACCGTCCAGAGCACGGCCACCACAACACCGAGGCAGGGCAGAAAGAGGTCGGACAGGAAGGAATCCACATGGACCAGGTCCAGGGACTGCAGGGGCACCCGGCGATAAAGGGCCACCAGCACAGACACAAACACGGTCTGAGCCAGAACAAACACAACGGCGGCGGCAAATAGCCACACCACGTCGGGCAGACCGGACAGGCGGTAGGCCCCGGTGTACCGCAGGATTTGCCCGGTCAGATGAACCAGCACCACCAGTTGGGCCGCATTCGTCAGCGGCGGCACCCAGAAGTACGGGTCGCCTGACCGATAGCGCTGCGGCAGCGTGGGCACCCAGATCGCCAGGCAGAGTAACGTGGCCCAGGACAGTGGCAGTAGCAGTACCGC
This sequence comes from Clostridia bacterium, assembly GCA_036676195.1. Taxonomy (GTDB): domain Bacteria; phylum Bacillota; class Sulfobacillia; order Symbiobacteriales; family ZC4RG38; genus JAKFDK01. The sequence goes on along the minus strand of JAKFDK010000040.1, from coordinate 66,391 downwards.
GGCGAAGACAAAAATATTGCACAGGGAGTAAGACGACTGCCCGCGCACCGACCGTACCGGATAAAGCTGCGTGAAGCCGGCAAAGCCCGTCAGGACCAGAAACTGGGGCAGATGGTGCGCAGACAGGCCGTCGCGTTGGATGCTGAGCCAGACGAAAGCCGTTGCCACTGCCACAGTGACACCAATCAGTGCCATTGCGGCAGGTGGATAGCGCCGCATGCCTGCACCTCCTGACCGGGTAGGCGGACCAGGAGCAGGCGAGCCCGCTCCCGGTACAGCCTGTCGACTCAGTCGAGGAACATGTTCTCAAAGAATACGTTCTCAAAAAATACATTCTCAAAGAATACGTTGCTTTCCACCTGAGCACCGCTGTCGGGATTCAGGTAGTCGTTGGGCATCAGATTCAGATTGGCGGCGGGCACCCCACTGGTGGGGGTCTGGTCCAGATAGGCCAGGATGCGCCCGGCGTCCAGCAGGCCCGGCACCGTCGACCCGGCGGTCAGGTGGGTAAGCAGCCATTTGATCTGGTCTGGCTGCAGGTCACGGCGGCATGAGAGCAGATCAGCCACCACCCCGGCGACAACCGGCGCGGCCATGGAGGTGCCGCTCAGGCGAATGTACCGGGTGGCTACGACCCGCTCCGGCAGGCGTTGCCCCAGGTATGATCCGTCCGCCAGCGACGCCACCAGGCGGTGCCCGGGTGCAAACAGATCGGGTTTGACGTAGCCGTCCTGGGACATGCCACGGCTGCTGAAACCTGCGATATAGTCATCGGACCGGTCAGCGGTGCCGGCGTCGCTGAAGGCCCCCACGGTAATCACATAGGGGTCGTTGGCGGGCGGGTAATACATGGCATCGGCCACACTGCCGCGGTTACCGGCCGAAACAACGACCACAATCCCCTGTGACCAGAGTTGCTCCACCGCCGCGGCGACCGGAGCCGTGCGGTAACTCTGGGCCAAAGCGGACTGGGCGGAAATGTTGACGACCCGGATCCCGTGGGCGGCATGATTGTAGTAGATCCACTCCAGACTGCTGAGCAAGTCCCCTTCTTTGAACTCACCGGAGTCGCCAGAAACTTTCAGATCGAACAACCGGGCCAGCGGCGCTACCCCCTGGTACTGCCCATCCGGGTCGGACCCGGCGATGATACCGGCTACATGGGTGCCGTGGCCGAAACTGTCCCCTGGACCCAAATCGATACCGGGTACGGCCACCCGGACCCGACTGCGGAAATCCGGATGATCGGCGATGCCGCTGTCCAGCACGGCCACACCGACCTCACTGCCGGTGCAGCCCCTGGGCCACAGCGATGTATCCAACTGCACGGCGTATGGATAAGCCGTGACGGGACTGTGGGTCGCCGTCAGCCCCATGGCGGCGTTGTGGGAGACATACCGCACCTGCGAAAGCTGGGCAATGCGCAGAGCTGCCTGGGCCGGAAGCGTTAGAATCTGGGCATCAATAAAAGAAATGTCCCTCTGACGGCGGGCCCCAGCCGGCAATTCCTGATCGCTCATGCGGCTGCCTCGGCGCAACTGGACAATGACCTGGACCTCTTCCTCCGGCCGTTCTTTAGCCAGGTTCAGCAAGGCCGGATGCACCTTGTGTCCAGGCACGTCCGGCCCGGCGATGCCGCCGCCGGCACCCATGACAAGCAGTAGGCAGATGATCGCGAAGATCGCTGTGGCCTGCCGGCCTTTCCTCATTTCTGAGTCCCCTCCCTCTGGTCTTGGGTAATCACCGAAAGGGTTGACTGTTAAATATGCCCATTTATTACAATAACATAGCTTGATACTGTTGACAATAGTAAGTAAGACCATATATAGGGATACACGCGCAGAGAAAGGGCGGCCGGAAGCATTCCGGCCGCCCGAGAACCCTGTGGAGTTGTCCTTTACCCGAGGGCCAGCGGGCCGGCGTTGGCCCGCAGCACGTCGTTATTGCCCCAGTGGATTGACAGCGCCCGGGCATCCCTGTACATCCGCTCCAGGGGGAACTCGGTGGAATAACCGTTGGCTCCGTGCAACTGCAGGCAGCGGTCGACGATCCGCTGGGCCGTTTCGGTCACATGAGCCTTGGCCAGCCACGGCACCAGGGGCGGGCCACCGGCCATGGCCCGGCTGACGGCCCGCTCGGTCAGGGCACGGGCAGCCTCCAGATCGGTCAGAATCCCGACCCAGGTCTGCTGGACACCGGGCAGGGTGGCCAGGGGCTTGCCCAGGATCAGCCGTTCCTTCACGTGGACACGGGTCAGGTCCACCGCGGCCTGGGCCAGACCCACGGCCGCCGCCGCCGCACCGACCACGCCGCAGCCGCCGATGGGCGCCATGGCCATGAGGCCGCCACCCTCGGCACCGAGCAGGTTATCCTTGGGGACCCAGCAATTCTCCAGCCGCAGCTCACCGACGTTCACGCCCCGGACGCCCAGGGTCTCCTCCCGGCGGCCAAAGCCAAACCCGGGGGTGCCCTTTTCGACCACGAACAGGGAGAAGGCGTTGGGACCAGGCTGGTCGCCGGTGCGGGCCAGAATCACGTAGACATCGGCGAACCCGGCGTTGGAGATGAAAATCTTGGTGCCATTGAGCACATATCCGTCCCCCTCGGCCTTGGCCGTGGTCTGAATGCCCATGGGGGTAGAACCGCCTGTATCTTCGGTTCCAGCCACAGCGCCGATGGCCGTGCCGGCCGCCAGTTGGGGAAGGAGGCGGCTCTTCAGGGCCTCGTTGCCATTGGCCGCCACCGCAGCGCTGGCACAGTTGTGGGCCAGGTACGCCCATGCCGTGGAGCCGCAGGCCCCCGCCAGCGCCTCAATGGCCGCTGCCACCGCCGCCAGGTTCTGGGCCGCACCGCCATAGGCTTCGGGTACCAGCAGACCCAGCAGACCGAGTTCACCCATGCCGCTGAACAGGTTTTCACCAAATGCACCCGCACGGTCTACCTCACCCGCCCTGGGGGCCAGTTCCCGCCTGGCATACTCACGCGCCATCTCTGCGATCATGCTTGCACTCATCCAGCTCGCCTCTTTCTTCCATGATGATTTGGGGAGCTCCCTCTGCCACCGGCTGTCACACGGGACAGGCCTGGCCCGTCAATAATGGGAGGGAGCCTTGTCACCTGAGTAATGGCTCCAACACCTGAAACACGTTTTGGGTTACAATGACATAGCCGTCACCGGTGGGATGGACCCCGTCCGGCAGGTTCAGTTCCGGATGTCCGCCGACCCCCTCCAACAGGAACGGGATCAGGGGCAGCCCGTACTGCTCCGCCAGGTCGGTAAACACCTGCCGGAACTGGCCGGTGTACTCCGGGCCGTAGTTGGGCGGAATCTCCATGCCCGCCAGCACCACCCGGGCACCTGCCCCCTGGCTTCGTTCGATGATTTGCGCCAGGTTCGCCTTCATTGGCGCCACCGGCAGCCCGCGCAGGCCATCGTTGGCGCCCAGGGCTAAAATGATAATGGCCGGCTTTTGCTCCAGCAGCCGCTCCAACCGGCTGACCCCACCGGCACTGGTGTCGCCGGAGATCCCGGCGTTCACCACCCGGTAGCGGTAGCCCCCGGAATCCAGCAACTTCTGCAGCCGGGCCGGGTAACTGTGCTCCCGCGGCACCCCCTGCCCGGCCGTCAGGCTGTCGCCCAGGGCCAGAATGACCGGTCGTTCATCCCTGGACTCGGCGGTGGCCGCGGCGGGACCAGATGCCGGGGCAGCGGGCGGCGTGGCAGCCGGAGCCGCAGCGGGCGGCGGGACCGGTGTTGCCTGCTTGTTTTGGCTGCAGGCAGCCAGTATCAGGGACAGCAGGGCCAGGAACACAGGCAGATGCAGCCAGCGCATGAGTTTCCCCCCCTGATAGTTTATATGGTACACCAAATGCCAGGAGTGTGCACGATGACTGCCATGATTGAGTTGCAAGGTCTGACCAAGGAAGTTTCCACCGGCGGGCGGCGGGTGAGCATCTTGCGCGGTGTGAATCTGCAGGTGCCGCGGGGCCAGTTCGTGGCCGTGATGGGTCCCTCCGGCAGCGGCAAGAGCACGCTGTTGGGCCTGGTCGCCGGCCTGGACCGGGCCTCGGCCGGCTCTGTCCGCCTTGACGGGCAGGACATCACCCATATGTCCGAAGACCAGCTCGCCGATCTGCGGGGGCGAAAGCTCGGCTTTGTCTTCCAGTCTTTTCACCTGATCCCTACTTTGACGGCCCTGGAAAACGTGGCTCTGCCGCTGGAACTCCTGGGTGCGGCCGATGCCGGGTCACGGAGCCAAGAACTGCTGGCAGCCGTGGGGCTGGCGGACCGGATGTCCCACTACCCGGCCCAGCTTTCCGGCGGCGAACAACAGCGGGTGGCGGTGGCCCGCGCCTTTGCCGCCCGCCCTGCCCTTCTGCTGGCGGACGAGCCCACCGGAAACCTGGATTCGGAAACCGGACTGCACATCATGGGCCTGCTGATCCGCCTGAACCAGCAGGAGGGCACCACCCTGGTGCTGGTGACCCACGACCCCGCCCTGGCGGCCCGGGCCGACCGGGTCGTGCGCATGCGTGACGGACAGATCCTGGGCGAGGGGGTCGGGACGTGAGTGCCGTCCTGAAAATGGCCTGGCGGGAAACCCGTGCCACACCGGGCCGTTACCTGTTCTTCCTGCTTTCGGTTGCCGTGGGTGTGGCGGCACTGGTGGGGGTCCGGGGCTTTGGGACCAGCCTGCAGCAGGCGATTTTCCGCGAGGCACGTCAGTTGATGGCGGCAGACCTGCAGGCTTCCACCGGCAAACCACCGACACCGGAACACCTGGCGGCCATTCACGATGTGGCGCAGCGGCTGGGCGGGCAGACGACCCGGGTGACGGAACTGGTTTCCATGGCCGCTGTCCCCGGCCACCAGGACACAGCGCTGGTGGAACTGAAAGCCTTCGAACCAGGCCGTTACCCCTTCTACGGCCAACTGGAAACAGAGCCGCCCGGGCTCCTGCTGCCCGATGATGGCGTGCTGGTGGGGGCCGACCTGCTGGACCGTCTGGGGCTGCAGACCGGCGACACGCTCCAGTTGGGCAAGGCGGTCTTCCGGATTGCCGGCGTCGTGCGCAAGGAGCCTGACCGCGTCGTGACCGGTTTCAGCATCGGGCCGCGGGTGCTGCTCACCCAGGCCGGGCTGGCCAAAGCTGACCTGGTGGTGTTTGGCAGCCGGGCCCGCCATTCTTTCCTGTTCAAACTGCCGGACACGCTCACCCCGGAGCAGGTGAAGGCTGAACTCCGCCCCCTCCTGGGCCAGGACTGGAGTGTGCGCGAGTACCGGGAGGCACAGCCCCAGGTCAACCGCCTGATCGACCGAATGGTCAGCTTTCTCAGCCTGGTCTCCCTGGTGGCGCTGGTGGCCGGTGGGCTGGGGGTGTCCCATACCACCCGGGCCTTCTTGAAGCAAAAGCTGGACACGGTGGCCATTCTGAAGTGTCTGGGGGCCGGCACCCGCACCGTAACCGCCATTTATCTGACCCAGGCGCTGCTTCTGGGCCTGGTCGGCAGCCTGCTCGGGGCCGCCGTGGGCTTTGGGGTGCAGGCCCTGTTGCCGCGGCTGATCGGCCCGCTGCTGAATCTGGATGTGAACCTGGTTCCGGCGGCCGGACCCGTGCTGCAGGGGCTGCTGGTTGGCACAGGTATGGCCATCGTGTTTGCCCTGGTGCCTCTGCTGGGCATCGGCCGGGTGCCGCCGGCCCTGGTCTTCCGCCGGGACCTGCCCGAGAGCGGCGGCAGCGGTGGGCGCCTTTACACCGACGAGGCGCTGGCGGCCGGTGCGGCTGGCCTCGCCCTTGGCCTGGTCGCAGCCTGGCAGGCGGGGAACTGGTGGTGGGGGCTGTACTTTGTCGGCGGCCTGGCCGGTGCAGCCGCCCTGCTCGGGGCGACGGCCTGGGCCTGTCTTCAGGGCTTGCGGCGCCTCCCGGCGCCGCGCCGGATTGCGGTGCGCCATGGTCTGAACAACCTGTACCGGCCCGGCAGCCAGGCCGGATCGGTGGTGCTGGCCCTGGGCCTGGGGGTCACGGCGGTGGCAACGGTGTACCTGTTGCAAACCGGTTTGCTCGGCCAGGTCACCCGCAGTGCCCCGGCCGGCTCCCCCAACCTGGTGCTGATCGGCATCCAGGCCGACCAGGCGGCATCCTTCGGCACCTTTCTCAGGCAGCACCCGGCCGTTCTGCAGGCGCAGGAACTGACCCCCATGGTTCCGGCCCGGCTGCTGACGGTGAACGGCCGCGGGCAGGACGAGCCGGCCGCCGGCACCGCTCCGGCGCCGGACCGGGGCCAGGACGGTGACCGGGGCGACGACCGGGGGGAAGGCCGGGGCGGGGGCCCCGGCGGCGGTCAGCGCTGGTACTGGACCCGCCAGTGGACGGTGACCTGGGCGGCGGCCCTGCCGGAAAAGAATGAACTGGCGGCCGGGCGCTGGTGGACCGAAGCCGACACTCGGGCCGGTGCCTTTGTATCGCTGGAGGAAGAGGTGGCCCGCAATCTGGGCGCCCATCCCGGCAGCGTGCTGGAATTCGAGATTAACGGCCAACCGGTCGCCGCCACCGTTCTGAATATCAGGCGGGTGGACTGGGCCCGGATCAGCACCAATTTCTATGCCATCTTCTCCCCCGGGGCGCTGGACACCGCCAGCGCCAGCTACACCACCTTTGCCCGCACCGACCGGGCCGCACAGCCGGCCTTGCTGCGGGCCCTGGTGGACCGCTATCCGGGCGTCACCGCCTTTGACATCGGCGAAATTCTGGAAACGATCCAGTCCGTGCTGGACCGGGTCGGCCTGGTCGTACGTTTTGTGGCTGCCTTCGCCATGGCGGCCGGTCTGATCATCCTGGCCGGCGGCGTGGCCGCGACGAAATTCCGGCGTGTCCGGGAAGCCGCCATTCTGCGTACCCTGGGGGCAACCCGGGCCAAGGTGGCTTTGGTGATGGCGGTGGAGTATGCCGTCCTGGGGGTAATCGCCGGACTGGTGGGCATTGTGCTGGCTCATCTGGTGGCAGGCGGAATCATGCACCTTGTGTTTGAACTGAACCCGATGGTCAACTGGGCCCTGGTGGGCCTGGCACCCGCCGCCTGCGCCGCCCTGACTGTGGCGGCCGGCACCGCCGCCGCCTGGGACGTGCTCACTCATAAACCCCTGGCGGTGCTGCGGGGCGAATAGCCAGCCATACGGGCGGGCCGCCCCTAGTACCGGCAGGCCCGCAACACCGCCCGTTCCACTGCCAGTACGGCGGCGGTGCCCAGACGGGCCAGCCCGGTGGCATCTACCGGGCCGGTAGCGCAACCGGTCGCCAGGGCAAACACGATATCACCGTCAAAAGGCGTATGTGCGGGGAACAGCGTGCGGGCCAGCCCATCGTGGGCCATGGCGGCCAGGCGGCAGCACTGGTCGCGGCTGAGGGGTGCATCGGTGGCCACCACCACCAGAGTGGTGTTCTCCCCCACCCCCGGCCCGGCCGCCGGTGTATCGGCGCGCAGAAAGGCTTCGGCCAGGCCGGCTCCGGCTACCGCCCGGCCGGTGACCGGATCACGCACCTCGCCTACGGCGTTGACGGCCACCAGGGCGCCAACGGTCCAGTCGCCGGCGGCGACGGCGGCGCTGCCCAGGCCACCCGGCTCCATATAGGCAGTGCCCAGAAGCTTGGCCACATTGCAGCCGGTACCGGCCCCTACCCGCCCCTGCTCCACCGGACCTCCGGCAGCGGCGGCACAGGCCGCCGCGCCCATTTCCGGTGTCGGGCGGGCGGGCTGCCCGGTGGCCAGGTCAAAGAGCGCTGCCGCCGGCACAATGGGCACCGGGCCCGCCACGGTGGGAAAGCCGATCCCGCGCCCGGCCAGCCAGTCCCGGGCCCCGGCGGCCGCCGCCAAACCAAAGGCACTGCCGCCGCACAGCAGTATTGCGTGCGCCCGCTCCACCAGGTTACCGGGCCGAGCCACGTCCGTCTCGCTGGTAGCCGGCCCGCCACCGCGCACATCCACGGCAAACACCGCTCCGGCGGGCGGGCACAGCACTGCCGTCACGCCCGTCTGGCCGGCAGGGTCGGTGGCGTGGCCGACATGAATGCCGGCCACCGCAGTCAGATCATCGACCACGTGCGGATCGCCTCCAATGACTGAGAACATCGGCGGCTGGGATCAAAACGGCCAGGCATTTTGCCTGGCCGCCGTTCGCATACGAGTCCGTCGGTATGCGTTGATTCAGTTGTTGCTGCCACAGCAGCCGGAACAATTATGCTTGCTGGCGCCGCCCGCATCACTGCTGCCACCCGCATCACTGCTGCCCGTTGAAGTGGAAGTATCGCCGCCGCGCCTGGCGCCGGCCCGGCTGTTATGGCCGTTTTCCAGACCAGTGGCCGCGAAGACGGAAATAAGCCGCCGGCCGCCCACATGGCTGCACTGCGGACACTTCAGGGCTGCGCCCTCTTCGTTGAGCCGGCACAGTTCTTCGTAGATATGGCCGCATCCATTGCACCGGAATTCATAGATGGGCATGCTGACCTGACCCTCCCGGAAATTACCTTGGACTTTACCTAGCGCTTCTATGCCTAATATGGTAGGCCGTTAGCACTCACGTGTCAAGAGTGCTAACGAACCTGTCTGTCCTCAGCGCAACAACCCGTCGCGGACTAATGCCTGCCAGAAGGCCAGAGGGCGACTCAGTTCGGTAAATAGTCCCAGCCCGGTCCGCAGCGGCCAGCCCGGGCCGTCTTCCCGTAGCACCAGCAGCACGCCCAGGCTGCCCAGCACTCCGGCGCCCACGGCCATGGCACCCCCGGCCAGCAGACCGAGCCCCAGGGGCGCCCGCACCAGGGCCGAATAGACCGGGTGGCGCATCAGGGCGTCGAAGGGCGTGATCCGCCGGGCCTGGTCTGGCTCAAAGTAATGGGTACCCAGGGCACGCGGCACCCCGGCGGTCAGCAACACCCCGCGCATCAGCAGCACACAAGTCCCGGTCAGATAGGCCCCAAGGGTGGCGGCTGGTCGCCAGTGCCAGGGGCCGGCCAGGCCGGGATAGATCAGTGCAGCCGCCAGGGCCGGTCCGCCCACGGGTACCCAGCGGAATGCCCGGCTGGCTGCCGCATCCCCGTGAGCCTGGCGCAGACGGGTGCGCGCCCACAGCGTGCGGGACCAGAGCAGCCCCGCGCTCAGCAGCAGCAAGGCCGCCTCCGCCACCAGGGGCCCATAAGCGTCGGTCAGGCTGGTCACCAGCATCGCCCCGGACAACATCAGCCAGACAGCCAGGGGTACCCACAGGCCCAGGAGTACACCGGTGCCCGGTTTCTTCAGCTGCGGCACCTGCCGGACCAGTTCGGGAATTCCCTTGATGCGGCCAATACTGGCAGATCCGGCCAGGGCCAGCGTTACCAGTATGCCCGCCGGCAAGAGCCACCACGGCGCCATCCTGCGGCCACCCCCCGCTAAACAATTCCTTATCAGCGGGGAAATTCCTGCGCTTGTTAAATCTTTGATAGTGGCGGATCCGCGGGCCGGAGCACCCGCTCCGTCAGGGTGTCGAACAGGCCCGCCGGGGTCAGACGGACCCGCGGCAAGGTGTCTCCGGTCAGGAACAGCAGGCTGTGAACGACGTCTTCGAAGCGATATCCCCAGGCCCGGAACCGGGCGGTCAGTTGCTGCTCCCCGGCCGCCACCGCCGCCAAATTCCCGGCGGCCATATAGCCGCCGCCGGGCAGGGCCCATTCCCAGGCCAATCGTCCGTCTTCGGCCAGCGCCATGCCACCGCCCAGTTCCGCCACCCGGGCGGCGGCCCGGGCCATTTCCGCCGGATCCCGGCCCAGCACCAGCAGCCCGCCGCCCACCTGACAGGTAGTGGCAAAGCCGCCGGTCAACCCCGGCGCCAGGCTGAGCACCGGACAACGGCTGACCCGGCTGCCGTCCGCCGCGATGAGGACGGCATGCAATACGCCCGGCGGCAGGTCCGGTCCGGCTACGTCGCGCCGGCGGGTGATGGTGGTCTGGCTGAATTCCATGCCGGGGCCAGCCGCCAGAGCCGGAGCATACAGCGCCGGATCGGCCAGTTGCGGCAGGGGCGGCAGGACCGACGGGCCGCAGCACTGCCACCAGTCGAGAGCGGGCAGGGGGCCGGCCGGGCGCCCGTGCACATACACTTGCTCCGGGCGAAAAGCAGCCAGGTCGGCATAGAGCACGAAATCGGCCCGGCGGCCGGGCGCCACCGCACCCACGTCATCTTCGGCCCGAAAATAGGCGGCCGGGTTACGGGTGGCCAACTGCAGCGCCCGTACCGGGGGCACTCCCGCCTGCACCAGCAGGCGCAGGCCCTCGTCGACCAGGCCATGGCGCTGCATCCACCCGGCGGTGGCACTGTCAGCCGTCAGCATCAGCCGGCTCGTGTCCACCTGGCCACCGGCCACGAGAGGAGCCAGGTCGGGCAGATCCGGGCGCAGCCCGTTGTGGCGCAGCATGACCCACAGCCCGGCCCGCAGACGCTCCAAAGCCTCGGCGGCGCTGGTCGGCTCATGGTCGGCGGTCAGCCCGCTCAGAACCAGCGCACTCAGGCGCTCGGCTGCCACGCCGGGCAGATGCCCCTCCACCCGGCGGCCCCGCCGGCGGGCGGCCGCCATTTCGGCCAGGAAGGGGTCCTCACCCCGGTATTGCTGCAGCCAGCGCCCCATTTCCATATAGCCGGCGGCGGCCGGGTGGGCCAGCAGTTCTTCCACCTCGGCCTGGGGATACGGGTCCGGCCCGTAAGTGGACGGACCGCTCCGGATCAGCCAGCGGGCGTAAACGCCGGCCTGGTCCGCCAGTTCCGCCGCCCGGTGCAATCCGGCCGGACCAAGAGGTGCCCAGGGCGAAGCGTCGCCGAAAAAAGCGGTGACTCCCAGGCGCAGCGCCCCCTCCAGCCAGGCCGAAGGCGTGTAAAGAATGAACGGGTGGCAGTGGGGCTCCACCAAGCCGGGGGCCAGAACGAGACCAGCAGCGTCCAACACCGCCGTGCCCTCGCCCAAACCGGTCTGGCGGGCGCCCACATAGGCAAAACGGCCGCCGTACACGGCCACGTTGGCCGGGTGCAATTCACCGGTAAGTACGTTGGCCAGGGTAGCCCCGCGGATAAACAGGTCGGCGGCCCGTTCACCACGGGCCACCTGCATCAGTTCCCGGCGCAGCCCGAGCGAAATCATTGCAGCACCTCAACACGTAAAATCAGTCACCGGGTCGGTTTTCTACATTCGTTAGCCCTCAGACGGGTCCCTGCCCCATACGGAGGGTTGCGCGGGCAGGCAGCGGTGCGTATCCTTTAGGCACAGGGTGAAAAGACCCGGGCCGGTGCACGGCGCTGCCCGGTCGCGAACTGTACAAGGGCAGGAGGCATGGGCATGCTGACCCTCACTTTTCGGTCACTGCGGCCGCCGCAGCCTGGCACCTGCACGCTCGACGAGGTGGCTGCCCAAACCGGCGCCTGGCTGACGGACCTGGTGCGTGCCACGGTGGTTGGCTCTGTCACCCCGGTGCTGGTAAACGGCCAGGAGGTCGCCCGCCATCTGCGCTGGCAGACCCACAACACCCGCGACCGACTGGTGCTGGAGACCACCTGGCACCCGGAGCTGGGCCTGATGATGGTGGATGCCCACGTGGGCGTGGTCCCGCTGCACCGGTTTTCCGCCCTCTGGACCCTCTGCCGGCAGGCGGCGCAGGCTGGATACAAATGGGCCGGTACGTGGCGGGAAAACGAACAGGACCCGCTGAGCGACCAGCTCGGGTTTATGGATGCCGCGACCTGGCAGGCCGAGGAGGGCGATATGCCACCCATCGGCCGTTCGGAGTTGGGGCAAGACCTGGTGCTGGAATGGCTGCACCCCTCGCCCCGGATTATGAAGCGACTGGTCTACTTCGCCGAGGACTGCCGGATCGACTGGGAGTCGCTGATTGTAGAGGATCTCATGACCGAGACACCGGCGATCTACCTGGAGCTGCGGCAGGGCCGCAACACCGTGGCTCTGGCCCGCATCCTGCGGGAATTGTACCTGCCCGGTATGGATGGCTACGACCCCCGCTCCCGAACCCCGGCCGTGGAATTCGAGATCGAATCCATTGAAGTGCACCCCGAGCACCAGGGCAAGGGGTATGCGGCTACTCTGGTGCGGGCCTTGCAGGGCCTGCGCCGCCCGGTCAGCACCCTTGACACCTACCGCCGGGCGGAAAAGTTCTGGGAGCGCATGCAGTTTGTCCACAACCCGCGGCGCAGCAGCCGGGAAGACTCCAACATCTTTGAATGGGCGCCGGTCACCGGCGAATTACTGCGCGCCATGTATGATACCGAGATGTAAGCATCCGGTCGATTTCCCCCCTCCCCCTCCCCAGAAGACTCGTTAATGGCTAAAATGATAGGAAATGGTGCTGGAGGTTGACCATGAGACCGTCGCTGCAACGCTATCTGGAAAAGAACGCCCACCGCGGCCGCCTGCTGATTTCCTGCCCAGACCGGCCCGGCATTGTCGCTGCGGTGTCCCAATTCCTGTTCGAGCGTGGGGCCAACATTGTGGACTCCGGCCAGCACAGTACCGCCCCGGAGGGCGGTCTGTTCCTGATGCGGATCGAGTTCGACCTGCCTGATCTGGAACAGCGGGGCCCGGAACTGGAGCGCGACTTCGCCGCCCTGGCGGAACAGTTTGGCATGGACTGGCGGCTGGCCTGCGCCAGACGGCCCAAGCGGCTGGCGATATTCGTTTCCAAGGAGGAGCATTGCCTGCTGGAGCTGTTATGGCAGTGGCGGGCCGGTGACCTGCGGGCGGAGATTGCCATGGTGATCAGCAACCACCCGGACCTGAAAGAGGCCGTGACGGACTGGGGGATCCCCTTTTACCATGTCCCGGTCACGGCGGACCGCAAGGCGGAGGCCGAGCAGGTCCAGGCGGCGCTGCTGGAGGGTCAGGTCGACCTGGTGGTCCTGGCCCGCTATATGCAGATCGTCAGTGCGGACTTCGTGCAGCGCTGGCACAACCGGATCATTAATATTCACCACAGTTTCCTGCCGGCCTTTATTGGCGCCAAGCCGTACGACCAGGCCAGCCGGCGCGGGGTCAAGCTGATTGGCGCCACGGCCCACTATGTCACGGCTGACCTGGACGCCGGTCCGATCATTGAGCAGGATGTGCAACGGGTGGATCACCGGCACAGCGTGGAGGACCTGCGCCGCATTGGCCGCCACATTGAGCGGGTGGTACTGGCCCGGGCCGTGTCCTGGCATGTGGAGGACCGGATCCTGGTACATCAGAATAAGACGGTCGTGTTCGCTTAGATACCTGAACTGGATCATGCAGGCCAGCGGCACCCCTTGCCTGGGGTGCCGCTTTTCTGGCTTTACCGGTACCGGGCGGCCACGCCGGGCGGGGGTTCGTAAGAGATCGGCCCGTCGAAAGTGACATAGTCGACGTTGACCATCAGCAGGAGGTAGCGCTTCCCGGCTTCATCACTGAGGATGATATGGTCGCGGCCGGCTGCCTCCACCCGGCCCCGGAAGGTCAGCGCCGGCCATTTCGGGTTGTTTTCGTAGGTGGTGTGGATGGTAACCATCTTGCCCCGGTTCATGCGCAGGATGTTTTCGATATACGACTCTTCCAGCGGGGGCAGGGCCGGCAACTCCTCCCGGGGCTCACGTGCCTCCCGAGGCTCACGTGCCTCCCGGGGCTCACGTGCCTCCCGGGGGCCGGGCGGCGTACCGGCGCCAGCGATGGTATACGGATATGGGCCCGGCACGAAGCCGTAGGGATACTGGGTCATCCTGGTCACTCCTTGCCTTAGTAGGTGCTATACGCCCCGGGGCAGTCTTCACCGCTGGGGGCAAAGAAACAGTGGGCCTTGTAGCGCCCCGTGTTGCGCTGGCCGAACCATGTCCCCGGGCAACCCTGCCGAGGCGGAGGTTCATGGAACCAAAGGGAGTGGGTGGCCGGCCAGTACCGGTTGCCCCTGACCACCTTGCGGGCCAAACGGACCTCGCTGCCTCTGGCTCGCTGGTAGAAATAACCTTTCACGGTTGCTTCGAACCCACCGGGCCGCTGAAACACCATCTGCTGAATGTTCCGGATTGGCTTGAAGTCCAGACAGTCTGCCTTCACCCGGTTGACGCCGACGTTGCCGACCATCAGCATGCCCTGCTTGCCTTCGCCCTCAGCTTCGGCTCGGATCAGCCGGGCCAGGAGCCTGAGATCATTCTGGGTTGCCTTGACGACGCCCATCGGTTCACCCCTGTCTTTGCACGTGCACAGGCATCGTATGCCCGGACGGGACAGTGGGTCACCAGCCGGTGCGGCGGCGCCGGTGTGGTCTGGTAATGTCCGGATTAGCTGCACGTTCGTTGACTGCGAAGGTCTTAGCCGGTCCGAAGTGGGAATGCTAATCCGGGACCCGTTTTCGCCGGCCACGCTTGCAACGACACTGGCAAGAGGGGATTCAGACATGACCAAGACCCTGTACGTTGGCAACCTGCCCTGGTCCACGACCCAGGAAGACCTGACCGAACTGGTGGCCCCCTATGGCGAAGTGATTTCGGCCCGGATTACCACCGACCGTGAGACGGGTCGGTCCCGCGGCTTTGGCTTCGTCGAGGTGCCGGCGGACTCGGCCGAGGCCGCCATCAACGCCCTGAACGGGGCCGTTTATGGCGACCGGCCACTCACGGTCAATGAGGCCCGGCCTCGGGAGGAACGGCCCCGCGGCGGCGGCGGCGGCGGCCGTGATTTCGGCCACCGTCGCTTCTAATTCCGGCGCTCGGACCGGGTTGGCCTGACCAAAAGCACGGCGGATGCCCCCGGCTCCGCTGTGCTTTTCTGTTTGGCAGGAAAGACAACCGAACCCCCGTGACGTGCCGTGGGCATATAAAACGCTCCGGCAGCGCCGGAGCGTTTTTCCACAGCAGTCAATGCCCCATGTGGGCGTGGCGGACAGCGTCAGGACTTGGGCTTGACCAGCGGCTCGCCGGCCTTGCACAGGGGGCATTCGGAGGGCTGCCAGGAGGGGATCTCCAGGCTGAGCACGGCCTGATGCGGCACGCCAAAGCCGAAGTCGCCCTTGCCACCGGTGCGGTCCACCAGAGCGCCCACCCCCACCACGGTGGGCGCCAGGGGCGCGATCGCCTCCAGGACCTGGCGCACGGAGCCACCGGTGCTGAGGGCGTCTTCCACCACCAGCACCCGTTCCCCCGGCCGCAGGGTGAACTGGCGCTTCAGGGCCATGCGGCCCTCGCCGGTCTTTTCGGCAAAAATGGCCCGGCACTTCAGCGCCCGTGCCGTTTCATAGGCCAGCAGAATCCCGCCCACGGCCGGCCCGACCACGCACTCAATGCCGGCCTGCTGCCAGGGCTCGGCCAGAGCCCGGCACAGCGTCTCGCACTGATCAGGATACTGCAGGGCGTGGGCCATGAGCATGAATCGGTCACTATGCAGGCCGGAGGTGAGCAGGAAGTGACCTTCCCGGTACACACCGGTCTCCTTGAGAATCGTCAGCACCTGCTCCGCAGTCAGGGACATGCGTAAATACCCCCTGTTTCAGTCAAGCCCGGTCAGCATCTTTCAGAAACTGACGCAGGGCGGTGCCGGTCTCCCGCCCCGTCTCAGACGGCCTGCCGGTACCCCGGCCGCTGGCGGTGCCCGTACCCTCGGCCGGGGCGGGCAGGTTACCCAGGGCCGCTGCCCCTTCCGGCCTGGCCGCACCCACCAGTTCCTTGACGGTTTTGAACCCGTTTTCCAGCATGTACTGCCGGATTCCATCCACAATCTCCAGCGGGGTCTGCGGATTCACAAAGCAGGCCGTGCCCACCTGCACTGCACTGGCCCCGGCCAGGAGAAACTCCACGGCATCGGTCCAGGTCATCACACCGCCGATGCCCACCACAGGAATCTTTACCGCCCCCGCCACCTGCCAGACCATGCGCAGGGCCACCGGCTTGATGGCCGGGCCGCTCAGCCCGCCGAACAGATTGCCGATCACCGGGCGGCGGCGGCGAATATCAATGGCCATACCCAGCAGCGTGTTAATGGCGGTCAGCCCGTCAGCCCCGGCCGCCTCGCAGGCTTTGGCAATGTCCGTAATACTGGTGACGTTGGGGCTGAGCTTTACGAACAGGGGCAGCCGGGTGGCCTCCCGTACCGCCTTCGTGACCTTGTACGCCTGCTCCGGATCGGTCCCAAAGGCCAGTCCGCCTTCCTTCACGTTCGGGCAGGAGATGTTCAGCTCCACAGCGTCGGCGGTGCCCGGCGACAGGGCCGCGGCCACGGCGGCGTACTCCTCCACCGTGCGGCCGACGATATTCACCACTACGGTGGCCTTCTGCCGGCGCAGCCAGGGGGCGTCTACGTTAAGATAATGGTCAATTCCGGGGTTCTGTAGTCCGATGGCGTTTAACATCCCGGCCGGCGTCTCGGCCATGCGGGTACCGGCGTTGCCGGCCCAGGGCTCGGTACTGGTGCCCTTGGTGCACAGGGCGCCCAGCCGGGACAGGGGATACAGGTGGGCATACTCCCGGCCGTAGTTGTAGCAGCCGGAGGCCACCCAGACCGGGTTGGCGCAGCGCAGGCCGGCCACCTCAATACTCAGGTCCAGTGTGTCATCTGCGGCTGGCATTACATCTGCACCTCCTCGGCCCGGAACACCGGTCCGTCCACGCAGCAGCGCATGTACTTATCGTAGCCCTCGCCGCCGGCGCGCTCCACGGTGCAGGACATGCAGGCACCAAAACCACAGGCCATGAAGCGCTCCAGGCTGAGCCAGGCGGGGATCCCGGCCCCGGCACATGCCTGCTTGACCGCTACCAGCATCGGCTCCGGCCCGCAGGCCCAGACTTCGCCCACCTGCCCGGCGGCAATCAGCTCCTGCAGGGGCGCCAGCACCAGTCCCTGGCGCCCGGCCGAACCGTCGTCGGTGCAGGTGTGAATGGGAATGCCGGTGGCCGCCAGTTCAGTGGCACCGGCCAGGCCGTCGGCACTGCGGGCGCCGATCACTGCCACCACCGGCCGGGCGCCGCCGGCCACAGCCCAGGCCGCCGAGGCGACCATGGGCGGAATGCCCACGCCGCCCCCGACCAGCACCAGCGGCCCGCGGCCGCTGGCCGGATCGGGAAAGCTGTGGCCGAGGGGGCCGAGTACAGACAGTTCCTGACCGGCGCCCATGTGCGTCAGTTCCTGGGTGCCGCGGCCCCCGGCCCGGTAGATCAGGGTGATGATCCCCTCGGCCGGCTTCAGTTCGCAAAGGGAAAACGGGCGGCGCAGCAGCGGGTCCCGGCCGACCTGGCCGGCCGGGTGCACTGCCACCTCCACGAACTGGCCGGCCCGGGCTCGGCCGGCAATCTCCGGGCTGCGTAGCGTCAGCTTGTACCAGTCGGCCCCGGCCCGGGTATGTTCCAGTACCTGGGCCCGTTCCGGCAGCCACTCGGCCTTCAGCCTGGGCTCGCCGGCGCAGTGCTCAGTAGCCAACGAGGCGCCCCTCCTCCATCACCAGCTTGCCGCTCACCACGGTCGCCGTGGGGGCACCATTGAGGGTCCAGCCGTGGAAGGGGGTGTTCCGGCTCCTGGAAGCCATGCTGTGCTTGTCCACCGTCCACGCCAGGGCCGGGTCGACCACGGTGATGTCGGCTTCGGCGCCCACTCGCAGGGCCGGGGCCGGCTGGCCGGCAATGCGGGCCGGATTGGTGCTCATGAGCAGCACCATTTGCTCCAGGCTGATCCGGCCGGTGGCCACCAGCCGGTCCAGGGTCAGGCCTACCGCTGTTTCCAGGCCGAGGATCCCGTTCAGGGCCGCCGGGAATTCCTTTTCCTTGTCGTCGCGGTGGTGCGGAGCGTGGTCAGTGGCGATGCAGTCGATGGTGCCGTCGGCCAGGCCGGCGATGATCGCCTCCCGGTCTTCGGCGCTGCGCACCGGCGGTGACATCTTGAAGTTGGTGTCGTAGCCGGACGCAGCCACATCGGCGTCGGTGAGGGTGAAATGGTGCGGGCTGGCCTCGGCAGTCAGCCGCACGCCGCGGGCCTTGCCCCAGCGGATCAGGTCCACCGCCCGGCGGGAAGAAACATGCATCACGTGCAGGTGCCCGCCGGTGGCCTCGGCCAGGAGAATATCCCGGGCGATCGGCACCTCTTCAGCCAGGGGATCCATGCCGCGCACGCCCAGAATCGCGCTGTACTTGCCCAGGTGCATGGCGCCGTGCTGGCTCAGGTGAATGTCTTCCTCGTGGGCGCAGATGGGCACCCCGAACTGCTTGGAATACAGCAGGGCCAGGCGCATGACCTCGGCGTTCATGACCGGCAGGCCGTCGTCGCTGAAGCCGATGGCGCCGACCTCGACCATCTCGCCCATTTCCGCCAGTTCGTCGCCCTTCTGGCCCTTGGTGACGGCGCCCATGGGCCACACCTTCACCACACCCTCGGTACGGGCCTTTTCGCGCACCCAGGTAATGATCTGGGCGTGGTCCAGCACCGGCTTGGTATTGGGGATGCAGGCCACGGCCACAAAGCCGCCGCGGGCGGCGGCCCGGGTGCCGGAAGCGATGTCTTCTTTCCATTCCTGGCCCGGTTCCCGCAGGTGTACATGCAGGTCAATGAAGCCGGGGCAGATCACCCGGCCGGTGCAGTCCACCACCCGGGCGGCGGGGTCGTGCAGGTCGGGGCCGATCTGGCCGATGACGCTGCCGGTCACCAGCAGGTCGGCCACTCTGTCCACGCCGCTGGCCGGGTCCAACAGGCGGCCGCCCTTCAGCAGCAGTTTTTGTGTCATGCCTCGCGTTCGCCTCCCAGCAGCAGGTACAGAACGGCCATACGTACGGCCACCCCGTTGGTCACCTGGTCAAGAATCGCCGACTGTTCCGAGTCGGCCACAGCACTGCTGATTTCAATGCCCCGGTTCATGGGGCCGGGATGCAGCACCAGCACGTCGTCGTTGCAGACCGCCAGACGGTCGCTGGTAATGCCCCAGAACCGGTGGTACTCCCGGGTGCTGGGGAACAGTCCCTTTTCCTGGCGTTCCAACTGAATACGCAGCACGTTGACCACGTCGGCCCCTTCCAGGGCTTCTTCCAGCTTGTCCGTTACGGTCACGCCCGGGATCTCCCCCAGTTCAGGGGCCATCAGGGTGGTGGGACCGCAAAGGACCACTTCCGCCCCCAGCTTGGTCAGGCCCCAGAGGTTGGAGCGGGCGACCCGGCTGTGGTAAATATCGCCGACGATTGCCACCTTCAGCCCGGCGATCCGGCCCTTGTTCCGCCTCATGGTGAACAGGTCGAGCAGACCCTGGGTGGGATGCTCGTGCATGCCGTCGCCGGCGTTGATCACGCTGGCCTGCAGCCGCTGGGCCAGGAAATGCGGGGCGCCGCCGCTGCTGTGGCGAATCACCACGGCGTCGGTACCCATCACTTCCAGGTTACGGGCCGTATCCAACAGGGTTTCGCCCTTGACCACGCTGGAAGCGGCCACGGCCACGTTGACCACATCGGCGCTCAGGTACTTGCCCGCCAGTTCAAAGCTGTTGCGGGTGCGGGTGGAGTTTTCATAGAACAGGTTCATAACGACCTTGCCGCGCAAGGTCGGGACCTTCTTGATCGGACGGGTGACAATGTCCCGCATGGAATCCGCTGTTTCCAGAATGACCTCGATCTCGTCCCGGCTCAGTTCCTGCAGCCCGAGGAGATCCTTGCGTTTCCAGCCCACGTCCCGGATGCCTCCTTACGACGGCCACTCATAGAGGAGCACGTTGTCCTCGCCGTCGAGCTCCTGGACCCGTACCTCCACCACTTCCCGGCGGGCGGTGGGGACGTTCTTGCCCACATAATCGGCCCGGATGGGCAGTTCCCGGTGGCCGCGGTCGACCAGCACGGCCAACTGGATCGATTCCGGCCGCCCCATGTCGAGCAGGGCGTCCAGCGCGGCCCGCACCGTCCGGCCGGTGTAGAGCACGTCGTCCACCAGCACCAGTTTCAACCCTTTGACCGGGAACTGGATCTCGGTTTTCTGCAGCCGCGGCCATTCGTGCCGCTCGGTCAGGTCGTCCCGGTACAGGGTGATGTCCAGGATGCCCACCGGGGGCGCTGTGCCTTCGATTTCCTCGATTTTGGCGGCCAGCCGCCGGGCCAGCGGGACCCCCCGGCGCCGGATGCCTACAAACGCCACGCTCTCGATGCCCTTGTTGTGCTCAAGGATCTCGTGGGCCATCCGGTAGATGGCCCGACCCATGGCGCCTTCGTCCATCAGGATGGCTTTGGGCTCCTTGCCTTCCATCACTGCCGACTCACCCCCTGCCACATAATAAGGCCCCCCGCCGGTAAGGCGGGGAGCCATGTGTGCTCCCAGGAAAGGTAGGGTTGCCCCCGCCAGGCGGGGGACGCTAGCTTTCTTTAGCGCCTTACCGATCTCGCCGGATCGGTTTAAAGGTGCTTCCCTGGTGACTCTACCAGACTGTACCCCAGGCGTCAAGCTGTACCAGTCGCTCGGACCTGTGCGCGCCGACCATGCCTATTCTGCCCATTCCAGCCGCCATTCGGGGCCAGGGTCACGTGTGGGGATTGGCCGGAAGCCCGGCTCCGCTTCGGCAGCGGGAACCGCCAAGCGCTCACGCACTGCATCAGGTGATGGACGTAGTCGGAATTTGAGTTGGTAAGCCTCCTCAGTGACGCAAAGTGGCACTCGATACGGTTTAGCCAGGACGCATTGGTTGGAGTGTGGGCCAGTAGCACCGTCGCCGCACGGCATTGAGGAAGTTGAGGAATTCCAGGGTGCGCCTACGGTGCCTGTGGCTGCCCGACTCCCGTCGGAAACTGCCGATTGGCAATTTCTTCAGGCTCGTGGCCAGTCCAGATAATGGCCAACCCGGCAGATACCCACCCCCGTATTACTGCGGGCTGCCCCAGTTCTGTGCCTCCATGTGCGTCACCGGTCGCCCATTCATGCTCCCTTTGGCGAAGGGAGGGGCGTATCAGGCTGACCGCCGGGCCGGGCGGTTGGGGACGGCTGCCATGCCAGGTGACCACCGCGCTAAGCCCAGCGAGGGAGCGCCGCGGCTAAACAAGATGTGGGCCTTGTCGGCTGCTTGCCTCACTGATGCCCGGTGCCTGGGGCCACCCGGACCAGAGCTTCCGAAGCCGGGGTTCGCCACAACTGACCTGCCTGGATCTTGACATCCACCCAGTCATTGCGGTAACCTAATTTCCAATTAGATATCATATTTCAAAGGCAATGACTGGGCGAGTACGCCCGTCGACCACCCACAGAGAGCCGCCGGTTGGTGCAAGGCGGTGGTGTTGACGGCCGGAATATCCCCCCGGAGCTGTCAGGGCGAACGCTGGTGTCAGTAGCCCTGACCGGCCTTGAGGCCGTTACACCTCAGGCGGACAGTGATATACCTGTGCGGTATGTTCTGTACGTCACCGAGGCGGCCGAGTGGCCGCAAAGTAGGGTGGTAACACGTAAACAACGTCCCTACCGCAGGATTTTTCCGGCGGTGGGGCGTTTTATTTTTTGGAGGTGGGCAGCTTGCGGCAGATCATGGCAGTGCTGGCCGAGAATACCCCGGACGTTTTGCTGCGCGTGGTGGGAATCCTGAGGCGCCGCGGCCTCAAGGTGGATTCCCTGGTCAAAAGCGTCTGTGACGATCCGGCCCTGTCCCGCATCACCTTTGTCTTCGAGGGTGAACCGTCGGTGGAGCAACTGCAGTTGCAGCTCGAGAAGCCGGTCGAAGTGCACAAGGCGGCCACCGTACCGGCCGACCAGTCCATTGCCCGCGAACTGGCCCTGGTCAAGGTGCAGGCCCACCCGGCCAAGCGGACCCAGATCATGCGGCTGGTCGACAGCCATGACGCCAAGGTCGTGGACGTGGAGTCCCGTCATGTCGTCATTGAAGTCACCGGCACCCCGGAAAAGGTCGACGCGCTGATTGGCGCCGTCCGGGATTTCGGGATTCTGGAGACGGTCCGCACCGGCATCGTCGCCCTGGAACGCGGCGTGGGCGCCATGCAGGTAGAGGTGGAAGTCGAGGTCGAGACGGCTGCGCTGTACCGGGATGCCCTTTAGGGACCACAGCCACACCAGGTAGGCACAACCTTGGCCCGAACGGGCTGAGGTTTTTTTCTCGCAGGCACCGGCCCCGGACAAAGCGAATCCCTGTGTTGACCGCGACGAAAGGGGATGCAAGCCCTGTGATCAGTGCGCATGAAATCAAACTGCTGACCCCGGCGGATCAGCAGTATCTTGACCTGTACGGGGCCGGGCGCTATTCCCAACTGCTCAGCACCCTGAACGGCCCGATCCAGTCCGGCCAGGCCACCCCGGCCATGCTCGGCTGCGCGGCCCTGGCCTGCATGGCGCTGGGGCGGACCCACGAAGCGGCTGACCTGGCTGCAACCGCCGTCCGTGTCCAGCCGGGCTGGGCCTGGCTGCACAACGCCCTGGCTATCACAGCCCATGCCCAGGGTGACCTGCAGAAGGCGCTGACCGAACAGCGGCTGGCCACCCGCCTCGTCCCGGACGAGCCAGGCTACCTGGCCCTGCTGGCCCGGTACGAGCGAGCAACGGGACAGGCCGAAGCCGCCATTGGCACCTGCCGCCAGGCCCTGGCATTGGACCCGGAGCACACCCGGGCACTGGCGGAACTGGGACAGGCCCTGCGTGAACAGGGCGACCGGGACGGGGCACTGCAGCAATTCCGGCGCGCTCAGACGGTGGCTCCCCACGACCCGCAGGGTTACTGGCAGGAAGGCCGGCTGCACCTGGAGCAGGGTGACCCGGTGGCCGCCCGCCGCTACCTGCGGGCAGCCCTGCAGCGCAACCCCCGCCTGGAGAGCGCCGAGGAAGCCCTGATCCGGAGCCTGGCGCCCACCCGGCCGTGGCTGCAGGGCGTGCTGTTGCACCTGCTGGGTTTCGGGCGGATGGGTGCGATGGGCTGGACCACCACGGTCTTTCTCTACTACGTGGGCTTCCGGCTGCTGCAGATGCTCTGGAACTTCTGGACGCCAGTCCAGCCCCTGGCCCAGGCCGTACTGAAGGTCGTATCCGCTTACCTGCTGCTGGGTCTGGTGGGCGGGCAACTGCTGCGCCGGCTGATCCGCCTGGGACCGGTGGCTACCAGGCCGACATGATGGCCCGGGTGGCCGTCAGCATCACCAGCAGGGCCACCGTGGCATGCACCAGCGGCGATCCCAGGTATTTCTGGCCCCAGGCCGTTTTCGGCCGGAGCACCAACTGGGCGATCGTGCCAGTGGTAGCCAGCAAACCGTAAAAAATGTGCATGCCCGGTGCCGCCCGCAGCCCGATCATCCCCACCAGCACCAGTCCCAGCAGGACCAACAGGGCGGCAACCAGGTGGGAAAAAGCATAGGTACGGAAATGGGAGGGCGGCAGTGCGCGCCGTCGCAGGTGGGCGGCAACGGCCCCCGCGAGCAGGAAGGAATTGATGAGAATCAATACAATGGCACCGCTGAGCTTGACCGTTAACAGTTGCGGCATCGTTCGACCCCTTCCCTGAGCATCACACCAGGATTTCTCACCGGCGTATAAAGATTCCTTCCGGCCCGCCCGCAAAACGGGCGTATGCGGGCAACCGCCGCCCGCCGGCGCAGCCAGGGCGAAAAAAGCGGTACCGGCACCACCAGGCCGTAACGGAACGGCGGCCCACACCGTCCAAGGAGTAGAAACAGCTTCCGGAAAAGGAGAAGTACGTTGAAGAACAGCCGACGCTCCTTACTCCTGCTACTCCCGGCTGGCGTCCTGACTGCCCTGATCGCCGGCTGCTCCCCGGAGGAGCAGGCCGCCTTTGACCGCTACTGTGCCCAGAATCAGATTGATTGCGCCGCTGTGGTGGCCAGGTGGCAGGCGTCCCAGGGCCAGGCCGGCGGCCCGGGAGCCGCCCCGGCTCCGGCCCCGGACAGCCCTGTCCCGGCCGCCCCGCCGGTAGCAGCGGTAGCGGTCCACCCGAACGAACTGCCTGCTGAACTGAAGGAATGGGCGAACGAGCGGCAGGCCGAAACCGAGCCGGCCGGCAAGGCCATGACCGTGGGGGACCAGACCTATGTGGCCGTTACCGGTGGTATGCAGCGAACCGGCGGTTACAGGCTGGAATACGTGGGCGCACGCCGGGAGAACGGTACCTGGCTGGTCCAGACCCGGCTGGTCCCACCGCCTCCGGGGAGCATGGTGACCATGGCCTTGCAAAACCCGGTGGGGTTTTACCGCCTGAGCCGGCTGGAAGGCCAGGTCGAGGTAAAGGTGCAACCGGCCGCCGCCAGCCGTTAGGGTAGCGTTCAGGCCGGTCAGAATGCTTTCGCGACAGGCGGCGGGGGATACCCCGCCGCCTTTTCGGCGCGGCGGCCCCGCATCGTTTACAATCTGTTCGCATACAGGCAAACGCAAAGTGAACAATCTCAGGTATAGTGGTGTCAGAAGGGTGCTCCGGAGGGATGACGACTTGTCGCACCAGGTACTGGTGATTGATGATGAGGTGAATATCCGGGAGTTGTGCCGGCTTTACCTGGAGCAGGAGGGTTTTGCCGTTACCGAAGCCGGAAGCGGGCCGGAGGGGTTGAACCAGGCGCGGGCCACCCGCCCGAACCTGGTGGTGCTCGACCTGATGCTGCCGGGCATGTCCGGGCTTGAGGTGTGCAAAGCGCTGCAGGAGCTGGAGGTACCCGTGATCATGCTGACGGCCCGCACCGATGAGGTTGACAAGGTGCTGGGCCTGGAACTGGGCGCCGATGACTATATGACCAAGCCGTTCAGCCCGCGGGAACTGGTGGCCAGGGTAAAGGCAGTACTGCGGCGCAGCGAACGGGCCGGTATCGGCCAGCGGCCCGAACGGCTGGTGTTCCCCGATTTTGTGCTCGACCTGTCGGCGCACAGCCTGGAGGTGCACGGCAAGGCGGTGGACTGTGCCCCCAAGGAGTTCGACGTGCTCTGCACCATGGCCCGCAACCCGCACCGGGTATTCACCCGAGAGCAACTGTTAGAAAAGGTGTGGGACTACAGCTTTTACGGGGATTTTCGTACCGTCGACGTGCACATTCAGCGAGTACGGAAAAAGATCGAACCTGACCCTGAAAAGCCCCGTTACATCAAAACGGTCTGGGGGGTCGGCTACCGGTTCGAGCCCGGAGACGGCGGCTAACCGGCCCGCGCCAGCCAACAACCACTTGTGCGGGCAGGAGGTCACCCGGCCATGCGGATCGGCACCAAGCTGATCCTGGGATTTGTGGCGGTACTGGGGCTGGTGGGCGGCGCACTGAGCGTTGGCATGCGCAGCCTGACCCAGGGAATCCTGGTCCACCAGACGGAAAAGTTAATGGAGCAGCAGGTCGAAACGGTGGCGGCCCGCCTGGGCCAAACCCCGCGGGAAATGATCCAGGCCCGCTCCACCGCCGCCCTCCTCGATACAGACCTGTTCGTGAGCGACCGCAACCTGGAAACCGGTCTGCTGATTTCCAAGGATGGTCGTGTCCGCACCGGAGTGGGCACCCTGATGAGCGAAGACATGCTGCAGTTTCTCAGCCAGACCATGGCCGCCGGACATACTCAGACCACCGTATTCCCCCTGCACGGCACGGCGCAGGCACGCCAGTTGGAACGCAGCGAGGCCCATTCCCTGATCGCGGCGGCGGCCCCGCTGGTGCGAGGCGGCCAGGTCCTCGGGGTCGTCATGCTGGCCCGTCCGGTTGAGGAAGCCACCCGGGCGCTGCTGACCGTGAGCGCGCAAATCCTGTTTTGGACCCTGCTGGGCCTGATACTGGCAGCCTGGCTCAGCTTTCTGGTGGCCCGCACCCTGACCCGGCGGATCGGTCAGGTGAGCCGGGCGGCCAATGCCATGGCCGAAGGCGACCTCAGCCACCGGGTACCGGAAGAAAGCAACGACGAGATCGGCCACCTGGCCCGGGCCTTCAATCACATGGCCGGGCGGGTGGAGGCCCTGGTGGTCAGCCTGAAACATTCGGAAACACTGCGGCGGGATCTGATGGCCTCCATCGCCCACGAACTGCGCACCCCCACCACCTCCATCCGCGGCTTTGCCGAAGCGCTGAAGGACGGGGTGGTACCCGATCACCGTCGGGCCCGTACCTACGAGATCATACACGGTGAAGCCGAACGGCTGACCCGCCTGATCGAAGACCTGTTCGACCTGGCCAAGTTGGAAGCCGGGCAACTGGAAATGCGCATGCAGCCCATGGACCTGACCCACTGGCTGCAGGAATTCGTCCGCACCCAGCGTGACCAACTGGAACGCAGTGGGGTGGGACTGGAGATTCAGGTGCCTGGGCAGACCCCGGTCCCGATTCTGGCCGACCAGGACCGGCTGGAACAGGTGCTGCAAAACCTGATCGACAATGCCGCCCGCTACTCGCCTGCGGGTGCCGCGGTGGCCGTCAGCCTGGATCTGGTGCCCGCCGCTGCCCGGGTATCGGTCCGGGACTACGGCCCCGGCGTACCCGCCGCCGAGGCTGAGCATCTGTGGGAACCGTATTACCAGGGGCAGGACTCGGGCAGGCGCAAGGGCGGGGCCGGGCTCGGCCTGGCTATCGTCCGCTCCATTGTTACCGCTCACGGCGGCCAGGTGGGGCTGGATAGCGTCCCCGGTCAGGGCGCCTGCTTCTGGTTCACCCTGCCGCTGTCCCCCGGCCCGGCTGGGGAGACGGCGGGCAGTCTGGTATGATAGAGCCAAGGAGGGATTCATCGCATGCGCCGTGTCGACTACCGTGACCAGGAGGTCCTGATCCGTACCCGCTCCGGCTGGAAACTGAGAGATTCCCTGCACGAAATGGGTGTCGGAGTTACCTGTGACTGCAATCCCAGGGCCGGTACCAGCACTGGCCAGTGTGCCGTGAAATATCCTAAAGGTGAACTGTTTCTACTCACCGCGCCCGCGCCCCTGGAGCGGCAGGTCCTGGGCGAAGAAAAGCTGGCCCTGGGCTGGCGGTTGAGTTGCCAGGCCATGTGGAAGTAGGCGGCAAGCCAGGCAGCCGCGTGTGACCGGGCGGCTGGCGTCGCAGACTATAGTCCTGGACTGCGCTGACCCGGCAGGAGGGACTCCGTTGGCAAAACTGGCGCCACATGAGGCTTTGGAACTGCACGAGGTCCTGCGGATGGAAACACTGGGTACCACCAAGGTTCAGGCCTTGCTGCCGATGGTGGCCGATGCCGAATTGAAGGCGTTGCTGGAACAGGGCCTGGCCCGTAAACAGGCCCGCCTGCAGCAAATGCGGGAATTTGCCCGCCACATGGTCCATTAGGGAAGGGGCGATCCGGTGTCGATTCTGCAAAGCCTCACGGGCCTGACGGGGGCCCGGATCTCTGATCAGGTGATTGCCTCCGACGGGCTGGTGATGGGCAAACTGGGTTGCATGGGCCTGACCATGGCCGCTCTGGAAGCAGCCACCCCGGAACTGCGGCAGTTTTTCACCGACAGCCTGAACGAATGCCTGGCCGAGCATGAGCGCCTGTACACCCTGGTACGGGAGCGCGGCTGGTACCAGCCCTATGCCAGCCCGGAAGAGCAACTGAAACTGGAACTGCGCCTGTCCGAGCCAGCCGCCGCGCAGGCCGAAGCCGCCCAGACCGACCACTAGCCCAAACACAAACACCCCGGAAGGCAGCAGCCTCCGGGGTGTGCGCTTTTCCGGTTTCGGCCGCCGCGGTCAGCGGTTGGCCGTGTAATGCTCGCTGAAGCGGCTGCGCAGCACCTTCTTGTCGAACTTCATGGTGCTGGTCTTGGGGATTTCATCGACAAATACCACATCGTCAGGCACCCACCAGCGCGGGAAGCGGTTGCCCAGGAAGTCCCGCACAGCGGCGGCGGTGAGTCTGTCCCTGGCATCAGCCCTGGGCACCACGCAGGCCAGGGGCCGTTCATCCCACCTGGGATGGGCGATGCCCACCACTGCTGCCTCGGCCACGTCGGCCATGGCCATGATGGCGTTCTCAAGTTCCACCGTGCTGATCCATTCCCCGCCGGACTTCACCACATCCTTCGTCCGGTCCATGATGTTGATGTAACCCTCGTCGTCCAGGGTAGCCACATCGCCGGTCCGGTACCATCCCTCCACAAAGGTCTGGGCGCTGCGCTCATCCCGGTAGTATTCATCGGCCACCCAGGGCCCACGCAGCCAGATTTCGCCCATGGTCCGGCCGTCGGCGGGCACGTCGGCGCCGGTGATCTGGTCCACCACCCGCATCTCCAGACCGGGCGCCAGCAGGCCCTGTTTGGCCCGGACCGTGTAGCGGGCATCCTCGGACCAGTCAGCCATGTAGCTCTTGACCCGGCAGACGTGGCTCAGCGGGGCCGCCTCGGTCATGCCGTAGGCGTGGCAGATCTGGATGTCAAATCGCTTTTCATAGGTCTCGATCATGCTGCGGGGGGCGGCTGCACCGCCCACGATGATCTCGCGCAGACTGGACAGGTCCAGATCCATTTTGGCCATCACCTGTAGCATGCCCAGCCACATGGTGGGAACGGCGGCGGTGAGGGTGACCCGCTCGTCCTGGCACATCCGCCCGATGGCGGGCAGATCACGCAGGGCGGCGCCGGGCAATACCAGCTTGGACCCCATCCACACCGCCGCAAAAGGTGTCCCCCAGGCGTTCACGTGGAACATGGGTACCAGGGGCAGCAGCACATCCTTTTCCGACACACCGATGGTGTCCGCCATACAGATGGTCATGGCGTGCAGCACAATGGCCCGGTGGGTGTACACCACCCCCTTGGGGTTGCCGGTGGTGGCGCTGGTGAAGCAAAGGCCGGCCGGTTCTTTTTCGTTCAGGTCCTCCGGCCACGGGTACTGGTCAGGCTGCCCGGCGAGCAACTCCTCGTAACGAATGGCGCCGGGCAGCCGGGTCTCCACGTGATCCTTGTCAGTCATGATCACGTAGGCTTTCACCGTGGTCAGTTTAGGGTAGACCGCCTCCACCAGCGGCAGGAAGTCCTCGTCCACCAGCAGCACCTTGTTCTCGGCGTGGTTGATAATGTAGACCAGATGCTCCGGCGGCAGCCGGAAATTCACCGTGTGGGTCACCGCCCCCATGCATGGGACGGCAAAGTAAGCCTCCAGGTGGCGGTGGTTGTTCCAGGCGATGGTGGCCACCTTGTCCCCCCGCCCCACCCCCAGCGCGGCCAGACCATGGGCCAACTGACAGACACGCCGGTAGTGATCGGCATAGGTATGCCGGAACATCCCGGCCGGCGTCCAGGACGCGATCTCTTTCCTGGGAAAGAAGCGCCGCGCCCGCTCCAGCATGGTGCGGATCGTCAACTGGTAGTCCATCGTAGACACCTGGATCCACCCTCCCCCGCAAGTCAGACTAAATTGTGATTTTTCTCTATTCAAATACCTGATTCCTTCTGAGGTAGCAACAATGATTTCAGGCCGTTACCTGCGCATGCATCCCGTATTAATGGCCATAAATGTTGATAAAGAGCATTTTCCCGCCATGGTCCACCCATGTATCAGCTTTATTCCGCGTGAGTGCCCATTTATGCATGCTTGTCCAAACGAAAAAGCCCGGCCAAAGCCGGGCGGTTTGGGTCGGATCGGCTGGCCGGCCTTAAAAGCCCTTGCCTGCCTGCGCCAGGGCGGCGCACAGTTCGGAGTTCATCTTCATTACGGCGGCAGTCACAGCCATCTGGTATTCCCCCGCTTCCGCCTCGGCGGGGGCGGCATAAATCACGCTGCGCGAGGCCGAAATCAGAGCCCCCAGTCCGTTTTTCAGAAAGGCCCCGGCCACATCGGCAGCGGTGCCGCCCTGAGCACCGTAGCCGGGGACCAGGAAGTAAGCCCTGGGCATCCACTGGCGCAGGGTGGTCAGGTCTTCAGGGTAGGTGGCGCCCACCACGGCCCCGATACTGCTGAGGCCGTATTCGCCTACATGGCGGGCACCGGCCTCGTCGACCAGCCTGGCCACCCGGACTGCCACCGTTCCGCCGGCCAGCACAGGCTGGTCCTGTAGCTCACCGGCCGACGGGTTGGAGGTTTTCACCAGAATGAACAGGCCGCCGCCACGCCAGCCGGCCCGCCGGACCAGCGGTTCGAGGGCATCGGAGCCCAGGTAGGCGTTAACCGTCAGGGCGTCGACCATCCGGGTCGGGTCGCCCCAGGAGCGCATCGGGCTGGTATGGCCGAAGTAGGCGTCGGCATACGCCTCGGCCGTTGTGCCAATATCGCCGCGCTTGGCATCGCCAACAACCAGCAGCCCCCTGCCACGGGCGTACTCGGTCACTTCCCAGAAGGCCGCCACCCCGGCTGCACCGTAGGCCTCAAAGAAAGCACTCTGCGGCTTGACCGCCGGCACCAGTCCGGCCACGGCGTCCACGATGCACCGGCCGAATTCGCAGAGAACGGCAGCGGCCCCCCGCTCTGTTTCACCAAAACGGCTGCGGGCTTCTTCCAACATGTAAGTCGGCAGCTTGCTCAAAACCGGGTCGATCCCCACACAGACCGGGCTGCGCAGGGCGAGCACAGCAGCCGAAAGTCGGTCAGCAAAATTTTCTACGGACATGGTGTCGGCACTCCTTTGGTGGCGCTCCGGTGGTGGTTGCTTACCGGTAGAGGGCTGGCCGTCAGGACCGGTCCGCTGCCCGCAGCAGGTCGATAGCCGCCTGCATGTCGGCCGGGGGCGGCAGTTCAAACTCCAGATCGGCCCCGGTGGCAGGATGTGTGAACCCGAGCCGCCAGGCATGCAGGGCCTGGGCAGTCAGTCCCAGGGCCAATTTGCGCCGGCCGTAGGTCGGATCCCCGGCCACCGGGTGCTCTATGTACGCCATGTGGACACGGATCTGATGGGTGCGGCCGGTTTCCAACCGGCAAACCACCAGGCTGAAGTCCTTGAAACGCTCCAGAACCCGGAAATGGGTCACGGCGTCGCGGCCGTTTTTCAGGTTCACCGCCATGCGCTTGCGGTCGCTGGGGTGGCGGCCAATAGGCGCCTCGATCCGTCCGGCGTCCACCTCGGGTTCCCCGTGCACCAGGGCCAGGTATTCCCGTTTGACCTGCCGGAGCCGGATCTGCTCCTGCAAAGCGACCATGGACCGGTCGTTTTTGGCCACCACCAGCAGGCCGGTGGTGTCCTTGTCCAGCCGGTGGACAATCCCGGGGCGCAGGGTACCGCCCACCCCTTCGTCGTCCTCGTCGTATTCGATCTGGCCAAGCAGGGCATTAACCAGCGTCCCCTGCCAGTGCCCGGCCGCCGGGTGCACCACCAGGCCCCGCGGCTTGTTGATTACCATGACATCGTCGTCCTCGTACACCACGTCCAGCGGGATTGCCTCGGCCACCAGTTCGGTACTCTGGGGCGGCGGCACCCGCATGACGATTTCCTGCCCGGATTCCAGTTTCCAGCCAGCCTTGCCGGGCCGGCCGTCGGCAGTACACTGACCGTCGTCGATCAGCTTCTGAATGCGCGAACGGGTCAGACCCAGATCGGCCTGTCCGGCCAAAAAGGCATCCAGCCGCTGGCCGGCAGTCTCCGGCCCCACTGTATAGCGAAACTCTGCGGTCATGTTGTCCAGGACTCCCGTGTCAGATGCAGAATAAACAGCCCCACTCCGGTCAGAATGGCCACGTCGGCCAGGTTAAAAACCGGGTAATGCCATTGGCGCCAGAAGAACTCCAGAAAATCAACCACCCGGCCGTAGCGGATCCGGTCCGTCAGGTTGCCGGCCGTCCCCCCCAGCATGAGGCCAAGGGCATAGGGGACGTATCCCCGGCGGGTCCGGGGGTGCCGGGCCACAACCAGAATCAGCAGAATGGCCAGGGCAGACACGGCAATAAACGGCCACCGCCAGTTTGCCAGCAGCCCGAAGGCTGCGCCCGGATTCAAGACATAGGTCAGATGAAAGAACCCGGGAATGACCGGGTGACTTTCGTATGGGATCAGCCGGCTTTGGATCAGCCATTTCGACCCCAGGTCCAGGACCAGGACCACCAGCCCGGTGAGCAGGGTGGGAACCACTGGCAGCACCCCCGGTCACTCACTTCCCTGAGAATAGCACAGGCAGGAGTTGGCGGACAAGGGCAGGGCATGAAAAGGCGGCGGCCCGGCGGCCGCCGCACCCGTACCCGGTGGCCGTTTCCGGCCGCCTGTGGCTCGATCCGGCTGGTGTCAGTCAGTTCTGAAGCTTTCCATGGGGTCTTCCGGGTCGGTCAGCGGCCGGCCGGTGCCGTTGGCCCAACTGGGCCGGTCATGGCCCTGGACCGGCTCGCCGTCCTCGTCCACCACCAGTTCCATCGCCTCGGCTCCGCCGTAGGGCTCTTCCTGGCTGTGGTACATGTCGTTGTAGCCCATGGTGCCAGGTACATCCTGCGGCCCCTCCGAGGTCCCGTAGACGCCGACATCCTGCCAGGCATCCTCGCCGTCGTACCCTACGAATGTACTGTTGTCCCGGAAGGAGCGGCCAAAGGGCGGGGTCAGCACCGTCTCCTCGATCGGCCGGGGATAGCGGTCCGGCAGGCGTTCCTGACCGGACTTGCAGGGGACGCACAGGGCGGCGGTGGGGAATGCCTCCAGCCGCTCCGCCGGAATCGCCTGCCCGCAGCGCTCACAGACCCCGTACGTCCCGGCTTCGATCCGCTGCAGGGCCTCCTTGCAGCTTTCCAGCATCCGCTGGGCATTCTGCCGGATGCCCAGGTCCTTTTCCCGCTCAAACATTTCGGTGCCGGCGTCGGCCGGGTGATTATCGTACATGGACATTTCCTCGTACGCTTCGGACATGGACTGCCCGAGCCCGGCGTCGTTCATGTGTTCAATTTGTTCTGCCCAGCGCCGGCGCTCCTGTTGCAGGCGGGTATGGAAATGAGCCAGTTGCTCAGCTTCCAGGGTACGTCCCCCCTGTACTCGGCGGAAATGGCTACGGCCGGAGATTCATACGCACCAGGGATACGATTTCGGCGATGAACTGTCCCAGAACCGGAATATTGCTGACCAGGGCCGACGACAGCACTTTCAGGATAATCGCCGTCACCACTGTGAACCCGAAGGCAATGCCCACGCCCCGGGCGACGCCGGCAACGAAGTTATACCCCATCAGTTTCCAGGGCTGGTGCATGAGGGCAACGTAGTCCCCAATATTCCACCGTTCCACCGCCCGGGTCAACTGCTCGATTTGCTGCTGCAGGGCCGGTGGCGTCACCGGTGCCGATGGTTCCGGCTGTACCTCCGCAGGGCACCCGACCCGCCGGAGGCCGGACTGCCGGGTCGCAACCCGCTCGGGCCGCTTCCTGTCACGTGCCAAGTCGTTACCCTCCCGCGACTGGGGATAGTGTGCGCCTGCCGGGGGGTCGATAATCGGCGCGTCCAGGTCGATTCGATCCGGCCGTTGGCGACGACCCATTGAATCTCCAGAGCTGATTCGCCCGCCGGGATATGCAGCAGCACCAGGTAGCGGCCCGGCGACAGCGAATGGACTGCCAGCCAGTGTTCAGCTTTCATTTTGCCACCTACTCCGACCTGTCGTGCGGTCATCCGCCCCCGACGCTACTGCGGCGTGCCAGTTCTTCTTCGCGCAGCACGCGCCGCAGGATCTTGCCGATCAGGGACTTGGGCAGTTCGGTACGGAATTCCACCTGGGTCGGGGCCTTGTATTTGGCCATGCGCTCGTCCCGGCAAAAGGCGATGATTTCTTCCGGGGTGGCCTGCGCCCCCGGCTTGAGCACAACGAACGCCTTGACCGTTTCGCCCCGGTACTCGTCCGGCACACCCACCGCCACTGCTTCCTGAACAGCCGGGTGCTCGTAGAGGACCTCCTCTACCTCGCGGGGGTAAATGTTGAAGCCGCCGGCAATGATCATTTCCTTCTTCCGGTCCACCACCGATGTAAAGCCCTGGTCGTCTACCCGGACAATATCTCCCGTATGCAGCCACCCGTCCCGCAGCACGGCGGCCGTTTCTTCCGGCCGGTTCCAGTAGCCCAGCATCACCTGCGGGCCCCGGATGCAAAGCTCGCCTTCCTGCCCGGGCTCTATATCTGCCGTGCCGGTTTCCACATCCACCACCCGCATCTCCGTATTGGGCAACGGTACACCAATGGTGCCGGTCTTGCCCAATCCGCTGAGGGGGGTGCAGTGCGTTACCGGCGAGGCTTCCGTCAGACCGTAGCCTTCCACCAGCCGCCCGCCGCTGAGCTGTTCAAACCGGGTCTGCACTTCCACCGGCAGGGCGGCGGCACCGCTGATGCACGCCTTGATGGAATGCAGGTCATACTTGTTTACTTCCGGATAGTTGTTAATGGCCACATAGATGGTCGGGGCACCGGGGAAGTAAGTGGCCTTATGCTCCTGGATCAGCTTCAGAACGCTGACCAGTTCAAACTTGGGCACCAGGATCAATGTGGCGCCAATGGCTACCGCCAGGTTCAGGCAGACTGTCAGCCCGTACACGTGGAAGAACGGCATTACGGCCAGCATGCGCTCGGTGCCCATAGCCGGCTTGCCCATCCACTCCCGGACCTGCAACACGTTGCTGACCAGGTTCCGGTGGCTCAGCATCGCCCCCTTGGCCAATCCGGTGGTGCCGCCGGTGTACTGCAGTAAGGCGACATCGTCGAAGCCCGGCCGCAGGTCCGGGATGCTTGCGCCCTTGTGCCTGGCCAGTAACTCCCGCATGCGGTACAGGTGGGGGGCAGTAGGCACGTTCAGGTTATGCCCTTCCCGGCGGGCCTTCAGGGGGTAGAGTAGATTCAGCGGAAAACGCAGGGCATCGCGGATCGAGGTGACGATCAGACGCTTGAGTCCTGTCTTCGGAAATACCGAGGCAACCCGCGGGTGCAAAAGGTCCAGGTAAATGAGCGTCTCGGCCCCGCTGTCGTTCATCTGGTGTTCCAATTCCCGCTCCACATACAGCGGGTTGGTCATGACCACAATGGCCCCGGCCTTCATGGCTCCGTAAAAGGCCACTACCGCCTGGGGGCAGTTGGGCAGCATGATGGCCACCCGGTCGCCTGGTTTGACGCCCAAATTGGCCAGGGCGGCGGCAAAGGCATCGGCCTGGAGCTTGAGCTCGCCATAGGTCATGCGGGCATTCACGAAAAGGGTCGCCTGGTGGTTGGGAAGTGCGGCGGCTGTACGATCGAGGAAGTGGTACAGTGGTTCTGCCGGGATATCCACGACTGGCCGAACATTCGGCTCATAGTACTGGAGCCACGGGCGCTCCGCCAGGTTCGTTGACATGGAGCCTGCCCCCTTTACGTGCCTCTGTCGCTCAAACAGGTAGCAAGAGCCGTGCCAACAGGCACGGCTCTTGCTACATTCGCTTTCCGATGCGGGTACGGCCGGGGGGCAGATTCGGCAACACGGCCCGGGCCGTCCGGGCATTCGGTCAGGTGTCCGCCTTTCCGGACGGGTTGGCGGGCGGATTGGCGGGCGGCAGCGCCGGCCGGCTGAACCACAGGGTCACTTCGTCCCGGTTATGGTAAAGCTGTTTGACCCGCTCGACCTGCAGGCCGCGGCCGGCCAGGATGTGCCCGACCTCCTTGTAGGTGCGGGTGGGGCGGCCCTGGGGCAGTTTTACCGTCAGCAGCCCCTGGCCGCCCGGCCGCAATCCGGCGGCGGCCTTGTCCGCCACCAGGCGGGCGGTGGGATAGGGGTCCCAGTTCATGTCACAGGTGAGCAGGTCCAGGCTGTTCTCGGCCACGGCCACATCGCGGGCATTCTGCTGCCGGTAGGTGAGCCCGGGCTGGCCGCGCAGGCTTGGGTCCAGCTCGGCCGGATCGACGGCGATGACCTGAAGGCCGTGCTGCAGCAGCACCTGGGTCCAGCCGCCGGGAGCGGCGCCCAGGTCCAGGGCCTGCCAGCCTGACCGCAGCACCAGTCCAAACACTTCCAGGGCCTCCTCCAGTTTATGACCCGCCCGGGAAACCGCCCCATCCCGCTGGTAATGCACCTCGCCGCCCGGCCATGGCGACAGGTTGTCCGCCGGGGTGCTGAGGCCCAGATAGGCCCGCTTCCCCACCAGCGTGACCGAAACCACCGCCGCCGCCCCGCGGGTGACCGGCACCGCCCCCTGCTGCAGCAGCACCGGGTCCAGCGCCTCTTTGATGGCAAAACGGGTGGCACCGGCCCCGGCTCCGACCCGCCGGACCTGTACCGCCACCGCCGTTCCGGCCGGCCAGCCGGCCGTGGCCAGCAGATCCCAGGCCGCCGCGGCCAGCAGGGCGATATCGGCCGGCCCGTCGTCGGTTGTGGTCACCTCGGCCCCCACCGGGTGCAGGTGGCGCAAAAAGACCGGGGGGCGTTCCGCCGCCCGCCGGGGGAATTCGGCGGGCGCCTCGAACAGGCAGACGCCCGCCGACAGGGGTTTGATTTCCCCGGCTGCGGGGTCCAGGCTGCGGATCTCGGCGGTGGCAAAACGGGTGTAATCAGGCTGGCAGGAACCAATGTACAGGGGCATGGGCGCCATCACTCTCCAGCTTCGTTGGGGGCAGTGTCCAGCAGGTACAGTGTCACCGGCTCCACACCGCCGGCGGGCACGCCGGGTCCGGGGGAGACGGTCTGGCGAGGCGGAAAGCGCAGCAACGCCACCGCGGCCAGTTCAGCCGTGGCACCGGCCGCCACGTACAGCGGGCGGACGGTGCCGTCCGGCGCCAGCAGCCGGGCCACCGCCGTGTATTGTCCGGGCGGAATGTCCGGCCAGGTCCGGTCGCGCAGCGGGTGGGCGTTCAGGGTCTGCTGGCTGAACTGCTGCCGCCAGGTCAGCAGTTGGCCCGGGCTGCCGTCCACCAGCGGGCCGACCGGGGTCAGCCGGACTTCCACGCTGGCGCCGGCAGGGAGTTGCAGCAGGCGGCGGGCATCCTGCGGGTCCTGGCCCAGCAGGTACAGGGTACCGCCGGAATCGCTGGGCGCCGCGGTGGCGGGGGCCGCCGCCCCGGCCGACCGCCCGCTCAGTTGCCAGACGTAATTCCGGACGATACCCGGCCGGGATGGGTGGTAACTGCCGTCATCGCCACCCGGCGGGTGCAGGGCGAACCGATATTGTTCCCCGTGGTACGCCACGCTGACCCGGGCTGTCACTGTGTAGAACCCGTCGGGCAACGCCAGGGCGAACTGCCCCTGGCGGTCAGTTTCCGTTGTATAGGTAGTCTGCCCCGGGGCGGCACCGGGGGCAGTGGCCGTCACCGTCACGCCGGCCAGAGGGGCGCCCCGTTCGTCGGTGGCGGTGCCGGTGAGCCAGCCCGGCCGGGGTGCAGCCGGCTGGACGCCCCGGGCGATCAGCAGGGACTGATCCGCCTCATTCCACTCCACCCGGGCGCCAAGGTGTTCGGTCAGGAAGCGCAGAGGCACCAGCGTGTGGCCGTTCACCACCAAGGGCGCAACATCCAGCTTATAGACCAGGCTGCCCACCAGGGCTTCCCGGCGGCCCGCCCACAGCACGATGGTCCGGGGGCCGGCGCTGACGGTGATGCGTTGCTCCTGGCTCTCCCATTGCAGGCTCGCCCCCAGTGCCTCGGCCAGAAAGCGTAACGGCACCAGGGTCCGCCCGTCGACAATTTGCGGGGGCAAATCGAGGGTAAAGGCCGCGCCATTCTGTTCGGCCAGGTGGCTGCCGATCTGCAGCCTGATCTCGCCGGTGCCGGCAGCCCCGGCCCCGACAGCCCCGGCTCCGTACCCGGTGGCCGGCATGACCAGCAGCAACGCCGCCGCCAGCCCGGCCCAAACCCGCGCCATGCCAGACCCTCCTACGTGGCTATGATTCCCTTTATTATACACGCTTGAACCTCAGGGCCAGCGGACCGATTTACACTTGTGCCCGGCCGGCCCTGCCGCACGTCCGACTGTGGCGGGGGTTAACGCGGCCAGAGGCCAGCCGTGGTGACGGCTGGCCTCCTCCGGGTCATGGGTATTTTTACAGCGCTACTTTCCCGATCCAGATCTCGGGGGCGCCGTCGTAGAAATTCTTGATATCTCGGGTCATCTCTTTCATGCTTGGATCGCGGAAGGCGGCCTGGAACGCCTCCTGGGACTCGAAATAGAGGCTGGCGATCGCCTGATAGGGGGCCTCACCCCCGGCGGCAGTACCAACCAGGGTGCGCACTTCCGACCGCTGCAATCCCAGCGGCTTGAGAATCCGGTCGGCCATGGGCATGTGCTGGTTGAAGTAATACTCGGTGTCGAATCTGACCCCTTGCTTATAGCAAATCGATACTACGACCATTGGAATAACACCTCAGCAATCAGATTTGAAACCCTGTGATCATGACAGTTGCGCCTAATATGATAAATGCCCGCGCACCCCTTTCGTCAATACATTTCGGTAAAAGCTAAAGATCTGCACATCGCAAGGTTACCGAATGTCATTCCGGCGTTCCGACATGCCAGCGCAAATCACGGATTACGGGGTCGGCCCTGTAAACGCCATGTTTCGCCCCACTGGCGAAGTGTCACTTGCATGCCTGGATTGACCTTTCGGTATGTATAAAAGTCAATTCTGTAATGACGGCCACCAGCGTGGGATATATTCATCCACTTTCGATTGCACACTCGGGTATCGGCCCAGCATGACGGGTCAGTGTGCCGGCCGCTCGAAGGGATGTGTTCTTTGCGTTCGACTAAAATATTGATCTGCCGGTGAAAGAACAGAATGTAGCTGACTAGAACACAAGCAATAACAATGAAGGTTAAGATGTAATGCATCACCTGACCTCCCTTGTCTCTGTATCTTCGAAGACCGTTTGAGGTACCCCTCCTGTTGTCAAAATCGAGATCAGTGTATTGAGCGGCTTTGGAGGTTGTAATGGACAGGTCAGTTGATCTGGGGTGGCAACGGACCCGGGCAAAGTCATTCGGGACACGTCCAAAGAGAAACGGGACATCTTCAAAGAGAAACGGGACAAAAGCACCAGGAACAGGAGTGTCTTCACAGATGTGTGCGCCAGGAAGGTAATTCCCGTGACCCGGGAGTGCGCAAGCCTTACGGCCAACAGCTCTCAGGAGTGCCACCCCCCCGAGGTATGTACACCCCCGGCGGCGGCTGGCCGGCCAGGGAGAAGTGGTCAGGGATGCCTCGGGGGAAGGGCTGGTATCAGGACGGAGCCGGGACAACGTCAGGCGCCCCCGCGGCTGATGGCCGCGGGGGCGCCTGGCTGTATGGCTACCGGGTTCAGGGCAATGGCAGATCGCCTGTCCAGGCGGTTCAAAGTGTATCCCTATAGAAACGGGACATGTTCAGCAGGTGCCCGAAGTCATGCGGGACAAGCGGGGCATGTAGACAGAGCAGGGTAGGGTCGGGTCGGCCTGGAGGCAGCCGAGATAGTTCCGTTGGGCGGCCCGGCAGGGTATCCCGGACCGGCACGGCAAAAGAGCGGCCTGAACCTCGCCTCGGAGGCCCAATCGTGAGTTTTTGTGTGTCTGTGGCGCGCCGCACTGGTGAAAAGTTGGGCTCTTCGCCAAAGTTCGTGCAAGGAAACAGAACACCACGTCGGTGCGTCGTCGCCTGGCGGTGGACCGGCTCGCTGAGCTTGGAGTACGACCTGCACGAATGGTTGCCGGACCGGCCGGGCTACGGTAGGCGGGGAAAGGGTGGAGGTTGGACCCGGCCACAGCAGTCAGGCACTATTTCCAAGCTTCAGGTTTGCAGGATCGTGGAAAAAGTG
Organism: Clostridia bacterium; assembly: GCA_036676195.1. Taxonomy (GTDB): domain Bacteria; phylum Bacillota; class Sulfobacillia; order Symbiobacteriales; family ZC4RG38; genus JAKFDK01. Next base: position 26,827 of record JAKFDK010000040.1, on the reverse strand, counting down.
CCAGACCAGCCTGCGAAACGGGGATTCCAGCCTGGTTTGCCCCGGCCAACCCCCCCGAAGGGCTTGCGAACCATGGGCAAGGCACACACTGGTGACCGACACCGCCACCCTGGCCGCCCCTGACCGTGGGCGTGCGGTGGTGGCCCTGGGTGGCCTGCTGGCAGTGGGCGTCACGTCCGGGCCGGTGAAGTTCTTCCACGACACCCATGTCGGGTGCATCAAGTGGAAAGCCAGCCGTTGCCACGGCTGGCCTCCCCCTCAGTCCCGCTCCTGCAGCCGCTTGCCCTCTTGAAAAAAGGCAACCTGGCGCTGCTGCAGTTTCATCGAATCGGTCTCTTCCCCGGCCCGGCGTGTGTTGGGCAGCACCGGGTCACCGTCCTGAACTTGCTCCACTGGTATCCCAAAGCCCTGTCCGCCGCCCACCGTCTGGCCGGGCGTGTGGTTGGGCACATGTACATCGCCCAGGGCACCCTGGGTGCGGTAGGTGGGCTGGGCCGGGGGGCCGGCCGGTTCGGTAAAGCTGTTGCCGGCTCCGTTGCTGCTCTGTGGCATGGCGCTCCCTCCCGGCGCTAGTATGCCATCAGGCGCCGGGGCCGGTTCGACCAGAATTTTCCGTGCCTGACTCTGCGGCACTCACGACAGGCTGCCCCCAGTGGAAATGATTGACCTGAAGCAGTATCCTGAGCAAAAGCAAGCGGCGGGGGGAGGGCATTGCGAATGAAGCCGGACACGATTCATTTCTATCTGGCGTTCATCATTGCCGTCGCGGGGTGCAGCCCCTCACCTTCTCCGCCTCTGCAGCCGGAGTGGACGGTTGCAGAACACCGAGCCTCCGAACAAAACAGCCCAGGGGGTTCCCCATCAGAGATCGGGTCAGAGCCAACTGGCCTGATTCGCCAGGACCACAGCCAGCCCCTGCCAGGATTCCTCAGGTGACCATTCATCTATGACCAGGCGACCACGAATGTCCACCGTTACCTTCTCCGACGACGGCGGCCGTGTCGCGATCCTTGTCCTTAACCAGGCGGTCCCCCCGTCCGCTGGTCACCCGATGGACGTCATCTCTGGCTGCCAAACGGCACTCTACTTGACCGCTCTGGCCGAGTCGCCGTGAAACTTCAGGAGCCGTCGATGTAGGCCGTATGGCGCACAGACGGCCAAGTCCTCTTGCTCGTGACCCATGACAGGCACACAAGATTGCTGCGGCCCGAGGGCAATGTGCAGGAATTGGGGACAGTGCTCAATTCCAAGCCTTTGGCCTGGCTCAAAGACGGAAGAGTGCTCACCGCCGAGACAGTCCACGGCGGTTAACCTCCCCACCCAGGGGCCATCAGCGTAGTACCCTGGCGCCCGGAAAGCTGCCACAAACCACAAGCAAAGGTGGCCGGGAATCGTCCCGACCACCTTCGCTGTGTGCGCCCCGGCCCATCAACTATCCTTCAACCGCGGGTCAAGGGCATCCCGGAGGCCGTCGCCCAGGAAATTAATCGAAATCACGGCCAGGAAGATCAGGCCGCCCGGCGGCAGCCACATCCAGGGCTGATACAGCAGCACCTTCAGCGACAGCGCCCCGGACAGCATATTGCCCCAGGAAGGCATGGGCTGCGGTACGCCCAGACCGAGGAAGCTGAGGCCGGCCTCACCCAGAATGGCGCCGGCCACGCCGAGGGTGGCGGCCACAAACAGCGGCGCCACCGCGTTGGGCAGCATGTGCCGGAAAATCACCTGTCCGTCCGCCGCGCCCATGGCGTGGGCAGCCTGCACAAATTCCCGGCTGCGCAGGCTCAGGAACTCGCCGCGGACCAGGCGGGCCACACCAGGCCAGGAAAGCAGGCCAATCACGATCATGGTGTTCCAGATGCTCGGCCCGAGCGCCGCGTTAATGGTCAGCGCTAACGGGAAGAACGGAAAGACCATCACCATATCGGTGGCCCGCATGATCATGCTGTCGACCCACTTGCCGTAGTAACCGGCCAGGGCGCCCAGGGTGGTGCCAATGCTGATGGACAGGGTGACCGAAATCAAGCCGACGCTCATGGACATGCGGCCGCCGTAGAGCAGGCGGGTAAAAATATCCCGGCCCAAATCGTCGGTGCCCAGCACATGGGCAGCCGATGGCGGCTCCTCAATGGCCAGCACGTCGGTCTTGTCACGTTCATAGGGTGCAATCACCGGGGCCAGAATGCTGAGCATGGCCAGAACGGCCAACACCAGCAGGCCGGCCATGGCGCGGTGGTTGCGCATCAGGCGCCGCCGGGCAATCGTCCAGAGGCTTTCGCCCCCCGGCTGCTGCACCACAACTCCCTCCTCCACCACCTGAGGCTTCGGTTCCGCAACCATCTCTGTCCCCCCTTTCACGGTCGATTCCCGGTCCCGGGTCAGTCGTAACGGATGCGGGGGTCCACCAGCGCATAGCCCAGATCGGCCAGCAGGCTGCCGGCCAGCGTCAGTACCGCCGCCATCAGGTTAAAAGCCATCAGCACGGGATAGTCCCGCTCCAGCAGGGCAGTAAAGCCAACCCGGCCCAGTCCGGGCCAGGAGTAAATGCTCTCGGTCAGAATCGCACCGCCCACCAGGGCGGGCAGTTCCAGGCCCAGAATCGTCACCACAGGCAGCAGGGCATTGCGCAGGGCATGCTTGTACACAACCGTTTTCTCGGCCAGGCCCTTGGCCCGTGCCACCCGTACGTAATCCATGCGGACGACCTCGAGCATGGCCGAGCGCACATAGCGCATCAGACCGGCCACGGAGACCAGGCCCAGGGTCAGGGCGGGCAGAATCAGGTGCCTGGCCAGGTCCGCATAGTGCGCCCAGCCGCTATAATGGGCGCCGGGGGTCACCATGCCGCTGGAAGGCAGCCACTGCAGTTGCAGGGCAAAGACCCGAATCAGGGCCAGGCCAAAAAAGAAGCTGGGCACCGACAGGCCGGCAAAGGCAAAGGTCGTCACCACGTGGTCCAGCCAGGTATTCTTCCGGGTGGCCGCCAGCACGCCGATGGGCAGGCCAAGGGCAAACACGATGAACTGGGTGGCCAGTCCCAGCAGCAGGCTGGCCGGCAGACGCTCGGTGATAATGTCCGCCACCGGGCGCTGGAAGCGGATGCTATAGCCCAGGTTGCCGGTCAGCAGTTCCCGCAGCCAGTGCCAATACTGTACATACAGGGGCTGGTTCAGGCCCAGACGGACCCGGGCAGCTTCGATGGCGTCCTGGCTGATGCGCGGGTCCACCATACCGGTGAAAGGGTCGCCCGGAGCCAGCCGGATCACCAGGAAAACCACCACGGTGATCGCCAGCAGGATCGGCAGCGCCTGCAGAATCCGGCGAATGACGTATTTCAGCATTGACCGGGGGACCTTCCCCCCGCACCTCCCTTCTCTGTATCCAGGCCAAAGCCGGGAACGGGCAGGGACCGGACCGGCCCCCGCCCATCGCCTTGCACCGGTTTTTTAGCCGGCCGCAGGAATCCACAGCTTCTCAATGTTCCACAGGGGACCACGGATGTCGGGCTCCCAGCCCTTGACCCGGTTACTCATGGCATAGATCTTATTCTCGCTGTACAGGAAGGCATAGGGCAGTTCGTCGTTAATCAGCTTGGCCCAGGCGGAGTAGATCGGCTTGCGCTCTTCCGTTTTCAGCACCCGGACACCCTTTTCAATCAGTTCCTTGTTCTGCGGGCTGTCCCAGCCGGTGACCTGGGACCACTTGTTGTCCGGAGTAACCAGGAAGATCCCGGCGGGGTCCGGATCCAGGGTCAGGCTCCAGCCCATCAGCCACAGATCGGCGTTGCGGTCGTCGAAGACCTGCTTGGCCATCGTGGCGAATTCCATGCTTTCCAGGTTGATCTTGACGCCCACCGACTTCAGGTTGTCCTGGATCAACGTGGCCGACTGTTCACGCACCTTGTTGCCGGTGGGGTACTTGAGGGTAAACTCCAGGACCTTGCCGTCCCTGGTCAGGTAGCCGTCGGCGTTCTTGTCCTTGAAACCGGCTTCAGCCAGCAGCGCCGCTGCCTTGGCCGGGTCGAACTTGTAGTCGTTCAGGGCCTTGGCGTCGTAGGCCCAGGAAACCGGCGGCATGTGGCTGTTCATGATGGTGCCCTTGCCGGCCAGCAGCTTGTCCACAATGGCCTGCCGGTTAGTCGCATACATGAATGCCTGGCGAACCCGCTTGTCCTTCAGGAACTCGTGGCGGTGATTAAAGCCCATGAACTGGTAGCCGAAGTTGGGCTGCTCGTCCAGCTTCACGTTCTTCATATTGCCAAGGACCTTCATATCGGCAGGCTTGGCATCGGCAAAGTCGATCTCGCCATTCTGCAACTGCCCCAGGGCCACTTCCTGGTTGACGATCTTGTAAATGACCTTGTCAATGTGGGGTTTGCCGCCAAAGTACTGATCGTTCCGGGTCAGTTCCACGAATTGGTCGGCCTTGTAGCCCACAAACTTATAGGGGCCAGTGCCGATGGGCATGCGGGTGGCCGTGTGCTCCATCAGCTTGCTCAGGTCGCTGCCGGTAAAGACATGCTCAGGGATGATCGGGAAGGCCAGCCGCTCAAGGATCGGCGCCATCGGCTCCTTGGTGGTGAAGCTGATCTCGTGGTCGCCGATAATCTTGATCCCAGGCACATCCTGGGCCTTGCCGGCCTTGTATTCCTCTGCCCCCACCAGGTCCATGAAGTCGTCTGCCCGCACGCCGGGGTACTTGGGGTCCAGGATGGTCTTGAAGGTAAAGGCCACATCCTTGGCGGTAAAGGGCTTGCCGTCGTGCCACTGCACGTTCTTGCGCAGGACGAAGGTGATCGTCTTGTTATCAGGGGAAACGGTATAACTGTCGGCCAAATCCGGGACCCACTCCAGCTGGTTGCCCAGCTTCAGCAGGCCGTTGAACACCAGACCAATCACGTTGGCGTCATACTGGTCCTCGTACACGACCGGGTTAAAAACCCCTTTGGGCGCCGAATACATGGACAGGTTGAGGGTGCCGCCATCCACTGGCGTTTCCGCCTTGACGGGGGCCGCCGGGGCCGGACCCGGCTCAGCGCTCTTGGAACTGCCGCAGCCGCCGGCAAAGACGGCACCGGCAATGGCGGCGAGCAACGTCAGCGCGATGCGCTTATTCTGCACAGGGTGTCCTCCTTGTCGTTCGACACGATGGTTACGGGATAGGCTAAATTCAACAACGAGTAACCAATCCCTTTTCTTATGTAACGCTGTTTTTATGGTGGGAAATGTTTATTATTCCATAACCGGGTTGATTGGCAGTAGCCACCCAACCGCTTCCGACTGCGCAAACAGTATGCATATAAAGTTTCGGTCTGGAGCCTGCTTTTTTTAAGGGTTACTGAAATGAAAATCCCCCGGCCAGGGGGATTGGAGCTACCGCTGTTTGAGCTTTTCATACAGTTGCGAACGGCTCAGGCCTAGCAGCCGGGCCGCCCGGGCCTTGTTGCCGCCGGTGCGTTCCAGCGCCTGGGTAATGGCCTGGTGTTCCGCCAGCCGGCGGACCCGGCGGATTCCCTCCCGCCGCCCGGCAGCATTCCCGGGCGTACCGGCGGGTTCGGCAGGCCCGGCGGCGGCCCATTCCGGCGGCAAATGGCGGCAGGTCAGAACCGGTCCGCAGTCCAGGTGAACAGCCCGCTGCATGGCGTTGGCCAGTTCCCGCACATTGCCCGGCCAGGTGTGCGCCAGCAGAGCGGTGGCGGCCGCCGCTGACAGCGCCGGTGCCGGCAGATCCAGTTCCGCCGCCGCCCACTCCAGGAAATGCGCTGCCAGGGGAATCACATCTTCCAGACGATCCCGCAAGGGCGGCACCCGCAGGGTAATCACATTTAGCCGCCAGAACAGGTCGGCCCGAAACTGGCCGGCGGCCACCAGGGCCTGCAGGTCCTGGTTCGACGCTGCCACCACCCGCACGTCCAGCCGCACCGGACCGCCACCGCCCAGCCGCTCCACTTCCTTTTCCTGCAGGGCCCGCAGCAGCTTGGCCTGCAGGGTCAGGGACAGTTCAGAAATCTCATCCAGGAACAGCGTGCCGCCGTGCGCCCGCTCAAACTTGCCTTTGTGTCCGCCCGGAGCGGCTCCGGTGAACGCCCCCGGGGCATACCCGAAGAACTCAGCCTCGATCAGTTCGGCCGGGATGGCGGCGCAGTTCACCACCACAAAGGGGCCGGAGGCCCGGGGCGAGGCGGCATGCAGGGCATGGGCCAGCAATTCCTTGCCCGTGCCGGTCTCCCCCAGCAGCAGCACGGTGCCCGGGCCGCGCGCCGCCAGCCGTACCTGCTCTTTAAGGGCAGCCAGGGCCGGACTGACTCCGATCAGGTTATCGAGGGTGTACTTGAGCTGCGTCTGCGTCTCCATGCGGCATCACCTGCCCTGTATGGCCGTTGCTGCTTCCTCAATCCGTGCTTCCACCCGCACGCCCTGTTCGGCCAGTTCCGACAGAAACAGGGCTGGGTCTATCGCCCCGGGGGCCTCGGGGGCCCAGACGCCGGGTGGGCAGGTGACCTGACCCCGAGCCAGCAGGGCAGCGCCCACGGCCAGGGGAATGCCGGTCAGGTTCTCCATATGGTCGGCGGCGGTAAACACCGCCCGCATCGGACGCCCACCCTGCTCACCCCGTACCTCTACCCGCAACCCGCTGCACGCCACGCCTTGCGGGCCGATCTTCTCCAGCGCCGGCAACAGCCGGTAAATCATCCGGCCCAGCACATCTTTCTTGCGCACCGAATTGGTCAGACCCAGGCGGGTGACCAGCAGCCCCAGCCAGTTCAGAAACGGCTCCGTCAGGCCGCCCCGCAGCGTCACCTGCTGCAGACCGGGGATGAAACGGGGGATGGTGAGCGGCTCCGGGTGGCCCACATGGAAGACGGTGCAGGCGCCCAGAGGTGCAGCAAAGTCCCAGGTCACCCGGCCGGAGCCGGCGCGCACCTCGGTCCACTCGCCGTTCAGAAAGGTCGGCACCAGGCCGGTGAAGATGTGGATGGTGTGCTGTACTACCGCCAAGCCCTTGGAGTCGGCCGCCGCCCCGACCCAGGCAATATCCACGGCGTCGGCCCGATCCAGCAAGTCTGCGCCGCGCCGGGCCAGCACGTTGGACAGACCGGGGGTCCAGCCCATGCCGGTAATCACACGCTGGCCGGCGCCGGCTGCCTCCTGGTGCAGGTCCAGCACGGCACGGGCAGCGTCGTAATCGTCGCACAGGCTGATGTAATCGGCCCCGGCCGCCATGGCAGCCCTCGCCACGGGCACCTCGAACTTGTAGAACGGCCCGATGGCCCCCACCGCCACCCGGTGCCCGCGAATCGCCTCAATCAGGGACCGGGGATCGGTGGCATCCACCCGCACCGCCCGGACCCGGGGCGCCCCCCCAAGGTCCCGAGCCAGTTGCGCCGCCCGGTCCAGGTTCAGATCGGCAATGGTCAGGCGCTCCAGCTCCGGATACCGGGCCAGGGTACGAACCGCCCGCTGGCCCATATCCCCGGCACCGCCCAGGATCACCACCTGCATCAGACCGCCCCCTCCGCTCCGCACCCCGCCGCATTGACACTGATATGTATACCGCCGGGGTGGGATGTCCGGTCGGCCTCCTCGAAAAATTAGTAGTAGCATTATAATGTTGGTACTAATAATCATTCGATGTGTATCGCTTGAATCCTCTTACAATCGGCGAACGGGAAGCGCCTCAGCGGGCGCTCCCCTCGTCATGTAACGCGGCGAATTTAGCTTCCTGGTATGGGTCCAGCCGCCGGATCAGACGCGTCAGTTCTGCCACATGTTCCCGCTCGTCCTGAATGATATGGAACAGCCAGGCCCGCACCTGGGGGTCACTGGCCTGCTGCAGGTGGCTCTGATACTCATTGATCGCTTCCAATTCTCCCATCAGATCACGGCGCAGGAACTCCAGGTCACGCACCCGCTGCGCTGCCATCAATCCGTAGGGCTCGGGTCCAGCGGCCACCGGCATCGCCCGGGCGCCCAAGGGCATCCCGGCGACCAACCATGGATTCACGGCAGGTCACCTCCCTCACGCCCTATTATACGCGGTCACCCGCCGCCTGCCCCCCGGCCGCCAGGGCATGCGGGCTCAGGCGCCTGGCTCCCGCTGGCAGGCAAAACCTGTCTGCACCCAGGTATTTCCAGATCACAGGCCGAAGTGTGTGGCAGAACTCAGAACCGCATGGAGGTGATGCCCGTGCGTAAAGCATGGGCCATCGCGGGCAGCCTGGCGGTAACGGCGCTGGTCCTGGGTGCGGCGGGTGGGGCCGCGCCGGTTCCGGCCCTGGCCGCTGCAGACACCCAACCGCCGGTCACCACCGCCCTGTTCGAACCGGCCGCGCCGGACGGGTGGATGGAGTGGTACGTGACGCCGGTCAAGGTGGCCCTGCAGGCCAGTGACGACGGAGCGGTGGCCCAGACGGTATATCGCCTGAACGGGGGCGACTGGGCCGAGTATACAGAACCTTTCACTATTGCGACCGAAGGCCGGGATCTGGTGCTGGAATATCGCTCTGTGGACACCGCCGGCAATACTGAAGCCCCCCGCGCGCAGACCCTGAGTCTGGACCTGACCGCGCCGGTGGTAGAGATCCAGTCGCCGGCACCGGGGATCTACCAGGCGGCTGATTCCTTCCGGCTGGAATTCAGCGCCCGGGACGACCTGTCCGGACTGTGGATGACCGATGCCTACCTGGACGGGCTGCCGGTGGACAACCACACCACCATCAACCTGCAGGAACTGGGACCCGGCGAACATCTGCTGGAGGTTTTTGCCGTGGATCTGGCCAGCCACGAGGCGGTGGCCACGGTGATTTTCCAGGTCGGGGTGAGCCTGCCGGGCCTGTGCGACCTGACCACAGGCTATGGTGAAACCGGGGACATCCGTACCCCCCTGCTGCTGGGCCGCTTGATGAGCCGGTGCCGGCAGGCGGCTGACTTCCTGGCGCAGTCTGACTACTACACAACAGACAAGCTGTTGGTCTCCTTTACCAACGATGTCCGACGCGGCATCGCCCTGGGCAACGTGGCGCCGGGGGCCGGTGCCATGCTGGTGCGTGAGGCGGAAAACCTGCGCGAGCAACTGTCCGGTACCGACTGGTAGCCTGTGGCTACAGCGATGCAACCGGGATCACGATAAGGCCGCCGGAGCCGTGCGCTGCCAACGCATGGCTCCGGCGGCCCGTCTGTGTCCCCGGGCTGGGCACGGAAACTGCCGGCCGCGTCGGACCGTCTATACAGTGGGGGTGAGACGGTGGACGTGACTTTGCGATATTCGCTGGTCCCGCCCTGGGCTGAGGATGAACCAACGGCGGACTGTCTCTGGCGGGTGGTGGTATCCACACTGGGCCGGGAGTGCGACCAGCTCTGGCTCCGGTTCGGGAATCTCGATGACATGGCAAACCTGTTGCCCCCGGAGCAGTACCTGGCGCTGGAAGAGCGGATCGGTCCCCACTGGGGGCAGCCCGATCCGGTGGCGGTGGACCGCCCCGGACCGGTCCAGTCTATCCTGGGTGGGCTGCTGCCCGGGATCGTTGAGGAGTTCAAACACATGGGCCTTGGTACCGGACCTGCCTCCATCCGGCGGCCCCCGCCAAAGTACGTGCCCTACGGCTGCGCCGTGGTCCCGCTCTCGCGGCATCAAAGTAGGGAACTGCCATGATCTTGCTTCTCTTCCTGGCTGGCATCGTGCTGGCCGTAGGGCTGGCCCTGGGCCTGGCAGCAGCCGGTCTCGGGGGCGCGCCGGCGGTCACAGGGCGCCCCCCGTGGGTCATCTGGCTGCTGCCGCTGCCCCTGGCCAGCCTCGCGTTCTGGCTGGCACCGGCCGTGCTGCACCAGCCTGCAGCAACAATAACGCCGGCCTTCGGCCCGCCCGCTCGGTGGTGCTGGCCGGTGCGGAACCGATCCGCACCTTCCGCGGCTCGTACTGCTGGCAGCAGTCATTCCGGGCCGTCTGTGCCGACACCCCGGCGCCGCCGGAACTGCTGAAGGGCCACCTGCCACCGGTGGTGCCGCCGGGGGCCACCTTACACATCCGCTTTGACCCGCCGCCCCAGCCCGGCAGCATCCGGGTGAACCGCTGGGAACAGGGGCGGCCGCAGCCGGCCAGCGCAGCGGTTACGGCCGGACGGGCCGCCGAAGTGACTCTGACGCTTCCCACCGCGCCAGGGCCGTATCTGTATGACGTATCCGCCCAGTGGCCCCAGGGCGACGGCTCTTACGCCTTTCAAGTTCTGGTTGAGTAGTCGCGCCGGGGCAACCGGCCCAGGGAGCAGGGCATACCTTACATGGGCAGACCATGGTGGACGGATGAACAGGGGGTGCCGGGTTGCACACCAATTCCTTCACCCTGGATGGGTTTCCCTTCCGACCACTGCTGGAGCAGATCTTCAGCCGCGAACTGCTGCGGTCCCCGAACCCGGGCACCCGCACCCTGGGGCAGTTGCTCCTGATTTTGAGCACAGGGGAACTCGTGTTTCTGGCCCTGCAAGACCTGCAGGCGCGTTAGCCTAAAACAAAGGGGACCACTACGGTCCCCTTTGTTTTCATGTCGGTGGCGGAAAAAGCAACAGTGCCGCCTCTGACACCAGGCTTCTTCCCGTTTCTTGAGGTACGTGGTTTTGTCCCGGCGGTGAGCGCAGTGCCCTGGGCCGGCGCCCGCTTGGAGGAGCCCGCGTTTGTGTGCGCTGTGGATGCCAGTCGGCGGTTGCGATCTGTCCCCCGCGGCGGAGCCAGCCGCTGGAATCGTCCATTTTTGCCACCCTTCAGGCGCCGCGGGCCGGGCAAAACCGGACGTTTCTGCAAAACGGGTAGAAACCGCCGCGGATCAATGGATGGTCAGTATACCCCGGTGCCGGATGCGCTGACGCGGCTGGGCAGCGTGCGCACCCTGGCGGTAATCGGTACCGCTGACCCGGTCTACGCGCTTCCCGCCCTGGCTGCGGCCCGGCAGGTCCCCGGTGTGCAGTGGCACATCTGCCCTGGCCTGGACCACGGGTTGGAGTGCCCGGGCGACTGGGCCGGGTCAGTGGCGGCGCTGCCCGCGCTGGTGGGGGCCTGCGCCGCCTTCCTGGCCGCGGTGGACTGAGCCCGGGCGGCCAGGCTACCCTAACGGCCGGTCGACTCCGTCCAGCGGACCAGGGCGTTGATTGCCTGTGGCCCCAGTGCGGCCACGCTCAGACCCACGCTACGCTGGATATGCCCGGCAGTGGCCTGAATGTACCCGCCAATGCGCTGGACCAGCGGCCGCAGCCGCTCCGGTGCGGCCTGGCTCATGCGCCGGAAGGCCGCCTCGGCCCTACGCTGATGTTCCTGGGCCTCCCGCTGGCACGAGACAACCAGGGCGAAATAGCCGGGCTCCCGGTCACCGGCCAGAATCCGCCGGGCTGCACCAATGGCCGTGGTCAGGTGGTAGCTGACTTCGTAGTTCTGCCGGTGCAGTTGCTCGAACCCGGGCAGGGAACGCATGGCCGGTACGTAATGGCCCAGCGAAGAGGTGGCGCACTGCTGGGTCAGGGTACTGTGGGCCTGCTGCAATGAACGCAGGATATCGTCCATGGTCGGTACCGAACGGGTCAGCACCGGCATGGCCACCGGCGCGCCCATGGACCAGACTGGGTTCCCCGGAGTCCCCATCATTTGCACGGTAATCCGCCGCCCCCTTGCTTACGCGTTATGGTAACAAAGTATGCAGACCGCAAAGCAGGGTGCCCCGGTCACACGAACAGGCAAGACCGCCCCCGATACGAGGGCGGTCTTGCAGTTTAGGCAGAAGAGTTTCAATCCTTAGCGGGAGCGTTCACGGTCATCGATCCAGGGAGCATCGTTGGCCGCGAACTGGTGCTCACACTGCGGGCATACCAGTTTATGCACCGAACGGCGCAACTCCCAGTCAGCGTACCAGCGCCGGGCGCACTGCGGACATTCGATCCAAAAGATGCGTTCCACGCACCAACCACTCCTCCGGCCTCATGGCGGCCATCGCATCATCCGGCACCTTGAACTTTTCCGGGAAGGGATAATCCAGCGGCCGGGTGGCGTCAATCACAGTTTTCTGGAACCCGGCCGCGGTGTTGAACAGCGTATACGAGTTCTTGACCACATCGATATCCCGAGACGGATCCGTGTAACTGGCCAGGGCCCACAGCACTTCGGACTCGTTAAACACGTCAATGTCCTCGTCCACCACGATGACCCACTGGAAGAAGTTCGACTCCAGGAGGGTGGCATGACCGACCTGCTTGGCCACCCCCTCCTTCGTTTTACGGATCGACACGTAGCAGCCAAGGCGGGAGCACATGGAGTGGGGCATGTGTACAGCCACAACGTTGCCAAACCGTTGCTGCAGGCTGTTGTAAATACTGCCCTCCTTGGGGATGGCGCTCAGATTCCAGTGGCCGCGGTGGCCAGAAAAAATATCCTGCAGGATCGCTCCCCGGCGGGCTGTGATCGCCTTGACCTCAAAGACCTGGCGCAGGCACTGGGGCTGATAGAAACGGGTCACCTCACCGAACGGGTCCACCACCGCCTGCTCGAAGGGGGGAATCTCGCCCTCAATAATGATTTCAGCATCGGCGGGCACCAGGAAGTCGTTGCCCCAGGTGACTGACGGCGCCAGCCGCAGCGGTTCGCCCAGGTAAGCGCCAACAGTATCGTAATCGTTGGTACCGAAGGGCGTAGCCGCCAGGGCGCCCAGGAAGAAGGCCGGGTGGTGGCCCAGGATGTTGATGGCCGGAGCCGGCCGCCCCAGCTTGCGATACTTGGCCAGCACCCGTTCCAGGTGCGGGGTGTGCAGGGAGGCGGCCATGCGCCGGGGATCGTCCTTATAAAACGTTTTGGCAAAGGAAATCTCATAGAAGCCGTCGTCCGGATCCTTGAGGGCGATGGCCATGGTCAGCACCGGCCCCAGGTCCTTTTCGTAGTGGCGCACCAGGGGGAGCCGGCGCACATCGGCCTCTTCGCCGGACCAGACCTGTTCCTGCACAGGAACCGGCCCGTCGCACGGTTCGGCTGGCACCGTCATGCGTTCCCGCCGGGCCATCTCCAGGCTCAGGGGCAGACCGGCCTGCCCGTGCGGGTGACCGATGGCAGTGGCAATGCGCTCGCGGGTGCCAAACACGTTGCTGACGAGTTGGAGCCCGGATTCCTGGCCCAGGAAGTTTTCCGGTTGCTCGAACAGGACGGTGGCGTAGTCACCCTGCTGGTCCAGGTGCTCCAGCAGAGCCGTAGCCTGGAAAGACTGTGGCTTGATCCGCTGTGGCACCCGCACGAGCTCACCCGGCTGCTGGCCAATTTGCTGTAAAAATGAGAACAGATCCTTGGGCACACCAAATACCTCCTTTTTTGCGCTTTCAGCGGGTCCGCCAGGGCACCAGCAAGTGCTCCAACTCGTCCAGCCCAACGGTAACGATGTAGCCCAGGAACGAAATGATGATCAGTCCGGCATACATCTGGGGTACGGCAAAGACCTGCCAGGCGTTCCACATCATGAAGCCAATGCCGCTCTGCGCGCCGGTAAACTCGGCAATGAACACCATGATCAGGCCCATCCCGAAGGCCAGCTTCAGGCCGGTAAAGATCAGGGGCAGGGCGCCGGGGATGGCAATGGTGCGCATGCGGTCCCAGGCGCTGGCCTTGAAAGCCTGCCCGACCTCAAAGTACACTCGCTCAATATTCTGGATGCCGGCCACCGTGTTGATCAGCACCGGGAAAAAGGCGCCGATGGCCACCACCACCATCTTTTCCAGCTCGCCGATGCCGAAGACCAGCATGATCAGCGGTAGGATGGCGGTTTTGGGGATGGGGTAGACGGCAGCCACCATGGGGTTGATGGCGGCCCGGACCCAGCGGCTCAGGCCCATGCACACACCCAGAATCAGGCCGGGAATCACCGCCAGCAGGGTCCCGCCCAGTACCCGGAGCAGGGTCACCCCCAGGTCCTTCCACAGGGCGCCGGAGACGATCATGTCCCAGAGAGTGGCCAGCACCGTGGAAGGGGGCGGAAAGAAGCGGAAGTCGAGCAGGCCCCCCCGCACAACGATCTCCCAGATGAGCAGGAAGGCGAAGGGCGACAGAATGGAAACGGCCCGTTCACTGCGTGCTCCAGTCATGACGCCGCTCCCCCCCGCTGCCGCGCCGCCTGCACTTCTTCCTGCAGGTGCCGCCACACTTCCTGGACCAGGTGGCCGTACCGGTGGTCGGCCCGAATGTCAATCACGCTGCGGGGACGGGTAAACGGCACCGGAATGAGGGTCTTGACCCGCCCCGGGGAGGCGGTCATCACCATGATGCGGTCACCCAGGGTCAGGGCCTCGTCCACACTGTGGGTAATGAACACCACTGTCTTACGGGTGTCTTCCCAGATGCGCAGGAGTTCCTGCTGCAAAATCGTCTTGTTCTGCTCATCCAGGGCGGAGAAAGGCTCGTCCATCAGCAGAACCTCCGGGTCGTTGGCAAAGGCACGGGCCAGACTCACCCTTTGCTTCATGCCGCCGGATAACTGCCCGGGGTAGGCCCTGGCAAAGCGGCTCAGGCCCACCCGTTCCAGCCATTCGTCCACCAGCCGGTCCCGGGTGCGCGGTTCCGTCCGGCGCATGTCCAGCCCGTAGCCGACGTTATCCCGCACCGTCATCCACGGAAAGATGGACTGCTCCTGAAACACCATGGAGCGCAGGGGCTTGGCCGGGTCACGGTGCCGTATTTCAACCTGTCCGCTGCTTTGTTGCTCCAGACCCATCAGAATACGCAAGAAGGTGGTCTTGCCGCAACCGCTGGGCCCGACGACTACGAAGAATTCACCGTCTGTTACTTCGAGGTCGATGTGATCCAGGGCCACCACTTTCTCACCCCGGACTGGAAACTGCTTGGTCAGCCCCCGGATACTGATTTTGGCCTCTGCGGGCACCGCCCGCGGCCCTGGCATAGCCATCGCCGTTCCCCCCTGTTCCAAGCCCCGCTTACTTGCCCAACTGCTTCAGAGCTGCGTCGACAAAGCTGTGGTCTACGGCCTGCTCCACCGGGCTGGTCTTGGCCAGGTCGCCGTGGTTCTTCCAGAAGTCCTGCTGCTCCGTCAGGCTCTTGAGGTTCAGGTAGCCCTTGGGATTCAAGCCCGGGAAGACCATCCTGTCATACAGGGCGGGGTCCTTGACCGCTGTGTACTTGCTGAGCACAGTTGCCAGTTCCTTCTTCTTGGCCGGGTCCTTCAAAGCATCGTTATAGTCCTGCACACCCTTCATGTAGGCGACCATCCAGCGGGTGGCGACATCCTTCTGCCTGGTGGCGAAGTCCTGGGAATAGAAGACGGCAGCAATCTGGAAGTCCGGCAGCAGCTTGTCGAAGGTGGTGAAGATCTTGCCGCTGCCCTGGTTTTCCGACACGGTGGCAAACGGCTCCACCACCACGGCGGCATCCACCTTCTTGTTCGCAAAGGCGGCGGGCAGGTCGGGGAAGGCGATGGTGACGATGTTGACGTCCTTCACAGTCAGACCGCCGCTCTTGAGGAGCGCTTCCAGTTCGATGAGTACTCCGGCCTTCAGGGAGTCCAGCCCGACCGTCTTGCCCTTCAGGTCCTTGGCTTCCTTGACGGCGCCACTTTCAATCAGATCCTTGCGCACCACGAAGGTGTTAAAGCCAAAGCCAGAGCTAAGGGCGCCCTTGTCGGCCACCAGCTTCAGGGGCAGGCCCTGGGCCACGGCGTTGAACAAGCCGGGGTTGACGGAGCCGGAACCGATTTGCAACTGGCCGTTGGCCAGCAGCGGAATCTGGTCGCCGCCGGTGGTAAACTTCTGCAACTGCACATCCAGGTTCTGTTCCTTGAAGTAGCCGCGCTCCAGGGCCAGGAAAATACCGGAGTCGGACAGGGTACCTATGTGACCCATTTTGATCGTCACCGGGGCAGCAGGCGCCGGAGCGGGAGCAGCCGACTTCTCGGACGCCGCCTGGGACGCAGGGGCGTTGGCGCCGCTACAGCCAGCCAGGGTAGCCAGGGCCGCAGCCAGGAGCATGGTACCGAAATGCTTCATCATTGGAACCCTCCTCATGTTGTCTTGGGGGGCCAAATTCTCACCGTTCCTCATGGGGATCTGGCATCCCGTTCCGCCGTTTCCCCTGGTAACCCAGCCGGCGGCTCAGGTTCCATGCCGCGTCGAGCAGCATGAGCCCGACCTCCGGGATGCGAGAGTCCGGCAGCAGTTCCGTGGCCGTTACGACGGTCAGCGATGCCAGCACCGCGCCCGAGTGGTCCCGCACGGGGGCGGACAGGGCCCTTACGCCTGGGATCCGTTCGCCATCGACCAGGGCAAACCCGGTGCGGCGAGCACGGGCCAGGTGCTCCTCCATCTCCTGGCACTGGGTCACGGTGCGCTCGGTCAGTTTATCCAGCGGCTGGTGGCCGAGGATCTCCCACCTCTCTTCCGTAGGAAGCCAGGCCAGCAGGGCCTTGCCCGAAGCGGTGGCGTGCAGGGGAAAACGGGTGCCTACCCGAGACTCAGCGTGGCCCTGGTGAACTGAACCAACCCGATCGATATAGATGACCGAGGCTCCATCGCGGACAGCCAGAAGAATCGTATCGCCGGTACGCTGATGCAGATCAACCAGAAACTCCCGCGCCTCGTCCCGCAGGCCATAGCGGCCCAGCACCCGTGAACCCAGCTCAAACAGGCGGATCGATAGCCGGTAGCGGCGGGTGTCCGGGTTCTGCTCCAGGTAGCCCACACTGACCAGTGACGTGAGCAGGCGATGGATCGTGGTCTTGGCCAGACCCAGTTCGCTGCTCAGTTCCCGTACTCCAAGTTCTCCCCGCAAACTCACCGCTTCCATGATCTGGTCCGCTCGTTGCAG
Source organism: Clostridia bacterium (assembly GCA_036676195.1). Taxonomy (GTDB): domain Bacteria; phylum Bacillota; class Sulfobacillia; order Symbiobacteriales; family ZC4RG38; genus JAKFDK01. The sequence goes on along the minus strand of JAKFDK010000040.1, from coordinate 10,001 downwards.
GGACTGAACCAGCGGGTTGCGCGGCGCCTTCACGCTCTCGTCAGACTTGATCATCAGCTACACCTCCCTGGTCGTTCCGTCGACCGTTCATTGCGTGCCGCCGCGAGTGCTTTGTCCCGCATTGCGGACCAGTGGACTGCAATGCGGTACATTCGACGTCCTATGTTTCGTATCGGCAAAGCAGAATCCCTGCGCATACCGGAACATAATTTATTCTCAGCGCAAAATGACAATAGGAGCGGACTTTGTCCGCCCCCGGCTTTTGGACCCCGGCCCGGCCCGCCCTGGTACCATCCTCAGTGTCTTGATGCCAAAGCCGACCCCACCAGACATAGCATGTAGGTGAGGCAAACCCCGGTTACGGCCCGAGGAGAAAGTGGGACACGCTCGGGTGGCGGGGGTGTCTGCGCACCGGGACGGAACATCCGGACAAGGAAAGGGAGCGTTACCGCTACCGAAGTGATGGAAAGGCCGGCCGCCGTCACAATGGCCACGCTGCTTACCAGCAGCAACCCTGTGCTCAGCCTTGTCCCGGATATCCCGGCGGTCGACTCCCGCAGGCTGGCAAATATCTTATTCCCATCCATCATCGGAAACGGGGTCAGGTTCACAAGGTTAAGAAAACCGAGATACTCCGGCAAGGCGCCCCAGTCACCTTTCCATTTCGCCAGTACTATGCATACCATCAGGGCAAGGGTACCGGTCACCACTCCCGCCAATGTGGTGGCGACCGCCTGCAGTTCTGTAAGGAAGGGACGGCGGGCGCAATCCACTGGCCAATCAGAAACTGATACAAGATCCACGTCAGGGCGAACGAGGTCACGTTGAACACGACCAGGATCCAGGGGCGTTTCACCAGCGCCGACAACACCGAAACGACGCCGTTGTTCACTGGCAGCATGTCGACCTGCTCCTTGTGCGACCGCTTTACACTGCCCGGCCGAGGCATCACTCCATCATACCATATCTGTAAACTTTTGTAAATATACCGTAGAACGCGCAAAGCCCGGGAGGTAAGTCCCCCCGGGGCGCCCTACTGCTTCCAATGTAATCTAATGGTTCAGGAAGCGATACGAATGAGGTTTAGCTGCACCAGCATCCGCCGGCCGGAGTGGAAGAGCCGTTCCGCCTCCTCAGACGGCAGCGAGCATACCTCCTGAAGCAGTTGCAAGACAGCCCCGGGATCCGCGTCCCCCGGCCCGAGCAGTTCAATGAGCACAGCGGTGTGGTATGGGATTTCATACAGACGCCTCTGCTCCGTGTCGCCCAGGTAAAACCGATCCCCCACCCCGGCCAACACGACGAAGGGCTTCAGCACGCTTCCGGCCGGTCCCAGACGTGTCGCAGCCGCCGGGAACAGCGGCCGGCGCGGATCCGAAAGCCGGACGATCAGCGGCTGCTCATCCGCCAGATCTGCCCTGTGCAGAAGTCGGGCCAGGTCAAACAGCCGCCGCCATGGCGTGCAGGACTCCGCCTGCGGCCCGGCCAGAAACACCCGGCAATACGACGGGAGCGACTCGATGGCCACCTGCCCGGCACCTTCACGATCTACCAGCCAATCCCGGAAGGCGGCTGCGTCCCGGGGCGCCGCCGTGGTGGCCAGAATCCGCTCCCCTGCGGGCACGGTATCCGGATTGAGCCGGCTGAACCCAAGGCACCTGACCCTGGGCACCAAGGCGGCAGAGGCAAACCCCCGCGCCCTGGCAGCAGGGCCGCGGGTATAGAACCAGGCGCTTTCCCCTGCGGCGTACAGGTCAGGTTCAAGGATGGCTTCAAGCTCACCCGTGGCCCGGTGCACCAACATACGGGGAAAATCCCGGTGGTCCCCCACGCCCGCCGGCCGGGCCAGGAAAGCGGGGGGAGTCACGGTCAATCCTTCTGACTCCGGGTTGCCACTGGTCAGGCACTCCAAAATGGTGTCGCCGGGTAACGCCCCCGCCATTCGGTCTGCCGTCTCAGTCAGTACGTGCCTTTCCAGATCGGCATGCAGCAGTTCATGGGTTCCGGCCAGGCGACTCTGGCGTGTACCCGCACCTGGCCAGGCCGGCAGAGCCGCCGGACCGCGCTCCAGGTACCAGGATACGGTCGCAGTCAGTGCCCTGGAGTAAGGAGTCGGGCGAAAGCCCAGTTCGCCGACTGCTCGGTCCGTGTCGAGCCAGGCGCCGGGCGGCACCGGACCAAATGGGAATGCGTACAGGGCAAAACCCATGTCAGCCAGAGACTGGGCCGGAACAGTCATGAAGCGGACCCGTGCGCCGGCCAGGGCGGCGATCTGGGCTACATGCTCACGCAGGGTCAGCCGCTCGGTCTGGGCCAGATGATAGGCCCGGCCGGTCACGCCCGGTTGAACCAGCGCCGCCAGGATGGCTTGAACAAGGTCCGGTACATACAGAAGCGACACATACCCGGCCTCAATCCCCTCGGCAGGATAAAGAACCGGCTGTTCCGCGACGATTCGTTTCAGAAAGTAGTTCTCCCGGGAAACCGGATCCCCCGGACCCATCAGGGGGGCCGGCCGGAGAATGACGCAGGGAAAGCCTGTGCGCGCGCACGCTGTTTCCAGGGCAGACTCGCAGGCAGCCTTCTCCGCTCCGTAACTGCCATCGGTGTCGGTCCAGCGTACAGCCGTTGCCTCCGTCACCGCCGGGCAGGGCGTCCCCCGGTAAACCGACACCGTGCTCAGGTGGACAAACCGGCCGGTCCGGCCGCTCCACAAGTCGATCATTGCCCGGGTCTCGTGCGGATGGTAGGCAATCAGGTCAATCACCGCATCGTAATCACCGCTCTGGCCCAACTGTTGCAGGTCGGCCGGATCATGCCGGCTCCCGGGCAGAAAGGTTGCCCGCGGGTCAAGGCCGCCGCGGCCAAGGGCGAAAACAGACACGTCCCACCCCTGCGCCAACAGCGCCGGGACCAGGAACTGCCCGACAAATCCCGTCCCACCCAGCACCAGCACCCGCATGCGCTACCCTCCCCTCACCAGGCGGCGCCACTGTGCCTGCCCCAGGCGCCAGGCGGCCGATAAGGCCAGTAAACACCAAACAGCCAGGGCGGGCAGGCTCCAGGGCCAGGGCAAGGCCAGGAGAATCCCCACCGCCAGCACCTGAAAGATTACGCCCAGGCCCAGAACCAGCAGCCGGCGGGGCGTGATCGGCGCCTCCTCCTGAAGGAACGCCTGCAGCGGACCCTCCACGGCCGCACTGAGATCCTCATCCCAGGCGCTGCCCCAGACCAGAATGCCGATGTTCCCCCCCACCACCAGGGCGACCGCCGGCAAGGCTGCGGCCAGATCGGCCGGCGCCAGCCGGGCCTGCCAGTTCAGCAGCAGCGCCAGCAGCAAAGCAGCACCGCCCACCGGCAGCGCAAACAGCCAATACTTGGCCCGCAGGTACTGCTCGGGCCGGACGGGCGCCGCCAGATACAGGATCATGCGATTACCCTCACCGGCAATGGCATTCACCGTCATCTCATTCAGCGCCACCTGCGTCACCAGCAGGCAGTAACCGACGAGCAGCACCCAGCCATCCAGTCCATACGGAGCCAGGGCAACCCGGACCCGCGGGAAGATCAGCACGCTCAGGGCCAGTGCCGTTAACCGGAAGAGCAGGAGCGGGTTGCGGCTCTGGCTGATCCAGCCCTTATAGAAAAAGGCTCCGGTCAGCCCCCGGAAGCGGCTGAGCAACTGCCCGACCAACCGCGCACCGGGCAGCCCGGCCGCTGACCGCGGCCGGGCATGGCCTTGCAGGACCAGGCAGGTCTGAACATACAGGCGGCCACCCGGGCGGGCCCCGAACCCCAGCAACAACCCCCAGGCGGCCAACAGCACGGGCGCCACCCCTGTCGGCGCGGGCAGGGACGCCGTTTCACCGGCCCGGGGGGTGAGCCATCCGGCGTAGACAGCAGCCACCAGCAGGGCCGCCGCCAGGATGGCACACCCGGCGGCCAGCCGCAGCAGCCGCGGCCGGGCCAGCGCCAGATGAATGATGGCGAACAGGCCCACCATCCCGATCCAGGCGGCCACCCCCACCCCGGCGACCAGCACCGCCAGCCAGACCAAGGCCTGCAGCTTCAGCACCGCGGTGGCGGCCACGCTGACAACCAGCAACTGAAACAGCAGCAAATGCCCGAGCCGTTCAACCAGAACCACCCCATACAGGGTGCGGAAACGCACCGCCGGGGGAATGGGCAGGGTGAGCAGCAGGGTTGATTCATCGGCGTCAAAACCCACCTGCAGGGTGCCCAGGGCGGTGAGCACAGCGGCCACCGTGCTGATCACCAGCACCAGAAACCATAGCCGGGCGCCGGCGGCGGCCTGACCCAGCTCCTGCCAGGCCGACAGCCAGTGCATCAGACGGCCGGCCAGCCACACGCCCGCCAACCCGAGCACAACCGCCGTCCCGATGCCGGCGAAGCGGGTCTGCGGATCCTGCTGCCAGGAATTTTGGGCGGCCCGCAGGTGCGCGGCCCAGATCAGGCGTGCCGCGTTCATGATACCCCCTCCGCCTGCTCACTGGTAATATGCAGGAAGACCGCCTCCAGGTTCGGCGCGCCGGCTAACTGCCGCAGTTCCTCCGCCGTGCCCTCCGCCACCAGGGTACCCTGGTGAATAATCCCTACCCGGTGGCAAACCTGTTCCGCCGTGGCCAGATCATGAATGGACAGAAAGATGGCGGTCCCCTCGGCGGCAGTGGCGGCAAAGAAATCCTTCAGATTCCGGGCGCTGCGGGGGTCCAGGCCATTGAGGGGCTCATCGAGGATCAGCACCCTGGGCCGGTGCAGCAGGGCCCCGGCCAGTGCCAGCTTTCGCTTCATCCCAAACGAGTAGATGCGCGACAAATCATCGGCCCGCTGAGTTAATTCCAACAGTTCCAGCAGGCTCCGGATGCGCGCGTTGGCCTCCGGCTGCGGAATGCCCCGCATCTGGGCCAGGAAGGTCAGGAATTCCCGCCCGGTCAGCCGCTCGTACAGGGTGGACCGGTCGGGCACGTAGCCCATCACCGCCTTGGCCGGCATGGGTTCAGCCCAAACGTCGTGGCCGTTGATCCAGGCCCGGCCGGCCGACGGCTCCATCAGGCCGACCAGCATCTTGATGGTGCTGGTTTTGCCGGCCCCGTTGGCACCCAGAAAGCCATAGATTTCCCCGGGCCGGACCAGCAGGTTCAACTGGTTAACCGCCGTGAAGTCGCTGTAGCGCCGGGTCAGCGCTTCCGTTCGGATCACCGGCGGGTCAGCCGTGTTGGCGGGGGCCGGTCTCACGATGCGCCCCTGCACCTGCACCGCCGGGGCCGCCGGGGCCGCCACCGGGGCCACCGGGGCCGGCGACCGGTCGTCGCCGGCGAACCCCAGTGCAGCCAGAAAAGCGTCCCGCCGGTCCAGGTTGATCAGCACCTGCTCCGCCAGGCCACCGCCGAACCAGCCGGTCCGCATCGGATACGGACGGTCCAGTTCTAGCAGTACCTGCCCCTGGCCCGAGAACGCCGCCGTAATCCGGTGCTTTTTGGCGTCGTAGCCGGCCCCCGTCGCTTGCAGCGCCTCCATCTTCTCGCGGACGGGGCGGGCCCGTACGATGCTCCGCCGGGGCAACACCGCCTTGAAATGGATCCCGTAGCGCAGGTACAGGTTTTCACCGTCCAGCCGGTGGCCGGTCCATAACGGTGACAGCATATAGGCACAGGCATAAAGCACAAGGAGCACCTGTCCGGCGAGCAGGAAAAATTTAAGCGGGGCCGGTACCAGCAGGGCTAACATCACACTGACGATGGTGCCCTCGATCAGGACCAGGGCACCGAAGACGCTGACCGTGCCCAAATAGCTGCTCCGGTCGGCCGTGTAGGTGAACCGCTCCTGGAACTGCAACACCGACTCACCCCTTGCCCACGCATTGCCTGGCCCTCATGGTCTGCAGCAGACGCAACGCGTCCAGCCGCTTCAGATCAGGCGCCGCCTGCAAATAGTCGGCCAGAGCCCCGGCCTGCGCCCTGGTCAGAATCGGGCTGCCCAGTGTGAGCAGCCGGGGATAGGTCCGGTCCGGGTAATACAGACGCCGGGCGATGCGCAGTAACCGGCCCTTCTGGCCGGCATCGATGATACCCGCGGCCACCGCACCGGCGAGGGCAAAGCGCATGTTCACCAGCGGAACCGAAACCGGCTCCATGGTCAGCGGAGAAAAGACCAGCGCCACCTCATCGTCGGCGTCAATCTGGCCCCGGCGGTACTGCTCGAAAATCTCCCCCACCCCGATCATGCCATAGGCATGCAGTTCCGCCGCCCGCAAGGCGCCCATGCTCGATGCACCAAACACGGTGACACCGGCCCGTAGCGTCCGCAAAACCTCCTTGGGCGAGATGGCCATATTTTGGAAGAACTCGCCGTCAATCATTCCGATCAGCGGCGGCGGATCGGCCAGCAACGCGTCCATGTCGCCGCGCCGCACAGGTGGCCGATAGTCCGCCTGCAGAACAGCCTCGGCCTCCCGCAGCGGCAGACTGGGCCCGAGAAACACCACCGCCTTGTTTGCCATGTCGGCATCCCCCTACCTCTGGCGGCAGACAGCGGCGGCCCGCCAGCCGAACCGCCCGTGGTCTGCCGCCCACGATTCGAGCCCCGGGGCAAGCATCCGCACCACCGGGATGCCGCCCTCCGGCCGCGTCAGGTCAACCGCGACAACCTGCTCCACGCCAGCGCCTTGCAGACGCGCCAACATCAGGTTAATGTCCGCCAGCACGTCGGCATGCGCATACGAAGGGATTTCGTCAAACCGGCACTGCCGCCCGGAGGGGCGGAAATACCAGCTACTCGGCCGGATCTCCTGCACCCGTTTGGTATGAGCCGGGAACTCATGGCTCTCCACAATCGATAGCGCCAGGTCCTCCCGCACCCCCTGGATATCAACCGCCCGCGACTGGGCCACCTCGGTCAGGGCCCGGATCAGGGCAATGGTGGCATCGGGGTGGGTACCCAGCCCCAGATGCGCCAGCGGAAAACCCGGGCCCGCCGGTTCCACCGCCGTTGCCAGCACGCAGGGAATCCCCAGGTCTGACGTGATGTTCTTCACCCGCAGTTCCACGCCGGCCCGGCGGAATTTCGCCACCAGCCGGGTAATGGTTGGCCCGGCTGTGCTCAAATCAACATCAGGGAACAGGTCGGCGTCATCCGCCCACTCCGGGTCGGCCGCCCCATCGCCGGAGTCTTGCGGCGGCTCACGCTGCAACAGCGGCAGGTAGCGTGCCCGCAATTCGGCCAGGGTCCAGGCGTCCCGTTCAATCAGCTCCATCAGGGCGTGGCAGACCGCTTCTTCCAGGCGATTGCCGGCCGCCAGTCCATTGGTTGTGCCGTGGGTGTAACAAGGGTGTCCAAAAGCCGGTTGAAATACGAAGGTCACCGCCTGGGCCGGGACCAGCACCGGCTGCTGTCCCAGCAGGTCATACCCCTCCACCCAGGCCAGTGCACAGTCATCATGATATTCCGGGTGCATGCGCAGAATCAGGGCAGACGGGCGCACCGCCGGCCGCTCCCGTGCCAGCCGGTTATAGGTGCCGGTGATCAGTTCCTTCTCCATCCGCAGAGCTGAATAGCGCTCAATGGCCTCCATGACCGCGCCCACCCTGGCCTGGGCCCTGGATATACCCTTACCGTTATACACAGACAAGACGTCAGCCGAGTCCGGCACAACGGCACTGTACGTGGGAATCCCCAGGCGGTCGAGCCCGGTGATGTCGGCCAGACGGGTAATCCCCAGTGTCGGCAGCAGCGGGCGTACCCGCCGGAATGTCTCCTCCGGCGGCATCACACGGTGCAGGCCGCGGCCCTGGTACTTCGGCGCGCTATGCAGTTGCATGCTGCCACCCTCCGCTGGTCTCGGCCAGGCTACGGTGCAATACATCCATGATGACATCGATTTCGTCCCTGCTGATGGTCAGCGCCGGGAAAAACGACAGCCCGCTCGGGAACGGGTAGGTCAGCACCCCGCGGTTCCGGGCCGCCAGGTAGATCCCCCCCAGCCTGGCCGGGCTGACCGGGCGCCGGTGGCTCCCTTCCCCTTCGGCCAGTTCCAGGCCGAGCATGAGTCCCAGGCCACGCACTGCCGCCACGTGCGGGTACTGGTGCAGTTCCTGCAGGCGCTCCCGGAAGTACTGGCCGGTTTCGGCCGCCCGCGCCACCAGCCCCTCGCGCCGGATCACCCCGATGGCAGCCAGGGCCGCTGCACAGCAGGCCGGGTTGCCGTTGTGGCTGGAGCCATGTCCAATGCCAGACTGGTTGTCCAGGAGCACCCGGGCGATTTCCGCACTGAAAAGCACCGCCCCCAGCGGCAAATACCCGCTGTTAATGCCCTTGGACAGGAGCATCAGATCAGGGCGCAGACCCTGATGCTCGGCGGCAAACCAGCGCCCGGTACGGCCAAAACCGGTGGCCACCTCGTCCAGGACGAGCAAAACGCCATGTTGCCGGCAAATCTGCTGTACCCGTGCCAGGTAAACGGCCGGCAAAACCACCACACCGGCCGACCCCAGGACCGGCTCCATCAGGAAGGCAGCCACCGTTCCCGACTCGATGCGCCGCTCCAGTTCCGCCGCACACTGCAGCGCGTACTCATCGAACGACATGCCGGGCGGCACGTGGGCCGGGTGAGGGGCCGGTACGGCATCCAGCCCGGGCAGCAGGGGAGCGAATCGCTCCTTACGGTCGAACAGGGCCGTGACCCCCATGCTACCGAAGAAGCTGCCGTGGTAAGACTGATCCAGGAACAACACCCGGTGCCGCTCCGGCTGCCCCTGCAGCCAGAAATAGAGCCGGCTGAGCTTGATGGCCAGTTCCACTGACTCCGAACCGGAGCCGGTCAGGTATACCCGGCTGAGCGGCGCCGGCGCCAGTTCCACCAGTGTACGGGCCAGCTCCATGGCCGGTTCATTGCTGCGGCCGGCGAACAGGGTACCGTAGGAAAGGCGGCGCATCTGCTCCGCCACGGCGTCGATAATTTCGGTGCGCCCCTGCCCGCACTGGGTACTCCAGAGCCCACCTGAGGCATCAATGTATTCCTTGCCCTCCCGGTCCCAGACCCGGCTGCCCTCACCCCTGACCAGCACGGTGACGGTTTCTTCCATGTGGTTCATCGGCAGGTATGGGTGCCAGAGTGAGTACGCCGCCCGCTCACGGCGGGTGCAGCGCCAGAAGCAGCGCTCAGCCGTGGTGTTCCCCATCGGCAGCGCGGCCCGCTGCCGGGCGGTTACCTCCAGCCCGGCTGCCGTCAGGAGTTCGGCCATTTCATCGGCATGGATGCAGGCCAGTTGACTGGCGCTCAGATAGTGCCGCCGCTCCCCGTCCGGCCGGATCAACTGGGTGTAAAAGTTCCAGGTAACAGACTGCCGATCAGTCGAGAACCGGGCACCGTAGCTGCTGGCCACCCGGCCATCCGGCGCCGGGAACTCGGCCGCATTCACCTGACCATCCAGAGCCTGGCAGTTGTCCGCACTGTAGTGAATAAAGTCAAAGGCAAAGGTGCCGCCATCCCGGAGGTGGCTGCTGACCCACTGGAGCAATTGGAGGCGTTGCTGCCGATTATGGAAGAGGCTGATCGAAAAAGCCGGCAGAATCATCAGGTCAAACTTCTCCTCCAGCACGCACGAGGTGGCGTCGCCCTGGCAGAGCCGGACTCGCTCCTGCACCGCCGCCGGCAACGTCTGCAGGCGGCGACGGAGAATGTCCAGCATCTCGGCCGAGGTATCCAGCCCCACCACGGCATGACCCCACACATCTCCGGGTCGTCGCTGTCGGCCCAGGCTCGCTACGCGGCCGGCGTGCGTGAGATCTTGGAGTGCTGGTTCGAGGAGCGCCCCATCCGAGAGGAGTACCTCATCGTCGATGGCGGGAAGCTCGCCGGGACCGGTGCACACTCCTACAGCGCCGGCAACGCTACCGGCGGTTCAGATGAGGCAGCGCGCTTCAAGGAATGATGGGGACCGCGGTGGCCGATGAACGGGTGTTCGGCCGTCCCCGACCTTGTA